>CAIVZM010000015.1 GCA_903910385.1 uncultured Armatimonadota bacterium
CTTGTGTCTTTCATTGCTTGCCCGACATTCGCACAAAAGAAGACGCCATCCAATCAAAAACTTACCGCCAAGCAAGTCTTCGACAAGTGCAAAGACGCGATTGTGCAGATCAAGACCGACACCGGGACAGGAACCGGTTTTCTTGTCGGCGACCCAAAGGATAGCGTAGAATTCGTCATCACCTGTTACCATGTGGTGAGCGGGGCGAAATCCCTTAAAGTCCTTACCAATAACGGCAAGGAAATCGTCATCAAGAAGATTGCGGTAAACAGGGACGGCGATGCCGCGCTCATCGTCGTTGAACCGCTTCGAGGCGTCCGCCCGCTGGAATTCGTAACTACCAACGACTTATCGCCCGGCGACGATATCTTTGTCATCGGCAACCCGCTTGGTTTCCTGACCCAGACCATCACAACTGGAATCCTCAGCAGTAAGAGGCAGGTGGGGGATCGGAAATATTTGCAAATCACCGCTCCGATCAGCCATGGCAGTTCAGGAAGTCCGATTTTGAATAGTTATGGTCAGGCGGTCGGCTTTGTGAGTTTCAATTTCACGGAAGGTCAGTCCCTCAATATGGGGCTTGCGTTGTCCGAGGTTTTCACGGCGCAAAATAACGGTTTTCGGACGCCCGGCCAATTCTACGCTGACAATGGCAACGTCGATAATGTCGCGGTAAAAGCCCCCGACTCTCCAGAGACACCCGCTGCGGAAGTTCCCTCTCCGGGAACACCTGTTACGGATACGGACGTTCTGAGAATGTCGGCTCCTCGGACTCTTGCGGAGTATAAGGAGCAAATGGCGAGTATACCCGGCGGTTCATTCCTGATGGGCAGCAGCGACGGAGATGCTGACGAGAAGCCCGTGCACAGTGTGACGATGTCGCCGTTTGAGATGGGTCGCACTCCGGTAACAGTTGCGATGTGGAAGGAGTACTGCAGAGCGACGGGCGAGGTGATGCCTTACCCCCCCGCGTGGGGATGGATTGACGACCACCCGATAGTGAGTGTTTCTTGTAATGAGGCGAAAGCGTATTGTGTGTGGGCGGGATTGTCTTTGCCTACGGAGGCGCAGTGGGAGTACGCGGCGAAGGGGGGCAAGAATACAAAGTATCCTTGGGGCGATGCCTTCGATGAGAGTAAGTTGGTCTGGGACAAGAACTCCAACAAACGGACGGCTTCGGTGTACCGCCGCGCTCGCGTGTTTGTGAATGGTTATGGCCTTGTGGACATGGCAGGGAATGTTTGGCAGTGGTGCGCAGACTACTATGACGATAGCTACTACTATAACGAGTCCTCTCTAAAGCGTGATCCTCAGGGACCATTTAGCACCCCCCAATCCCGCCGTGTGTTGCGTGGCGGTTCCTGGGAATACCGTATTCCAGACATCTTCCGTTCCACTGCCCGGTCCTGTGCTGAACCGACCTTCAGGGGCGGCGTCGGCGTCGGCTTCCGTTGCTGCGCTCCCCCAGGACTCCGTTAGGCTTTTCCTTTTTCTCTTTTATCCTAAAAAATCGGGAAATCTGAGACGCTAACGCGCACGCGCAAGGGAAATCACAAGGGTCTATTGCGCGCACCGAGGAGTCTGAAAAATGCAGGAAATGCAGACGTTATCGCGTGGGCGAGGGCGTTCGATTGGTTCAATCGAAAATATAACAAGAAATAGGAAATTGGAAACAAAAAGGCGTATCCAGACTATCGTAAGGGAGAGTTATTGCGTTGGCGTCCAATCCTCCAGAGCGTCCGCCGGTTCCGGCAAGTGTGGAAGAAGCTGAGCGCACTATACGAAACCAGAAGTTTGAGACGGTTCACGTATGGGGGGCGGACGGCGTTTACCGTTTTGGCAAGAATGGCGATGAAAACAGCGCTGACCCAAGCGATGAGGAAAAAGCCTTCGTCAAAGACGGTCTATTTCTACACAATCATCCGAGCGACTACTCCTTCGGGCGTAGGGATATTATGTTTGTTCTTTCGGCGAACCCTGCGGAGTTTCGTGCGATTGGACCCAAAACGCGGTATGTCATAATCCGTCCTGCGTCGGGATGGCCTAATAATTTCATGGCGGAATGGTTGAAATGGCTTAAAACTTTTTCCGACAGGCACGATAAGAGCTTTATCAGCCGTAAGATTAATGAGAAAGAATATAACCGACGTGTTTACGCTGATACAATGAAGCGAGTCACTTCGACATTGAATATAGAATACCGGGAGGAGGGATTCTAAATGCCGTTTATTCGTGACGACGAGGAAAACGTCCTTGATATCTTAGGTAAGGGGCGCATACGCAAGATAGCGGCGCGGAATCGCGCCAAACTACTCCAAGAGGCCGTCGCGACGCAGGCGAAGAAAAACGCGGAAGATATTGCTACGGCGATGCCGATTACCGTTTATGCCCGTGGACGCTCCTATGCAACGCGGAAAGCGGGAGTTGTTATCTCTGGCGAAGCATCCACTAAGCGCCACAGGGTTGTACGGAGCAAGAAGTCGCCTGCGGTGAAGGTGATACGCCGCCGCAAGTAGCACAGAATGCTTGTGCATACGGTTCCTTCCGCTTCCGGTTACCCTCGTATGACGCCGTTCAGGAACGGGCAAAGCGCAAGATTTAACTTTCGCTTAATATGGATTCACGGCACGAAGCGGCATAATGCAATGGCGCTCCGGTATCATCGGAGATTTCCCCATCCCAATTTGAGGCACATCGCATATGACTCCTGTTTCTTGCGTGGTTCGATACGGATTTCGCGGTCTGTTCGCAACCCTGACCCTGCTCGCTGTCAGCGCTGTGGCGCCCATCGCCGCCGATGCTCAGACAGTCTCGCCGTTCTTGCAGAAACCGTATTTGCAACTCGGTGATAACCCGTCCCTGCAAAAATCGGAACGACTGCAAACTCTCTGGCAAACCATCGACGAGGACAGCGACTGGCAAGTGGATATTCAGGCGGCAGGTTCTTCCGAATGGAAGCGCATGGCAACTCCCATTTCCCGCCGGGTCGCGATCACCGGCATCGAACCGCATCGCGTCTGGAAAGCCACCCTCGACGGTCTCAAACCCGGAGCGCCGTTCACGTACCGCATCCTCAAGGCGGGGAACCCCGTTTTTCAAGCCACCGGCGTCGCCCGAAAAGCCGCGAATCAACCCGTCCGCTTCGTCGTCTTCGGCGATTGCGGGCAGGATACCCCCGGTCAAAAGGCGATTGCCTACCAGACCATGCTCACCAAACCGGACTTTGTCTTCATCACCGGCGATATCGTCTACGGTTCCGGGCGCATTTCCGAGTACCGCACCAAATACTTCCCGATCTACAACGCCGACGAATCGTCCCCAACCATCGGCGCCCCGTTGACGCGCTCGATTCCGTTTCTGTCGTCGCCGGGAAACCATGACATCCTGAACGCCAATTTCGAAAAGTCGCCGGACACGATGGCGTATTTCTACTACTGGTCACAGCCGCTCAACGGCCCCATCGGCGAAACGGGCGCACCCAGCACGAACACGCTCACCGGGCCGGAAGAAAATCGTAAGGCGTTCCTGGCGGCATCCGGCGAAAACTACCCGCGCATGGCGAACTTCTCCTTCGACTACGGCAACGCGCACTGGACGATTCTCGATGCCAACTCCTATGTGGACTGGACGGACAGCGCCCTTCGCGCCTGGGTGGAGAAGGATCTGGAGAAGGCGAAAAAAGCGACCTGGCGATTCGTCGCCTTCCATCAGCCCGGCTTCAACTCATCGTACAGCCACTTCGCCGAGCAACGCATGCGATTGATGTCGGATATCTTCGAGAAGGGCAAAGTGGATATCGTCTTCAACGGCCATGTCCACAACTACCAGCGCAGTTATCCGATGCGCTTCAAGATTTACCCGTCCGCGTATGACGAATCGCAGAAAGCGCGTCGGGCGGATGGCCCGATTGCCGGGGAATGGACACTCGATAAAACCTTCGACGGCGACCGGAACGCCAAACCCGATGGCGTCCTGTATATCGTCACCGGCGCCGGCGGCGCGGGCCTCTACGACCCGGATCAGCAGCGCAAGCCCAACACCTGGCAAACCTTCACCTACCGTTTCATCAGCGAAGTGCACTCTCTCACCGCCGTCGACATCGACGGCAAAAACCTGACCCTACGCCAGATCAACAGCGTCGGCGCCGAAGTAGACCGCTTCACCATCCGAAAATAACTCCCGTTCGCCCCCGGTAATCGTCCGTATCGGGCGGTAGGGAATGAATCCACCTCCTTATCGCCCTACGCCCCATCCTGCTCCTTCCGCTTCCGTAAACGCTCCAACGCATCAGCGGCGCTCCAACGGACATACTGATCCACATTGGAATCTTTCAGGACGTTAGTCAATGCCGTTACCGCCTCCGCACCGCCGATCTCGCCCAACGCATCAGCGGCGCTCCAACGGACATACTGATCCACATTGGGATCGTTCAGGACGTTAATCAATGCCGTTACCGCCTCCGCACTGCCGATCTCGCCCAACGCCCAAGCGGCTCTCCCACGGACATCCTTATCCACATTGGGATCGTTCAGGACGTTAATCAATGCCGTCACCGCCTCCGCACCGCCGATCTTGCCCAACGCATAAGCGGCGCTCCGACGGACATCTATATCCACATTGGGATCGTTCAGGACGTTATTCAATGCCGGAACCGCGCAATAGTCCCGGAACCGCAAATGAATGAATGAAACACTCTCACCCTCCCGGCGCAGGAAATTCAGGCGACACGCAAACGGAATAAATTCCTCGCCATCTTCCCCCAGAACTGCTGCTACCTCCTTGACGGTTAGGTTCGCGGCGCTATTCCACGGAAACCGCCACATCGCGGCGGCGAGCGCTCCCAGACGGCGCCGCGTTTCCGGCTCATCGAATTCCAGCACAACGCGTTTGACGCTCTCGTGTTCCAGTCGCTGCTCAATGTAGAATTTAAAGATGTCGTTCGCCGTTCGTACCGAAAAATCTGGAGGAAGTTTATTGGCATTCTCGCCGACAGCTACACTGAATAGTCCCAGTAAAAGCGGCGTCCGTAGGATTTCGATCAACTCGGAATCTTTATCGGAATCTTTACTGGCGATTTCCCATAATCTCCCCTGATTCCGCTCCGTAAGGAACTTCTCTATTTTCTCCGGCGTTAGCGGCAATAGCGTCGCCGCACCGGTCAGAGTCGTCTTATCGCCAATCTCCCGGTAGTCCTGCACACGGCATGAAATTGCCATGGGTGCGTCGTCCGGCAACTGCTCCTGCGCCGCCGTCAGAAACACAAGGCGCGGATCGTCTTGCGGATCGCCTTCCTGCCCGTCCCGGAAGTCGCGCTGCCCGCTCCCCAGTTCATCTAACCCGTCCAGAAGATACAGGAACGTGCGCTTTTGCCACACTTCCTCCGGAAAAGTCACCCTGTCGGACTTTAATTCCGACCGTATCCACTCCGGAATCGTCCTCTGTCGCGCGGGATTGAATCTTTCGGCCCCCTGCTGTTGCCAATGGCGAATATAATGGAGTAGCGGGATCGGCGGAAGGTCAGTCGCGCCATTCTGATTCAGCGCCTCCAGACAGCGCCGCGCCTTCTCCGCCGCCAACTGTCGCAGCGTCGTCGTCTTGCCCGCCCCCGGTTCCCCTAACAGTAGAGCTCGTCCCTCATGTGCGTCGAACGCTTCCTTGAATGAATCGAACTTCTCAACCACCCCGTCGCTTTCCTCCTGGTAAATGACGGAACGCTCGATAGCCAGGCTGGCTGGCGAGTCGTCCATGTCATGACGACTGACTTTCCGCTTTATCGCCTCCGGCGAATCTTGCGCGGAAAGGGACATCGCCTGTTCCACCTTCGCCTCCATCTTCCCCACAAACGCCTCCAGATAGCTCCGGATAGCCTCCTCTTCCGGAGACAAATTCGCAGTTTTTTGTTGATCTAGGGAATCGGGGATTCCCGCTGTGGACAGATGTCGCGGAGGCTTCGCATAACGCTTGCGAAACAGTTCGGGGCGCTTGCTTTCATCTTCGTCATTTTGCAATGTGAAGGTCAACGCCGGATAGGCGTGGTGTTCTTCCGGTTTATCAACCTTGAGCAGTATGAAGATCCTCCTGATCGCATCATCGGTGAAATGTCCGGGCTTTTTCTGACATTTATTCAGATAGCGAGTCACCGTAGCCCAACTAACGTCCAAATCTTCAAACGTCTCGTCCTGGCAGGCGCGAGCGATCACCAGCCAAATCGTGGTGATGGATTTTTTGACTCCGGAGACAGCAGGAAGCAGAGCGAAAAATGATCTCCATGCCTCACTATCCTCCCGAAATATCGCTTCGATGTTGACGCGTGCCATTCATTCTTCCCGATTCTTCAATTTCTCTCACAATTCCCGTGCAATTGCATAGAAAATTTTTAACATTTTTCTCCTCAGGTTCCGTGCAATTGCACACAACTCAGAAGCCCAGCGAAACGCGTGGTGGTTTAACGCGTTGCGGGCCAAATCAGCATTTCTTTTGCTGTGAAGGCTTGTTCGCTATTGTACCCGTCGATTCGCGGTAAGCGGGGACTTGTCCTTCTTGGTACGTCGTTTGATCGGCGCACTTACCGGACGGACAGATTGTTTTTAGGTGTAACGCTTGAATATCCAAATTCGACTGGCGCGTCTGAATGACGCTCCAGAAATCGGTGCGATTCATGAGACGGGCATCAACATGATACCTGCTGTCACGCTCCAGACAGCGCCCTTCGCGGAGTATGAGACTTTCGTCTCGTCGCATGGCGGGGATTACCCCCTCTATGTCGCCGAGGTGGACGGTGAAATTGCCGCGTGGGCGTGCATCAGCCCGTTTTCCTCAATGGCTGGCTTCCGCCAGACCGGGGAGGCGTCGTGGTATGTCCATCCGGCTTTCGCGGGTAAAGGCATCGGCAAGAAGCTGGCGAAGCATCTCATCCGAGAAGCGGAACGAGCCGGCATCCTGACCAATGTTGTCGCGCGTATAGCCGCTTCAAACGAGCCATCCTTGCGTCTTGCTCGCAGCCTTGGGTTCACCGACAACCCGTTCGGAGGAACAATCAAGCGAGCGGGACTCCGCTTTGGCGAATGGGTCGACGTTGTTTTTTTAAACCGCCCTTTGGGTCAGGAAGCGAAGCCTGAGGCGGAATCGGTAACGCCGACTGCAGAGCGTCCTTCGCAACTCTGGTCGGCATGATCAGAAATACCTGGCGCGTCTTGCAAAATGCAGGACGCGCCGAATTCTAATAGACCTCTTGCATAAGTCCGCATCTGGCCCCCCTAACCCCCCATTAATGGGGGGCAGGGGGGCCAGATATACGGTTTGCAAAATGACTTATGAAATTGATCCAACAAAAGGAGCCAGAAACAACATGAAAGCCCTACTGCTAATAGTTTTTTTCTACAGCCTAAATACGATTTTGTTGACGCGATTGCGGTCGTTTGGCGTCAATGCGACGCTCCTGACCCTTCTCTGGTTCGGTCTCGTTTTTTTTGCTGTTGCGATCCGCAGCGGTTATGAAACGTTTGTGACCGGAACGGATTTGTTGCAATCGATACGTGCACTGAGCCAATCACAACTGACGACAGTTGCCGTTTTATTTGTCCTCGCAGCTCTTTTCGGAGCAGGGGCGAATTTAATTTTCATATCGGAAGCGGGAAGAATTTCAGCGGCGGCCCTCGCAAGCATCCGAAGCATCGAACCTCTGGCGGTGGCGATTCTCAGCCTTGTTTTTGTTCGATTCGGGTTGCTGGCGAACTCGCAAACACCGAAATCGGGGTGGCAGTGGGCCGGTCTTCTGATAATTCTCGCCGGAGCGTCACTGGTCGCCTACGAATCCTCCAGCGGGGGAAGCCCCGAATCTCAGTCCGGCGCGATCTGCGCCCCAGTAACAGTAGGTTGATTCGTAGGGACGGAAGGACGCAGAGCGAAGCTCCGCGTCCTTCTTTCTGTCCGGATTTTATTGCGTGTTGCCCAGCGGCGCATGGGATTCAGGGGAGCAGTTCGCGTTCGATCTGTTGCCATTCCTCCGGGGTGCGGGTGATGCGGGGCAGGGAGTCCAGGTAGTCGAGGGCGGAGGCGAAGACGGCGGCGTCGTCGCGGACGGGCGATGCTTGCAGGATGATGAGTTCCACGCGGTCGTTTTCCGTGAGTTCCGGGGCGGACACTTCGATACGCTTGCCGGGCAGGACAATGGTATTCAGGCGTATGGCAATCTGTGTCATTTCGGCTTTCCCTCTAAACGGATTAAATCACAGGCGGCGCGGCGCGACGATTTTCCTGCGTCAGATCAACCTTCCGGCGAGCAAAAAGCCCAATCCCGCAAAGTCGATAAGATTCACCCGCATTGACGAGGCGAGGTTTCGGTCGTACCATTCTTGATAGTACGACAGGAAACAATGCCAGTGACCCTTACCCTTGAATTACCGGAAGCGCTGGTGAATAAATTGATGAAGGCGCAGTAGGTTTGTTACAACAGAAAGGGAAGACGACCATGAGTATCACCATTACGCTTGCTCCTGAAGAGGAGGCGCAACTCCAACAACTTGCACAGGAGCATGGGCAGACACCGGAAGATTATGTCTTAGGGCAGATACGCCCCCTGCTTGCCACACCCACGCTCTCAACGGACGATTCCGACTTGCCTGAAATCTGGCGCGGGCTGGTCGGCGTCCTTCATAGTGGTCAGGGCTTACTTTCTCAGGAGACCGGTAAACAGTTCGCAGAGGGCATGGCACAAAAACGACGAGATGGGCATCTCTGATGCTTATAGATACAGGGCCTATTGTCGCGTTGATCGACGCCGATGACCTTCATCATTCTCGCTGCCGCTCGCTTCTGCCGTCTCTGCCGACGCCGCTGGTCACGACGATTCCGTGTTTTACGGAGGCGCACTATCTTCTGGGCCGTAATTTGGGCTACCGGGGCCAACAAACGCTCTGGAGATGGCGTCAAGTCGGAACCATTCGCCTGCACTATGGCAATTCAACCGAGGAAGAAACGATGGAACGCCTTATGGCCCAATACCGGGACACGCCGATGGACTACGCCGACGCTTCACTTATGGCCGCCGCCGAAACCTTGCGTGATCTGCATATCTTCACGTTGGATTCCCACTTTTACGCCTACCGCTTCGCCGATGGAAGTGTCCCGCAGGTCTTTCCCTGATCACCTCCATTGAAGAGAAGAACCAATCATCAGCGACCGAGGCGAGGTTTCGGTCGTACCATTCTTGAAAGTACGACAGCAAACAATGCCAGTGACCCTTATCCTGAATTACCGGAAGAACTGGCGCGGCGGATTTCCGCCCTGTAGCGCTGCTACATGGTAGAAAACAGGTATGAACTTCGATAGACAATGCGGTGAGAAGTGAGAGCCATGACAAACCAATTCGTGGATTCGACGGCGTTATTGACGCAGCCAGAGCAGTTGCGCGCGCGAGCGGAACAGGATGGGTATCTGTTCTTCCGGGGATTGTTGCCCGCAGAAGCGATTTCACCGGTGCGCGAGGATCTTCTGGATGTCGTCGAGCGGCATGGTTGGCTACGCAAGGGGGGGAATCGTTCATTGGGACGATTGCGTGTTGCGGCGCTTTCTCAGGAGCCGGAGTCGAAGATGCGAACCGATATCGGTGTCAGCCGCGATGCCTACCATGACGTCCAGAAATTGGAGAGCGTTCACCGATTGCCGCATCATCCGCATCTTCTGAATCTGTATCGGACGCTTTTCGGCGGTGAGCCGCTGGTTCATGCACGACACATCATTCGCATGATCACGCCCCATCCTGCGGTGTTCCCGACCCCGCCGCATCAAGACTTCCCCCTGATTCAAGGCACGGCGCAGACATGGACATGCTGGTTTCCCATCGGGGATTGCCCTCGTTCTCTGGGCGCTCTCAAAGTGTTGCGAGGTTCGCAAAATCTGGGCTACCTGCCGATTGAGCCGGCGAAAGGGGCGGGTGCGATTGCCGCACAACTCTGTCCCGGCGAATCGGATTGGGTGGAAGGTGACTTCGCAATGGGGGATGTGTTGACATTTCCCGCGTTTATGGTGCATCGCGCACTGCCCTGCCAGTTTCGCGACCGCATCCGCTTATCGTTCGATGTTCGGTACCAGCCACTGGTCGAGCCCGTGGAAATCAACTCTTTGCGCCCGCATTGTGAACTGACCTGGGAGCAAATCTATGCGGACTGGAAATCCAACGATTTGAAGTACTACTGGCGGGATTTGCCGCTTAAAATGGCGGATTGGGATCGGACACTGTTGCAGTACGGTCATCGCATCTGCTGAATCTTGCCTTGCGACATGCAAAGAGACGTGTAAAGAAAAGTGGCATTTTCTTTACGTATGCCCTGCGATGTGCAAAGAAAAGCGGCGTTTTCTTTACCGATATGGACACCATAACAAACCTGACAGAGAAGCGTGGCACGGCATGGGAAACCCCTGCCGTACTGAAACGATTGGCGGCGGCAAGTCGGCAACTTGCCGAACTAAAGGGCGTTTCCGCGTCCGTACCCAATCCGGCGATTCTCATAAACTCACTGGTGATGCAGGAGGCAAAAGACAGTTCCGCAATCGAAAACATTGTGACAACCCATGATGACCTCTACCGCGAAAGCCTGTTCCCGGAGTTCGGCAATAACCTCGCCGCGAAGGAAGTGCGCCGCTACGTTCAAGCCTTGAGTACCGGCTTTGAACTGGTCAGAGAACACGGCTTATTAACATCAAACTACATCGTGCAAATTCAGAGAGAATTAGAAGGCAACAGCGCCGGTTTCCGCGAATTGCCCGGCACGGAACTGAAAAACACCTTCGGCGAGACGATCTACATCCCGCCGCAGGACGCGCCGACTATCGTCCGCCTGATGTCCGACTTGGAGCAATTCCTTAATGACGACAGCCTTCTGGACGCCGACCCGCTCATCAAAATGGCGATTATCCACCATCAATTTGAAAGCATTCATCCGTTCTACGATGGAAACGGACGCACTGGGCGCATCATTAACGTTCTCTATTTGGTGCAACAGGGGCTGTTAGATATTCCCGTTTTGTACCTGAGCCGCTACATCGTCCGCACGAAAACGGAATACTATCGCCTTTTACAGGCAGTGCGGGATTCGGGAGAGTGGGAAAGTTGGATACTGTATATGCTCACGGCGGTAGAGGAAACCGCCAAGCAGGCCATTGTTACTGTCCGGCAGATCAAAGACGCTTTCCTGGACTACAAACATCGGATTCGTAGCAAGCACAAATTCTACAGCCAGGACTTGATAAATAATCTTTTTGCCCACCCTTATACCAAAATTGAGTTTGTCGAGCGCGACCTGCGCGTTTCCCGTCCGACGGCTACCCGCTATCTGGACACGCTGGTCGAGGACGGCTTTCTGGTTCGTCAGCGAATTGGTCGCTCGAATTACTATATCAATGTGGCGCTCTATACCATTCTGATACAGGGAGAAAACGAATAAATGCCTGATAACCTTTTCCGTAGCGCGACGACCCCGGAACCGCTCCCGACCGATTATCCTGATTTTCTGTCGGACTTAAAGGAGCGGATTCGCGCCGCTCAGGGACGCGCCGCGCTTGCGGTCAACCGCGAACTGGTCTTGCTGTACTGGCAGATCGGACGCGATATTCTGGCACGACAACAAAGTCTGGGGTGGGGAAGCAAAGTCATCGACCGCCTCGCTCGCGATCTAAAGTCGGCCTTCCCCGAAATGCAGGGACTCTCACGAACGAACCTGCTTTATATGCGGGCGTTCGCGGAGGCATGGCCCGACGAAGCAATTGTGCAACAGCCTGTTGCACAAATTCCCAGTTGACCCGTTCCCTGCACGTCGATTTGCAGAGCGACCTGCCCACTATCGCCGAGTTGGAAGCCGAAGCGGGAGCCGTCCCGTTCCCCGCCGACTTTCCGCAAGAGGAAATGCGCTAAATGACTTCCCGGATGGCGTATTGATCAAGTTCAATCGCTGCCCTTCGGAAAGATTTCGAGGATGCCGGACATTGGGTCAGCATCTAACTGTTCGAGGGAATCGCAGTGGAACCGGAGGGCAGGTTCTGGTCGAAGAGGAGTTTCACGCGGTTACCAGAGTCTGGCGCGCACGGTCGGCGGCGTAGCTGAGGGAAGCCCGGATGTCATCTTCGGTCAGATAGGGAAAATCATCGAGGATTTCCTGATGGGTCATGCCCGCCGCGAGGTAGGAGAGGACATCCGCAGGGGTAATACGCATCCCGCGAATGCACGGCTTGCCCGCGCGCATCCCCGGCATAACCGTGATGATGTCGTGATAGTCCATACTCGCAGTATACCTCCTTTGCCGGTAGGAGTTGAACGGCGCGGACACGCACATTTACGGTTAATCACACGGCAGAAAGACCCACACATCCGGTCTGCCGGAATTACAATGGACAGCGCGGGAGAGGAAACTGCCGCCCGCCCACGATAGATAGATCGCCATGCGCGCCGCATTCCACGCGCCGATCTCGGGCGATGTGTCGGAATTCAATCGCGCCAGGCGCCGCTCGACAGACGGAATCGGGTGAAAGTACGTTTCCACCACCTTCGGACGCGCATATTCATCGTCCTGCATCCGATCCAACTGCTCGATCACACCGGTTAATTGATGCACTTCCGCCCCACGGCGCACGGTGAAAGCGTCCCCGCAAAACGCGCCACGTTGCGAGGGGGACGGTAGCGCGAGAAGCCCGATGAAGTTCCAAATGGTGAACCACAAACTGCAAGTCACCACACCGGCAACCGACGACAGCGGAACTCCGGACAGCGTTTGCGTCAGCATTCCCGCCAGGGTATACCCGGCAAGATTCCAGAGAATCGCCAGCGCCACTCCTCGCGTCCGGCAACCGCTTCGCACCAGTTCGCGCCGTCGCAATACAATGACATCGCGTTCCTGACGGGAAAAAGCGATATTCCACTTTTCCGGCAGAATAATCCGCTCCAGACCCGGTATCCCCGCAATTCCCCCGGTAAAGTAAGAGGAATCTCCCGTAGCGGTGACGGCGCTCAGAGAATTACTTTCGGGAGTATCCCCCGCCGTTTTTCCGTAACGAACGCCGCTGATCAGGGTCGCCACCAACGCCTGACCCGCAAGCAGGAGAACCGAAACTCCTGTAAACGCCCCGACAAGCAACGGTAACCCGCCCAGACGCGCCGCCTGTAATGCGATCAGAGAAATGACCGTCAGGAAAACCCCGTGAACAAATGCCCCCTGAAACCAGAAACGCACGAATGCGGGAAACTCCCTCAAATTGCGACCATATTCCAGCGGCAGTATATGCCCGCCGAAAATATCGAAAGGGGCGCTGATTGCCGTATATGCCAAAAACACCAGCGCCAGTTGCCAAACTTCCGCGCTCAGGGATTGCTGCCCGACAAAAAGCCAGCGTTCCGGCGCCCGAAATATCAGCAGGAGGAGGCACAAAACAGTGAATGTCCCGACCCCGCATATACCCAGCCACAACCGCGCCCGCGCATAACTCATTCCCGAATTCCGCTTTCTATGACGCCCGTTACGATATGACGCCCGTTACGACGACATCTACATCGCCGTATTCAACACCGAAAACGCCGATTTCGTCTCGGAAATCTTGATCACCACTTGTCAGGAATCCATCTTTTCATGAATCGGTGGATCGGGATTGTCGCTTCTACCGGGGAATTGCCCACTGCGACGTCCTGCTGGAGATAATGCTTGTGTGATGCGGAGCGATTTTGTGGTAAATAGTGATTTAGCGTAAAAGGGCAGGGGATGTGCAGAGAGTGAATCAACGTGGGATTTGGATCGCCGGAGCGATTGGGTTGGCGGCGTTCGGTGCGGCGACCCGGATGGCGCCAGCGGTCAGTGGACGGATTTCCGGCGCAACGCAGACGAACGACGCGAAAGCGATAACAATACCCGCCGTCGCCAGCGGATCGACTTCCGGCGCGGCGTTTGCGGCGCCGTTGCAGACGACTCCGGTCCGCGATGGACGCATGAACTGCTACTTCGGCGATTTGCATCTGCATTCCGGGTATTCCCTCGATGCGTTCGTCCTCGGATCGTCCACGACGCCGGAAGACTCGTACCGCTACGCGCAAGGCGAGAGGGTCCTGATGAACGGCAAAATGCAAAAGCGCAAAGCGCCGCTCGACTTTCTGGCAGTTACCGACCATGCCGAATATCTGGGCGTCATGCCGGAAGTGCCTGATCCGAAGGGACCGTTCGTCGGGACAACGTGGCAGAACGATTTGAAATCGCCCGATCCCGGCAAGCGTCGGGCGCTCTTTAGCAAACTGGTCATGACGGCGGCGCGGAATGAGCGGATTCCGGACTTCGAAAAGCCGGAGTTGCTATCGTCCACCTGGAGCAAGTACGCATCGTTCGCGGATAAGTACAACCGACCCGGAAAGTTTACGACATTTGTGGCGTTCGAGTGGACTTCCGCGCCGGGCAATCAGAATTTGCATCGCTGTGTCATCTTCAAGGACAAGGGGCCGGAGATTCCGTTCACGTCCCTGGATTCGCAAGACCCGGAAGAACTCTGGACGTATCTGGAAAAGCGACGCGCCGAAGGCAACGATGTGATCGCGATCCCGCACAATGGCAATATCAGCAATGGTCTGATGTTCGACCCGCAAAAGACTTACTCCGGCAACCCGATCACGGCGGATTACGCCCGACGACGCATGGCGAACGAACCGCTCTTCGAGATGATTCAAGTGAAGGGGCAGAGCGAGACGCGCCCGGAACTTTCGCCCAACGATGAGTTCGCCAACTTCGAGACGTTCGATTATCTGCTCAGTACGACCACCCACGCGAAGTTCAACACCGGAAGTTATATCCGGCAGGCATACGGCAGGGGGATGGAGCTTTCGCAGAAGATCGGCGTCAACCCGTTCAAGTACGGAATCGAAGCGGGGACAGATATCCATCACGGATTGAGCGCCACCGAAGAGTTCAACTATCTGGGCGGGCATGGCGCATCCGGCGCGAAAGAACTGATGGCGCAACTCAAACCGGGCATCCCCAATGTCGAGATCGGGCAGAGTTCCGGCGGACTCACCGGGGTCTGGGCGCAATCCAATACCCGCGCCGCGATTTTCGATGCGCTGAAACGCCGGGAGACTTTCGGCACCTCCGGTAACCGTATCAAAGTGCGGATGTTCGCCGGATACGGCATCCCAAAGGACTGGACACGACAACCCGGCTGGGAAAAGCAGGCGTACAGCGGTCAGATGCCGCTGGGAATCACGCGCATGGGCGGCGACCTGCCGATCTTTCAGGGCATAGCGCAGGGCGATGACGAACGGCTGAAAAGCGGCGCGATGAAAGTCCCGCCGATTTTTGCGGTGCAGGCCCTCAAAGACCCGGATTCCGGCAATCTCGACCGCATCCAGATCATCAAAGTGCAGACCAAGGACGGCAAAACCTCCGAGAAAATTTACGATGTGGTCTGGGCGGGAAACCGCAAGATCGATCCGAAGACCGGCAAGCTGCCCTCTATCGGCAGCACTGTCGATCTGAAAAACGTCACCTACAAAAACTCCATCGGCGCGGCGGAACTTCGGGGCGTCTGGATCGACCCCGACTTCGACCGCAACTCATGCGCGACCTATTACGCCCGCGTTCTGGAAATCCCGACCCCCCGATGGTCGTCTTACTGGGCGAAACAGGCGGGCGTCGCCCCTCCGGACTCATTCGTCCCTTCGACAGTGGTGGAACGCGCCTGGACATCGCCCATTTTCTACCGCAACTGAGCGGCGCAAGTCATTCACTTATTGGCATTCACTTATTCGTTCTTGCTTTGGAGTCGAGTTCTGCGTGGGTAAGGCGTTCCCATACCATATTGTTATGGGTGGCGGTAGGTCTCGACCGGAGTTTCGTCGTGATCAGGGCGCTCGTAGAGGGCAGGGCGAACCCTCTGCGATTGCGAAAATGGTTGTAGGCGATCTCCCATGTCGGGAACAAACCCGACATGGGGAATCCGTTGGGGAACAGCGTTTTCGACACCGGCTTACCCAGGAAACGGTCAGCATGGAACTCCATCGTCGCCATGATGCGTTTGGCGTTCTCGCCGTAAAGGTCAATTCCCTGATGAAACGCGATCTCCGCCGAATTGATTGCGGGGGATAGTCCTTCCTGCAGATGCTGTCCATAGTCCCGAAGGGTCTCCTGGCACAGCCCATCGAAGAAGACACTCGGCTTGAACCAGTATTTGTTAATCTCACCGTCCGCTTTTAAGCTGTCGGTTCCATAAGGTCGCTTCGGGGTGGGGCCATCAGATGTGAGATAAAAATAAGCGGGTACACGCTTGCGCCAGAGAAAGACTCCCCGGTTGAATGTCGCTCGGTCGTCGTTGAAGACGCCGATACACATCAGCGCATTGATCATCGTGAGCTCCCAGTTACCGTTGTATGTGGGATTTCCGGGGAGGAGATGCGGGAGAAATGCCCGGTTTAGCATCGTGGAGAACTGCTTGATTTCGCCACGGCTCCACTTCGGATAACTGGCTCTCAGGATTTCGCCCGCCAGAGGAAATATCGAACCGCACCAGCCCGCCACAAGCTCCTTTTGACGATCATTGCTCACATGATCGGTGAGTTTCGCCGACCAGGCATTCAGGATTTCCACAGACTTTCTGGCATAACGCTCATCGTCCGTAAAATACCAGAGCAACGCGTGCGTATATGCCGCCGTTGCATCGTCGAGTTCGATTCCGGCGTCATTGCTTCGAGCATCGACGATTGCCTTCGGTCTCGGCGTCCAGTTCAGGTTTCCCAAAGAGGATTTCTTGAGGGTGTTGAGGGTGGAAGTCCACGGTTCGGCTCCCGCCTTGATTTTCCCCTTGATAAAGTCCAACTCCGCTCTGGAATTTAGCAAACCGGGATGGATGAACCCGGCGGCATGAGTGGAAGAAGCGATTGCCAGAACCGCAATCGCGATTGCCAAAATGTTTGTAAGCGTCTTATTCATGATCCTCTGCGCCCTGTTGTGAGAATCGCCATCCTTTCACCGTTTACGGCAACCTTTACGCGCATCGCGCCACCTGTCGCGCCACCTCTCGCGTCACCTGTCGCGGCACCGGTTACGGAGCGACGAGGTGGTTGAAGACGAAGGCTCCCGCCGGGGTCAGATCGGAAAATTTGGGACGACCGTTTACCAGTGTTCCGGGCTTCAGGGTCGATGTTGTTTCGGCTTTGTCATTTAAAGAGAAATTCGCCCAACTGATGTTATTGGCATCGAGGAAATCCAGCCAGACCTGACTTTCGGCGAAATCCAACCCGCCATTGCCCGATGCATCACACGTTCCCCATTCCGTCACAAAGAGCGCCATCCCTCGTTTCATCGCCAGAGTCGCCTTGTCGCGGAGGAACTGACGATGGGTTCCGGCATAGAAATGCAGGCTGTACGCGATATTCTTGTAGCCGGTGATGGGGTTCTCGGCGGCGATATCGACATCCTGCGACCATCGGGGCGTACCGACAACGATCAGGTTATTGGAACCTGTCTTCCGAATCGCCGCGATAACCGCCTCGGAATACGATTTGATCGCGGGCCACTGGGGACCATTCGGCTCGTTGTAAATTTCAAAGATGACATGGGGATACTTCCCGTAAATGGTCGCCATCTGTTTGAAAAACGCGGTCGCCTGGGGCAGATGCTTGACCGCCTGCTCCTCGTGCCAGTCGATAATGACATAGATTCCTTTGGCGATTGCGGCATCCACCACGGTTTTCACCTTGGCGAGAGTCGCCTCCGGGTTTTCCAGATACCCGCCCTTGCCCTCTTCCGCGCCCATGGCGATCCGCACCACCGAGCATCGCCAGTCTTCAGCGAGGGCGTTGACGGTCGCAGAATTGTAGTACGGGCCGGACCACTGGCTCCAGAACAGGCTCATCCCCTTCATTTGATAAGGTTTTCCACGGGAGTCGCAGATTTTGGTTCCGATGACCTGTAGCGCCCCGTGGGCTTTCACCGGGGATGAATACATACCCACCGGTTCCCGCAATGCTGTTATCGGCGCCGGTTGCGGAGTTTTCGGCGTCTCGGCGGACGTTGCCACGGCGGCGGATGTTGCCACGGCGACAGGCGCCGCCACTGCCGCTTTCCTCTGCCCGGTGACGGTCAGAGAGCAATCGGCGAACCAGTAAATTTGCCCGACAGCGGTTCCTAAATTGGTGAACGTGATCCGCGCATCGGACTCATCCCACGGGCCATCGAAGGCGAAGACAATCTTCTCCCATTTGGTGGAAAGCGGTAACTCTCTGGCAGCGCCATGATGCTCCCACGGCGCATGGTTCTGCATACAGTTGACCGTAATCACCCCGGCGGTTTTCGCCTTCGCCCAGAACGTCAGCGTGTACTTTCTGCCCGTTTCTATCTTCAATCCGGGGTTATACATCTGCAAACGCCAGGATTGATCCCCGATTTGCAACACTTCGAGGCGCAAGGCGGGCAATCGGTTCGGTCCCTCCTTCACCACTTCCGCCTTGCTCTTTGCGCCCGACTCCTCGATTTTCCACTTTGCTAACCCCTCGGCGAAATTACCATTGGCGAGCATCTCGCCCGGTTTCTGGCGTACTGCGCCGCTTTTTGTTGTGGACTGCTGGGGCGTAGACTTCAGGCTGGATTGGGCAAGAAGGGGAGAGATTGCGCCAAATGTCAGTCCGAAAACGAGCGCCGCATTTATACATACAGAGACACTTAGAGAGATTTTAGGGTGGAACATGAAACTCTTTCTTCCTTGGGAAATCGATTCCGGCGAGCAGGGCAAGCGCATCGATGAAGATTCGGCAGGGAAGAAGTTCGACAGGGAACCCCTTCCCTACCCGGAGGTTAGTTGCAGGAACCGCAACCGGTAGATTCCGCTCCGCAACTGTCGGATTCCGAACCGCAATCGGAACTGCAACTATCGGATTCCGACCCGCAATCAGAACCCGAATTTGAGTGATCCTGCGCATGATTCTGGGCGTAGTCCTGCGCGTTGAACCATTTGCCGGTCGTGTCATCGTCCAGCAATGCGGGAACCAATGCGCCCGGCAGGACGGATTCCACCGCGTTCGGGGCGTTCGGGCCGCCGAGATCGGTTCGGAGCCAGCCCGGATCGAGGAGATTGATCAGGATTCCGTCTTTCTTCAGCGTATTGGCGGAGTCCCTGACAAATTTATCGATTGCCGCCTTGGATGCCGCGTAGGCGCTCATTTCCGGCTGATCTCGCACCCCCGATGTCACATTGATGATTCGTCCCCACTGGCGCTCCCGCATTCCGGGAATCAGCGCGAGGCAGATGCGGATCAGGGAGATGGTGTTCACCTCGAAGCTTTTGCGGAAATCGTCGGCGGGGAAGTTGAGCCAGTCGTTGCGAAAGGGCGTCATCACAGCGGCGTTGTTGTAGACAATATCGATTCCCGGCGTCTGTTCGAGCGCCGAGTGGATCATGCTGTCTACCTGGCTCTGGTCAGACAGTTCGCCCGCGACCTGCCGCACTTCGACACCCATCGCAACGAGTTCCGCCGCCAGAGACTCGGTATGTGATAATTCGCGGCTGTGCAGGACCACATTGCACCCATGTCCGGCAAGTCCGAGCGCGATCTGTCGCCCCACACCACGGCTTGCCCCGGTGATCAGCGCCCATTTACCCTTGATATCTGCATTTCCCATGATAGTTTCTTTCCTTATAAGACCGATTTTCTATAAGACCGATTTTGCGTGTCGTGAATCCGGCCCCCCTGCCCCCATAAATGGGGGAGATTAGTCCACACGGATGGGGCAGTCCAAAGTCCGCCCCCCGACCCCCATAAATGGGGGAGATTAGTCCACATGTAGGCTTCCGTTCCCCCATTTATGGGGGTTAGGGGGCAGTCCATAGTCCGCCCCCCTGCCCCCATAAATGGGGGAGATTAGTCCACATGTAGGCTTCCGTTCCCCCATTTATGGGGGTTAGGGGGCAGTCCATAGTCCGCCCCCCTGC
>CAIVZM010000016.1 GCA_903910385.1 uncultured Armatimonadota bacterium
ACTATATTATACAACTATATTATACAACTATATTGAACAACTATATTATACAATTTTCCGTGTAACTCACCTGCAACACGGCTTCGCCGCTAAAGTCCCGCCTCGCGGGACCCGGCTTATATCCCCATCGCTAAAGCAAGGGGTCTTACGCCGAGAATCGATAAAAAAAGCATTCCCCTTCATAAAGATGGAGAATGCCGTTTTTTATTCAATAGTGATAACGCATCTATTCGTCGTGACCGGTAAAAGCTTCCTTGATTCTGTCGAAGAAACCTTTCGGTTCCTCGCGCTTTTCGCCACGCAGGTTCGCGAATTCGCGCAGAGCTTTCTTCTCGTCTTCCGTCAACTTTGTGGGCACTACAACGCGAACGGTTGCGTGCAAATCACCCTTGACTGCAGCGTTGCGAACATCTGGCATACCGAATCCGCGCAATCGGAATGTCGTGCCCGTTTGCGTCCCTTCCGGGACTTTGATTTCACCGTTTTCGCCGTTGACCGCTGGCACAGAGATATCATCTCCCAGAGCAGCTTGCGTAAAAGAAATCGGTATCTCAGCAAATAAATCCCGTCCCTGTCGCTGGAATTTATTGTGTTCTTTGACCTGAAAAAAGACATAGAGGTCTCCTGCGGGACCTCCGAGCGTTCCGCCTTCCCCTTCGTCGCGAATCGGCATTTGCATGCCATCATCTACTCCCGGCGGTACGGTCAGGTTAAGAACCTTGGTTTTGCGTTCACGCCCGGCTCCCTTACAGGTCTCACAGGTTTCAGGATAGATTTTCCCACGCCCGGAACAGCGTGGACAGGTAACAACCGTCTGAATTTGCCCGAGGAAAGTACTCTGCGTCTGTCGAACTTGCCCCTGCCCGGCGCACTGTACACAGGTAGTAGGCGAAGTTCCTGGCTTCCCGCCGGTTCCCCGGCAAGTCTCACAGGTTTCGACACGGGGAAATCGTATTTCCTTTTCAATTCCTGTGTATGCCTCTTCCAGAGATACTTCGAGATTGTAGCGTAAGTCATTACCGCGTTGAGGTCCGCCCCGGCGAGCGCCTCCGCCCGCAGCTCCACCGAAGAACAGATCGAAGATATCGCCGAAGCCACTACCACCGAACCCTTCGCCGCCAGAACCGCCTCCGTTCCCACTTGCGGAATGACCGTATCGGTCATAGGCGGCGCGTTTTTGTTCGTCGGAGAGAATTTCGTACGCTTCCGCGATTTCCTTGAACTTCTCTTCCGCCGCCTTATCGTCCGGGTTTACATCGGGGTGGTGCTTTCGAGCCATCTGCCGATAGGCTCGTTTGACCTCTTCGAGAGTCGCCGAGCGCTCTACCCCCAGCACTTCATAATAATCTCGCTTATCCGCCACCATCTACCGCCTCACCAGTTATCAGGAATTTTGTTCGGGCATGGATGCATCGCCCTATCGACTCACAGTTCAAGAGGAACCCTGCCTACTTTTCTTCGCGAAACTCCCCTTCGACTATGTTGTCCTCGGTCGGACGATGCCCTTCAGTTTCGGCGAAGTCTTCGCCGTAAAACTGTGCGGTGCGTTCGTTATTGTCCTCATAATCCGCATGGAAACCATTCGTATTATTAGTGCTGGAAGCCGCATCCGGATCGAATCCATACTGCTTAGCTTCTGCTGGAAAATTATCAACGGAGTCAGTATCGACCGTCACAGATGACGTTCCGCTCCCGTTGCGGTACAGTTGCGAGGAAACTGCATAGACGGCGGTCGTCAGGGCTACTGATTTTTCCTTGATTTCCGTTGCATCATCATTTTCAAGGGCGGAACGCAATGCGGCGATGGCGTTTCGGGCGTCGGTGAGAACGTAATTATCCACTTTGCCCTCGGACTCCCGTACCGTCCTCTCGGAAGAGTACAAAAGAGCGTCCGCACGGTTGTGGACATCCTGCGCTTCACGTCGGAGCCGGTCCGTCTCCGCGTTGGCTTCCGCATCGCGGATCATGCGATCGATTTCCGCTTTATCCAATCCAGAAGATGCGGTTATGACGACCTGTTGCGCCTTGCCCGTCGCTTCATCCTGAGCGTTGACCTTGACAATGCCGTTCGCATCGATCTCGAAGGTGACCTTGATCTTGGGGACGCCTCGTGGAGCAGGTAGAATCCCGGTCAACTGGAAATCCCCCAGCATCTTGTTGTCACGAGCCATTTCGCGTTCGCCCTGGAATATCTTTACCTGTACGGCGGTCTGACCATCGCCGGCGGTAGTGAAACTTTGAGCAGCGCTCGTCGGAATGGTCGTGTTTCGAGGAATAAGTCGGGTCATGACGCCGCCCAGCGTTTCCAGTCCGAGCGATAGCGGCGTGACATCTAGTAGGACGATATCTCGCACTTCACCAGATAGAATTCCCGCCTGCACGGAGGCGCCCAGAGCGACAACCTCGTCGGGATTCGTCCCTTTGTGCGGTTCTTTCGAGAACATCAGCCGCGTCATTTCCTGCACCGCAGGCATCCGGGTGGAACCGCCGACAAGTACGATACGGTCGATTTGTTCCGCTGTCATACGCGCATCTTCCAGCGCCTGCCGGGTAGGACCGACCATGCGTTCCCGCAGTTCCTCGGTCATCGCTTCAAATGAGGCGCGGGTCAGGTTCAAATCCAGATGAACGGGGCCGTCCTGAGTCGTGGAAATAAAGGGCAGGTTGATATTCGTCGTCACGACGGAAGAGAGTTCGATCTTCGCCTTTTCCCCGGCTTCCTTCAGGCGTTGAACCGCTATCTTGTCTTTGCGTAGATCAACGCCCGTCTCCCGTTGGAATTCGGTCGCCATCCAGTCGATCAATACGGCATCCCAATCGTCGCCCCCCAAATGGGTGTCGCCGTTGGTCGCCTTCACTTCAAAGACTCCTTCGCCGAGTTCCAGAATAGAGACATCGAACGTACCGCCGCCCAGATCCCAGACAAGGACGGTATGCATCCCTTCCTTGTCCATGCCATATGCGAGCGCTGCGGCGGTAGGTTCGTTGATAATTCGCAGGACTTCGAGACCCGCGATATGCCCGGCGTCCTTGGTCGCCTGCCGTTGCGCATCGTTGAAGTACGCCGGAACCGTAATTACCGCCCGATCCACTTTTTCTCCGAGGAAAGCTTCCGCATCCGTCTTCAGCTTTTGCAGGATCATTGCGGAAATTTCTTGAGGCGAGTAAGACTTCTCGTCGACGGTGACGCGATAATCCGTTCCCATATGGCGTTTGATAGACGAAATGGTGCGGTCGGGATTGGTTATCGCCTGACGTTTCGCCAGTTGCCCGACCAATCGTTCGCCCGACTTGGAAAAACCGACGACGGACGGACACAGACGCGCCCCTTCCGCCAGCGGAATGACCGTTGGGTCGCCCCCTTCGAGGAACGCGATGACCGAGTTGGTCGTGCCTAAATCAATCCCGACAATACGCCCCATAACGAATTACACCTCTGCTCTCTCTTCTTCATCGTCGAGCATCAGCGGAGTGTCCTCGTCCTCATCGTCCGCTTCATCCTTTTCTACCAGAACTTCCTCAAGCTCTTCATCATCATCGCCCAGGAAATCTTCCAGCCCGGCGCCCAGTGCCGTAGCGGCGCGAGCGACCAGATCGTCCGGAGTAGCGAGCGGATCGATGTCTACCTCGATATCACGACGACCCGCGACCAGCTTCTGGTCTTCGAGGGCTTCTTTTCCAGCGAGTGAGTTCTCATCGAATCGATAGGTGATCTCGCCCATCGCGATTTCTTCCAGGGCGACTGTTAATGGGTTGGTGGAGTCCGTTTTGTGTAATGGCTTGCTGCCTTCCTTTACCTGACGGGCTCGTTTCGCCGCTAGAATCACCAGGGCGTATTTACTATCGATTTTTTCTTCGATTTTGTCTGCGGACGGATAAATCATGATTGCTTTCCTGCAGGCGCTCTCACAGTGAGAGGCTCTACCCTACTAGTTTCCTTGTTCAAGAGGAAGCGGTTCTTCGGCGTCCAGCGGGACGCGAGATGAACCGTGCCCATTTCCCGATGCCTGATCCGCCTGTTTGTTAGCGGCTTCCATTTCCAGGATTACCTTGACCCCGGCTATATTGACGCCTCGCCCTTCCGGGGGCGACTGCATCAGGTAGCGGACTCGTCGCAATACTTCAATGTCATTATCTGAATACAAACGGCGATTGGACTCTGTTCTACCGGGAACGACTATTCCTTCCTGATCCAGGACACGTAATTCCCAGCTTAGAAGCCCAGACAACCGAGCCGCTACGCTTATGACATATACTGGTTCGTCCGCCGCCGTCCGCATCATTGTGGCTCATCTCACAGAGCGATGACTTTCGTCGCCCGGTGAGTGTTAATATTCTTCCCGTAATCAGTAGCGTTTACGCTGGTTGTTCTTGTAAAGACACAAGAGAATTTAAGCGTTTTATTTGCGCTCCAACCACCTTTTATATCATGTTTCAACGCGTCTTGTTTTCCATTTGCCTGCAAAAAACCGGAGATATTTTCGCAGGTTTCCAACACGAATGCAAGGGAGAGCTTCCCCTTTTGGCGTTCATCCAAACAAAAGAGAAAGGCAAACCATCCCTATATTCGACAGTGACCATCGTCACCTATCAATCGTGCATTCGGCGAATCCGGCAGGGGATTTCGCCGGAGGTTTGTTCGCCATTGGAAGGAAAAGGAAGAGCGTACATATAAATCCATTTCCATCATGCAGATTAACAAGATTCAGATTGAGGCGTTTGAGGCGAATCTGGAGATCGCACGGGAAAAGCTGGCGCTCCTGACTTGGGGTAATGCGTCGGCATATGATGCGGCATCGGGGCTGATGGCGATCAAGCCGAGCGGGGTGGCGTATGCTGACCTGACGCCGGAAAAGATGGTGGTGATGCATGTGGCGTCAGGAGAGATTCTGCCCGTATCGGAACTAAAGCCCTCATCGGATACTGCTACTCATCGGGCGCTGTACCGGGCGTTTCCGGGTATTGGCGGAATTGTACATACCCATTCTCATCGGGCGACCGCATGGGCGCAGGCAGGCGTAGACTTGCCCTGTTTAGGAACGACGCACGCCGATTACTTTTACGGATCAGTTCCCTGCACGCCGCCGATGACAGAAGAAGAAATCCACGGTTCAACATCAAACACAGACGGTTACGAACATAATACGGGAGAGGTGATCATCCGTACCTTCCGAGAACGAAATATCGACCCGCTGCAAATACCTGCCGTTCTCGTCCATGGGCATGCCCCCTTCGTCTGGGGGATCGATGCGGCGGGCGCCGTTCATAACGCCATCGTGTTAGAGGAAATCGCCGGGATGGCGCTAGCGACTTTGACAATTCATGCGCAGACCACCGCGATATCTCAGCATCTTCTGGATAGGCATTTTCTCCGAAAGCATGGAAGCGGGGCTTATTACGGTCAGAAAAACGCTTCTTGATTTTCAAGCTGGAGTTTAATCGCAAACAAACAAGTACCAATTCTGAAAAAACTTTTGATCAGCGACTTTAAACGGCTAGGACGCATATAATGATGTCCTCGAAAAGTTTAACGTTGAACGCAGAAAGTCCGCGACCGCGGTATTGTACCCGTTATGGCCTCTCTAATACACTATAAATGTCGTCAGAGGACTGCGTTAGTATCATTCTGTCGATTATAGAGATTGACCGAAACGTTGTTTGCCCGGTATACTCCAAAGAAGCGTCATTGTTGTTAACGCTTCTCGACAGGAGTCATTCGCGAAACTATGGCTACCGCCAGCAAAGCCCCCAGAAGACCTTCCCCACCCCGTTCCGATTCCGTCGGGGGGGGGCGCCGCACGACGACGCGCCAATACTCGTCTTGCCTATGATTTTATGGCGATCACCTTGATCGCTCTGGGATTGATCTTGCTGGCGACTCTCCTCTGGCCGTCGCGCCCCGGTGAAAACATCTTCGGTTCCGCTGTGGTCGCCGGAATGCGATTGATGGTCGGGGCGGGAGTCTGGGCGTTTCCTCTGGTACTGCTCACTTCCGGAATTATGTTTTCGGTAGGAAAATCGCGCTCCTGGGATAATGTAGGCGGCGCTGTCAGTATCTTTCTCCTGTTTATCGGCTGGTGGCATCTCGGTCATGTTCCACCTGCTGGACATTTCGCACAGGATAATCTTCTCAATTACGGCGGTTATATCGGCGCCGGGCTTTCCTGGGCGGCGCGGGCGGCGCTGGGTTCTATTGGAGGGCATATACTTTTTGGCGCATTGAGTATTGCAGCGTTGCTAGCGTTGACAGATATTCCCTTACCAGCGATACTGGGTCCTGCTGAAAGAGCGGCTTCCACCGGCGCTCGTATGGCGAAGAACGTTGCTATAAACCAGGCAACACGACGGGCGGAACGTCGCGCCGACGTCCAGCGAGAGCGTTTGACTCTTCCCACACGTGAACGCGAGAGCGACGATCCGCACTCAACGAATCCAGACGAGAAAGCGGAACGAAAGCCGGATCGCCTAGCTCGGGAGGAAAAGGAACGTCAACCTTCCCGATTCGTGCGTAAGACAGCAGAACCGACGATGAACGCGGATGAGACGGATAGCGATGACCCCTCGACGGTCGCCGCGCCAGCTTCCCGTCCGAGTCTGTTCTCCTTTGGGCGAAAGAACAGTTCTCAGGAAATAGAAATACAGCCAGAGTTACCGCTGGAGTCGCCCGTATTGGACGAGGAACCGGGCGATGCTGGTACCTTTGCGATAGTCCCGGCGCCGGGAACGGACGAGAAGCCCACCGGAAAGGCGCCGAAGTTCGGGCGAGGAGTCGACCCTAACGCGCCCGCTCTGGAAGACACGAAAAAATTTAATCTTCCCTCTCTGAACCTGCTTAAATCGCCAGTCCCGCAACCCAAAATGAGCGTTGCGGAGTCCGAAGAACGACGGGATATTCTGCTACAGACACTGGAGGATTTCGGAATCGGCGCCGATATTGCCAATGTCACTTCCGGCCCTACGATCACCCGATATGAGATTGCGCTGGAGCGTGGGATCAAAGTCAGCAAAATCGTTTCTCTGGCGGATAACCTCGCGATGGCGCTGGCAGCGATTGATGTACGCGTTGAGGCGCCCATTCCGGGGAAATCGGCTATTGGTATCGAAGTGCCGAACGCTCAGGCGCAATTAGTCACTCTCCGCGAATGTATCGACCGTCCAGAATTCATGAATGCGCCTTCGAAGCTGACATTCGCTCTAGGTAAGGATGTCACCGGGGTCTGTCGGTATGCGGATCTCGCCAAGATGCCACATCTTCTGATCGGCGGCTCTACCGGTTCCGGTAAGTCCGCTGGCTTGAACTCCTTTATCTGTTCGTTGCTGTATCGATGTACTCCGCGTGAACTCAAATTCCTGATGATCGACCCGAAGAAGGTGGAGCTATCCCTTTACGATGGCATTCCTCACCTCGCTTCTCCGGTCATCACCAATGTCAAGCAGGCTCCTTCGTTGTTCAAGCAGGCGATCAAGGAGATGGAGGCGCGTTACGACAAGTTCGCCAAAATAGGAACGCGCAATATCGAGGGCTATAATGGCAGGGTCAATGAGGAAGACAAGCTTCCTTACTGGGTCATTGTGGTGGATGAACTTGCGGATTTGATGATGACATCCGGCCCGGATATCGAATCCAGCATCTGCCGTCTGGCGCAACTGGCGCGAGCGACGGGGATTCATCTCGTCATCGCCACCCAGCGACCCAGCGTCAATGTCATTACCGGCACGATCAAAGCTAATATATCGTCGCGAATCGCGTTTGCCGTCAACTCCGCCGTGGATTCGCGGACGATTCTGGATGCCACGGGAGCGGATCGCCTTCTGGGACGTGGCGATATGTTGTTTATGCCAATCGATGCCGCTAAACCCATGCGTGTCCAGGGATGTTTCGTCTCTGAGCAAGAGACGGAGGCGCTAGTCACTTATCTGAAATCGCAGGCACAACCGACCTTCGAAGTTCTTCCCTCCGTTCTCACTCTCTCCAGCGGGGAAGACGATAGTGGTGAAACGGAAGCCGACGATGAACTTTTCGAAGGTGCGGTGAAACTGGTCGTTTCCGGCGGTTCCGCTTCCACATCCATGCTTCAACGGCGGTTCAAGATCGGCTACACCCGCGCCGCTCGTCTGGTCGATATGATGGAACTGCGGGGAGTCGTTGGCCCATTGGATGGCGCGAAACCACGTGATATCCTGATTTCCCGTGATCAGGCGGATGCCATGTTCTTACCAAACTCCCCTGCCGAATGAAGTTAGTCTCACCGTCCTAAAAAGATCATCAGAACACTGTTTTTTCAAGAAGCCTGATAATTGGTGGGCGATCCGCTTGTATTCGGCGATATCCGGTAAATGAAATCGATTCTGCAGGTGTAATGGATTCGCTTATAATCCGCTGGGATCAGATTGTCCGTCTGCCATTCCCGGCGAGTCGCCGCCAAACAAAAGGATGTCAAGGCAACAGCGTCCACTAAAAGGAAGAGACATATTGCAACAGGCTGCATCGTTTCACATTGTCCGACTCACCCCGCAATTCTTTCCAGATCAAAAATGAAAACGCCGTCTGCGGATTGCAAACGGCGTTATAGGAAAAAGAAGAACGGATTCAGCGTAACAATTTGGGGACGTGAGAACCGACCTTCGGACGTAACACGAATGCCAGCATTGCAACAGCGGTCAACAGCCATAACCCCGCCCAGAAGGGAGCCGGAATCAGTGTCGAACTGTACATGCTCATCGCATCCGTGCGGGCGCCGGAGGTTACTGAAAGGGTAAACAGCGTATGCAAATCGTAGAAGGCGTTCAGAACGCACTGGATGCCGATAAAAGCGGTCAGCCAGTTCGCCCAATCACGGGGCAGTCGCAAAGCGGCAAGCATCAAAGACGCGGTCAGTAATGCGCCCCATGCCAAACCGAAGATATTGCCTGTAAAGAGAAGACCCTTCAACACCAGGGTAGTCGCAAGACCGATAGCGATGCTCGTGATGATCAACAAGCGCTTCGCGGAAACGCCACGGCGGAGGAATCCGATAATGGCGGCGCCATACAGAGATGCGCCCAGATATCCTGCCGACGCAACCAGAACCTGCGGCAACCATCCTGCCAGATAGCTTTGCGTCAACCCGGAACCATCTGGTTGAATCGAGATCGATGCCACGGAACCGCCGGTCATCAGCGCCATCAAAGCATGACTGCCTTCATGTACCAGGGTTACCAGCATGCGAATAGGATATGTTATATAACCAGCATAGGGAATAAAGTAAAGGGCGATTGTCGCAACCGCAGCAATCAGCAACGACCGGACGCCTATATCATTCCCATCAAAGCGACGATTCTTAACTGAGTTTGTCATTGAGTACATAGCGCGGGCGCTCCTTCGATACATATTCTGATACGCTAGTTTCGACCAAAATGACGCCAGAAATTTCTTCCACTTTTCGCTTTGCCTGTGAGGCGATGCGCTCCCGATTTGAAATCGTGATAAGCCAGACGGAAAGTTCCCCGCACCTGACAGCATCGGATATCCGGGCGGCGGCGGAAGAAGCGCTGGCGGAAATTATCTCGGTAGAGGGATGGCTTAGCGCCTATCGTCAGGATTCCGCCTTATACAGGATCAATGCAGAAGCGGCTCGACATCCGGTACGCACGGACGGAAGATTATTCACTTTCCTTCAGAAAGCGCTGGAGCTATCAATACAATCCGATGGACTTTTTGATCTGACCGTGGGGCCACTCTTAAAGATATGGGGAATGGGTCATGGTAACGAGGATTGCCGCGTTCCCGATGAATCGGATATCCGTAAGGTATTAGAATGTGTCGGGATGGCGAGGCATGTCCTGCTCGATGAAGATGAATTAACGGTAGCGTTCGCACATCCCGGCGTCCGCCTCGATCCGGGCGCAATCGGCAAGGGTTACGCTCTGGATCGCGCAGCGGATATCTTGCGAGATGCAGGAGTGAACAATGCCCTGCTCCACGGGGGGACTTCATCCGTGATGGCTATGGGGACTCCTTCAGCAAGCGAATCTGGGTGGCGCATTGTGATTCGTGATCCACAAAACGAGGAAGATACCGTGGGAGATTTCATCCTGCGCGATGAGGCGATAGGCGTATCCGCGATTCACGGGAAGTCGTTTATCGCCGTTACCGGCGAGCGATACGGGCATGTCATCGATCCACGTACCGGATATCCGACCCTGAGCGCTCGCCTGTCGGCAGTCGTCACGAGTTCAGCAACTGAAGCGGATGCGCTTTCAACAGCGCTTTTAATCGCCAGTGAAGATTCGACTTCGGCTTTCTCTGATCGATTTCCTCAAGTCCGTCATGCCCTCAGGATTTAACGGGGTTACCCCCGAAATGTTTCCTGCTTCGCGCTTCTTCATCGACTTTTTCTCAATATCCGGGATCATGATGACGCAACGCGGAATGCGCTAACTTTCTGCTCTTTTCATCTGTTTCTTCATTCAGAATCGAAAACAACAAATCCCGGATTCTGTCGTCCGGCATTCGCTGGGTGAGTGCGTAAAGAGATTCATAGCGCACCTTCCTGCTGGGTTCGTTTTGATAGATGTCTATCAGCAGCAGTGTGATGTCCGCTTCCAGGGGCTGTGATTTGCAACGTTGACAGGCGAGAGCGTGAACCGCTTCCCTTCGCACGGCGGGGACCGGGTCGGTCAGCAGACGCTCAGTCAGAGGTGCTACACAAATTTCGGTTCCATGGTGATCCATAAAAGCGGTGCAAGCTCGGCGGATCCGTGCATTCGGATGCTCCATTCCGAAGATAACCGCCTGCATCCCCTTCTGCCCCGCCGCTCGGAGCGCCTGCTCCGTCTCAACGACCTTGCGCCAATTACGTGAACCCAGATGCTCTACCAATCCCGTCAATTCGTCCATTGTAACCGCTTCACCTTTTTCATTTTACCTGCTAATGAACCTATCGAGTTAACCTCCCAATACACTAAAAATCGCTACCGCGCCACTTTCGGTAGGAAGAAGAATCGTCTCAACACTGCCCGGCACTATACACCCAATAGAGAAATGAAATTGGCAAAAGCCGGTTGAGAGTTATCTGGTCGGGGATTGCCTGACTCTGAACCTTTCTTTGATGGACAACTGAGTCTGTTTGAATATCGTAGCCGATACCCCGACTCTTGCATCGGAGCAAATCATGGTCAAATGAGTCCGAAGAAAAGCAAAGTGCAACCAGAGGTAAAATTTCTCCCTGAAAGAGGAAGCGGGAAGGGATTCCGCGAACCGAAGGAATGAGGGCGGAACATTGCTAATCGTTCGCGGAATTATCCTGACGGCGCTTGCCGGTGTGTTACTCTATCTACTTCTGTTTACCGGGGGTGCGGTCGCCCCTGAAGCCAGGGGCAGAATTGTTGTTGTCTACTGGGAAAAGTGGACGGGTGAAGAAGCAGACCAGATGATGCAAATCGTCAACGATTTCAACAATACGGTGGGCAAGCGGAAAGGGATCTATGTCCAGTACCTTTCTATGAGCAATATTACTCAGAAAACGCTTGTCTCGACGGCTGCAGGCGTCCCCCCGGATGTCGCCGGTCTCTGGGATGCGCAAGTGCCGCAGTTCGCCGCCATTAACGCTCTGGAGCCGTTAGACGATTTAGCGAAACAGCACGGTATCACTCCGGATTATTACAAGCCGGTCTACTGGAAGGGATGCACTTACGAAGGGCGTCTCTGGGGATTGATCAGTACTCCCGCCGCAGCCGCTCTCCACTATAATAAGACCCTTTTTCTGAAACATGCCAACAAACTCAAAGCTGCCGGTCTTGACCCTGACCGCGCCCCCCGTACCATTGAGGAACTCGACCGCTATGCCGCTGCACTCGATGATATCGAGATCGATTCCTACGGGAAAAAGCGTATCCGGGCATCCGGGCATCTGCCGATGGAGCCGGGGCAGTGGATAGCCTATACGGCTTACTGGTTCGGCGGTGAACTCTTTGACGCGAAGACAGACCGATTTACGCTGACTTCACCGGAGGTAATTCGCGCTTACGAGTGGATCAAGAGCTACTCGGTACGCCTCGGCAGAGATTCCATGACGGACTTTACCAGCGGTTTCGGTCAATTCAACTCCACACAGAACGCGTTTCTCAGTGGCGCGGTTGCGATGGAGCAGGAAGGTCCCTGGATGGCAAACTATATCGAGAATCTCAAGCCGTCCATGAACCGCTGGAAGTTCCCTAAAGAAAAAGAAAGGGATATGTCTCCGGAAGAGCGGCGAAACAACTACGAATGGGGAGTGGCCCCGTTTCCTTCCGCAGTTCCCGGTCAGGATGACGTGACTTTTGCAGCCTTTGATGTCCTGCTCATTCCCAGAGGCGCTAAGCATCGGAAAGAAGCGTTTGAGTTCATGGCGTATGTCAACCGACAGGATGTCATGGAGAAGCTAACGTCGCTTCACTGTAAAAATTCGCCTCTCCGCATCGTCAGTCCTGACTATATCCGGAATCATCCGAACCCCTACATCGGCATCTACGAGAAGCTTGCCGCCAGCAAAAATGCGCATGGCGTCCCGCCGATTCCGATTCTGCCGGAAGTAATAGATGAGCTAAACGCGACCACCCAGCGAATCTATCTTTTGCAGGCGGAACCAAAGGACGCCCTTGCCGATGCACAGAAGCGACTACAAGAGAAACTGGACGATTTCCGGAAGCGACAACGGCTTCGACAGGGAGGGGAAATTTGAGTCCTTTAGAGCGTCGCCGATTGGGTAGCGGGCTTGTCTTTATCTCCCCCTGGCTCATCGGGTTCACCGTCTTTCTGCTGATACCCGTCTGCCTCTCGTTTTACTATAGCTTCTGCGATTACTCCCTTCTACAGACTCCCGCGTTTATCGGTCTTGACAATTACCGCGAATTGCTGGGCGACCCGGTTTTCTGGCAGTCCCTGCGCAATACAGGCGTCTATGCCAGCCTCGCTCTACCCGCCGGGATGTTGGTTTCGCTTGGGCTCGCCCTTTTGCTTAACCAGAAGGTTGTCGGGCAGTCGATTTTCCGTACACTAATTTTTTTGCCATCGCTTGTACCGACCGTCGCTTCCGCTATGCTCTGGCTCTGGCTCTTCAATGCCAAACTCGGTTTGATCAATACCCTGCTTGATATGCCGCCGTTCGCCGCGACGATTCAGGGAATAAATGTAGCATTGGGCGCTGTGCATCTCCCACAGATACAGACACCCATTAGCTGGTTGACAGACCCGGCCTGGGCGCTTCCCGCTCTCGCCTTTATGAGCCTCTGGGGAGTCGGACAGACAGTCGTCATCTATCTGGCGGGATTACAGGATGTCCCCGGAGAGTTGATCGAATCGGCGGAGTTAGACGGAGCGAATGCCTGGCAGCGTCTCTGGAATGTAACCCTGCCGATGCTCTCTCCGGTCATCTTCTTTAACATGATTATGGCGATTATCGGGGCATTGCAGGAATTTTCGATTCCCTACATCATGACCGGAGGAGGGCCAGCGCGCGCCACCTACTTCTTTACGATGTACCTTTATGACAACGCTTTCACCTACCTGAAAATGGGATATGCCAGCGCCATGGCGTGGATTCAACTGCTGATAGTTCTGCTACTGACGGGATTGTCGTTCTGGCTCAGTAAACGCTGGGTCCACTACCAGAGCAAGTGATAGTCTGAGAGTTCCTTCCTGTCAAGGTTCGGATAAAAGTAATCGGCAACAAACACTATGAGCGTAAACACTCTTAACGGCAATGGAAACAAACGGATTGCTCGCCAGACAAGGCGACGACATCGACCGGAACGCTGGCTTGTCTTTGTCGCTCTGGTAATAATCTGCACGGGCTTTGCTTTGCCCTTTATATGGATGATTTCGACCAGTCTGAAGACACTGGATAAGACAATGTCGATGCCGCCGCAACTTTTGCCCTCACCTGCGATCCCCGGTAACTATTTGACTGTCCTGAACCATCCCAAACTGAACTTCCCGTTGCTCACTCGCAACACCCTGATTGTCGCAGTTCTGTCTGTGGTGGGAACAACACTATCGAGCGCACTGGTCGCCTACGGCTTTGCCAGGATACGTTTTAAGGGTAATAGCGCGCTCTTTGGCTTGATGCTGGCGACAATGATGATTCCGTTTCCGGTGATCATGGTTCCACTCTTTGCTGTTTTTCGCTTTATCGGGGAACACGCTGCGATGCCGCTTCTTGGCACGCTTACCCCGCTCTGGTTGCCAGCGTTTTTTGGCTCGGCATTCAATATTTTTCTACTGCGCCAGTTTTTCATGACGCTACCGCTGGAGTTGTCCGAAGCGGCGCAGATCGATGGATGCTCCGAGATCGGAATTTTCTGGAGGATTATTATTCCGCTTGCCCGTCCTGCGCTCTCCGTAGTTGCCCTATTCACCTTTATGGGAGCATGGAACGACTTTCTGGGTCCGCTGGTCTACATTCAGGACCCGAGTCAGTACACTCTGGCGCTCGGATTGCAAACGTTCCAGTCACAGCACGGCGGAACCGAATGGAATCTGTTGATGGCGGCTTCCGTCCTTGTCATCATCCCGGTGATCATTCTCTTTTTCCTCGCGCAGAAGACATTTATTCAGGGTATCGCAACCACCGGTATGAAGTAGATGCAAACAGAGGCTAACACAGTCCCGTTCGAAAGTTCTATATACCGCCGTAGCGATAAGAAATTCGAGACGGGTTATCAGCGCGTCGGCATGAAGTGACCCATTATCAAATTTCGTCGGAAAGCGGTATCAGGAGAAAGCGGTATCAGGAGAAAGCGATTTCAAAGCGATCGCTGCCCTGGGGAGTCAGATGCAGACCGGCATCCTCGTAGACTCTACGGGCGGCGACATTCATGAAGTCACAATTGGCAATGATGTACGAGGGAGCCTCGGCGGCGGCAAGGGACCTGATATGCTCCAGCATCTGATGACCTATGCCGTGGCTTCGGTAGTCAGGAGCGACAATCAGTTCATCCATGTGGAAACGGCGACGGCGCAAACCAGCGGCAAGACGGATTCGGTCAGAAACGACGACGACAGCAAGAGCGATTGTCACACCCTCCGCATCGTCCCCTACCAGAGTGCGATAGTTTGGGGCGTTGCAGACTTCATCCCATAGAGCGGGAAGAAGCGTAAAGTTTTCCCCCATCGTGTAACGAAAGAGACGCATCGCCGCGTCATAATCGGCAGGCGTAGCAGGGCGAACAACGACGGAAATATTAACTTCGATTTGCGGGGCGGCAACGCTCATAGTTCGCCCATTATATCCCATTCCGAGCGAATTCCCTTATAAACGTCTTCATGAGGCGATAATAAATGCACCTGACGTCAATCGATATTCCCGGTTGCTATCGGGAGGTTATCTGGCACTGCGGGCAGGTTCCGAATACCTCCAGTTTATGCTCCGCCACTTTGAAACCACTTTCCTTTTCTAATCGCGTCGTCAGATGAGTCAGACCGCAATCCTGAAAGTCTTCTATTTTTCCACAGGAACGGCAGACAAGATGATGGTGATGCGGTCGCTCCGAAGATTCGGCGATCTCGTAGCGGAAGTAGCCTTCGTTGAACTCGATCCGCTGAGCAAGATTTTTTTCGGCAAGCAAATTGGCGAATCGATATGCAGTCACCAGATCAAGTTCTTCTTCACCGACGCCGTTTTCGGGGTTCAGGATACGATTCGCTTCTTCATGTATCTGTTGCACCGAGAGAGGGACGCCCGCCTGCGATAACGCTCGCAACATGGCGCGACGCGGCGCAGTCATGCGGAAGCCATCCCCTTTGAGCGCCTCCACCAATCTTGAATATTCGCTATTCTCTGCCAAATTGTTCCACCATATCCCCGGGCATTCCGTGTGTCACCAGACTAAAGCATTGCCAGATTCGTCATGACTGAACTGTATATCGTTGAGAACACTATCAACAGTTCCTCATCCCGGAGGCTTGACAGAGGAAGATTTCCGTACGCAGTAGAGGGTATGTAGCGATGCAAACGGAGTCATTTCAAGGAAAGTAGAGGGACGATGTTGAACTTAAGATCATAAGACGAATCAGGGGCTAACTTAAGATTATCGCGATGGAAGCGCTGAAAAACCGAACGCGGCAAGCGCTTCCTCAGGAGGAATGTCGGATTGAAGCAAAAGATATTGGTGACGGCAGTTCTTGTGGCAGGTATATTTCTCGGTATGGTTCAGGCAGCGCAGGCGCAAACCGAGTCCGATAACTCCAGCGACCGAAGCGGGAGGATAAAAATAATTCTTGGACAGCCTGCGGATGGCGACACGAAACACGTTCTGGGAACCCCTGTGCTGGGTTTTGGCGCAGGGTATGACATTCCCCAGAGCACATCGAAAAAGAATCCCTCTTTCGTTCCCGCCACTGGAATTGAGTATATTACCAAATCGCACACGAAGGATGGCGTCCGTGTCAACTTGAGCTACATAGGGCTTATTGCCGAGGGACGATATTTTCTGGGAAGCGAGACCAAAACCACAGGATTCGGCGTGAAGACTCGCACTCCCACCGGATTTTATACCGGGCTTGGCACCGGAGTCTATTATCTGAAATATCGCCGGGAAGAAGGCGGAGTCTCTAAGGACGATGTGAGCGGTATCAAATTCGGCTTGAAATTTCTTGGCGGTTTCCAGTTCAAGAACGGCATCTATATCGAAGGCGATTACACGAAGCCGGGTAGTTCTCATGCCACGATGTACAACCTGAACATTGGATTCCGTGTCGCATCGAACGTTGGCGGCAATTAGAAATCCGGATTTGCGCATTCTGTCCTGCCATATTCCTTTACAAAATTACCGTGTCACAGGTATTGCCCAAAAAACTGTAACGCCCCCTCACTCTTTAGCGTCAGAATTATTGAATGATGAAAAAAAGACCCGGGCATTACCTGTTTCTGGCGCTCATCCTGTCAGTTCCGGGCGGTTGCGCCAACAAAATGCCCGCAGTTACGACGATAACCACTCCGACGCTCGTCCCCTCAACTCCTAAACCGACAGCGACATCGCCCCTACTCGCCGCGCAAGCGGTCGGGGCTAATGTAACGTTGTTTGGAAAATCTGGCGAAAAAGTGGCGATATTGCATGCGGACTCGGCAGGATTCGATCCTACCGCTTCGCAGAAGTCTATAGTTGTCTCAAGAGCGACCGCGACCTTATTCGACCGCGACCATCCCGGTTCCGCCGTTTCCGAACTAAAAGCGGACACGGTAATCGGCAATCGTGAGAACCGAACGTTGACCGCTACAGGAAATGCCTCCATTCGCTCGCTGACGGAAAAAGGAACGCCGATGATTCGGGCGGATCAGATGGTATGGTCTTTCGATAACCGAGACGTAAAAGGCGAAGGTAACGTCCTTGTCAGCGCCCGACCGAACCTTCGTATCCCTGGCCATGCCTTTACGGCGGATACGCAATTACGCACCTTCCGCTTGCAGGGTGATGGCAGACCGGCTACCGGTGGAAATATTGAATCGCTGCCCCGATAGCTGCCCGCATAAATACCGTGAATCATCCGCGAAGCGGTAAACGTAGAAGGTCAGTATGCCAAAATACTGTGACAAATAAAAGAATAGTGACCAAATTCAAAATACATCTCCTGATCGCCGCTTCCGCCGCGTTGTTTATTGCAATGCGTCACTTTTCGGCGTTCGCGCAACAGGCGCCGCCCAAAAACCCGGGTGAATTCCAGATTGAGAAAATCGGGGCGTTCAAAGTCATTTTCAAATTAGCGCAGGGCGTCTATGGCAAAGACGGATCGATCCAATCGACCTTTACCGGAGGGCCTGGCGGAAAGGTACAGGCGACTACTACTCGCTATGATCTGAACGCTCCACGCGTCGCGATGGTAATCACGCGCGACAATGCGCCGGAAACGGCGGAAGCTACCGGCGGAGTCACCGGTCAGGCGCGTTCTCCGGAACGCCAGCAGGCGGTCGCATTCCGGGGAGATAAAGCGGTCTATCGGGCTGCGAAAGGAACGAACGCCGCCCGTATCGATTTCACTGGAAATGTCCGATTTGTGTTCCGCAGTCCCCAGTTTGCCACCGCTGACCCGTTGACTTTGAACGCGGAGTCCGGATCGCTCATCTTTTCTCCCAATGGTAGCATCGCCTACCGGTTGAACAGCGGGGATGCCAGCGGCACGCCCGTGGAACCCACACCTGCACCTAAAGCGGGTACGAAATAAGAACCCATCAGTTATCAGCAAGTCGAAGTATATACACGATGACAGTCCCGACGCCATTGATGTCCGAAACTCTATCTACCGATGTCCATCATCGCATTATTGAAGCCTGTGATCTAGTCAAGATCTATCGGGGTCGCAAAGTCGTCAATGGCGTAAATATCCGCGTTCAGCAAGGGGAAATCGTTGGGTTACTGGGACCAAACGGCGCTGGAAAAACGACGACTTTCTATATGGCAGTAGGATTGGTAAGACCGAATTCCGGTAAAATTATCCTCGATAATAAAGATATTACGCGCCTGCCTATGTACCGTCGCGCCCGATTGGGAATCGCGTATCTTGCGCAAGAAGCGAGCGTTTTCCGCAAACTGACCGCTCGTGAAAATGTGCTGATGGTACTCGAATTGACTGGATATCCTCCGAATCGTCGTCGAGCGCGCGCTGATGAGTTACTGGCGGATTTGCATATTCAGGATCGGGCGGAAACGCGTGGCTATGCGCTCTCCGGGGGCGAACGTCGCCGTGTCGAAATCGCTCGCGCCCTTGCCGCAAACCCCTCCTTTTTGTTACTGGATGAACCCTTTGCGGGCGTCGATCCACTCGCAACGGAAGATATCCAGAATATTGTCCGGGGCTTGCGGGATCGAAATATCGGCGTTCTGATCACCGACCATAATGCGCAGGCGACGCTGCGACTTACCGACCGCACCTATATTCTCGCCGATGGCAAGGTGGTCACGGAAGGCGCGGCCGACCAAATTGCCAATGATCCCCTCGCCCGCAAGTACTATCTTGGAGAGAATTTCACACTATGATCACGCTGCCCTGCGTTCCTGAGGGAAAAACCAATGCCGTCCCGTCTTGACCGCCTGATTCTGGGGGAAATCATCGGGCCGTTTCTGGGCAGCGCCTTTTTGTTCGTCGGGCTGTTCTTCGCCGGGGGGGAACTGGTCCGGTATGCGGAGTACCTTCAGAGCGGTCAATCCTGGGTGATCGTGGCTCAGTTAATGGCGTTGACATTGCCGGGAGTTCTCGCTCTCACCTTCCCTATCGCCGCACTACTTTCCTCACTACTGGGATTCGGGCGCCTGTCGAATGATTCCGAGATTATTGCGCTGGTCGCCGCCGGGACGCGCTTTGAGCGGATCATATTGCCCGTCGCTCTCTTTGGGCTTGTGGTTTCACTCATTGGCGCCTGGTTTGGCAACTCAGTCGTGCCAGCGTCCAGTCGGGGACGAAATATCATTATCGACCGCGTCAAAAACGAGGGTGGAGGATTGAGCGCATCCCAGTTGACAGCGGAGCTGCGCTCGGAAGGAAAACTGAATACGCTAATCCATGTCGAGGGAGACGCTGAACTGGCTTCGGGAAGACTATCCAATGTCAGCATCGAACTATGGGAAAAGGGACGTCTTGTGAGCGTGATCTTCGCCAGTAAAGCCTACTGGAAGAAGGGAACCAAAGACTGGCGTCTGGAAAACTACTACGGCGCCGACTTCCGCAATGAGAACTCTCCCCTGGCATTCAGCGCTAAGGGAGGCGCTTCACAGGAAATCAAGGATGTCTCTTTAGACACACCCTCTATTCTCGAACAGTTCAAAGGACGTCCCGAAGACACCGATACGAGCGACCTTTTGAAACGGGCGGAAATCTTTCGAAAAGGGGGAAGCGTCGATAAAGCCCGTGAACTGGAAGTGGAAGCCGCGCGTCGCAATGCTATACCCTTCGCTTCCCTGTGCTTCGCCCTGCTGGGAGCGCCGCTGGGAGTCTCGCCTCGACGACAGGGGAAAGGTGTTGGTTTCGGCGTTGCCGTGGTGGTGACATTTCTTTACTGGACTGCGCTACAAATCGCTTCCGTCACGGCGAAAGGCGGGTTATTACCTGCTCCAATCGCATTGGCGATTCCCAACATCATCTGTCTTGGCGTCGCGTTCTATTTTATCCGTCGCGTGTTGCGTTGACTTGCGCTATTTTCGAGGAGGATACAGAAACCGGAGAATCGGTTCAACACGTAAAGCCCATGCGGCTTCGTTATGTCCCATTCCTTCCGCTTCCCGATAGGAAAGGTCTCTGTTCAGGCGCCACCCTTCGCTGATGAGTGCATCACGAAGGAGACGCGCTTCGGGTAATGACTGATAGCCTTCCTCCGACCCGATATCCAGCCACACACGGAAGGGAGGTTTTTCTGTCAAGCCTCTGACCTGACGAACGATATATTTTTCGTCCCACCACACCGACGGAGAAACTACCGCCACACGATGGAAAATATCCGGACGTTTCAGGGCAAGGTTGATCGAAATCAGCGCACCCAGTGACGAACCGCCGATGCCGGTATTCTCCGCGTCCGGTCGCGTCCGGTAGGTGGCATCGATGAACGGTTTCAATTCGCCGATGAGAAAATCGCCATATTTATCGCCTTTGCCACCTGCCCCGCCCATCACATCGGCGCGGTAGGTCGGAGTATATTCGTTGATCCGTTCCGCGCCGCCGTTCTCGATAGCGACAATAATCAGAGGTTCGATCAGACCGGCTTTGATCAATGTTTCCGCAGTTTCGTCCACATGCCATTCCTGACCGGGTATAAAGGAAGTCGCGCCATCGAAAACATTCTGCCCATCCTGCAAGTACAGGGCAGGATATCGGCGACGCGCGTTCTCAGCGGCGCCATATCCAGGCGGAAGATAGACATGAAACGTTCGTGACCCGCTCAAAAACTTACTGGTAAAGTTACGATGGGCTCGAATATCACCGGTCAACGAATGCCGCTTTTTTTCCGTTGCAGCCGTTTTGTCCTCTTTGGGCGGATCAACTGGTACTGGCTGTGAAAAAGCGGGTGTCCCTGCTGCACCGACTACGAGCAGGAGGATCGCTACAGGAGCGCAATGGTGGGTTCGCATTTACTCCTGACCGAACCATTCCTGATACGACTTTCTCAAAGGCACGTCCTCGTCCGAAGGCAGATAGATGCCCATCGGCGTTTTCACATCGCCTAGAAGCTGTCGCTGTACCGGGTTAACACAGCGTTCCAACAGGGCTTCATCCGGGTGAAGGTAGTCCATAGCGCGTACCCAGCGGAAGCCGTAGCCCATAAACAGAGTTTTCCGGGTGATATCTGAATAATTCGGGCCGACAGCATGCCAGGTTCGTTGTTCGAATAAAAACGCATCGCCCGGTTTACCGCATATCTCTATAGCGCCATAGGGGTGCGGTTCACCGTTGGCCTGCGACGGTGGGCCGGTCAAACGGTTACTACCAGGAACGACCATCGTATTGCCTCGCCTCGGTTCCGACTGGTCAGAGAGGAAATACGCAACCTTGAGAAAGAGGCGCGGGTGCGGTTCGCTCATCTGACGTGAGGACTGACCGCCATCACGATGCCATCCCTCGCCCTTAAAGTTGCGTGCGGTGCCGGGTGGCGATGGCGGACGAACGATCAAGTGCGATGTGATCATATGCAAGTCCCAATCCAGAAGCCCCGTTATCAGCGGAAGAAGCGCAGGATTGTCCAGAACATCAAGGAACGCCGGGTCTTCCCCGATACAATTTCGCATATCCCAGTGATTGCGCGTGGATAATCCCTTGATCTGGACGCCTTCGGTATAGAGACGCTCCGCTGCGCCTTGCAGCCTTGCGACGAGTTCGGGGGCAAGCGCATCTCGCACCAGCAAGAATCCATCCCGGTCAAAAGCCGTTTTCCGCTCTGAAAATTCCTCAGGAGAACCGAATTCCATTATTCTTCCCCTCCTCTATGGACGACGCAATCAATCGTTTTCCCATAGGCTCCATTCGGTTTCTGGATTGAATAAATCATACCACAGTGACATTCAATCGAAAGAGAGAGCCACGACGATTACAAATGAAACTGTAAAATATACCCGGTTGCCGACAAACTGGACAAAAGTCAGAACCCCGGTACCAATTCCCCTGCGATGACCTGACGTTTTTATTTTGCAGAACCTCAGGCATCCGTACTTTTCCGTGAATCGATTAGTTAGACCTGTTCTCGTATAGTCCCATCTGAGTTCCCAAATATTGCACGGTTCGCCAGACCAACGAACAAACCGGCATCCGTTACTCCCACCATTGAGTGCAATTGTCGGAGAGTTTCTGCAGGATCTGGAATCTTGCCGAACGCCATATCTAGAATGTAAAGGTTATCGTCCGTCATGTATGGAGTGGCGTTCCCGCCGCGAATCAGGGCTTCGACTCCAAATGCGATTTCCAATCGCGCCTGAGTCGTCGTCCAACCAAACGGGATGACAGCGACTGGTAACGAGAAAGTGCCCAGAACTTCGACTGACTTACTGGAATCCGCCACGATGATAAATTCTTTCGCGGACGCCGCCACCAGTTTTTCACGCACCAGAGCGCCGCCGCCGCCTTTGATCAGCGCCAGATGTGCATCCACTTCATCCGCCCCATCGACAGCAAGATCAGGCCTCGTCTCCATTGTCAACTCGATCAGCGGAACGCCATGTTCTATTGCCAGCGCTTCAGAACTGCGGGAGGGCGCAATACCGCGAATTTTCAAGCCTTCGTGTTGTACACGCTCCGCGAGCGCCATAATAAAATAGGCGGCGGTGCTTCCGCTTCCCAACCCGACACACATACCGTTCGTCACCCGCATCGCCGCCGCTCGCCCGGCAGCCTGTTTCCCTGCATCTCGCATCGATTCCGCCTCCGTGCTATTGTATCGCCCGGTATTCTCTTTGAGAGACAAAAAGGCGCTGACGGTATACATCAGCGCCTTGAAAGCGATCTTGATCGATTCTAATTCTATTTATCGCAGACCATGAACCGATTACAGCGACATTATTTCTTTCCGCCGAACACGATGATTTCCAGCTCATCTTCTGCGGCGGCGTTCACCTGTGCGGAAAGCCATTTCCGGGCTTTGTCGAATCGCTCTTTCAAGTCTTCGCCTTCTTCCAGTTCTACTTCCACCGACCCACCCATACGTACCGATTGATAATCCCGCGACCGAGTCACCTGATATTCTATAGTCATCTTGCTGACTTTCATTTCTTTCCTCCGTGTGTGTAATCTCGCGTGCGTTCCATTAAAGATACTGATAGGAAAGAAATCAAAGCGGAAAATGACAAAAGGCCGGAGCGGATACCATGTATCCACTCCGGCTTTCCGGTTTATGCGTACAACATTTATGCGTACTGCAGACTACAGTTTGAGCGCATAAACCGAGTCCAGTTGACCCGCTGATCCCAGGAGCTCGTTACGGGATGCGATAAACTTCGCGTATTCCGCCATGAAGATTTTTCCCGGCGGGCGCAGATCGAATTCCTTTGGCTTGTCGCGGAAGAATTCGCGGTGAACGCGAGTCCATACCAGCCGACCATCCGTGTCGATATTGACCTTGCAGACGCCTAACTTCGCGGCAGGAAGGTACTGTGTCGCATCGACTCCTTTGGCATCGCCAAGTTCGCCGCCAGCGGCGTTGATACGGGCGACTTCATCCTGCGGCACCGACGATGAACCATGCATGACCAACGGGAAGCCGGGCAACTGGGTTTGAATCGCTTCGACACGGTCAAAGTGAATGCCCTGTCCGCCGGAGAACTTGTAAGCGCCATGTGAAGTGCCAATCGCGCAGGCGAGCGAGTCGCAACCGGTTCGCTCGACAAACTCACGCGCCTCGAACGGGTCGGTGAGGTTAGCGTTTTTTTCGTCCACCGCAATATCTTCTTCGACTCCGCCGAGCATACCCAGTTCCGCTTCCACGGAGATGCCCTTCGCATGGGCAGCTTCCACAACACGACGGGTAATCGCGATGTTTTCGTCGAACGGATCGTGGGAAGCGTCGATCATAACCGAGGAATAGAAACCGGACTCGATGCACTCGTAGCAGGTCTTTTCATCGCCATGGTCGAGGTGAACGGCGAAAATGGCTTCCGGGAACATTTCGTCCGCGGTTCGGATCATCGCCTCCAGCATTCGCTTGTCCGTATAGGCGCGAGCGCCTTTCGAAATTTGAATGATAAAGGGAGCCTTGCTGTTGATACACCCCTGGAACAGTCCCATAATCTGCTCGAGGTTGTTGATGTTATACGCGCCTATAGCATACTTGCCATAGGCATGCGCGAAAAGCTGTTTCGTAGCGACTATCATATTTCACTCCTGTCGGACTCGGGACTCTCATCCCCACCGGACGCCGCGCTGCGCCGACCTGAGTCCTTAATTTCCTACGGAGTGTATATCTCCGCAATCCCGCTTGTCAAGGTTTTCTTGATTCGATATCTATTCGTCTTGTATTCCGTTGTGTAGCCGGTATAAAGTCATCAAGCCCACTCCTTGTCAGAAACGCCGGAAAGCGCTACAATCTGCGGGAAAACAGTCGTTTTATCAAGCGCCCGTTTGAGGAACCGTTTCCGCCTTTCCCGGTTCTTTATACTGGAGTATTTTCCCCATGCCTTCCCCGAAGAAAATCAGTTCTGAACTTGACAAATCTGCGGATGATGTCACTTCCGTCACCCTCCCCACAACAGCTCGGACACGGTATGCCGCACCGACGATCCACGACAAAATCTCGATTCGTGGCGCACGGCAAAACAATCTGAAGAATGTCGATATCGATATCCCCCGTGACAAACTGGTGGTCATTACCGGGTTATCCGGTTCCGGGAAGTCCTCTCTTGCCTTCGATACCCTCTATGCTGAGGGACAACGACGGTATGTAGAATCGTTGTCGGCGTATGCAAGGCAATTTCTGGGACAGATGGACAAGCCGGATGTCGACCAGATAGATGGTCTTTCCCCCGCAGTCTCCATCGACCAGAAATCGACCTCGAAGAACCCCCGGTCAACTGTCGGCACGGTGACGGAGATTTATGACTACCTGCGCCTTCTCTATGCGCGAGCGGGTCGTCCCCATTGCCCGAATTGTAATCGTCCGGTGACGCAACAGCAACCCTCCCAGATCGTCGATACCGTTCTGGGTCTCCCGGAAGGAACTCGTATTCAAATTCTCGCGCCGGTGATCCGGGGACGAAAAGGCGAATATAAAAAGGAACTGGAAGAAATCAGTAAGGAAGGCTTCGCCCGTGTCCGTATCGACGGTGAAGTGAAAGAACTTTCCGAAGAAATCACGCTCGACCGCTACAAACAACACGATATCGATGTAGTAGTAGACCGTCTCGTGGTCAAGGAAGATATCGGAAAACGTCTGGCGGACTCGGTTGAAACCGCCCTCAAAATGGGTAAAGGTCTTGTCGCCGTTGATATCATCGGGCGTGAAGAGATGTTGTTTTCCGAAAAATTCGCTTGCACCTACTGTAGCATCTCACTGGAGGAAATCGCGCCGCGCACCTTCTCCTTTAACTCACCGTATGGGGCTTGCCCGACCTGTCACGGATTGGGAACGCAGAGCGAGTTCGATCCGGACCGTATCATTCCGGATCGCAGTGTGAGTCTGGGAGCGGGAGCGGTCAAGTATTTCGTGTTGAAGTCGGGTAAGGAGATTATGTCCGAGCATCGTACAGCGCTGTTCGCGGCGGTCGCCAAAAAGCTTGGCTTCAAGATGACGACGCCCATTAGCGAACTCAACGATGAGCAATACCACGCGCTCATGTACGGAGTCAAAGGCAATGTGACGATGGAAATCAAGTCACGGTGGAGCAAAACGCGCCACTTCGACACGGAATTTCCCGGCGTCATCGCCTTGATGCAACGCAACATGGCGGAGACGACCAGCGATTATATCAAGGATGATCTCGAGCAATATATGTCCACGAAGCCCTGCCCTTCCTGTCAGGGCAGAAGGCTGAAGCCGGAAGCCCTTGCTGTGACTTTCGGGGACCTCAATATTGCGCAGGTGACCAGCAAATCTATCGAGGCGGTTTCGGCGTTCTTCAATCAGACACAGGTGGATTTGTCCAAACGAGAAATGACGATTTCGCATCAAATCCTGAAAGAGATACAAACGCGAATCGGTTTCCTGCTGGATGTCGGTCTAAACTATCTGACTCTGGATCGCGCAGCAGCGACTCTGGCAGGCGGCGAGGCGCAACGCATCCGGCTAGCGACACAGATCGGTTCCGGGTTGATGGGAGTCCTCTATATTCTTGATGAACCGTCCATCGGTCTGCACCAACGGGACAACCAGCGCCTGATCGACACGCTTATCCACCTCCGTGACCTTGGCAACACGATTCTGGTAGTCGAACATGATGAGGAAACGATGGCGGCGGCGGACTGGATCATCGATATCGGTCCGGGCGCGGGAATCCACGGTGGCGAAGTCACCGCACAAGGGCCGCTAGACGAAGTGATGGCGAACCCGAATTCCATAACGGGGGCGTTCCTGTCTGGTCGTCGGAAAATCGAAGTCCCAACCCAGCGTCGCACTGGAAACGGAAACGACCTGAGAATCAAAGGAGCGAGAGGACACAACCTCAAGAATGTCGATGTAGAAATTCCTCTGGGAACGCTGACCTGTGTCACAGGAGTTTCCGGTTCCGGTAAATCGACTCTGATTCAGGAAACGTTGTATCCCCGTTTGATGTCCGCCCTGTATAAATCGCGTATGGTCTGGGAACCGCATGACGCTGTTGAGGGAATCGAACATCTGGACAAACTGATCGATATCGACCAATCCCCCATCGGACGAACGCCACGATCTAACCCTGCCACCTATACCGGCGTTTTCGATGCCATCCGCGAACTATTTTCTCAGACGCCCGAAGCCCGGATGCGCGGATACGGACCAGGAAGATTCTCCTTTAACGTCAAAGGCGGTCGTTGCGAAGCGTGTAAGGGCGACGGCATATTGAAGATCGAGATGCACTTCCTGCCAGATGTCTATGTCCCCTGCGAGGTCTGTAAGGGCAAACGGTACAGCCGCGAGACGCTTGAGGTCAAGTACCGTGGCAAAAGCGTCGCGGATGTACTGGAGATGACCGTCGGCGAGGCAGTGGAATTCTTCGCATCGGTTCCTTCCATCGCCCGCAAGATGCAGACGATAGCCGAAGTCGGTCTGGATTATATTCGTTTGGGTCAGCCAGCGACACAACTCTCCGGCGGCGAGGCGCAACGTGTCAAACTGGCAACGGAACTCAGTAAACGCCCGACAGGTCGCACCCTGTACATTCTGGATGAACCGACGACCGGTCTTCACTTCGCCGATATCGAAAAGCTACTCGCTCTGCTTCAGCGTCTGGTCAACACCGGAAGCACAGTCCTGGTCATCGAGCACAATCTTGATGTCATCAAGACCGCTGATTACCTGATCGATATGGGACCGGAAGGCGGCGATAAAGGCGGGACTGTGGTCGCCTCCGGAACGCCGGAACAGGTCGCCGAAGTCAAGACGTCTTATACCGGTAAGTTTCTGAAGAAGGTTCTAACCGGGCAAAGCCTGATTGCAGGGAAGTAGTCTTCCCTGCAAACTCGTTATCGGTCAGCATATGGGTCATATATCGTTCGCTCAGAATGCGGATGTAAAACGATCTGGGAGGATTTGGCAGATTAGCCCTGTAGCCGATCCAATGCACATCCTTATCGCCGTTGATCAAGTGCAATGGTATATCTGACCGTCGTGATATTCGACAACGCCTGCTGGTCCATCGAGCTTTCTGCATAGCATCGAACAGTGGATTCAACAACTCTCCATCGTAGGGTGAATTTTGTAACATTTACAAAAAAACGCTTTTCACGGATCAATTCCGTTTCCAGAATTGTCTATAGGATGTAGGAAGAAAATGTTCGAAAATAATCTGGACGTTCAGGTTATTTTCAGCAGAGGACTCTCTTTGCACTGTCGACCTTTTATGGGTGACAAAGGGCTTGCGAATGGGCGCATTGACCTGGCGGGAAAGTTCGCTATCTTATACGTGTCATCGAAGACGCCCACAGCCTATACCATAGCGGAACTATACGCGGCTGAGTTTCGATGATGCGGATTTTCGTTCAAGGGCGCTAGTTAGATACAGGAACATCAAAATGTGCGATGTTAACAAGAACGTGAAAAAAATAGCGATGGAATACGGACTCCTTTTCTTGGGTGTCGTATTAATGACTGTCGGCGTAGCGATGACGCTATCACCTATTATTCGGGGAGGTTTTCAGGCCCTGATGGCAATCCTAGAACTCTCAGTCGCGGTATCCTCACTGGTGATAGGACGCGCCATGGTAGATTACAGCGCTTATCTGGCGAAAAAAACCGCTACGCCATTGACGATTCAAACTCTCGGCGAAACGACAAATTCTAACCGCTTGCAATCATAAGCGTTCATCATAATCGAGTCTGTCCCTGCAAAAAAACGAGGCGGGCGATTTTTATCGCCCGCCTTGCGTTTTGTCCAGAAGATGTAATTTCCTCTTTTGCGTTTTTTTTCATTCATCCTACTAAAACTGGGGGCAACAATCCCCTCCTCCGTCCATCGCGCCGAAGTTTCGACCGCATCGATTCGCCTTGACTATCACGGAACGACAGGTAGAGGAACAACGCAAACAAACGCCTAAGAGAATGTGGGACGGAAAATATTTCTATGGGCAACGTCTTTCCGCTTTCCATCTTTGATTTTAGAGTGCGACGATATCATTGGAATTATTTTGAATCTTTAAAGATCATCGAAGATATCCAATTGGAAATGAGGCGCGTGATGCGATTCGAAGAGGGACAAAAAACCAGCGACGGCTATCTGGCGGTTCCGTCGTCTGGTACGGGGCCAGGAGTTCTTGTCCTCCATGCCTGGTGGGGCTTGAACGATTTCATGATTTCGTTATGTAACCGATTGGCGGATTCGGGCTTTGTCGTCGTCGCACCTGATCTGTACTTCGGGGCAATCGCCAATACGGTCTCCGAGGCGGAACGGTTGCGCGATATCCACAGCGCAAATAAGGAGTCCGCCGGGAAGACGGCATCAGATGCGCTGACTTTCCTGAAAGAACATTCGGCGACGCAGAGCGATACGGTAGGAGTCCTTGGCTTTTCCCTCGGCGCCTGGTGGTCATTACAGTTGGCGGAACGACATCCTGATATCGTATCCGCTGTCGTTCTCTTCTATGGTCTGGGCGAGTCGAATTTCGCGGCGACAAAAGCTGCCTATCAGGGACATTTCGCGGAAAACGACCCGTTTGAGCCTCTGGAATTTGTCCCGTTGATGGAATCCCAGATCAAGAGCGCCGGAAAAGAAGCTGAATTCTTCGTGTATCCCAAAGTCGGGCACTGGTTCTTCGAGTCGAACCGCCCGGATGCCTACAACGCCGAAGCGGCGCAGCTGGCATATGATAGAACGCTAAACTTCCTGACTCACAAAATTTTGCCATGATAGAAGCTAAACAATACTACAGTCTTCGGGAGAAATTGAATGCCGAATCCTCTATCCACTAACCCGTTACCCGCCCGCCCGCCGATTGCGGATCGAGAAAACTGGATGGCGCAAGTCGCCGCGTTGCGTATCCGCGAAAAGGCGCACACTCGCGAAGGCGACGCTATCGCCGCCGCACGCCGCCGCCTGCCAATGGTCGAAGTGGATCCTTCGATTCTGGTCATCGGTAAGAACGGCGCGATCCCGCTGATCGAGACATTTGAGGGACGCACCCAACTTTTCGCGTCCTACCATATGTGGCATGACGGCGAACCGGCGGAACGACAATGCGAGGGTTGCTCCTTCAATTCCGGTCAGATGCGGGAACTTTCGTATCTGCACGCCCGCGATGTGACGTATGCCGTCTTCTGCGAAGGCCCCTTCGATGCCAGTGATCGCTACCGTGCGTTCATGGGTTGGGAAATGCCATGGTATTCGGTGCCGGAGTCGTCCGTGGACGGCCTGATAGCGGGACGGCACTTCGGTATGAAGGTGTGCTACCTGCGCGATAGCGACCGTGTGTTCGAAACATATTGGACCACTGCCCGCGGGTGCGAAGTAATGAATGGCACTTTCGGCATCCTCGATATGACAGTCTATGGACGGCAGGAGCATTTTGAGGACTCCCCTGAAGGCTGGCCTGTTCTTTACGGCGCCAATAGCAACTCCTACCGCCTGATGGAAAATGGTTCCGCACCAACCACCGGACGAGGCGGTCGCCCCACCCCACAATGGTACCGTCTCGCCGCCGGATTCAGTGATGATCTTGGTTACGGGCAATCCAACGCCCCCTCCGCCGATACCCCGGACGAAGAATCCTGCTGCCACTAAGAGGTTTTTGCCTCCCACCCCCCATACAATGGAGGAGTTCACAAGGGGAGTTCGGTAGAAGTCCCTATTCGCCCCCCTGCCCCCGCAAGCGGGGGAGACTGGCTTGCCCCCCGCTTGTGGACACGTTTCAAATCCCCCCGCCCCCGCAAGCGGGGGAGCCTGTTGGGTATCGGCGGCGAAGTCTCCCCCGCAAGTGGGGGAGACTGGGTATCGCCGGCAAGTCTGGATAGGTCGTAGTCAAGTCGCCCCGAAAGCGGGGGAGACTGACATCAAATCTGAACTCCCCCATAAATGGGGAAATTCAGAGCGTCAGGTTTTCAGGAATCTTTCCGTCATCGCTCACTACCTACAAGAGGTAGAGTTCAGCCGGTTTTTCTGACTCCCCTATTTATGGGGGTTGGGAGCCAAAACCTACTGACTCCTAATCCTGTCGGCGGCGGATCAGTGCGATGGCGCCGGGGATCATGCCCAGAGCCATCAGACCCAGTGCGCCCGGTTCCGGGGCGGCGCTGGCGGCGAATACGAGAAATTGCGTATTCTGTGGAGCGCTTCCCGGTCCATTGATGGCGAGGCTGAAGTTATCATCGGCAACGAGAACCAGAGAGCGCCGTCCATCGGCAAGGGTTGGTCCAAACGTCATGCCTTCGACATTGTCCAACCGAATGCCCAGCGTTTTGAGATCGTATAGTAACGTTTTCTGCACCGGGACATAGCTGGCTCCTGCGAGGCTGGACAGACTGCTGACATCGGTGGCGCCATTCAGAGAGAACTGGTATAGCTTGATGTCGTACCCGGTTCCGGGTGCGCCGACGGTGTAGGAACGTTCCATCGCCAGATAGCTGTCCGGTCCCAACGTCAGCATTTCTACCAATCCGCCGACTGCGAAGTTGCCGCCCGTTGGGGGGACGACTACCGGGTCGACATTGTATACATATTGCGCTGCCGCCTGCCCGGTCGCCAGATCGAACATCAATAGACGCGAGGGACTGAATGCGCCGCTGGCGGATGTCGGGCCATCCTGTTTCAGAGCGTTTTCCGTTCCGGTCAGCAAGCGACGGTTATCCGAAGTAAGGGTTGCGGATTCAAATGCCAGATTGTTACGAATACCCACGTTCAAGCCGCCGGGAAGGTTAGCAGTAAACTGAGAAGGCGCCAACATCTGACGGATTTGCTTGCCCGTCGTCAGGTCGAACTGGTACACGGACGGGCTGATCAGCGAGTGTCCCGACAGTCCGCCGGAATCTCCTTCACTGGAAATATAAACCGACTTGCCATCCGGGGACAGCGCGACGCTTTCTAGGTCGGTAGCGAAGTTGGCGAACGGCGTCCCCGACCCGTCAAGCAGGGTAGTGGCGCTGTTGAAGGTGACATCACTGTTGCTGAACGCGCCGCCGGTGATGTTCAGATTAAGCGAATAGAACCGTGGACGACTGCCTTCCGGGCTTTCATTCCCGCGATCATCGGAGTTGGCAATATATCGATTGTTGGCGGCATCATATCGAATGCCGGAGAGCCCGCCTACGGTCTTTCCATCGACAGCGACACTACGCGCCGGGAAATTCGCCTGCCCCAGAAATTGCAAATCCTGAAGACGTTGCGCGTTCGCGACGCCACAGAGGGATGGGATCAGCGCCAGAATGCCGGTTACCGCACCGAGAGGATAATAGGAGCGCATGGGATTCCTTTCAGGAAGGGCAAAGCGTTAATAACGCCCTTCCTGCAGTGATGGTACCTATGCCATATTAAGCCTTCTTTAAGGTTGTAACCGAAACAAGCATTCTCTTGATTTGAGCTCGAATGAGGTACTTTCCCGAACAGGAGAACCTGATATATACGGGGCTTTCCCAATTCACGGTAACGTCCTGGCTACGCGTCGCTTATGATCAGCACAGTAAATGGGGCTTATCTGGCGCAAACTATACCCGAAGTCTCGATGACATTCCTGATCAGGGTCACGCATTTCGCGCCATTACAGCGACCGAAAAGCTTCAATCAGGTATTGAAAGCGTTCCAGCGTCGCATCTCCCCATCGCTCCCTAAAATTGGACGAGATCAGCTACAGGAACTGGTTGCCCGGTCTGGAAGGAGAGATTCGCGGCGATTCCGGTCAGGATAGAGTAAGCGCCGTCCCGGTATCCCGCCGCATGACCGAGGGGATCGATTTCATCGGACGGGTCGAATAAATCGCGCAGCAGGCGACGGTCGCCGCCGCCGTGTCCGCCTTCGTTCTCCGGGACGCTCACATCATACGGCTTGCCCCACAACGGACGAACGCGGATCAAGGCGGGTTCGTGGATTTCCACTTCTTCCGTGCCATCCGCAGTTCGGGAGTTGGTATCGCCGGTTCCGCCGCTGATATAGGAATTTTCGTGGATTTCCGCTTCCAATCGTCCCTTAGTCCCGTTGAACGCGATCCGCCATCCCTCCCACGGAGAATAGGCGGTCAGGTGGTAGGTCATGGTTGCGCCACTGGCGTAGCGCACCATGACCGCCATGTCGTCCTCGATAGAGATGCCATCGGCGAAGACGGATCGGTCGCGGATATAGCCATCCTCCGCTTCCGCCGCGCCGCCGTAAAGGGCATTGAGTTGCGTATGTTCGGTGATATCAAGAGAAAACGGGTCATTTTTCACCGCTTCTGTTGGTTTACCCCGGTCATGGAAGTCAGAGACGCCCCGCTTTTCGGCGTTCTCGCGTCCGTAGAAGGCGAGTTTGCCCATGCCGAAGACCGTCACCGGATGGGATGCAATCCACCAGTTCAACACATCGAAATGATGGGTCGCCTTGTGAACCATCAGACCACCGGAATTGCGCTTGTCCCGATGCCAGCGACGGAAATAGTCCGCCCCATGCCGGGTATCCAGCAGCCACTCGAAATGGACAGACACCACTTCGCCGATGACGCCGCTCTGGATCAGTTCTCGGATTTTACTGGCGCGAGGAGAGTAGCGATAGTTGAACGTGACCGTCAGTTTGCGTCCTGTCGCCGCAATGGTGTCGATGATGCGCTGGCAACGCGGCGCATCAATGGTCATCGGCTTTTCGGAGATCACATCGCAACTGGCGTTCATGGCTCGGACGATGTACTCGTCGTGCGTCCGGTCGATACTGGTAACAATGACAGTCTCCACACGATTTTCCGCTATCATTTGTTCGAACTGCGCGGGTTTGTAGGTCGGAACCGGTTTCGCGTCTCGCTTCTTCAGATAGAACGCATTCCAGTAATCCATCCGCGCCTGATTCGTATCGCAGTACGCGACCATCTCCCCGGAATGGCGAAAGTCCGTCAGGAGAGCGTCCGTATACATCGAGGAGCGACTACCGAGCCCAATAATGGCGTATCGTTTCATAGCGCAATTGTACCTTTTTGAGAATATCCGCTTGAAAAAATCAAGGACGACGGGTTTTGCTTCGTCAACCGGGCGACTTCATCCTCGTTCAGCCCGACGTGATCCCGCAGGTTGTCTGCACTTTGTTGCATAGTAACTGCCGCGCCGACCAGATGCGAGTTGTCGGGCGCACGCGCCGCGCCATCATCACCGACCACTACTTCCCAACGGGAGAGTCGGTATCGTCCCGGCCCCAGTCCAGCGGCGGCTATGGCATCGGTCACAATGACACTCCGTTCGATCCCGGCGATCTTCAGGTAGTTCTTCAGGGCGAAAAACGGAATATGGACGCCGTCGGCTATAAAGCAGATAGTAAGACGCTCACTTCGGCTCAGGGCGCGTTGGATGATATTGTCGTGCCGCGCCATTTGCATCGGGCAACCGTTGCCCAGATGCGTGAACATCGAAAGCCCAGCATCGATGGCGGCATCCAGAACATCCCGCGACGGATCACAGTGTCCTGCGGCGACAATGATTCCTTCATTCGCCAGATAGCGGGTGACGGTCAGGTTGTCATCGTTTTCCGGCGCAAGGGTGACAATTCGGGTCAATCCCTCGGCGGCATCCAGCAGTCGCTTCATGCCATCCACATCGGCGGGACGGATAGCATCTTCCGGGTGCGCTCCCCGGTAGCCGGGCGCAGGATTGAGGAACGGTCCCTCGATATGTATTCCCGCGATCAAACGTTGCGCCAGAGGGTCGGCGCCACGCAGTCGCGTGATCTGTCGCAATCGCGCCTCCATAATGCTGATTTCTTCCGTGATGACCGTCGCCAGAATCGCAGAGACGCCTTCCGCCGACAGTCGGTCACAGGCGAGATGCAATTTTTCGGCATCAAGGTCGTCCTGATTGAAATCCACCCCGGCATACCCGTTCACCTGTAAATCGATAAATCCCGCGTCCATGCTGACCTCTTTTCATGATTGATCCGCAGGGTATCCTCATCCTCAGGGAATTGCCAGAACGATCCCATCGATACGATGCGTCCTCAAGATACAGAATTATTCTCAGGGTCAAGCGACGATGAAATCGTAACAATTTACGACATAATTCGGATTCGATTGCCAAATCAAACGATTTATCGTAAAATCCCCACAAAAGCCCGGTGGAGCAAACGGCTCTCACCGTTACGAGGGTGTCTTATATTCGCTATTATTTTCAAAAGACGCCAGGTTCAGCATAGCGCCCCGGGGCGCGGGAGTATAGCCAGTGATTCATCCCCCTTCGTTTATGTCTGAGGATGCGCCCTCGATTCAGGCGCTCCAGTCGCGTAAATGCGACGCTTTTACGCTGATCGAATTGCTCGTCGTTATCGCCATTATCGCCATTCTTGCCGCTATCCTTTTTCCCGTTTTCGCTCAGGCGCGGGAACGCGCTCGCGCGATTTCCTGCCTCTCTAACATGAAGCAACTCGGACTTGGTCTGATGATGTACAGTCAGGACTTTGACGAAAGTTTCCCCCGATGTACGTTCTACGGTGGCGATACCGCATTTGACCTGAACTGGCGCAATGTCATTTATCCGTATGTCAAGAGCGTCGATGTGTACGCCTGCCCTTCCAATCCGGCAGGACGACGGCGCGATCAGGCAGGCGCGATCAATGGGCCTGGCGGCAAGATGGCAGGTGGATACGGCATGAACGCGATTGCGACCAGTTGGGTTCCCGCCGACTGGGGGTACGATGCCACCGTCCTCAGCAACGCTAATATCACAAGGCCATCCGACCTGATCATGATCGGCGAAGCGGTCGCCTTCGACCCGACGGTCGACATAGGCTACGGCATTCTGGGAAGCTCCTGCGACCAGAAACGCGCTTATCAGCACTTCGGAAATGGTCAAAGCCCCAACTCCGGTACCCCCGTTAACTGGATTTTCGCGGACGGTCACGCCAAATCCCTGAAGTGGAAGCAGACTATCATTCCCCTCAACAAGAACGGGTGGGAACTCAACCCCAGCCAGGAACCGGGCAATATCAATATCCATGCGGATGATGGCGACTTCGATTACCCCAGCAAGAACACCACCGACGATTCTGGAATCTGTCCTCGTCTTCGGTAACAAGAAACACGGGCTGAAGTTGACAGAAATTTAAAATAGATGTCAACTTCATCGCCCACCCACTAAAGGATTCACCATTTCCCATGAAACGTTTTATTGTCGGGACGCTCTCCTTTCTCTGCCTCTGGGTTTCGCTTTCCGGTTGCTCGGTAGGTGAGGAACAAGCGCCGCCAGGAGCGCTAGACCCGCCGAAAATGACCCGACCCGATATCTCTGTCAAGCCCGGCAAGAAGTCGCAGGCGGATAAAATGAAGATGCGGGAGAGCATGGGACGTTGAATATCGTTGCATCGGCGACTGTAGCGTGTTGTCAACTGCAAAGGTTGACGGTGCACCCGGCGTTCCTGTATGCGAGTATGCTTAAATGACCCCATCCTGAAGAACTCATGAAACGTCCGTGGCTCCTGCCCGTTTGCCTCGTCCTCCTCGCGGTCGCCGCGACCCTGTGGATCGCTCCCCCCTCCTTTCTGGGAAATAGTAAGGCGCAAACGCTCTTTTCTCAGGGAACCGCCGCCGCCGAACGGGGTGACCTCGATACGGCTCTGGCGCGGTGGGAAAACTCAGTACGCATTGATCCCAGCAACACGGTGATCTGGGATATGCTCAGTCAGGGCTATCTGAAAAAGAACGACACGGAAAACGCCATACGTTGCTTGCTCAGGATCGCCGAAATTGCGCCGGACACTCCCGGCATTCACGGGAAACTCGCCATCGCCTTCCTGAGCGTTCAACGAGAACAGGCGGCGTTCGAGGAAGCGGAACTCGAACTCAAGCGTAATCCGGATCATGCGCCGTCTCTGGGCGTGGTCGCTGCGATTGCCGGAACCCTCGGAATGGGGGATGAGCGGCTTCGGGCGCTGGAAAAACTGAGTCGACTACAGCCCAACGATATCGACTTTCTGGCGCAATATTGCGAAATGTTGCTCGAGCTGAACCGGAACGCCGAAGCGCGTCCGATGATCGAACGCTTCCGGCGACTCGCCCCGCAGAGCCATCTGGGCGCAATCTATGCAGGTATGTTGCTGTTTCGCACCGATACATCCCCGGCGGGTTGCCAGGCGGCGATTACCCTGTTCGAGCAAGCGATGGAGCAGGAACCGGACGCTCTCTTTCCCCGGTTGTACCTGGGCAAAATCTATATGCGCCTGCGCCAACCAGAGAAAGCGCTCGTTTATCTGGAAGTGGCAGCAAAGCAGATGCCCGGCAAAATGGATATCCAGTTCGAACTCGCCAATGCCTACGCGATGACCCGCCAGAAGGACAAAAGCGCCGAAGCCCGAAAGCGGTTTCAAGCCCTGCGCGATCAGACTGACCGGATGCAATCTCTGCTGAAAAGGTGCGCTCTCGAACGTCAAAACTTCGATCTGTTCAAGGAAACGGGCATCTACTGTCTTCAGGTGGGAAGCTTTCTAAACGCCCGCATTTGCCTGAACCATGCGGAAAATCTCAAACCCGGCGATCCTGAGATCAGAACGGCATGGCAGGATTTGACACGCCGTGAGGCGGAACAGCAGGCGAAAATCCAGCAAATTACCGCAGAACGTCGAACGCGGAAAGGTCTGCCCTGATGCGCATAATCTGCGCTTTCCGCCGTGTAATATTTCCGTGCGCGATTGTTTTGTGCGCTATAGTCTTGTGCGCTATATTAGGGCTATCGGGATGTTCGCGTTCACTCCCGACTTCCAACCATGTTTCCATCAGTTCATCTCCGTCTAAGAAATCCAATGCTTCCCTTTTTGAAGATGTAGCGCAAAAATCAGGACTGGTATTCAGTTGCGATACCGGAATCGCGTACCGGAAACGCTACTTCATCGAAAGCGCGGCGGCGGGCGGTGGGTTCATTGACTTCGACAACGATGGTTACCTCGATATTTTTCTGACTCAGTGCGGCGCCCCTTCCCCGGAATTGCTAAAGGGAAACCGTCCACACTGCGCCCTGTTCCGCAATCGCGGCGGAACCTTTACCGAGGCGACTTCCGGTTCTGGCTTTGATAAAGACCTGGGCTATGTCTACGGAATCGCAGTGGGCGACTACGACAACGACGGCTACGATGATATCTTCCTCACGAGTTACCCTCACAACTGGCTCTTCCACAACGAACATGGCACGGGTAAATTCACCGATGTGACGAACAAATTAGGACTGGGCAAAACGCATTCCACCGGGTTCGCCACGAGCGCCGCCTTCGGCGACTACGATGGCGATGGCAAACTCGATCTGTATATCTGCTATTACGCCCCCTGGACTCCCGCCACCGACAAACCCTGCGTCAACTTCGAGCATGAGCGCGATTACTGCACGCCGGAAGTCTACGACCCGGAAACGCACCAACTTTTTCACAACGAGGGCGCAACCTTCCGTAATGTCTCCGACGCTTCCGGCATCTCCCGTGTCAAGGGACGTGGGCTTGCGGTCGCTTTTGTCGATTTCAACGAGGATGGCAAACCGGATATCTTTGTCGCCAACGATCTGACCCCCAACATGCTCTGGAAAAATAATGGCGACGGTACGTTCGAAAACGTCGCCGCCGAAGCGGGGTGCGGTTACGCAGAAAACGGTTCCCTGATGGCGGGTATGGGTATCGCCATCGCAGATTATGACCGTTCAGAGCATCCCAGTTTATTCGTCACCAGTTTCGCCGGGATGCCAAATACCCTGTTCCGAAATATCGGCGAGGGGCAATTTGAGAATGTGGCGGATACATCCCGAATCGCGCCAGCGCACCTGAAGTATCTGTCGTTCGGTTGTGAGTTTCTGGACTTCGACGGTGACGGTTGGCAAGACTTACTTACCGCGAACGGGCACGTACAGTTGAGGGTGAATCTTAAAGAATCGTTCGGTGTAGAGCAACCCAAACGCTTATACCGTAACAACGGCGACGGTTCCTTCGCGTCCATCGAATCGCCGGAAGCCCTCGGCGACCTCGCCACTCCGGTTATCTCTCGCGGACTCGCCATCGGCGACTTCGACAATGATGGTTTTGTCGATGCGATGGCGATGAACCAGAATTCTCCTGTCCAGTTGTTCCGAAACCGTACCGGTGAGATGGCTTTGAAAAACCCGTCACTGCCCCGTCCACATACGATCGCTTTCCATTTGATCGGAGTCAAATCGAACCGGGACGGTTGCCATGCCCGACTGCGGCTCAAAGACTCTCTGGGGGTTGTGCACACGGACTGGGTACGCGCCGGTTCCAGTTATCTGTCCGCCAGCGACCGTCGCGTCTATTTTGGGCTCGGCGCTGCATCCGGCGCATGCTCCCTCGAAATTCGCTGGCAATCCGGCGTCACCGAAAAACTTTCCGGACTTGAACCGGATCGCCTGTACGCCGTTACCGAGGGCAAAGGTATCACCGAAAATCACCCCTTCCGTGATCCATCCTTGATGCGTTAGCCCCAGTGCAGTTGAGTTTGCTTTATGGTGGCGCAGATGATCTTTCCTTTTTCGTCTTGCATATCGATGCGGACTTCCAGCGGAGTTTCGGTATCGGCGGCGCGGAAAAGGAGGGCGGCAGGGATTGGAAGCAACTGAAGCTTGGCGCGGCTGAAGCCGTCCCAATGGGAGCCAGCACGTTCGCCCCAGCACAGGTAGATAAATTTTTCGCGAGGGTTCCCATGGACATATGGCCCCAGAAATCTCGCAGTCCCCTCCGGCGAAAACTCCACCCTCAGGGGCGCAAGAAAGATCGCTTCATCAACATCGGCGGAGATATCATCGATTACCTCGTCCCGCTTTTGAATGCCGAGGCGAACCGCTTTTCTCTCACCGACCGTTTTGCCCGGCAGGTGGTAGCAATGAAGTTTCAGGACGATATTGAGAGCCTGTTTCATAAAAAATTCTCACGGCGAGCAACACGATCAAAGCTCAATATAACCTAATGCAAGTTCTCGATATGGGATCTCTTACGCTGCATCGCAACGTTTCCCTTGAACAATAATAGGGCTTGTGTCAAGATAGCGGAAGGAGAACGTACTTGCCAGAATACCGCCGTGCATTCCGATACAGTTTGGAAGCGAGAGAGTGTAACAATACAGACAATTTTAGTGTCAAACTCCGTCCAAGCAAGGTATTCAAACCATGAAACAATTTTGATATTGACACATTGGCAACTGATTGTTATAATTGACACTATAGAAAAGATGCCTGCCACTATCGCTTTCCGTATTCGGCCTGTAGACTTCCTTTCGACGCCAGTCGGCGGTCGAAGTGTAGTCAGTTGGCTCAGCGACAGAACCCGAAATTCACACACCGCAGTTCTTCCAACGCTTCCATGGGAGAAATTCGATAATGGTATTGGATTTCTCATTCAAAACGAAGGCTTTACTGCGAATCCCAAACTTCGTAAAATTAAGATCTTTACTATCGGTTCTGAAGGGCGGCGCATGTTCAGAGAGAAAAGAACGGCGTCACACAACACGCATCATGCAACGCAATGATTCAAGGAGCAATACGTATGAAGCATCATTCGAAGAACGGTTCAACGTCAAACGCGGAAGGACGATTCTCGTCCTCGGCGTTTACGCTGATTGAACTGCTCGTCGTCATCGCTATCATCGCCATTCTGGCGGCGATCCTTTTCCCGGTGTTCGGTCAGGCACGCGCCAAAGCGCGGCAGACTTCCTGTTTGAGCAACCTCAAGCAGATCGCGCTTGCCTTCAAGCAGTATCAGACCGACTATGATGACCGCGTTCCGCGCGGTTATGTCACCTTGCAGGGAGTTCCTGCGCCCAACTATGTCGGGTGGCATCAAATGATCTACGCCTACACAAAGAACAACGATATCCTGACCTGTCCGGACGACCTCGCTAAAACGGCAGCAGGTAACATCTCGCCGAACCTGGCGCTACTTCCGGCAAGCTATCCCAAACCGGTGCATACCAGCTACCTGTACAACGCCTATCTGGGAGTGGGTAACGCCAAGTTCCCCGAACCTTCCAATACCTGCCTTCTGGCGGATGGCGGCGTACTGATGGCAGCCGCATTCCCGTTCACTGCGAACAATTCCTCCATCAAGCCCGGCGCGTTTCTGACGGGTTCCGATCGATGGAACGGTTTCTCTCAGTTACAGGATGACAAGAATCCCGATTGGGCGGCGGTCAATTCACGGCACAATGTGCAGACGAATATGGCGTTCCTTGATGGTCATGCGAAATCGATCCCGAGGGACGGCGTCTATCCCGCCAGCGACCCCTCGAAGTACTTCCCGCAACCGTTCAAATAGGCTGTTCTCAGGACAGTCTTGACAGACGGAATGTTCTTTGCGTCGAAATGAGGCAACGCACATATTTTCGAGGTCATCGCGCCTAATCCCGCGATGCGTCTCCCGGAGCGATAGCCTCCGGTGTGACCTTTCGGACTTTCAGGAGTTTGAACATGAATTTTACTGGTTCAACGGAGCTTCATGCCCGTACCGGTCGGAAGTCGCCCAAGAGCGGCCCTGTCCGGATGATCGCAAAAGGTTTTACTCTGATCGAATTGCTCGTCGTTATCGCCATAATCGCGATATTGGCAGCGATCCTTTTCCCGGTCTTCGCTCAAGCGCGGGAAGCCGCTCAGGCGTCTACCTGTTTGAGCAATGTCAAGCAGGCGTCCCTCGCCTACATCATGTACACGCAGGACTACGATGAAACCGTTCCGCTACTGTACCGACAGGACAACGCGGATACCCTCGGCGCCACGTGGATCGACTCGATTCAGCCGTACACCAAGTCCTATAATATGTTCGTCTGCCCGACCCAGTCGGTTCAGCCGGGCGATATCGATACCACTGCGGCGGGCGGCACCCGAAATGGCGTCAACTGGGCGTACTATCTGGGAATCGGCGCGTTCGCGGATGCTAAAGTCCACGGCGGCGGTGACTTCCAGTACTGGGTAACCTGGCGCGGCGGCAAAGGCTCCAATGCCAATGTCGGCTGGCTTGCCGATAACGGCATTACCTGGGGAGAACGCTACAACGGCATCATGGGCGTTGTCAATGTGAATACCCCCAGCCGTTCCTTCAAGGTAGGATCGTTCCCGAGCCGCGCTCTTGCGGGCGTCGCTCGTCCGGCGGAATATGTCATCCTCTTCTGCGCCGGGGACTATGACGGTCTGGCGACTTCAGCGGGCAATACGGGCGATAACCGTGCAATGGGCTTCTGCGATACTCCTGCGGATTCTCTTCCCACGGATATCAGCGTCTTCAACTACCTCGGACCGGTTCCGCGCCACAAGGGCGGCGCCAGCAACAACCAGTGCGACCGAGGCTGGGAAGGTCGCAAGAACAACTACGCTCAGGGCGTCACGACGGTCACCTATCTGGATGGACATGCCAAGGCGCTCAATCCGGGTCAACTGATGAAGATGACCGACAAGCCGGATACGAGCGGCTCCACCTGTTCGGGTTGTCCGGGAACCTCTCCAGGTTACGCCACGAACATGTGGCCGGACGAATGATCCGACAGGAGACTTATTGATGTTCAACAACGACGGAAATTCATTAAAAACGGAAGTTTCTCCGGTCATTATCGCAATTGCGATAGGCGGGTTACTCGCCGTAATGATCGCAGGCTACTTTATCTATCAGAGCTTCTCCGGCCCCAAATTCTTGACCGGAAAAGGCGGCGGCGCAGCGGCGCAGATGGACGAACGAGCGGCGCGTCAGCATACGGACGATACAACAGGTCTCCAGACCACTAAAGACTGACCGGAATCCGTGAGGAAACCCGTCAACAACTGGCAGGAAGCGAGACGACTCGCTTCCTGCCTTGCATTTTGATCCTGATGATTTGCTGAAATACGGACATGAGGATACGAACTCTGCGATGTCCCTGCGGGATGTGGACGATATTCCTTTTCGTCGCGGTCACGATAGCCGAAGCGGGGATGACGGCTTGCACCCAAAAGTCGATATCGGTTCGCAGTGTCAAAACTTCGTTGGCAGGAACGGAGAGATCACAACCAATCTTCAGAGAAAACGCCCAAAAAGCGGGAATCGATTTCACACACGACAACGGCGCGACGGGCAAAGACCGCTTCATCGAATTCGCCCCCGGGGGTTGCGCCTTCTTCGACTTCGATAACGACGGATTCCTCGATATTTTGCTTATCCAGTCCGGTTCGTCGGAACAACTGGTTGTTACCCGAAACAACAAGACTACACCTCGACCGCTCTGCGCTCTCTACCGGAATCGCGGCGACGGAACATTCGCCGATGTCACGAAAGGTTCCGGTCTGGACAGAGACCTCGGATACCTGATCGGAGTCGCGGTGTGCGATTATGACAACGATGGAGAGCCGGATCTTTTCCTGACCGGATACCGCAAAAACTTTCTTTTTCATCAATCGCCAGAGCGTCCCGGCATCTTTGAGGATGTGACAGCAAAGATGCATCTTGACAAACTGCATGGCGCGGGGTTTGCCACGTCCGCCGCATTCGGGGATTACAACAATGATGGTAAACCCGATCTGTACGTGTGCTATTACTCGGATTGGGTCTGGGGAAAGGACGGCGGTTCATACAGCCAGACCTTACACAACCCGGAGACGCATCGTCTGTACCGCAACGACGGCGCTCATTTCACCGATGTCAGCGAAACATCCGGTATCACCCATGCAAAGGGACGAGGACTTGCGGTTGGTTTTTTGGACTTCGATGGCGATGGCTGGCAGGATATTTTCGTCGCCAACGATCAGACTCCTCAGATGCTGTGGCGAAATAACCACCACGGCGGATTCGACGAAACCGCGAAACTGGCAGGATGCGCTTATAGCGCCGGAGGGCAACTGATGGCGGGAATGTGCGTCGCGATTTCCCATTATGACCACGGTATTTTGCCGTCGATTTTTGTCACCAACCGTGTGGGATCGCCCAACACGCTTTTCCGCAATATCGGTGAGTCAACCTTCCATGATGCATCCGTCGAAGCCAGCGTTCCTGCGTACTCATCCTTCTCGTTCGGCGCGGAGTTTCTGGACTATGACGCCGACGGAAACGACGACCTGATAGTCGCCAACGGCATGGTCAACGACCGAAACCAGAACGAAAGCTACGGTTCACGCCCCGCACAGGCTAAGAACCTGTACCGCAATATCGGCGACGGACGCTTTCAAGAGATAACCTCTTCCAATGCAATGGGAGAACTGTCTACTCAGACGATTTCACGTGGGCTTGCCATTGGCGACTACGACAACGATGGGCGAGTGGACTGCCTGATCAGCAACCAGAATGCACCGATTCAACTGTTTCATAATAACGACAACTCGCATCACCATGCAGTAATCTTCAAGACAATCGGCGTTAAATCTACAAGGGATGGTCTACACGCCCGATTTACACTGACTACCGAAAAGGCAACCCAAATTCAAAGCGTTCGCGCAGGTTCGAGTTACCTGTCCGCCAGTGACCGGAGAGTCTTTTTCGGTCTTGGCGATGCATCCCGGATTGATTCCGTAGAGATCGATTGGCCGTCCGGCATACATGAACGCCTCACTGATCTCGCGCCGGATCATATCTACACGGTCACGGAAGGCAAAGGTGTCACCAACAACCGACCCTTTTCCCAACGTCGCTGAGCGCCCCGTATTGACGATTGTCCCCTGCTCTACGGTACTACTGACTTCGTTTCCTGCTTACTTTCTGGCTTCGTCACAGGTTTGATGTTCGTCGTGGATGACATCGCTTTTGGCTTTGACGGCGCTTTCTCGCGAGCAATCTGATCCGCCGTCTGCTTGAAAACTTTTTCGCCGTTGCCGATGGTCAGATCGTTGAGTTTGTCCTGATCCGCCTTGCTCAATTTTGACCAATCGCCGCCGGACTCTTCCACCTTTTGTCTAACGACCGTTGTAATAGGCGTCCCCCGGAAGATTCGGGGCAGTTTGAAGTACAGCGTGTACTGCCAGAAACAGAACCCCAACAGCGCAACCACTATCACCGCCAAAACCGCCGGATTTACCGATTTTTGAGGAGGTTGTGGCGTTGTGGTGGGTTCATCAGCGGTAGCGGTCGCCGTCCCTGCTTTCGCGGACGATTCGCTGGCGTTCGTTCGAGGCGTTTCCATAGGATGTGGCATTCCCAATCTGCAAGATGTTACCTCAACTTTTCTTCGTGCCCCTCCGCTATTCCTGCCAAAGTGCGTCGACGATCCCGAATCCGGTCTTCCTTTTCAGAAGCGGTTCCTCAGTATCAATTCTTGCACTGGCTTAATCCCCTTCATTCAGAGGAGAAGAGCGAGTAACTTGGCAATCGCATGGAGGCTATATCTCTTGGAAATGGAGATAGGGAGCGTTGGCGCATGAACACGATACCGCGACCAAATCGTCATTTCTATTTATGGGGGCGGGACGCTGTTTCTGATTTTGGTAAATTCACCTCCTTTCCCTAAAGTAGGTCTGAGATACCGAAGCACAGAGAACCGCGAAGAATACTTTCGTAGATGCCTGTGGTGTCATAGTGGCAGGATCGCGTCCATGCGTCCCAGGGTTTTTGTGATTCAGGGACGGTAACATGGCGAACGCGGGAATCGAGAAGTGCGGCAAGTTGTCCGGCGACTCCCACCCTGCCGCTGGCTTCAATGTAGATGCCCTCGGGCGAGAGGGATATATTCGGGACATACTCCTTCCAGACAGCGATCAGGTCAAGCGTCCGTAAGACTTCGTAGACGCGCAGACTGAGCAAATCGTCGCCCAGAAACAGGAGATCGCAAGCCAGCTTGTGTAGAGTTCCATAGAACGCCGAAACCGGTTGACCGTTGATGGCTCGTGGCAAGAGCGATCCACATCCAGAAAGATCGCAGATCAAAGCCACCCTGCCGGAATCGCATATGCGCCGGATATCATCTTCCTGCTCAAAGAGGCGACGCGTTCCCCCGTCCCAGAGGCAAATCGTGACCGGAACCGGTGCGTTTTCTGGGTGATTCGCGCTCCGCTTCGGGCATATCAGGTAAGCCAGATTGAAAAGGTCTTCCTGTGGACGCCAGAGACAAGAGTACAATCTATATTTCTCCGTTTCGTCCGCGATCAGAAAGCGTGGAGCAAGGTCGCCGGGAACGCGGCAAGTGGTCACACGCTCGCGTAACCAGTTCCGGGCTTCCTCAGGTGTAGGCAAGGCGCTGCCGGCGATTTCCTGAAATCGTGCCTGATTATCCTCGAAGGAGAAACCTGCCCCATTGATCTCACCACGAACCTGACCGGATTTTGTGCACCAAAGAGATTCGCCGGGGAACGGACGGATAGAATCGTCCGATGGCGGCGCGATTTCCGCACCGCACAGATGCAGGGCGAAGAACTGTGCGGCGGCGTTCGCCAGTGTCGGGGTGTAGGCATGGGATGAATGATCTTCGACCAGACGGAAATGATCCCCCGCTCCCACCATATCCCAGAAGCGACGGCAACGCGCAACGGTTCGTCTTGTGCCTTCGATGGGGAAGAAATCGCTGGTGACCGCCTGAACCTGCACGGGGCGCGGCCACAGGGACAGCAGGATATCTTCATGATCCAGACCCGATTGGGTGAAACCCGGCCAGATCTGTTCAGCGTCCTGCGCTCCCCCGGTCAACTGGTACGATTCCCGATTCATGATGAAGGTGGTCGGCGCGGCGGCAGCGATCCGGTCTCCCGCCGCCATCATCATCAGGCTGGTCTGTGTCCCTCCCCCACTGTTGCCCGTAACCCCGATGCGTGAAGCATCCACTTCCGCACGGGACGACAAATACTCCAGCGCACGCAGGGAATCGTGCAGGAAATAACGCGCCAGACTGTCACCGACGGGGAGCATTTGCGCCCCCGCGTGGTCGTGCTCGGTGACGCCCCATGACACTGATGTCGTCTTTGTGATCGGGTCGTAATAACCGAGCCGTTCCCCCTGCCCCACCGGGTCTTGCGCCAAAACGATCAGTCCAGCGCGGGTGAGTCGCTGACAGACATCCTGATATTCCGGGTGATGCTTCGCTTCCCGATGATGACCGCACAGGAACAATACCGCCGCGCCAGGTTGGTCGGGCGAAATGACATCGGGAATATACAGGTTCACCGTGACATAATGTTGTGGGCGGGACTCGAAGAGGATTTTTTCGATCCGGAAGCCGTCTCCCTGCACTGTCCCGGTGATCCTCGCGTTCAATGGCGCATCAGACGACGGAAGCCCGCCGATTCCCTCCAGTAATCGTTCCCGGATATAGAGTTGCCTCTTGCGAATCTGTTCAGGAGTTTTGAGAGCGTCCCTTGCGGCGTCTCCCGCCGCGAACGCCTTCCGGGAACGCTCATAGACATGGCGCACCAGGATATCGGATACATCATGCACCCACTCCTGCGGCGACCATTTTTCCCAGCGGGCAAGAATTTCGCCCAGCATGTCCGATTGTAAATCCGATAGAGTATCGGGGGTCATGATGTTTTCTTTCGCGACGTTGCTGAATGTGACGATCTACGGCAGAAGGGAGGCGGATGCCGTATCCAGATAGATGGTGGCGCCGGAATGCCTCTGCAAGATGGATGCCGGAGCGAGCGGTGATACCCCCCCGGTAAGGCAATCTTTGACCGCCTGCGCTTTTCGCTGATCGGGGACGCTCACAATAATGCGTTCGCACTTCATAATCTGACGGATGCTGATCGAAATCGCCTGTGTTGGCACATCATTCAGTGTCGGGAACCATCCCTCGCCAAGTTGTTGTCGTCGGCATTTATCGTCCAGATCGACCACGATATACGGTTCCTCCATCTCGAAATCAGCAGGCGGGTCATTGAACGCCAGGTGTCCGTTCTCTCCGATTCCGGCGAAACAGATCGCAATCCGTCGCCCCTGAATCAACTCCTTCAAACGGCGGCATTCGGCTTCCAGAGAGGGATTATCGCCGTTGATTTCATGGAACGCCGCCAGCGGTTGGGGCAACTGAGCGACGAACCGCTCCCGCAGATATTTGCGAAACGATGCCGGATGCGTGACGGGCATTCCCGCGTACTCGTCCATGTGGAACGCCGTCACCTTGCCCCAATCGATATCCGGAGCCTGTACCAGTTCCGCCAGCATCTCGAATTGCGAGAGGCCAGTGGCGACGACAATGGTCGCTTCGCCGTCCTGCGCCAACGCTTCCCTTAGCGCTATCGCCCCATCCTGCGCCGCCTTCGCGCCCAACGCCGGCTTGGTCTCAAAAACCTCGATGTTCATTCCCGAACCCCCACTCCCCAATTCGTGACAGAGTAACGGTTGTCCTGCCCGGAACGAAATGGCAACAAAGCGGCAATCTGCGCAACAACCACACGGAACCAGTCATTCGGCATAGACAGTTCGGGCGGAGTTCGCATGGCGGATAAATCATGGCATGAAACCGGAGATGGTCCGATTTCGTTTCGCTTAGACCGCATTCAGGGAGTACTCCTGGCGAATCATTTCCTGAAGGTGGCTACTTACCTTATGCGCTCACCGGCGACGCTTCCGAAGTAAATTTCCGTTTCAGCCAGTTGCGAGAAGGGATCTCGAACCAGCGATACGTGATTGCCGCCAGCAACAAATCTACTGCCACGGTAATCCCCACTATCATCAGCTGAGTCGGGTGATCCATAATGCCCGTCGGGTGACTCCGCCGCCAGATACCGCAGCAGGTGAAAAAGAGCACCATCGTCAACCCCTGCATCATATAGATGGAATACGAGATATCGCCCAGATACTGCAAGGGACGGGCATTGAGCAGTTGACGCGCCCGTGCGACATTCAACGCGGCGCTCAGGATCAAGACTCCGAAAACCAGCGGACTCAAGGCATCCAGCGGAAGCGCGAGCGGAGAAGGAATCGGAGTCGCAAAGCCATGTTCTTCCACCACTGCATCCTGCGGAGCGGCGAAGTGCAAGAGAGCGACAGTCAGCAGGGCGGCGACAACAAACCCTCCGTCTGAGCCGATAAAGCGCCTTTTCCATTGATCTCTATCAAATAGATATCGATAAATCTGGTATACGCAAATCCCGACCACGAAATCCAGAAAGCAACGCAGCAAGCCGAAATCGGAAGTAATGTCCAGAATGTGGCGCGGATGAAAATACAGGAGAACCGCAAGACCGCTCACGCACAAAAGGGGCGCTACAAACGTCCGTATCGAAACGCCCCGGTGGAGATATCGGAGAAAGGGCAGCGCCAGCAGATAAGTCCACCATTCCGCGCCGATAGACCAGGCGGGTATGCTCCAGCCTAAAGGTACCAACCCAAAGCTCAGCAGCAGGAGGAGGTGAAAGGGCAGCGTGTTCCAACTGTACATCTGTCCCGCACCCGGCAGTCGTTGCAGGACAATCACACATAGCGTGATGATGAGGCACAACATGAAGAAATGGAGCGGATAGATGCGGGAGAAGCGAGCCAGTAAGTAGTCGCGCAGTATGGCAGGCGAGAAGTCATTGGTAAGCCGGTCGCCATAAACATGCGTGATGATAAACCCGCTCAGCACAAAGAAGAAATCTACCCACAGGTAACCACGCGCAAAGAAACCGGTTCCAGCGATGAGGTTGCCCAGACGTTGTCCGCGCAGCAAGCTGTCGGAGTGATAGAGGATCACCAATACGGCGGCTATGCCGCGCAAAGGTGTCAGAGATGCGATATGGGTGGGTTTTAAAGGTATGGTCATCATTGCCATAAAAATCAGAGCGAACGTCGCTGTCGAAACTTCCTTTTTTTTGCTACGGATTCTTCCGTCCGCTACGGCAGACCCATCCTGTGAAGCAGGCAGAGTATACACGATGCCAATGATCCGCACAAAGGCGCGAAATCGGCTCATAGGCGACAGGAGTTGTCAGGGGAAAGAGTCGGAATGGCTCTGGCGGCACTTCGGGAGGTCTCGTCGCGAATGAGTTCCTGAAGATGATTCGCATTTGCCATGACGCGCCATCCCACGCCGTCTAAGCCCCCAGCGCCAGTTTGGTCTCAAAAACCTCGATATTCACCCGTACCCCGTCGCTCATGCCTCACTCATAATCGCTAGCGCCATCGCAATTCGCGCCGGGGAGCGGGCTCTCCTGCAACGGAACGACTTTTCTGTAAAGCGGCATCTTAAACTTCTGTTAATACAAGGTCGCTATCATTTGGTCGAGGGATTTACCCTTGTATGTGCGGGGATATCACCCCTTGAAAGGACACAGGATGCGCCTTAATTCCTTATTTACACGTTCGATGATGACGGCGTTGTTCACCGTAGCGGCGATGCAGACAGCGTATGCGGGCGACTTCACCTTTTCCGGTCTTTTTAAAAGTGACGATCAGGTGGCAATCTACAAATTTAACGTGACGGACGCAGGGAATCCCGTCACGTTGACGACCACTTCGTTCGGAACTGGCGGATTCGACCCGATTCTGAGCCTGTTCCGTGAAGCTGATGGCGCGTTGATCACGGATAACGACGACATCTCTTTCCCTAATGATCGTGATTCACTGATTTCGCTGAACCTGAACCCCGGTTCCTATCTGGTCGCACTGACACAGAGCGATAATTTCGCTGTCGGCCCGAACATCATTGACGGATTTATCCGCCAGGGCGAAGGCAATTACACGGGCGGCCCCTTCCTTGACCCGACCGCGGGACAGCGAACCGGATCGTTTGGTATCGCTTTTCAGAATGTGTCTGCGGCGGTCGCTGCCCCGGAACCAGCGTCTGTTGCATTTGTCGCCCTCGGCGCTCTGGCTCTGGCGATGGGACGCGGGATTCGCCCCCGTTTCTCAAAATAGGGCGCATTTCAGATTGTCGATAGAGTTCGATTGAGAAAGAAGATAAATATGGAAAAGAAGACCGAACTGCAACGAATGCTGGCGCATCCTCTCAGCCGCCGACAAATCATTAACGGCGCGGGAGTTCTAGCAGGTCTCATGATCGCTCGGGAATTGCCCGTCTTCGCACAGGACAAGACCGGGTTGCCCGATTATCCCTTCACTCTCGGTGTCGCTTCCGGCGACCCCTCACCGGACGGCGTCGTTCTGTGGACGCGCCTCGCGCCCAATCCTGTCAGCCTTGACCCAAAGGTTCCCGGCGGTTTCAATTCTGACCGTAGCGTCGCCGTCGGTTGGGAAGTCGCTTCCGACCCCAACTTCAGAAACATCATCCAGAAAGGCAATGCTCTCGCGGCCCGCGCTTTCGCACACTCGATACATGTGGAACTGCGCGGTCTGAAACCGTCGACGTTCTACTGGTATCGCTTCAAGGCGGGACAGTGGATTTCTCCGGTCGGGCGCACGAAAACCGCTCCGGCTCAAGGAGCTAAGGTCAATCAATTCAAATTTGCGTTTGTTTCGTGTGCCGATTACCAGAACGGTTACTTTACAGCGTACCGTGATATTGCGGCGCAAGACCTCGATCTGGTAGTGCATCTTGGGGACTACATCTACGAGTATGGCCCCTCAGCGCCAACCTTCGATGCCAATCGCAAGCATAACCCATCTTTTGGCGGCCCCTCAGATATTGTCAATAACTCCCAGATGACCTCCCTGGAAGACTACCGCAATCGGCACGCGCTTTATCGCACCGACTCCGATTTGCAGAAGGCGCACGCGGCGCATCCGTGGGTGGTAACCTTCGATGACCATGAAGTGGAAAATAATTACGCGGACGACATCGATGAAATCGGCGACATTCGGGGCGGTTATGCCAGTTCTCCCGCCGACTTCCTGATTCAACGCGCCAATGCCTACCGGGCTTACTATGAGCATATGCCCATCCGGCAGAGTTCGATTCCAATTGGTCCGAATATGCAGATATATCGTCGATTATCGTTCGGTTCGCTAGCGACATTCCATGTTCTGGACACACGGCAGTACCGCACCGATCAACCATTAGGCACAGATGGCGGTCTTGGCTTTACCAACAATGACTTCTCAATCACTGATTCCGAGGGAACCAACCCAACAGGGACTCTTCTGGGCGATACGCAGGAGCAATGGCTCACGACAGGGCTGGCGCAATCGCAGACCACCTGGAACATCCTTGCCAATCAAGTGATGATGGCGCGGTTTAACTTCCTTCCAAAAGTCCTGAATCCCTCCCTCCCTAACCTGTTCAACTTCGATCAGTGGGACGGATATGCGACGGCGCGACAGCGTCTTTTGGACGTTTTCGCAGCGAACATTAGCAAGAATGTTGTGGTGATCACGGGCGATATTCACTCCTCGTGGGTGCATGACCTGAAGGCGTCATTCGCTAACCCCCGTTCCACGACTGTCGGAACCGAGTTGATCTGTACCTCCATCACGTCCTCTTTCCCGGCAGATCAAGTCAATATCATCAGCGCGGCTGCATCTTTTACTTCTCCGTGGACAAAGTTCTTCGATGCGACCAAGGGATACACCCTCTGCACCCTGACCCCGAGCCAGTGGCGCGCCGACTTCCGGGTTGTTCCTACCAACGCCGCCGGGCAGGTTCAGGAAATCAACGGCGTCGGTTCGACTCTAAAATCGTTCGTCATTCAGTCAGGAGTCCCCGGCGCAAAATCAGCGTAATAGCGCCTATATATCGGATCAGAAAATAGTAGAGGAGCGGGAGTAATCCCGCTCCTCTACTATTTATTAGAATTATATTTTGTCTACTGGCGCTTCGTTAACTTGCTGAATGACTTTTCGGAACAGCCAGTCTACGTCATTTGGGTTAACCCGGAATCGGTACGGGAGTGGCTTCCCATATATGATCGCAGTATTCGGAGATGGAACGGTCGGAGGAGAATTTGCCCATGCGCGAAACATTGAGAATTGTCTTCCGAGTCCATTCTTCCGAATCGAGATAGACGGCGCTGACCCGATCCTGACATGCCACATATGAGGTAAAATCCGCCAGCAACAGGTAATCGTCCCGATTCAAAAGGCTATCCGCCAATGAACGGAACAAGTTGACATCCCCACGCGAGAAACGGCCGGAGTAGAGACTATCGAACACTTCGCGTAGTATTGGGTCAGACTCATAGTAATCGCGGGGGCGATACCCACGCGCCTTTGTTTGATTTACTTCGTCCACGGTCTGACCAAACAGGAAGAAATTTTCCTCGCCGACTGCATCGCGGATCTCGATATTCGCTCCGTCCAGCGTCCCGATGGTCAAGGCTCCGTTCAGGGCGAATTTCATGTTACCGGTGCCGGAGGCTTCCTTACCCGCAAGCGAGATTTGCTCGGAGAGGTCTGCGGCGGGATAAACGCGTTGTCCAAAGGAGACATTATAGTCTGGCAGAAAAATTACTTTCAAACGTCCCGCGACATCGGGATCATGATTGATAACTTCGCCCACTGAGTGAATCAGCTTGATGATGAGCTTGGCAGTGTGATAACCCGGCGCGGCTTTTCCGCCGAAAATGACCGTGCGCGGGGTTACTGGAGCGGCGGGGTCGCGTAGAATCCGGTGATACAGGGCAATGACGAACAGAATGTTGAGATGCTGACGTTTGTACTCATGAATTCGCTTGACCTGAACGTCAAAGAGAGATTCAGGGGAGACGGTTTCCCCTACCCGAGACTCAATATACGTAGCGAGATCACGCTTCATGGCAAGTTGAATGGATCGCCACTCTGCGCGGAAATTGGCGTCATCCGCAAGCGGTTCCAGTTGCTGTAAATGCTTCAGATCTTTGAGCCATGTCCCACCAATATGAGTGGTTATCAAGGCGGCAAGCCGTGGATTGCTGAGGGCGATCCATCTTCGGGGGGTCACCCCATTGGTCACATTGACGAACTTCTCCGGCATCATTTCGTAGAAGTCGCGCAGGACATCGCTCTTCAGGAGTTCCGTATGTAATGCTGCCACACCATTGATTTTCCGTGCACCAATCGCCGCCAGATTCGCCATTCTGACAAAGCGCTCCCCACTTTCATCAATGATGGAAAGGCGAGAAAGTTTACCATTATCGCCGGGGTATTTCGCTCGGACAGTGTCCAGAAACCGTCGGTTGATCTCGTGTATGATCTCCATAAGTCGGGGCAGTTGCGAGGCGAACAGGGGACGCGACCAACGTTCGAGCGCCTCTGGCAACAGGGTATGGTTCGTGTAGGCGATGGCGTGTGATGTGACTTCCCAGGCGGCTTCCCAGTCCATGGCGTGTTCGTCCATCAGAAGCCGCATCAGTTCCGGGACCGCTACCGACGGGTGCGTGTCATTCAGTTGAATCGCGACAAACTCATGCAAGCGCTCCAGAGGACGCCCACTCTTGAGGTGTTTGCGGATAAGGTCTTGCAGGGCGCAGGAGGTGAAGAAATACTGCTGGCGCAGGCGCAGTTGCTTGCCCTGAATCTCTTCATCGTTGGGATACAGCACTTTGGTGATGTTTTCCGTGATGACCTTTTCCGCAACGGCGCCAAAATAATCGCCGACATTGAAAGCGGCAAAGTCGAAAGAGTCCGGGGCGGATGCGCTCCACAAGCGCAACGTGCTACAGGTCAGTGTCTGGTATCCGGGGACGGGCGTATCGTAGGGAATACCCTTGACCACCAGATCCGGCGTCCATTCGACTTTGAATTTCCCATCCCCGTCCGTGTAAGAATGCGTCCCTCCGCCGAACTTGACCAGGCAGGCTTCTTCCGGTCGGGCAGTTTCCCAGGGGTTACCCCACTGTAGCCACTTGTCGGTGATTTCCACCTGCCAACCATCATGGATCTCCTGATCGAAGATGCCGAACTCGTAGCGAATGCCGCAACCGACCGCCGGAATATCGAGGGTCGCCAGTGAATCCAGATAGCAGGCCGCCAAACGACCGAGGCCGCCGTTACCAAGACCCGGCTCTTCTTCCTGATTCAAAACCTCGTTGAGGTCTATACCCAGTTCCGAAAGGGCGACCCGCACGGATTCGACCGCGTTCAGATTCAGCAGAGCATTCCCAAGGTGCGGCCCCATCAGAAATTCAGCGGAAAGGTAGTAGACCGTCTTCCCCCCGGTTTTGGCATAAATCTGCTCCGTGCTGACCCATCGTTCCATGAGTAACTGATGCGCTGTCTGCGCCATCGCCCGGTAGCGGTCGTTAGCAGTCGCGGTTTCAAGAGTCCGCCCCTGTCGCCGTAACAGGTTGTCCAAAAACGATTGTTTCAGTTCTTCGACGTTGTACTTACCGGTGATATCAGGATTGTCCCCGACCGCTTCGGTTGATTTTTGTGTCGCTTTTGCCATGATAATTGCTTACTCTTTCATGATGGACGTCGCACTACCACCAGCGCACCCTTATTACCTATGGGCGCAGATATATAACCCTGTAACGGCGTCTGGTTGTATTCATCATCCGGGGCGATCACAGGCGGCGGCGTCTTCTGTAGAATAGCGCCCGCACTCACGGCGAAGAGCGTTCCTGCCAGGAGAATGGTGACAGGCAACGTCAGTACCCAGGCAAGCGCAATATTACGGATAGTATCTCCCTGTAGCCCGGAACGGTTTGCCGCCATCGTGCCGGCGATCCCCGACGATAGAACGTGCGTCGTACTGACTGGAAGTCCGAGATGGTCGGCAGCGAAAATCGTACACATGGCGACAAGTTCCGCCGCCGCGCCTTGCGCATAGGTAAGGTGGGTCTTGCCAATTTTCTCGCCGACGGTGACAACGATTCGCTTCCAGCCGATGGTCGTTCCCAGACCGAGAGCGATAGCGACCGCCAGTGGCACCCATCCGAGAATAAAGTCGGTGATATTGGCAGTCAGAGCCTTCTTGGATGTCTTGAGTGCGCTGATATTTTCTGGGGTCAATCCGGGCGTTTTGGCGAATTTGCCCAGAGCGTCGTCAGCGCGCAGGATTGCGGCGCGCAACTCTTTCTTTTCGGTGTTGGGCATCGTCGCGATATCGGTCATCTTTTCCAACCGCGTCTGAACAGCATCCAGCGCGGTATTGACCTTGGCAGAGTCTGCGACATCTTTTGCGCTGACGATACCTTTGGCGGTCTTGATCTGAGCGATCGTGTTGTTGCGTTGTTCGTTCGTCAATGCCGGGTTCAGGGAGAACTGCATGGGTAACAGACCGATAATGATGAGCATGATTAGCCCAATGCCTTTTTGGCCGTCATTGGAGCCATGAGCGAAACTGACGCCGGTACAGGTCAGGCAGAGAACCGCGCGAATCCAGAACGGTGGCGGGGCGTCTTTGGCAGGTTCTTTGTACAGATCAGGGTTTTTGACCAGAGCTTTAGAAAGTAACAGCAAGATTGCAGCGCAACCGAAGCCAATAACCGGTGAAAGAAGCAATGCCATGCCCGTTTCCTGCGCTTTGCCCCAGTTAACGCCCGAGCCGAAGCCCTTACCGCTAAAGTATGAACTGGCAAGTCCAACCCCGATGATCGAGCCAATGAGCGCGTGGGAACTGGACGACGGCAACCCGAAGTACCAGGTGCCGACATTCCAGATAATTGCTGCAAGCAGTAGCGATAGCACCATCAACAATCCGGCGGCGCCATCTATATTTATAAGGAGATCGACGGGCAACAGATGAACGATCCCGAAAGCGACCGCGCCGGAACTGGTAATGACACCTAGAAAGTTCATCAGTCCCGACCAGATAACAGCCGTGTTGGGCTTGAGGGAATTGGTATAAATTACCGTCGCTACCGCGTTCGCCGTATCGTGGAATCCGTTGACAAACTCAAACCCGAGTGCAATAAATAGACAGATGCCCAGTAAAAGCAAAGTGCCCCAGCCAACTGAGCCATCGAATATATTCATAATATCCTCCTCTGAAATAGCTTCTCGATAATAGGAACAAAACGATTATGCCAAACTTTCATTAAGATAATGTTAAGAATGCCTTTTAAGAATGCGTTATTATAACTTGTTACATACTGAGGAAAATAAAATCAATAGCTCGATACTGTTGTTAAGAACGGATTAAAAATAGACAAGATTTTGCGAATTCTTTTTATAATAGTTATGTATATTCGGCGTTCAAACGGCCACACTGATTGTCCCTAACTGTGAACCGACGCCAGATATTCAGTGTCAAGATATTAAAGGAGCAGGATGTTTTGTGACTTTTTCAATGAAGGAAGGAGAATCGTTAGCGATAGTAGAGAGCATCTTCGGGTTGTAGATTGAAGGAATCGCTACGGGCAAAAGAGTATAGGAAAATTATGGATTCTCTATTGAAACGTTCGTCACTGCGGATGGATGAAGTTGCCGCAAGATATTATCGCGATGCCGCCGAGATGTTGGATCGCGCGGTCTCTGCCGGGGAACTGGTGGGAGGAGCGCATCTGGCGTTCCGTAATGACAAAGTCGTCCATCTTCATGCCGCCGGGTTGCGGGATCGGGAAAATCGACGTCCGTTTGCGCCGGATACCGTCGTGCGGATTTACTCCATGACCAAGCCGATTGTGGCGGTCGCGGCGCTGACACTATGGGAAGCGGGGAAGTTTCGTCTCGAAGACCCGGTTTCCGCCTACATTCCGGCGTTCGCAAAGACGATTGCGCTGGAAGGAACCGGGGCGAATCAGAAGAAGGTTCCGCTCAAGCGCCCGATTCTGGTGCGCGATCTATTCCGGCACACCTCCGGCTACAGTTACGGCAACGGTGACCCGTCGTACTCTGAAGCGGTAGTGCGCGAAGGGTTGATCTACCATTCCCGTGAGAAGGGGCTTCCCGCAATGCTTCCCCCGCAGATGACTATTGAAAAGGGGGCGGATGCGATGGCGCGTCTCCCGTTGTTGCATCAACCGGGGGAAAAGTTCACCTATGGGTTGAGCATGGACTTGCTTGGTCGGTTGGTAGAAGTCTGGAGTGGGAGTCCGCTGGATGAATTTGTGCTGAGGACGATCACCGCGCCCCTTGGCATGAACGATACTGGATTCGCCGTCCCCACGAGAGCGAGGAATCGTTTTGCGTCCTGCTACACCGGGCCGACGGGGAAGTTGATTCTGGCGGATGCGGCGGACAATTCGCCGTTCCTCAAGGGGTTTGAATTCCTGTCCGGCGGCGGCGGCATGATGTCGACGATCAAGGACTATGCCCGGTTCTGCCAGATGCTGATCGGCGATGGCTCGATAGAGGGTCGTCGGATTTTGAGGCTGGACACAGTCCGTATGATGCGCGAGGATCAGTTGAAAGGCGTCTCCGGCCCCTTCCGTTTCGGTCTGGGATTCGCCATTGATGACACCGATCTGGGCGAAGGTCCGACGGCATGGAAGGCGTTGCGATACGGTTGGGGCGGTTTCGCCAGCACCGAGTTCCATTTGATCCCCGATGCGAAGTTCTTCCAGATATTCGTCCAGCAACATGTCCCTGATATCCATGAGACCGCCACCCGCGTCTTCAACCACATTTTGAAAAGCGTCAACCGAACCGCCTGACTGTTCTAGTTGCGAAGGTTGCGCTCAGACTTGAATAAACAAAACGGCAGACTCCAGGAGCCTGCCGTTTTGTTGATGGTGGTTTGGGTGATGTATCTGGATCAGTTACCGCCGTAGAATGGTCCGCTCCACTGTCCTGACCAGTTGAATACGGCTCCATTTGAAGTCAATTCCCAGATGCCTGCGTTATTGACAGCCGTCGCCTCCGCTTTCTTGTCACCAGTCACATCACCGAAGAGGGTATCAATATCCCCATAGAAAGGGGAGTTATAAGCCTTAAAGAGGCTAAGTCCTCCTACGGTAGAGCGGCCTACATAGATGTTCTCTTCATTGACTGCAATAATATCCGCCTTGCCGTCGCCATCAAAGTCGCCGACAGTCGTCAGACGGTTTCCCCAGATCATGGGCAAGGTCATACTGGTACCAAAGACATTGCCATTGGACACCCCAACCGTCACCCCTTTGCCGTCTACCATGATTAAGTCCGCTTTACCATCTCCGTTAACATCAGCAAAGAATGTACCCATTGTGCCGTACGATCCCTTGGGCGTAATAACCTGCGGGGATAGGAATTTGGTTCCATCCGAATAGGCGACACTAACTCCGCCCTCCCCTACAAGGATCAGGTCAGACTTACCATCCCCGTTCATATCTCCTACGAGAGTCTTTCTTGCTCCGTAAAGCCCCTGTTTTGACCATTGTACCGGAGCTTGGAAATTAATCCCATCATACCCGGGCACCCAGTTTATGGAAACGGGATTCCGCATTACCCAGACTCCCGTTTGATTGATAGCAATACCGTCCGCTCTGCCGTCGCCATCTACATCTGCAAACAATGTTGCACGGTCGCCATAAAAGGGAACGGACTTCTTACCGCGATACGTGTATGAGGATCCCGTCGATGTTTGGACGTACACCCCATCCTTGTTGACTGCTATTAAATCCGCTTTGCGGTCACCGTTGACGTCCGCCATCAGAGTCGGCAGGTCAAGGCGAAAGCCATAAACCTGGCGAACGTTTGCAACATCTCCTTCGGAGAGAAGACCATAATTGTTTCCCTGTGAGTTCAGGTAGTTCATTATGGATTCCGGATCGTAGCTCCCATAGAGATTGTAGGCGTTCTTGAGATCAGGTTGTGGTCCGTCAGGTCGGTTCTGTTCATGTATAAAACCGAGGACATGACCTATTTCGTGTACCACTGCATATTGCATCCGGCTTACAGTGGAGCCATTGTTGTCTTCTACCCAGATGGTCACTCCCGGATCATTAAAGAGATCATTGGGCTTATTGTTCGGCGCAGAGCCGGAATCCATTCCATAACCGCGGGTTTGTCCGTCGGTAGAGTGGTCATAATACAACTTCCCTTTGGAGTCTGGCACCATACCGTGGCGACCAATCTGAAATTTGACAAAAGTTCCAGATCCATTTGCCGGGAATGTATCATACCAGACGAACTTGATATTGGCGGCGCGTCCCCAGGTACGTTCGACGCATTCGCGAATGATACTTTTTTCACGGGCATATCCGGGCGTCGCAAAGGCGATCGGAATGACATTATTATTTCCCGTCCACAAGCGAACGTTTTTGGGCGTAGCCAGAGTTTCGTGAATCTGAAAGGGCTCATTGCCGGGAAAGCGAGTGTCGCAGGAAAGGACGGGCGGCATTGACGTTCCGTTGCCTGCCCCAAATGAGACATTAGACGGATCAGAAGGCAGGATTGGGTTGAACCAGTTTAGGACGAACTCATGTGGTTGTAGTGGTTTGGAATCTCCAAAGTCTGAGTGCTGAGCATGGGCAATCCCTCCTGCCATCAGCATTCCTGCTATCAAGAGGGATGTGGCGCCGTTGCGCAGCCAGTAGGAAACTGGCGATGCTTTATAATCCGCACTGTTTACAATTTGAGCGTTCATAGTGAGTGTTCCTTATGTTTCCGTGCCATTCATATTTCCCTGATTTGGGATGGTTCCGGACACAGACAAAGTATCCTACACCTAACAAAACGAACTCCCGACAACATTTCCTTACCCGTACAAAGTCGAGAGCATTCCCCAATTTAGCCATTGTCGGCATTTTGTCGGCTTCTGGTAGGATAATGATATGGGAGGGTGACATAAGTGCTTACGTTGCGATTGCTGGGAGGATTTGAAGCGCTGGTGGACGGAGTAACGGCTAAAGTCGCCCCTGCTCCTGCACGTCTTTTATGTCGTTTAGCGACAGATGCCAACCGCACTATCCCCCGAAGCCGAATCTGGCAAGACCTCTGGCCCGATAGCGATGCCTCTGATGTCGTCAATGTCAATCTGCGCCGCCTTCGGCATGACTTATTGCGCACGGAAGGAGACCGCTTAAAGGTGGATAATATCAGTGTCAGGCTTGACCTTACCGACGCCGATGTGGACTTCCTGCGCTTTCAACGACTGGTTAGCTCAGGTTCCATCCCGGAGCTTGAAGAAGCGGTTCGGTTGTATCGCGGCGATTTCCTCCTTCGTTTTTGCGAGGAAGGCTGGCTGCTAGACCTGCGTGACGAACTGAAGACAGATTTCGAGGACGCGCTCAAGACACTTTCGGAAAACGCCCTTCGGAACGATGACTTTCTGGTAGCTGCGCGACACCTGCGCCGCTTCGTCGCAAGTAATCCCGATTATGAGTGGGGCTGGTTTTCGCTTATTGAGACATACTCCCAAAGGGGCAACGCTCAGGATGCGCTGACAACCTATGCCACATATGTTGAGCATAGCCGTGCATGTAGGCTTCCGAAATCCGCGCGTATTGAGATGGTCATCGCTCCTTTTCTAGAAGCGCACGAAAGGCAATCCTCTTCCTCTCCGACGAAGACATCCGCACATAATCTTCAGGAATCTAATCGCCCCCGCCAGACTGAGCCAGAAGTGATTCAAACGCATGCTGTACTGGATGAGAGGCTGGTTATCGGAGGAGCATTACCACCTGACTCGCCATTCTATATAGCTCGTGCAGAGGACGCCGAGACGTTTGGCGCTCTTGCGGTTGCTGGCACCACCATCCGTATCAAAGGACCTCGGCAAGTTGGCAAATCTTCGTTGCTAGCCCGCGCCTTGCGCCGTTGCCGTGAGTCTGGAATGCTTGTTCTGTTGACAGACTGGCAGAATCTACCGATTTCCGCTCTCGAATCAGCGGAAGCGTTTTATACCAATCTTGCCTACCGGATGGCGGACAAGGCGGAACTGGAAGTTGATCCCGTCTCAGTCTTCCGTCCACACCTTGCGCCCGGTGATAACTTCGACCGATTTATCATGCGCCTGCTCGTACCGAAGGTGGGACGACCGATTGTCTGGGCTATTGATGAGGCAGACCGTATATTTTCCTGTGATTTCTATGGAGAAGTCTTCGCTAAGCTCCGGGCATGGCACAACGAACGCGCTCTCGATGCTCAGGGACCATTGGCGCAGTTTTCCCTGGCGCTGTCTTACTCAACAGAGGCGAGGCTTTTCATTTCCAACCTAAACCAGAGCCCTTTCAATGTAGGGGTCGAAATGGAGTTACACGATTTCACCCCCGAGCAGACATCCGCCTTACACGACTCCTATGGTCGACCGCTGGGCGGTGATGCTGCCCTGCAGCGTCTGCACCGCCTTCTCTCGGGACACCCATATCTAACTTCTCGGGCTTTCTATGAAGCCCGTATGCATGACCAGAGCATTGAGCGCATGGAAGACGAGGCGCAAATAGGAATTGGCGCATTCGCCGACCATCTAGAGCGATTGCGCTTCGCTCTCGGTCTGAATCCGGAACTCTCTGATGCGGTGCGCTTATTTCTACAAGAGGAGATAGCTCCGACAAAAGACCAGTTCGTTCGCCTGAACGCAGCAGGCATCCTGATGACTGGCGGTTCATCAGGAATCCAGATGAGGTGCTTACTCTATGAACGGTACTTACGTCAGATGCTATTTTGATGCTCTCAATCTGGTTCGATTTGAAAAATAATGACATTACAAAATAGCCTGACCATTGATTGATTTCAGAAAATGTCAGGAAGAAAATGAGATCGTGGAAAGAAAAAGATTGTGAATTTCTATGTTCCGGGCGGGACGATGGCGGCGGACGCCCGTTCCTATATACTGCGCAATGCCGATACGCAACTCTATGAAGCGCTGACCGATGGGGTCTTCACCTATATCCTGACACCACGTCAACAGGGAAAGTCGTCGCTGATGACCCGAACAGCGCAACGGTTACGGCAGGAAGGAGTCGCAGTCGCTGCATTAGATCTATCAGCGCAGGGATTCAACCTTGAAGCGTCCTTTTGGTATCGGGGATTATTGACTCAACTCGGACGACGCCTCAGATTGGAAGACGAGATCGAAGACTACGACCATGAGCATCCCCAACTCTCACCCCTTCAACTATGGCAAGCGATCCTGCGCGATGTAGCGCTGGCGCGTATTCCAGGCAAAATAGTTATTTTTCTCGATGAGATAGATATCGTTCGGGCGTTACCATTTTCTACCGATGAACTCTTCGCAGCTATTCGCGCCTGCCACAATGCCCGTACACAAGACCCAGAATATAACCGTCTGACATTCTGTTTGCTTGGAGTCGCCGCGCCTAATGAACTTATCCGTAATCCTCGCCTGACGCCCTTCAACATAGGGCGACGTATCGAGCTAACCGATTTTACCCTAGCAGAGTCGGCGCAATTAAGCCCTGGATTGGGCAAAGGTGACAAAATAAACGCCCGGCTAATGGCACGGGTTCATTACTGGACCAACGGACATCCGAACCTGACACAGAGATTATGTCAGGTGGTGGCGGAGGATGAAACAGCAACGTCCGAATCCGCAGTAGATCATTGGTGCGAGAGGGTGTTCTTTACTCCCGAATCGGAACTGCGTGATGATAACCTCAGCTATGTTCAGCAACGGCTCTTGGCTCCACCCGACGATATCGCTCCGTCAGATGCCGACGAACACCGGGCGGCTCTTCTATTCCTGTATCAACGTGTCCTCGCAGGAAATCCTGTTCCTGACAACGAGACTGACCAAAGGGCGGTAACCCTGAAACTCTCCGGAGCTGTTCGCGCTCATGAACGCCGTCTTGTTCCTCGCAATCGTATCTATGCCCGTGTCTTCGATCAGCGCTGGTCGCTGGAGCATATGCCTGATGCCGAAGTGCAACGTCTGAAAAGGGCATACCGGCGAACTATTCTGCGCACAATGGTCATCGCAGGCAGCATTTTGGCGATTATGCTCGCATTGGCAGTGACAGCGATATGGTATGCCCGGAAGGCGGATCGTGAAGCGCAAAATGCACTTCGTCAAAAAAAAGAGGCAGAAAGTAGTAGTAAGGAGGCAATAGAGGCAAGAGATTTGACTTTAAAGGCTCTCATTCGGGAAGAGAGCGCGAAACGTGAAGCGCAAAGGCAAGCTGCGCTCGCCGAAGCCCGAACGCGTGAGGCGTTGGAATCACATCAAACTGCAACGAAACATCTGATCGACTCTTACCTCTCACAGGCGGATGCTCTGCGCTTCAGTGGTCGATCCGGTCAGCGATTAGGCGCACTCTCCGCCCTAAGAAAGGCGTTCGCGCTCAGTCCGCCTCCGGAATTACGTCTGAGGATACGAGATAGCGCTATCGCAGCGCTTGCGCTTCCTGCAGATTTGGAAGTCGGTCGGCGAATCTCACGCAATGATGATGGTTCTGGCATCGTCGGTGTCGATCGGGCAAACAATCGCTACTATTACTCCGATTTACAGGGAAACATGGAGATCCGACATATTGGCAACCATCATATCATCGCCCGTTTGCCCGGTTCAGGTTCCCCAGTAAGATTTCTTGGCCGTCACTCACGGAATGGAAGATTCCTTGCCGTCTGTTACGGGTCGCCATCAGTGAATAATAGCTCCGTGAAGGTGACGAAAATATGGGATTTACGGACGCTGCGCGAACTATATGTGCGAAACGACGCGATACTGGCAATTTCTGCGGATTTCAGCCCCGATAACAAATATATCTCTCTGCCGATAAATGACACAGTAGAGGTACGGAATTTGACGAACACTGCGGCCATCAAAACCTACAAATTACCCTTTTTATGTCATCACAGTCGATTCAGCGCAGATGGTGACAGGCTAGCGGTATCCAGTTTTTTGGAAAATATCCCACAAATCATTATCATCGATCGAGCGAGCGATAAACGATCTACTGTGACCGCACCGTCCGGAATAGAATACATCGAATGGTCACCAGATGGCTCCCAAATTGCCGGTAGTTGCAAAAACCATCACATTTATCTCTGGGACTCTTTCAAAGGAACCCAGATCATGGATATGGCAGGCGGCGCTAACAGTGTACTGATGCTCACTTTCAATCACCGGGGAGATCAATTAGTAAGCGGAGGATGGGAAAATGCCTTACGAATCTGGGATACATACTCTGGTCGTCAGTTGCTAACAGTTGAGCAAAGGTCACCTGACACTGCAGAGTTTTCTCAGGATGACCGCTTTCTCATGGTTCACGATAATAGGGATTCTACACTCTACAGGGTTGCTGGGAGTTTACCGTGTAGGGAACTTCCCGGTTCTGTTGGTGGCGATGCTAGTGGGCTTGCCTTTAGTTCTGATGGCGGATGGATGGCTTCCGTTGATTCAAGTTCAGTGAAAATATGGGATACCAATTCTTGGCGCAAGGTGGGAGAAATTCCATCGGGTTTGACTCCGTCCGTCGCTTTCTTGCCAAAAAAAGGCGATATAGTGACACACAATGATTTCGGACTCTTAAGATGGCCATTTCATCCTGGCTCCAATAGCTTACCGCATCGCATCGGAGCGCCAGTCCTGCTGACCGGTCTGGTATCGGGACAATTCCACTTCACCCTCAGTGATGATGGATCTCGATTCGCCGTAGCACATAACACGACAACAAGGGTTCCTGATCATATTCATATGTTTGATCGATCGAGCGCCAATAACCTGATCCTTCCGAATTATCGTGGTATTCATGGACTTGCAATCAGTTCAGACAATCACTGGGTTTCTGCAGGTCGTTGGCAGGAGAACGGAGTACAAATCTGGAACGCACGTACCGGGAAAATCGCCACCAGTTTGCCGATTGACGATAGAAGCGCCGTCGCTTTCACACCAGACTCCCGATTTCTGGTGACCTGTTCAGGAAAAGAGTATCGTTATTGGGAAACCGGTTCATGGAAAAAAGGCCTTGGCATCGCTCGCAGTCGAATTGCCAATGGTCCAAAGAATATCGCTTTCTCTCCAGACGGGCGCATTATGGCGCTCGTCTATACTGACTCCCTTGTACAACTTTGGGATGCAAGAAGACACAAGATGATCGCCTCGCTACAACAGTCCTCACATCCGAATTCCGAATCGGTAATCTATTTGAAATTCAATCCGGACGGGACTCAACTGGCAGTCTCTTATCAGGAACGCATTCTGATCTGGAACCTGAGCGAGATTCGTAACGAACTAGCTGCGAACGGTTTGGCTGGAGAATTTCCCGATTTTCCGCACAAGACCTCGTTTGATAAGAAATCGCAAACTCCTTTACTCCCTATGGTTCTGGATGCGGATATTCCACGGTCACTGCAACGAATTAAATTGCAGATTGATGTGCAGTCTGCTCCGAACAATCATGTCGCACTAAATGATCATGCATGGATTCTTGCTACTGGCCCAGTGGAGTTGCGCGACCCCGCTCAGGCGGTCGAGTTAGCGAAAAAGGCGGTCGCTCTGGCGCCACTGGAATTCACTTATCTGAACACGCTCGGTGTTGCCTACTACCGCGCCGATAATTACGATCAGGCGCTGATCATTCTGCAAAAATCGCTCCAACGCGGCGGTGGTCAAGCGGACGCCTACGATTTATTCTTCCTTGCAATGACACGCCAGAGGCTGGGAATGACGGAGGCTGCTCGTGATGATTATCGTCGCGCACTGCAATGGCGTGAGAAAAACCAAGTTGGAGAATTCATCCACAATGATGAACTAAACCAGTTCGAGCAGGAGGCGGCAAAAACTCTGGGAGAGACAAGGGAAAGATGAAGAGGAATTAAGGCAGGGAGAAAAACAGTTCGTTGCCATCCGGATCGACAATCTGGATTATGGGCATTCCCCATAGAGCGTCAATCGCTTCTATTTCTTGTTCGGCAATCTCTTTTCGCAGCGCTTCTTCCTGCTCTGGGTCGAGCGAGACGAAAACTCTGCCCTTCCCGGCTTTTTGTTCATGCTGTGCGAGAATCAGTTCCAGTCCGGGTCGGCTTACCTGACAGACAAAAGCTTTTCCGTTTTCCTGATGGTTCCAATCCTGAGCAAAGCCTAACGTATTTGTAAAATACGCCAGCGCAAGTTCCGCATCTCGGACGAAAAAGACGGGTCTCGAATACCAGTTCTTCATAAGCGCCTACATCATATCCGTAACTCTTAATATTAATGAGAAAATAAATTTCGCCGGGGCAAGCCCCGGTGTATTTGCCGTAGGTCTGCGGCCAGAGAGCCGCAGACAGTCAGAACGGGGCAAGCCCCGGAGTATTGACCCGAAGAGAATAAAACTACTTTTCCAAATTCACTTTGGTTCAGTGAGCCTTCCCACGCCATACCAGGAGGGCGACAAAGACTACATTGTGTTCTTCCCTTTCAGTTAGCTACCCCAAGCTCCTGTTAGAACCTGTAGACATTGTGGCAATATGGGATAATTTGAATCAGATACAGACCTCAATTGGATGCTATATCGAAACACACTTGCATCTCTGGACAGAAGGAATTAATGGTTAAACGTTGAATGTACGACACAATATGAGATTTTCACTGGACGATGTGAATGAATATACCCGATCGCATTACGTTTTTCATATGATCGGACTACTTATTTTTCTACTCGTCGCCAGTTTGCCCGCCGCAGCCAATGATATGCCATTAATTTCCTCGCTCACGAACCCGCCGGATAAGAATCAGGACAGCAATGTGATCTACGACGAAGCGAAAGTTCCGTCTTACGATCTGCCGTCATTGTTAACATCCGCCGAGGGACGACCAATCAAGACTCCAGAGGAATGGTATCTTGTCCGTCGCCCGCAATTGATGGGGCTATTCGCCAACCTCATCTATGGCGCTGTTCCCTCTCCTCCATCGCCGATCCGAACCACCTCAGAAATTCTCAAAACGGACGATGGGTTCCTGAATGGACGCGCTACACGCAAGACAATACGTCTCCGATTAGAAAACGATAACGGTTCCGCAGAGATGATTTTGCAGGCTTACACGCCCCATCATCCTATCCCCAATCGCGCCAATAACGGAAGCGCACTGATCAGAAACGCTGTCCCGGCGTTTTTGCAACTGAGCTTCAGCAATACCCGTGAGGATGGCTACGATATCGATCCTGCCCGACCAGAGCATCTTCGCAATGGCGTCCCAATCGGAGCGCTTCTGGCACATGGATACGGTTATGCGGCAGTGTATCAGGGGGATCTTGTACGGCACAACGAAGTGGAGTTCTCGTCCGGTATAGCGCCGCTTTTTTATCGGAAAGGGCAAAGTTTCCCGAAGACTTCCGAATGGGGCGTTATCGCGATGGTTGCGTGGAGCGCCTCCCGCGCTATGGATTATCTGGCGACGAATTCGGATTTCGACGCCAAACGAATCGCGATACTGGGGCACTCCAAGATGGGTAAGGCGGCGCTCTGGGCGGCGGCGCAGGATACCCGCTTCGCATTGGTCATTGCTGCCCAATCCGGTTGCGGCGGCGCGGCGCTATGGCGGCGCAAGTATGGTGAGACACTGGAAAAGATGGTCACCCGATTCCCCTACTGGCTCTGTCGCAATGCCGGAAAGTTCGTCAACAATGAGGATGACCTGCCTATTGATCAGCATGAACTGCTTGCCTGTATCGCACCGCGCCCTCTTTATGTCTGTAGCGCTATAGAGGACAAGTGGGCGGATCCGAGCGGGCAATACCTTTCCTGTTATTACGCCGGAGAAGCCTACCGGATTCTGGGTAAGAAGGGTCTCGAATCCCCGCAGTCGCCCCCGCCCGGCGAAGCCATTGTCCACTCGGATATTGGTTACCACCTGCGCGAAGGCGGTCACTCCATCGACAAATTCGACTGGGAACGCTTCCTCGACTTCGCAGATTACCATCTGCAGAAGCGGTAATTTTCATTTCTGGAAACGGTGAAATCGCAAATGTAACATTTCGTTCGATGGAGAGGGATGTTCGAGAGCGGCGCAGAATGGGAGAATAGTTAAAGTAAGATGCTCGCGTCCTACATTCTTTGATCTCTTGTAGTTCTATGAAGAAAAATATATTGTCCCGTCGTCTGCGCCTCGTTTCGAGAAGCGTATCCTTCAGCAGATTACTCTGCGCTACCGTGCTCCTGAGCAGTACATCCGTACTGAGCATTCAGACTGCCAGAGCGCAATGCGCGGCGGATACCTCCCCGCGACCCAAAATTGGGCTTTCGCTGGAAGGCGGCGGGGCGCTTGGATTCGCGCATGTCGGCGTGATCGCCTGGTTGGAACGCCATCAGATTCCAGTAGATTATGTCAGCGGGACGAGTATGGGGTCACTGGTCGGAGGGTTTTACGCCACCGGCATGAACTCGGCGGAAATCGATAACCTGCTCGGACAACTGGATTGGGCGAATCTGTTTCAGGCGACTTCGCCACTGGAGTTAAGAGATTACCGACGGCGCGAAGATTACCGGGCATTCCAGAACAGTTTCGAGTTTGGCAGGAAGTTCTCCGGCGCAACCGGACTCAACCCGGTCAATAATGTTGGAATGGTGTTCAGTAGGGTGATGCTGGGCTACGACGAGACGGAGAGCTTCGATACGCTTCCGATTCCCTTTCGCTGTGTCGCCGCCGATGTGAAAGATTCCAGCGCAAAGGTTTTTGACCGGGGTTCGCTGACCGTTGCAATGCGAGGGTCGATGGCGATACCGTTCGTCTTCACGAACATCAATGCCGACGGGAACGCATTTGTCGATGGCGGGATTGCGGAGAATCTGCCCGTTTCGATGATGCTGCCTGCCACTCGACCGGATAGCTGGAAGCCCGATATCCTGATTACGGTTCATCTGGCGGAAAAGACGCCACCGAGCAAACCGACGCCCCAAAGCCCGCTTTCCAGCGTCAATCAGATGATGTCCGGGCAGATCAACGCCAATGTGTCCCGAAGCCTGAAGGCGGTGGAAGAAAGCGCGGCGAAGAAGGAAATCATTTCCGTACCGCTTGCCGCAGATATCTCTGGCTTCACTCTGGCGGATTTCCCAAAGTGGCGCCTACTGGTCAAACGTGGCGAGGAGGAAGCCGAACGCAATAGCGCAGAACTGCTCAAGTACCGCCTTTCGGATGCGGATTGGGCGATTTATCTGAAGGCGAAAGCGGCGCGACGACGTACCTCGTTCACACCACAGGCGCTGCGGATTACCGACCAGGACACCGGGAAAAGTCTGCCGGAAAATCAGAGGGTCGGTCTGACTGATCAATTTTCTCCTTTTCTCGGGCGAGAACTCGTTTCGCCTTTTCCCACCTCCGAAAGCGTGAAGGAACTGACACGTGCGGCGGAGCAAGTGTACGGCAGCGGTATCTATGAGAGCGTGTCCTTCGACCAGACGAAAATCGACGGTAAGCCAGCTCTGGGAATCCGTGCGCGTCGCAAGCAGTACGGACCGCCGTTCCTTCTGATTGGGGCGTCGTATGACAATGGCATCCGTTCCCCGATTCCACAAACCTACTTCCACGTGCGCTACAACGATTTGGGCATTGGCAATGAAGGGAAGGACGAGTTCCGCGCTGATATCTTCTTTGGTTCGACCTATCGCCTGAGCGCCGAGTATCTGCACCCGCTGATGAGAAACTCCCGCTTTTTTGTCGCGCCTTACGCCTATCTGGGTAATAACAATATATTCCTGCCGCGTGATCAGGCAGGCGGCGCGGACTACAGGGTGCGCGAAGGCGCCGTCGGGGCGGATATCGGTTCGCACTTCACCAAGAATTCCGAGGGCAGAATCGGTTTTCGGTTGGGTTCCCGTTCGTACGATGTGCCATCCGGCGAGACAAATGCACAGGACGCGCATGGCGGTTTGTTGGCGGCAGACGCTCGCTGGACATTGGACACTCAAAACGATCCGACGGCGACCTATCGAGGTTCGTATGCTCGTGTCCGCGCTTCCCACTATTTCAAAGCTCCCACTACATCGGGGTATGGTCAGGCAGAAGCCGATTTGCGTACGGCGCTTCCGCTCGCCCATCGTTTATCCCTGCAGGGAACGATTCGCGGCGGGGCAGGATTCGGCAAGAATGCGCCTACCCCGGAACAATTCCTCCTCGGCGGATTGAATAACCTAAGCTCACAAAAATACGGCGAATTGCGTGGCGTTAATTTCTACTACGGCAGTCTTGGCATGATTTATCAGTTGACGGAGACATCACTGGCGCTCGGGGGCGCTTTGCATTTACAGGTGAAGGCGGAAACGGGTGGCGTCCACCAGCAGGAAGGAAAAGACAGGAATGAATCAGACGTCCAAATTATGGGCATCCTTCCTACCCACATCGGACCGATTGCCGCGGGAGTCGGCATCGGCAACCGGTTACGGTTCATGATCAGCGTCGGCAGACCGCTCTAAATAATTCTGTCCAAACAGCAGAGTCAGGAGGTTTTTTCACGAATCAAGGGAGATTCTCGATAAAAGCCCCCTGACATAAGGTTGCGATAAATCCTTTTTCTCCGTAAAATACTCCTGGAAGACAAAGGCTGGTCGATATTCCGTACAGCCTTGTTCTCAAAAAATACTATATTTTCGTTCCTAAGGCAGGAGATAAGCTAATGTCATCTTATCAGCGGAATACCGCATCGACGTCGCGTAAATCCGAAGCGTTTACGCTCATTGAACTGCTCGTTGTTATCGCCATTATCGCGATTCTAGCCGCGATTCTTTTCCCGGTCTTCGCGCAGGCGCGTGAAAAGGCGCGGGCTACCACCTGTCTGTCCAATTTGAAGCAGATCGGGCTGGCGCTGGTCATGTATCGACAGGACTACGATGAAAAGAATGTGCACCAGTGGCCGTTCGGCAACGGTTGGAAAATTGGTAAGGACGCGGACAAGGATGTCTGGGATTGGGATCATTCGTTCTATGAAGTGCTATACCCCTACCTGAAAAATAAGGATGTCAGCCGCTGTCCGAGCGCCGGGAATGCGCCGTACGTCAGCCTTCCCGACCCGGCCCGTAACACTCCGGGCGGTTTCTCCATGTCTTACCTGATGAATGAGACGGGATGGAACGATGAGGTCGGCAACTACAACTATATGGGCAATGCAGTCACCGATGCGGAAGTGGATCGCCCGTCCGAACAGATATTTATCGCAGAAGCGACAGGTCTATTCGGGGTCTGGACTACCAACTCAACCCCTTTCCAGCAAGACCCGACCAACACCGCATGGATGATCGCCTACTCGGACACCGGATACGACTCATTGAACCCGTATGCCGATCAGGACGTTTCATGGAAACAGGTCTACAATGCGCCCGGCGCGGACTTCGGCGGGATCGCGGCGATTCCGAAGTTCGTTCCCGCACGGCACACCGGCGGCAATAACGCGATGTTCTACGATAGCCATGTGAAGTTCGTCAAGAGCGTCAAGGGCAGCGCCTGGAGCATGGTCGTCAAGAAGCGCCCGTAAGGATGACTCACTCGTGAATGAGAAAACCAAAAATGCGTTGATTGTCGCCGGAGCTCTGGTAGCGGTGATCATCGCCGGATACATGGGTTGGAACGCTCTGAAGGACAACTCGGAGCCAGTGGATTCTCCCAGTTACGCTAAACTCACTCCGGAGGAACGAGCCCGCATCCGTGCGGAGGGGCTAGCAATCCGTAACGGCAAACGTCCCTCCATCAGTAGTGGCGCTCCTACAAGTCAACGCGACACAGCCCCTGCGGGACAATCGCGAAGCGATCCGACGCCCAAACCGTGAGACGTAAAAATACAGGAGGCGGGAATGCCTCCTGTATCTGTTTCACTACTTCCTGGACGCCCATCAAATCGGAGCGTCATATCCTTGACTTATCCGGGCGTTTGGACACGATAAGGTAAAAACCCATCGAAAGGAAAGTCGGACGACCTTGACGTAGGACTGTATGTACACTTTTTCTAGTAACTGGTTCTTAAAATTATCACCCTCTTCGCTCCCCTTACTCCCTTCCGTTTCATTGTAGTGACGACTAAAACAATCCTGCCCTCTGGCAGTTCTATGCGCGTCATCAGTGACGAAACGCCTTTCGCCTCATTCGTGAAAAATCAAAGTAGAATAAAGTTTACGACATTTTAAAAACTTTGGAACTTTGATGGATTTTACTTATATGAGTCCCCATGCTACCGAGTGAGTGCATTCGACGGCTAAAGTCTGATCCTTGAGGATTATCCTGTTTCAGATAGAGGGGATGTATCATGTCTCAATCGCAACACACAACGATGCTACGCGAATCGCGGACAATGGATGGTCATTCCGATGAGGAATCACAAAGTCCATGCTTCAAATTGACCAGAGCGCAACGACAATTACTGGAAGCCTGCCTTATCTACCGTACGGTAGACTCTCGAACATTGGGCAATTTTCTCTTTGTCGCTCCCTCCACAATTCGCTCGCATTTCAAGACTCTCACGACACGAGCGGAAGTGCACGACCGTTTCGCGATGGTTCTATTCGCTCTGGAACAGGGTCTTATCGCCCTGCCATGGGACGAAAATATCACGCGCTAATGGTTGTATTAACCAAACGACAGGTCGGCATAAACTGTCATTTTAGCCGATAAATACTTAAGAATACGCAAAAATTTACCCCAATTAGGGGATTCACAAACACACTTCAGGATTGTAAAGTTAAAGAGCAAGAGGGAATTAATCTTTCCTGCTCTCCTCTCTCTAAATGAGGAAGAATCATGGAGTTTAGCATGTTTACTTCACGCGTATTAGTTAGTTTTGTTGGCGCGTGTTCTCTGGTAGCGCTGGGATCCAGCGCCCGCGCACAGAACATCTGGGTTGAAACGACTGATGCAGGTCAGTCCATCTCGACCGTTCAGGAGACCAAGGGTTCGAAAATTGACGCGATTGTGGGGTCATTCGGAACCGTGAGTGATGCGGATCTCTACTGCGTACGTATCAATGGCGCCTATGACATCCATACAGCTTTTAACCCCAGCACCACACAAGACACCCAACTCTTTCTGTTCGACAAGTATGGGCATGGCATTCAGGCAAACGATGACTTTTACGGTTTGCAATCCCATCTGTTTGGTACGTTACCCGCCGGTGAATATATTCTCGGCATTTCAACCTTTGACAACGATCCGATGGACGCTTCAGCGCATCTGATCTTTCCCAGTTACCCTTACAACGGAGTTTATGGCCCAAATGCAGGAGTCGGACCATTAGCATTCTTCAACGGTAACACGAGTGTGACTCCGGGCTCCGGTTATCAAATTCACACCACAGGCATTGCGGGATGTGATGTTCCTGAACCCGGATCAATTGCCTTCGCTGTCCTCTCGGCAGGATCGGTGGTTGGTCTCATCGCACGACGGCGCAAAATGAGCTAATTAATCGAGTCAACGAAGACTCATCGGGAGTAGTCGACGTTCGCACTAATATCGACTACTCCTTTTCCTGTTTTTGATTCTTCACCAAACAGGTGACAAGATGGCGCGTATGACTGGGTGTTTCGTCGCACATTATATGGTCATTAGCGATTTTTTTGCCAAAGTCGGCAATAGCTCCCGACGTCCAAATCCCGACCAGGGAAATGCCTGATTCGAAAATCCAGTCATAAGGGCGCCATTTGCCGACGCCGTAGCGGAAATTACACTCTGGTATCACGCCGAACACCCAACGCCTAATAGGAGCAAGTCACGGCGCGAACGGTAGCCTCCCCGCCTTCGGCGTCGATGCGGCGTAGTTCTTCCAGAAAGACGCCGAAATGACGGGTGGCTTTAAACCCGATGATACCCGCACCTTCGTCCGCCCGGCTGACGGACGGCTTCCGCTGAAGGGAGATACCGTACTTTTGCGCCAGCGCAGAGGAACCGGGGTAGATGCGCTCCAGTCCTGCCTGAGGATCGTTTTCCCAGTCGGCGAGTTGTTCCTCGGTGTAGGGATCATGGCGGACAGCATGGACTACCACATTCTCGGCTTCCGATCCCTCCGCAAGGGGGGCTTCCAGATAGGCGACGCTACGCTCGATGCAGTCCAGCACATCCTCCCGATCGACACCTCCATAGAGCAACCGGCTTCCGTAACGGTTCACCCAGTCGTTACCCCAGGGGGTCAGGTCATTGGGACGAACCGCCACATAGCGCATGCCGTGGTTGCGCCGATGGTACTCGCACAGTTCTTCCCCGATCCGTTTGGTGAAGCCGTACTTGTCATAATGCCCGTACCAGGCAGTGGATGACAGAAACACCACGCGCTTGACGCCGGCTTCTTTCGCCGCCTGTAGCGCGAAGAATGTACCGTCGATGTTTAACCGCCAGTAATCCACCTCGGTCTTTTGTCCCCAGTGGATACCGTGCCACGCCGGAAGGTGCAAGAGCAGGTCACAACCGGCGACCGCGCGTTCGAGTCCGAATCCCGCCTGTAAATCGCACTGCACGAAAGGCAGGTTTTTAAACGTTTCACTGTCGGGCAAACGATTCAGGTCGGACGTGACGATATCATGTCCCGCCGCACGTAATCGCGCTGTCATCCCCTTCCCAATATTGCTTCCGGCTCCAGTTATCAGTATTCGCATTCCATCCTCAGTTCTCTTGTTCTCTTGTTCTCTGTTTATATTCGCTACGAACTTTTCAGGGGAAGCCCTGTCGTGAGAGAATACTTTCCCTTCAGGACTTCCTTTTCGCCAACGACTGAACGCCGAGCCCTACCTAACTTCACCTATTCAGCAGCGGCGGTCAGGCGGCGCTTGGCTTCCTCGTAGACTTCGGGGATGAGCGCACCTCGGCTTGCCGCCGCCACATTGTCGGCGAGGTGCGCCGGGTTTTTCGTTCCGACGATATTGGTGTGCATCCCTGGGTGCGTGTTGGTGAAGCGTAGGAGCCATTGTGTCCGGTTTTCGCCTTCAGAAAGCAGTTCGTCCAGGTTAGCCTTTTCCCACACCGACCATCGGTCGCCATTGCCCAGACCTTCGCCAGGTTCGCCTCGCGCCACGCCCCCACGGATGATGACGCCGGCGCCGCTATCGTGCGCCTTCTGAATTGCGTCTTCGTGCTGTCGCTCCAGAGCCGAATACGGAATCTGGAAAACATCGAATATTCCTGAGGCGATATACGTTTCAATGTGTGGATGGGTGGACGAAATGCCGATCCAGCGCACTTTGCCCTGCTGTTTCATTTCCTGCAACGCCGTCACCAATTCGCCCGCTTCGGTCTGCTCGACGGAAGGGTTATGCAACTGCATCACGTCGATATAATCCGTCTTCATCCGCTCCAGAGATTCGTGCAATCCCCGGAAGAGGTTTTCCCGTGTCCATACGTGTGGGGTATCGTCTGTATTTTCGTCCTTATGCACGACCGTACAGCCACACTTGGTCGCCAGAACATACTCACTTCGTCGATGGATCAGGTACTTGCCGATCAACTCTTCGCTACGTCCGTAGTCGTTAGAGGTATCGATAAACGTGATTCCACTGTCGAGAACGGCATTGAGTATGGTATCGGCTTCTTCCTCGGTGACGGGGCGACCGCCCCAGATGCGCGTCCCGCGCACTTCCATCGCACCATAACCCAATTTCGTGACGGTCAGTCCGGTCCGTCCGAATGTGTTTGTCGGTAAACTCATGTCATTATCCTTTTGCAAACGGTCTTCGCCGTCCGCTGGTGAATGAGACGTCTGTTCCGATTCATCGAAATGACGCCTTTGAAAAACCTCATATAATACCCGATTTAGAGGACGAAATAGTTAGTTCGCTTCGTCCGGGGAGTGTTCGCGGAGCCAGCCGCGCAGGGGAACATCCTCATCGGTCGGCGAGTAGAAGCCGTTGCAGTTGACACCCCACCCCAGCAATTGCCGCCGAATCGGGTCGCTGGATTCCCACAGGGAGGACACCGTCATATCGTCCTTGGTGCGAATCCAGCGGTAACCGTAGCCGTAGAACAACACTTTTCGCGTGACTTCCGACCAGTTGGGGGTTCCTGCATGCCACAATCTGCGGTCAAACAAAACGGCGTCACCGGGCTTCACGGTCACGGGAATCGCGCCTTCCGGTTGACCGATTCCCCCTTCAGGGCGGTTCAGTGTGTCATGCAAATGACTGCCGGGCACGACCCAAAAGTTTCCCCTTCCTGCCTCGGATGTATCGGAGAGGAAGTAGGCGACCTTCAATGATAACCGGGGGCGCGGATGCGATTCGATTTCCTGATTGACCCGACCACTGTCCTGATGCCATCCGAACGTAGCGTCGTTGGGCGCTTCACCACTGGGCGGGGTGACGATCAAATGCGCGTGGTAGAGATAGATATTCCAGCCGAGAATTCCCCAGACTTTCGGGAAGACCTTCTCATAATCGACCAAATCCGCGAACAGGGGCGAATCGGGGATGAAGTTTGGGTAGAATAATCCCTTCCTGGAGTCGAACCCCTCCTCAACCCGTCGCGCATGGATTTCATCGCTGAGCGCTGTCAGGTCGGCGATCTGTTGATCATCCAGCGCATTCGGGACGATGAGACATCCCGTTTCCTCGAACGTCTTTCGCTCCGATTCCGTCAGTCGATATTTCAAACTCGATAGATTCATGCGACACTACTCCTCTCGATGAATCGTCCTTCCAATGCTCAGGAGACGCGACCCGGTTCCAGTCCGATCAGGGCAGGCTCTGTAAAACGAACGCCCGTTTGAAGAGTCACGGCAGAAAGCTCAGATGCTAGCAGGCGTAGGATTAACGTAGGTCTACACACGATACGTCGGTATCGGCGGGAGATAAATTTGGAAACGCTTTACCCAAAGCCACGCTTGTCAGTGCAGGAAATTTCCCAAGTCATCAAGTATATTCGCATCTGATTATATTTGTACCTGCTTACATTCGTACCTGCTTACATTCGTACCTGCTTACATTCGTACCTGCTACGGGGGCTACTCGGTACCTGCACTTATATAATGAGGTGCGTCTTCACCAAGCGTCAGGGTATCGGGCGCCTGCCGAATCGTTCAAGAAGGTTGGTACCTAATGCGGATAGGGACACTCCTTAATACCGTATCCGAAATTGTCTTGACAAGTGGGACTCTTATATCTCCGACCTACGAATGAAATGCGCCAGAAAAAAACCCATCCAAATCCCATCGCTTTTTCTTTTATGAATGTAGCGTATGGATTTTCTCCAATTGCTATTGAGAATCTCCAGAACGCCAATGGTTGAGACTGTTCAACTGATCCTAATTCAACAGAACAAGAATAGCGATTTTTGACTTAACTCTACAGGCTTCTATACGTCTGGTACCTTCCGCTTCTGAAACAGAATAATTCAATGGATGGACAGATGGTTTTCGCATGCCGACTTAGGGGAGCTACGGAGTTTCTTCTTTGAGAGTCTTCTGAATCGTGCATATGGAGCGTTCCTTTTATATGTCCGCAGCTAATTTTGACATCATCTTCGTCGGCTTCTTGCTTGGTCACGGCGGCGATGCCATTCAGATGCGAGAAATCGCTTGCGGTCTTGCAAGGCGTGGAAAACAAGTCAAAATCATCGTCCCGGCGATAGAGACAACCGTCACTTTCGCCCAAGTATGTCAGGCAGAAGGGCTTCCGGTAGAAAGGTCTTCCTTAATCCGATGCGACGGCGCGACCGCCAAACAAAACTTTTTCTCCATGATTCGCCTTCTGACACAGAACCGCGCCAGAATACTGCATTTCTACTCTGGAGGCGATTGCCTTCCCAGAACGTTGATGTTCGCTCTCCGACTAATCGGTTCGCCCCACGCCGTCGCAACCTTCAATAGCCCAAAAGTCACTATGACACCCGGCGAGCCCAGAGCGAATTTCTGGGCAAGGAACGCACCTAAGGTTCTGAGACGCATTATAAACACATCTTTACACGCCCAGAATACACAGATAGAGTACGGCGTCCCCACTCATATTCAGACCCTCATTTATAACGGAGTCGATATCAAACGGTACGCTAACGGCGATAGCGCAATCGTCCGTTCGTATCTTGGAGTTTCGCACGATGCGCCACTGGTGATTTTCACCTCACGACTGGAACCGCAGAAACGACCACATGACGCACTGGAATCGTTTTATCGCGTTTCCGGGGAGTTTCCTGACGCCCATATGATCTTTGTAGGTTCTGGTGACCTTGAAAGATCGTTACGGGACGCTGTCCGGGAAAAAAGGATCGAAGATCGAGTGCATTTCGTAGGCTATCAGGTCGATATCCAGAACTGGCTCGCCGCCGCCACGGTGTGGACGTTGCCCACCGACAGCGAAAATTTCAGTGTCGCCCTTCTGGAGGCTATGGCTGCCGGTTGCACTATTCTAAGCACCATGTACAAGGGCTACGATGAAATCTTGAAGCCCCTGTCTGAGGCGACATCATCGGGCGATGCGCCGCACTCGAATCATAGTACTCCAGACGAAGAAGAAGCGAACGCACTATGTACACCGGTTGGCGATGTTGAATCGCAAACCCAGGCGCTGTATCGTCTCCTTAGTGACCCCGCACTACGGCAGACGCTCAGCCAGGGCGCGCTCCGAACAGCGGATTATTTTGACATCGAACTTATCGTTTCACGATATGAAAAACTCTATGAAGAATCGCTCGATCCTTCCGGAAACGAAACTCCGCCCAGAAGCAGGGACGAGGGTCGAATACCCCAAACGCATTCAACACGATGATCAAGTAATTGTCGGTTTGGGGAACGGTTAACGAGTCACGGCAAACACCGCATTATTATTATTATCGGACTGAAAAGACAATACCAGCAAATAGACCATTTGCGGCATAGCGCTAACATTCGTTTCGTCAACTTAGTCGTTCAGTAAATCGGCGAGGCGGGAACGGAGAAGGCGCATCTCCATCCCTCACCACACCATGCACAATAGGGACATCTTACCGACAATCAGATCGAAGCGAATTCTGTATGTTCCCACTGTTTCCGAACTATCACACAGTTTGAAGTCGTCAAAATCCGATCAGTTCCCCTTACCGTGCTGAGTCGACATACGGGGCGGGCGTTTCAATGACGTCTTTAATCGACGATGATGGGAAGTCTGACTGATTAGAAGGCGTAGTTGCCGACGATGCGCCAGAAGTGACCATCGCCACCGCTCTCATTGTGGCTGACCGTCCCGCCGTAGGTGAGTTTGCCGGAAATCTGCTTACTCAACGCCAGTCCGACTGTGCCGCCCATACCGAAAGAGCTCTGAGAGTCGCTGCCGCCGAAGCCATCGGTCTTGACCTTGCCGCCGTAGGTATACAGGCCGTCAAGGGAAAGCCAGACCGCCTGATGGACGTTACGGGTAACATGGCCTTCCAGTTTCATCAGTGGGTCTTGCTGGCTCGATCCTCCGCCATACGTTTTGTTGTTCTTGGTAAAGAATGTCACTGAGGGCAACAACTCGAAGGTCATCAACTGAGGATCAAGGAAGGACTTGCCCACATAATAGACAGTCGGGAAACCAAGCAAGAACGCCCAGCGGTTGGATCCCATATTGACCACTTTAGAGTCCGAGTAAGCGCCCGTCGGCGTGAAGACTCTTCCCAGAACGCCGAAAGTGTAGGTAGGTTTCGCTTGCACATACTCCTGCAAGGTCATCGCATTCATACCCGAAAGCGTCAGTCCAGCGCCAAGCTGGATATCTCCCAGACCGGAACTGCTACCCTTGATTTCACGATTGCCAATTTTGAGCGTACCTTTGGTTTCACCGAAAGGGACGATAGCAATCAACGCGCCGAGTTTATCATTCGATACAATCGGGTGAGTGTACTGGATTACCCCGACATTGACATCTATATTACCGTTCTTCGCGACGATACTGGTGTCATAAGACTGGTTGCCGTTCAGAAAGAGACCATAGACCGATACCAGTCGTGTTTCTTTGGGGATGAAGAAATAGGCTCGCGGTCCATCTCCCTGCGCGTACGCCCCGCTGATTCCCTGGGACATAGTAATGGCGAATGCAAACACGAAAAACGCCAGACTTCGAATATTGAATTTCATACCACTCCTGAATTATTAGTATATAGAGAGCTCCGGAAGCGTCGTGCGGTAAACACCTGCCTTCGTCCGGAAGAAATGTTACGAACGGGAAATCGGGCTATCGTCACTGGAACGCATAGGTAATCAATTATTATACGGATACGTCCTATTTTCCTGCGACCACGGATATCGAGATATAATATTCTCATCCGCAAGTTGGAAAATTCCTCAGGGGATTCAACGTTATTTATGCAGGAATATTCTCCCTTATTTCATAACTCAGGAGAGTTTTTTTATCTGGTGTCGTTCAATGTTGTGCGGTAAAACGGGCAGGTATGACGAAGTCGAAAAAGTCGACACTATTGCCCTGCTCCACTCCGATTTGAAGATGACGATCAAGTTACAACCTGTCCCTGTACCTTCTGTTATGGCGGATGAATGTCCATCAAACGCACCATAAAAAGGCAAAGGAGAGTTCGGGCGACAATGTCGTATAGGGTAGGCAAATACATGTCGAGTGGACACTATGCGTTCATTCGACTGAAGGAAGGAACCGGCATTATACCGGGCGATCCGGGCGCGGATAGTACACGATCCCGTTCGCCAAGATAACCATCTTCAATATACAGAATGCGATGCGCCTCTAACGCCAATCGGTCGTCGTGTGTCACCATAACTACGGCGACCCCGGTTTCCTCGCCGATTTCCCGCATCAGGGCGAAGACTTCCTTGCCGTTCTTGCTGTCCAGATTGCCGGTAGGCTCATCGGCGAGGAGCAAGACAGGACGATTGGCAAGGGCGCGGATGATGGCTATCCGCTGATTCTGACCGCCCGACATCTCATCGGGCGTTTTGTGAAGCTCTTTTGCGAGGCCGACACGCTTCAATAGCGCAATCGCTCCTTCCTTCTCCTTCGCCGGGATATAGCCGTACCGTATTAACACGGGTAACAACACGTTCTCCAGACAGGTGAACTCATCCAGCAAGAAATGCGCTTGAAAAATGAAACCGATGCGCTCCCGCCGCAATCGTGCCAGTTCATCATCAGACAGACGGGAGATATCCTGTCCGTCAATATGGACGGTTCCACGGGAGGGACGGTCCAGGCAGCCCAGAATGTTAAGCAGGGTGGATTTGCCGGAACCGGACTGCCCCATGACCGCGACAAACTCTCCGGCGTGAATCCGCAGGTTCACATCAAATAACACCGGCGTCTCGACTTTACTGTGGTAGGTCTTGTAGAGATGATTCGTCTCGATGATAATGGCATTTTTGCTCTTTATTTCGCTCATCTAAGAACCTCCGCCGGGTCCAGATGCGCCGCCTGACGTGCGGGTAGAGCGGCCGCCAGTACTGTCGTCGCAATGGCGGATGCAATCGCTGACGCCACGAGTTGCCAAGTCAGATCAGAGGGGAAAAGCAGTTCTCCAATTCCTCCAGGTCGTGAGGCTGGCTGCCGCAGTCCGCCGAGAACAAGAATGAGGGCGGACGCAATCACCGCGCCCGACACCGACCCAATCAGGGAAATAAAGAGTCCTTCCAGCAAAAAAGTCGTCATGATTTGCCGACTGGTCGCCCCGATTCCCTTCAAAATACCAATCTGCCTTCCCTTCTGAACCACGGAGACAATCAGTATCGAGGCGATGGCGAAGCCCGACGCCACCAGAGAAAATCCGGAGATAAGGTACGCTGAAGCGTCATAGGCATTCATGGATCCCAGCACATCCGGGAATTCGCGCGACCAGGACTTTGCCTGCACTGGCAACAGAGTTGCGATACGATCCGCCAGCGCATCCGAACGGTAGAGGCTCTCGCCTTTGATAAGAATCAGGGTAACGGCGCTACCCGTCTCGAACAGACTCTGTGCAGGACGGAGAGTAATGTATTCCGCTCGTACTGCATTCCGTCCGGGGTCATAGATGCCCGCAATGAGGAAAGAGGCGGAATGACGCTCTGCAGCGAATCGAACCCGGTCTCCCGTCGCAACGCCCAGATCACGCGCCGATTTATAGTTCAGAACGATTTCATCCGAACGCATACCGTGATATTTCCCGGCTATGAGAAATTTGCCGATGGAAATGACCGTGTTCATACTTTCCGGGTCCGCGCCGGTGATTTGCGTTCCCACCTGCTTTCCGCCATGAGACAGAATTCCCTGACCCATGACGACCGGTACGACCGCTGTGATTCCTGCAATGCCCCTTATAACTTCCACATCGTGCGACCAGTTGCCCAGAAACTTGCGTTGCGGGTTCTGCTTCTCGATACGACTCGTCGTTAGCCCCGGTGCGGGATCGCTTCGCGCCAGGGGAACTGCCTTTTCCTCCGCCGTCTCCACCGTGATATGCGGAAGGACATCCGTTAACATCGCCATGACGCTCTTCCGGATGCCAAAGACAATTGCAGAGATAAAGACCACGATAATTACCCCGGCTGCCACCGCAGAGATAGTCAGAAGAGTCTGCCCTTTCCCCGATCGCAAATGCCGGAGCGCCAGCGTCAGGGCAAAATTTCTCATGGAGCGATGTCCTTGGCGGCTTTACGCCGGATTTTAAGATGCGCGCCTGCCGTGAAGGAGATTTTCGGGTCGGTGACGATTTGCTCACTTCCCCGAAGCCCTTCCAGAATCGTTACCTGATCCCCCGCCACTTCGCCGGGCAGAACGACCTGCCAGCGGGCGCGTCCTCCCGTGGCGTCAATGATGTAATGTCGGTCGCCCTCACTGCGCAGGGCGACAGTCGAAATGAACAGACGGCGTACCGCTTCCTCGGTGACAATGTTGACATTTAGCGTCTGTCCGGGGCGAATCCAAAGAGGGGGATGCAATGCGACAACCACGACTTCAACCGTTCCACGCGCTTCGTCCACCTGCACCCCGATACGCGAGACCTTCGCCTCGAACGAATCTTTCCGATAGGCGGCCGATGAAATCAAGACCCGTTCCCCAACGCGCAGTTGTGGCAGATTGCTCTCGTCCACATCCATCCGGATTTCCGGACTACCAGTCTGCACCAGTTTGACTATTCCACTTCCTGGTCCGACGGAAGCGCCCACCTGTGCGATGACTGCCGTGATCGTACCGGCGAAGGGAGCCAGAACATCTCGAGTTCCCACCTGAGCCTGGGCGACCCGAACAGCTTCCACCGCTTCACGTACCTGCCGACGGGCGACGGAAACTGTTTCAGGCTTCGGTCCCGCTTCAATAGTCCGGCGTTCGGCGTTAACCGCTCGAGCGAGCGCAGATGCGGCATCGGCGCGAGACCGTGCGGCCCCGATACTCGCCTGTGCGCCCATAACCTTTAGCTTTGCGGATGTCAAATCTGCCTGTGCGACAGTGTATTCGACAGTCGCCTTTTCCGACTCCACCGCCGTAGTCGCTCCCTCACTGAACAGAGATTGTTGTCGATCTCGGTTTCGGGAAGCGAGGTCTCTACGAGCCTGCATCTGAACCACAGTAGCTCTCGCCTGAGGCAGAGTGGGAAGCGCCTCGCTGATTGCGGCCTTCGATTCGGCGACGGTGGCGTCTGCCTGAGAAACCCGCGCCCGAGCCGCTTCGACCTCAGAGGTTCGCGGCCCGGTCATGATTTCCGCCTGCCGGGCGCGAACGATCATCAATGACTTCTCCGCCAGGGCCAGCTGCGACAGGGCGACGGCGCTCTCCATTTTGGCGATAACATCGCCCTTTTGTACACTGTCTCCAGACTGAACGCGCAGTTCACGAATGATGCCAGCGTTCTGTGTTCCCACCAGCGTCTCACGGTTACCGGCGACGCGTCCTGTCACGGCGATTGTCTCGGTCACTGTTCGGACGACAGGCTTCGTGATAGAAACCGAAGTGGGTTGCATGGCCCGCCAGCGCAGAATCGCAAAACCGATGACGCCCAGTATACCCACAAGTCCCGCGACGATCAAGAAATGCCGGAGAGTCCATTGACCGGGCATGGGCAAAGGAATCTTATCCACATCGGAGACATTCGGTTTCGGCGCGTCCTCTGGCGGAACTGCCTTTTGCGGAATTGCCTTTTGCGGAATTGCCTTTTCTGGCGTCGCAGGCGATCTATCATAGGGAGGCGGATTTGCTGGCGGGGACAATGTATTGCCGACCTTTGCGAGTAGGTCGGGCGCTTTCTGTATCGGCACGGATATTGCCCTTTCCTTCCGAAGGGCGTAAATCGCCCCTCTGGTTCGGGATCTTTGGCGGGTTGGGGTCAAATAGCCATTTACCGACTCCCCTGAATATTCAGGAAAGCGCTTTTCAACGAAGAGCCAGACATAGACTCGAAATCTTATGTTTCCCTTATTTGAGGCATTTTCAAAGACAGACTGATATTGACTGCCAGCGCTCTCTTCCTCCGGGTTCATCTCGCCTAACGACTATCCGATCTACCTGAATGTCACCGTTACTAATTTCGGGCCGACCATTCTCGCATGCCCTATCATGCCGGGTTCATTCGTGCTGGAGTCGATTTCTGGTAACGATTGCATTCAACTCCGGTACATCGTGAAGAGTTGACTCTCGCCTTCAGAGATGTACCGGAAAATCGCGTTATGGAGGCGGAAATCCGCTTATTCGCTCGATTCTTTAATGATGGTATCTTGCTTGATTATCTGGTTCGCGACCAGCTTTTTTTCCGGTATCGCTCGCCGCCCATTTAACAGGACACCAATCGGAGTATAGCGAACGCAAAACTGATAGGTCAGTAGCAGAAACGCAGACGATACCGTCAGAATCAGCGCCAGTTTCAGAATGCCCGGCAACGGTAGCGGGGAAAGGACTTGCTGAAGATAGACGACCAGCGGAAGGTGCGCCAGATACATCCAGTAGGAAGCGTCTGACAGATAGCGTAGGACGCTGTTTTCTCGCCGAAGCAGTTTCCGAAACAGTCCAATCGTTCCGCAGACCATCAACCATGCGTAGCAAACCTGAAATAAGTCCGACACAGGACGTAACCAGGTAAGGGTCGCCATTCCGACCGGGAAGGCGACCAGCATCGCGATAGATAGCGCAATCGCCCAGTGGCTCCCCAGTGCGCCTTCCCGATCATCGGCATCATAATAGAGCGCTCCAAAAAAGAAGAAAATACCGTAATAAAACAGCAGGTGCGGCGGGGGAATCAGACCGGTAGCGGTATCGGGACCGAACGTTGGACCAGACATCCCCATGAAATACTGCGCCATACAGGAAAGCGGTATCAGCCAGAGGAAGCGCCGGGGCGTAATAATCCACGAGCGAAATTTCTGACCAGTTGGAATCATCTGTTTGTCTTCGAGAACCGTCCATATCAGGAAAAACCCGATCATCCAGCACAGGAACCACAAAAACCAGAGGTGCTCGAAAAGGGACAAGGTAAACAGCCACGACAGATTGCCGCCCGTGACGAATGCCAGATAGCGGTCGCGCAAACTATTCGATCCGGGCGCGACCCCGGCTGTTGGCAGAGGTGTCGGCGGAAGCATTTTCAGGCACAGGTCGCGCCCCTTCTGAATGTCCTCCGGCGATCTGGGAGGAAGCTGGAGCATGCCCATCAGGTACGTGGTGGCTTTGAGATCGAGATTAGCGGTTTGGGCAGGCAGTTGCCCGTTGGCGTTGCGGGCTAATGGGTTAGCTCCATGATCGAGCAGGTAGCGACACAACGTCTCCCGCCCGATAAAGACGGCGCTATGTAGTGGGGTGGAACCGTCCGTATTGGTTGCATTGATATCCGCTCCCTTTTCGAGTAGTTTCTGTGTCATTTTCAGATCCCCTTGCATCGCCGCCCAGGAAAGGAGGGTCGCTCCAAACTGAGGATCACGGGCATTTGGGTCTTGCCCCTCGGTATACGACCGGATTACCGGAGGTTGAGCGGTAGAAGGGATAGACAAACTGGACACCCACCGAAACAGCGGAATGATGGTCACCAGACCAATTAGCAATGGGATGAGGACACGTTGTGTCCGTTGTTTGAGCAGCGCCATCGCACCACGCTTGCGCCAGAGCATCGCCGTGAAAAACCCGCTGACCAGAAAAAACAAAGCCATCCGAAAGCCATGAATCGAAGCTACCAGCAAACCCAATAACGGTAACTGTTGGCTATCCTGCACCGGCCACGGCGCTCCAAAAAAAGACATTGCCGAATGCAGTGCGATTCCCATCAGCATGGCGATAGCGCGAAGTCCATCCAAATCATGCCGGCGATCTGTCGGTGTTATTGTCAATTGATTACTTTGCTTTCCCTCGAGGGTCTCAGACCTTCTCAAGCGCTCCGCTGGACGTAGTCCTTCGAAGATTCTCTAATATTGTCCCATGTGTTATCCTTTTGGATGCAGAACGCCATGATCCATTGAGCATAGCGCAAATCGGGGTATGCCAGGACGGTATCCTGATAAATCAGAAGCGTCACCACCGGCGTCGTCACCGCAATGAACAGCAACTTTGCATAGAACCTGCAAACTTGCTATAGAAACGCATTCCTGTCAGAATATGATATCAAAATGGTTCAGTATAAGGCAATAGTAGATGTTCATCTCTTCTTCGGTTGCATTACGGATAATTCTTGTGGGCACATTGGCGCTCCTGCTTTGTTCTCACCTTCCGGCACAAAGTGTCGAGGACAGTTCATATCCAACGCGGGATGCTACAGTCGTCCGAGTTGTTCGGGAAGTCCGTCGGGATTCTCTGGAAAAGAGCGTTCGGGCGCTAGCGGCATTTCCCACACGGCACACACTTTCCGGGGCGACCGGTGCGGATGCAGCGGCTAACTGGATAGCGAAAGAGTTTACCGCTATCTCGAACGTTACTGGAAAACGACTACAGGTAAAAAAAGAGGTCTGGGTTCAACCCGCTGGGACGCGCATGAACTCGCCGGAGACGCTGACCAATGTTCTGGCTGTGCTGCCCGGAACGCTGACAGGCGAGGATGAAAGGATAATTATCGTCAGCGGGCATTACGATTCACGCGTGACCGATGTCATGAATGCCACCTCTCGTGCGCCGGGCGCAAACGATGACGCCTCCGGAGTAGCGGTCGTCCTCGAACTGGCGCGAACGATGTCGCAAGAGAAATTCCCCTGCACTATCATCTTCGCAGCCGTGACTGGCGAGGAACAAGCGCTATTGGGCTCCACGCACCTGGCTCAGCGAATGACCGCTGAAAAAAAGAACGTCATCGCCATGTTCACCAACGATATCGTGGGCAACTCCCGGGGAGCGAACGGTAAAAAGGACGACAAACATCTCCGTATCTTTTCGGCGGGATATAACCCTGTTGAATCGCAAAACGACTTGCTGCGTCGTCGCGCCTGGGGTACAGATGCGGACAGCCCGTCACGGACGCTCGCCCGAACCGCCACGGACGCCGTCCGCCGTTATATCAAAGGCTTTACACTTGATCTGATTTATCGTAATGACCGCTACGGACGCGGCGGTGACCATACTCCCTTTCTGGAACAGGGCTTCGCTGCTTGTCGCTTCACCGAACCTAATGAAAACTGGGATCATCAACATCAGGACTTGCGAACGGAAAAGGGCGTGATTTACGGGGACCTGCCGGAATATGTGGATTACGCCTATCTTGCACGAGTCGCGCAGGTGAATGCAGCTGTGGTCGCCGATCTCGCCGCCGCCCCTGCCACCCCGTCACGAGTCGCCTTGAAAGGCGATCTCTCCGCTGAGACAACGCTTACTTTCGTCGCGCCGTCCGACGCTGTCGCAGTGGAAATTCTCTGGAGAAAAACATCCTCTCCCGATTGGGAAGGCTTCCGCCGCTTTCCGGTGTCAGATCGACAGGCGATTTTGCCAATATCCAAAGATGATTATCTGTTTGCAGTCCGTTCGGTGAGTAAATCCGGTTCCCGAAGCCTCCCTGCGATTCCGGTTAGTTCCCGGTGACTTTTGAAACATTTAACGAGCGTCTGTAATCTTGATACCTTTTCTCCCCATCTTGACATCTAACGATAGAAACCGTACAAAGCTAACGAAGAGAAATCTTCCGGGATCTATCACACATTTTTTCTGAATGAAAGTTTTTCATGATCCGTTTATCCATTTGCGCCTCGCCTTTCCTACGATACGGGTTCACTTCTTTCGTCTTGCTGGCATCTTTAGCGGTATCTAGCGGTGTCGCCTTCGGGCAGAAAGACGCCCCGAAAGATATTCCCATACGCATCGGTGAAAAGGGTGTCCCGATTACGGAGCGGATGGCGTACCATCATATTCCGGGCGTTAGTATCGCTCTGATCCGGGATTATAAACTGGCATGGATCGCCAATTTCGGGGAAGCGTCGCGAGGTCGCCCGATGTCCGGGGACACGCTGTTTCAGGTGGGAACTATGGGAAATACTCTGGTGACCTCTGCCGCTCTGCGCGCCGTTCAGGAGAAGAAAATCTCGCTCGATGCTACCATCAACGATTATCTCAAAGCATGGAAATCACCACAGTTTCCGGGCGGTCGTCCGTTGACAATACGCGATCTGCTTGAGAACAAGAGCGGGTTGATCTATCACAAGTATTTTGGCTACAACCCGCTAGAACCTGTGCCTACCCTGCTACAGGTTCTTAACGGCGAAAAGCCTGCAACCACTCCGCCCACACGTCTGACGACCGCCCCAGGTTCGACTTATAATCTGGCAGCAGAAAATTATGTGGTACTTCAGCAAGCTATCGAGGATCGATTTGGCGTTTCCTATGACTCTGTCGCGCGGCGATTGATTTTCGATCCATTGGGCATGAAACGCTCCACTTTTGCGCTTACCCCGTCAGATTCGCTCCGAAGTCAGGTCGCGGTAGGGCATGGTGAGGACGGCGAACCATTGGAGAACGGCTGGCGTGTGTATCCGGAATCCGCTGCTGCTGGTCTATGGACGACCTCACGCGACTTTGCGATATACCTGGAGGACTTCATGCGTTCTATTGCGGGAAAGCCCGGAGCTCGAATTCTGTCCCGGGAAAACGCAGACTTGATGCTCAAAGCATTGTCGGTAGATTCGGATGGCGATGAACAGATGATGGCGCTGGGCAGGGACGGTTACAACAATCGGAAATACCTGTTTCGCGGCGGGAACGCACAGGGATACTACAATATCTTTAACATCCGACCTGAAACTGGTAGCGGTATCCTGATCATGACAAATCGGAATCTGTGCTGGCAATTCGCGAACGAAGTGCGCGACGCCCTCGCCCTTCAGGAAAAATGGCCGGGATTCTGAGGAGATTTTCCGATCATAGCTTTCTGTTAACGGGTTTTCGAGAGGCGTAAAGATAGATGCCGATCAGACCGGCATAAGTAGCCAGTTGCAAGATCAGAAATCCTCCACTGAAAAACATAAAGGCATGAAACACGAACCCAGCTAATCCTGCCAGAATACAAGTCAACGTTTGTCTATTCAACGGCGCATATGCCTGAATCACACGGTAAACGACCGCGAGAATCAACAGATCGAAAATCGCCAGTGCGATCAGAATCCCTGAATTGGTCATAATAGAGACGCTCTCCACAACAGCGCCGTGTCGTACTGACGTTCCGAGCGAATATTAGTTACTGATTTTCAGAATTTACGCAGGTTTGTCTGAGTCCCAGTCGAGAAGGATTCCGCCGTCTCACTGCAAATATTGTCACCATTCCGATCGTTCGGGGTTTCGATGACGGGATTGCCGTGTCTGTGGCGACCGTCCGGATGAACGGTAGGATATGCATGTCTCAGTCCGCCATAGAAGATTTCGTTGGCTATTTCGATTCTTAAAGGAATCCTGCTGATGGGGTGATTGCCTTTTCTTGGGACGTTTGCCCGAATGCATCGGCTATAGCTTCAGTCAACCACCATCGCCAGACAGGCAGAAGTCCTGTATTTGACGTGTTCTCCCGATTATTCTTCCTTATAGTGGCGCATTCCGGCGACAGATGCTACGGTCAGGCAGGATTTTTCTTCGTGCAGTCGTACCTTATAGAGAGTCTAACGATATTCGTCCCGTGCGAATGCGACGGACGTGAGAAAGACACTGGAAATGGGGCGCTATACGCCCTGGAGGATGATGAGAACATGAGCAGGCAACAGAGTCGCCGCGATTTTTTACGCACCGCAGCGACCGTCACCGGAATCGGCATGTTTGGCGGCGTCGAAGCGCACGCCGCACGCCTTTTAAACCCCAAATCGCCCAATGAACAGCTCAGTTTCGCCTGTATCGGCGTGGGCGGCAAAGGCGACAGCGATAGTGACGACGCTGCACGTTTTGGCAATATCGTCGCGATCTGTGATGTGGATTCGGAAGCGCTGGCTAAAAAAGCGCAGAAGTACCCGAACGCCAAACAGTACCGCGACTACCGCAAAATGTTCGACGAAATGGGAAAACAGATCGATGCAGTGACGGTCAGCACCCCCGACCATTCCCATGGCCCGGCGACCGCTCTGGCATTGCACCTAAAAAAGCCCGCCTACACCCAGAAACCGCTCGCGCACAGCATTTACGAATGCCGCGAACTGTCAAACCTTGCCCGCAAAAACCGCGTGGTCACACAGATGGGTAATCAGGGAACCGCAGACAACCGCATGCGTAAGAACGCTTACCGGGTACGCGCCGGACATATCGGCGTCGTCAAGGAAGTGCATGTCTGGTCAGACCGTCCGATCTGGCCGCAGGGCATCGACCGTTCGTTCTCACGCCCAGTACCGGCGAATCTGGATTGGGACTTGTGGCTCGGCCCGGCGGCGGAGCGACGATTCGGAGAAAACTATCACACATTCGCTTGGCGCGGATGGTGGGACTTCGGCACAGGAGCTTTGGGTGACATGGCATGCCACATGGTCAACCTGCCATTCATGGCGTTGAATCTGCGCAATCCCCTGTCGGTAGTGGCGACCTGTAGCGGTCACAACAAGGACAGCTATCCGAAAAGCTCAAAGATCATCTTCGAATTCCCCGAAGGCAAGGTTGATGGCAAGACGCGCCCCGCCCTGACCATGTACTGGTATGATGGCGGCTACAAGCCTGGCAAGGAACTGATACCCAAGGCGATGTTGCCCGAAAACGGCGAAATGCCCAGTTCTGGCTCACTGATTATCGGCGACAAGGGCGTACTGTACACCCCCGGCGACTACGGTGGCGGCGGATTTGTCGTCACGCCAGCGGGTGAGATCATCGAAGAAGATACCGCCAAGCCGGTGACTTTTCCGGTCTCCAAGGGACACTGGGAAGACTTTATCGCCGCGATTCGTGGAGTCGAAAAGAATGTCGGCAACTTCCCGGAATACGCCGGACCTCTGGCGGAAACCATTCTGCTCGGGAACCTGGCGGTCTGGCCCGCCTGGAAGGGTGAAGGGGAAAAAATCCTCTGGAACGCGAAAGACTTGAAGGTGCGGAATGGTTCCGCAACTGCCGATGAGGTCGAAAAGATTATCCGTCCTGTCTACCGCCCTGGCTACTCTTTGTAGCCTCAACCCTGGCTTGTAGTTCTGGCTACGAACGCACAGAAATAACGCCTCCGTTTTTTGGCATCGCCGGAATACGGAGGCGTTTCTTTGTGAATGATTACCTGACCATTGCTATCGGGGAAGTCCGTTTACTTCAACTGTTGGGCGGATAAGAGCGTCCCACACCCCTACCCCAACCGCTTGCGTTTGCACCAGAACCTGAGCGATACCGGAAGAAGGAATTGGGATACTCTCCAGAAGGATCGAATCGATTCCGCCGAACTGATGGATTCTCGACGTCTTCATTCGTGGCGCCATCGCAGGCGAGTTCGATCCCGAACCGGATTCTTCCCATCGATCCATATCCTTTATATTCATTATGTAATACTTCCTGAATCGACGACAGTGTCAAATTCCCTACCAAAATTATAATACTATTCCTTTTTCTTATGCACCTTTATTTCCTTGATTTCCTTGGGTACACTATTACAATGAATAACCGCCCGATCTCAGGAGAACAGCGCCGTTGGCTACTGCGGGAGATTCAACACTGGCGCGATGTCGGAATTGTCACAGACGAAGCGACAGAAAGGATCATCGGACTGTATGAATCTGAAGCTGTCGCTGAAGGACGGCAATCTTCACGAACCGTCTCTATCCTGATGGGGATCGCGGGGCTTTTCGCCGCCGCCGCAGTCTGTCTGTTGATTGCATACAACTGGTCGGCGTTGTCCGGCGCCGCGAAGATTGGAATCGTCGTCGGAATCACGGCATCTGTGTACGCAACAGCGTTCCGCTCCCACTGGAGAAAGTTAAGACAAACCGGTGAATCCACCGGCAGATTCAGCCTTTCGGAAGCGTTATTTTTTCTGGGTTGCCTGTTGCTGGGCGGTGATATCTTTCTGATCCAGCAGGTTTTTCAGAATAATGGACAGGAATCCATCGGCGTCCTGTTGTGGCTTCTGGGAATCGTTCCATTTGTCCTCTATTTCGATTCAGTTTTATTTCATGCGCTTTTCGTGTCGTTGCTCGCGATATGGATTCTGTCCACCGCGCCGGATTCGGCTTTCGGCAGGGACAGCGATCCATTTGCGCTATTGCGAATAGGTCTGGTTACCTTTCCTGCGCTGACATATGGTATCTGGCGTTCCCATGTCCGCCAGAGTCCGGCTCTGCTCGGTATGTTCCTGCTTCTGGGAGTTTTCGCTACCGAACTGTATATAGGTGAGTCGGCACGGTGGCTTTCAGTCCCGTTGTTCGGTATGGTCGGGGCGGGCTTGGTCTGTCTGGATATTTGTTTCACATTACCCAGCAGTATCGCATCGGCATACCGACGCTACGGTTTGCTGATGATTGTCTTTTTCCTTGCACTCACCGAGCTGCAGCTGTCCTTATCAGATTCGGGTTTCAGGCTCGATCCGGGTTCAGGGGGAATTCCCTCATTCTGGATAATAGCAACGATAGGGGTGACATTCATTGCGAGTTTGTCCCTGAGCATTGGACGAATCTTGCGTTCCGCTGCAGGTTCTGGAGAGAATGTTGCGGAGTCGGCTTTGATGACGCTCCTGACATTGATGTTCGCCGCGCAGGCGCTGTGGATCATCCTGAGTCCGCAATGGGACAGATTTTATTTCGCATTAGGAACCGATATTGTTACTTTGATTTCCGCTGCTAGTCTGATCAGTATCGGGCTTCAGCAGGATCGCGGTCGCACCTCAGCGCTCGGGGTCATAGCATTGCTGCTACAGGTTACTCGTCTGTACATTCAGTTCATCGGTTCCGCTGGCGGCATTCTGGGCGGTGCGGCGCTGTTTCTGCTGTGCGCTATTGTCGTGTTTATGGTCGCTAATTACTGGCGTCGAAAAAAGAGTTTGACCCATTAAAATTAACCTGATTGATAGCCCAGGGAAGCCGGATGCTAACGATAGATGAATGCCGATCCTATTACTGTTTAGCAGGATTTAATGAAAAGGAAACAGGTCTATGATTCCGTCGGAACGTTCACCGTCGCTTTTGTCTTCCAGATTATCGCTACTGATAGTCGGTGTCGCTCTGCAGGCGATGGTTTTGCTAGCCACCGGAATCCTCGCGGCGGTGCCATTCCTGCTTGGAGAACGTGGGTTCTTAGCGGTCGTTCCTGTCGATCCGACCCACCTGATCAAAGGGGATTATGTCACTCTCAGCTATGCGTTTTCTACGAAAGCCTCGCGACTGAACGATCTTCCCTGCTCGGTTCCGCGCTATGTGCCCCTCACAAAGGAATTATCGCCGTCCACGGGTGTGTCCCCCGGTACCGAAGAACATCGCTGGATCGCCGGGGAACCCACCCTCAAAAAGCCGGAGAGTGGGTATTTCCTCAAGAGTTCGTGCGGCGACCATCAGGAAGTCGAGTTCGGCATCGAAAAATTCTATACGGAGAAGGAGAAAGCAAAGGAATACGAATCGCCGTTACAGGCGCGTAAACTTCAAGCGGAGATTGCGGTCACCTCATCTGGTAAGGCGTCGGTCATCCGGCTCGTCTTCGATCCGAGATAAGGGAGACACTTACACAAGAGGGGGCGGGAATAGATTGCAACTATGAAAAAGTGGTGTCTTTTCGGTAAAATTCAATCAAAGGATATCCCATTGCGCTCTGCACGATAGTTCTTTGGGCCAATTATTCATATTCCTTATGTAATAAAATATTCAGGATACAAGTCATATCTCAAGAAATGATTCAGGTATACTGAGATTTGATTATCAATTAATAGTCTCATTTACAGTCAGACACACTAAGTAACTCGTGCAGAAAGAACGACTCAACAAATGATTCAGGTCTCTCGACGAACATCCTTCCCCATTGTGCAGGGGGTAACCGCCATTTTCGGTGCGTTATCGACGATATCGCTGGTTTCCCTACCGCAATCGGCGCAGGCGCAGGGCGCGGACTCCATCTATTATGGCGGCGATATTTTGACGATGGCAGGGAAGACGCCGCAATATGTCGAACGTCTTGCGATCAAGAACGGCAAGATCGTCTATGCCGGTCCCGCATCAGGAATCACACCCTATAAAGCGCCAACTACCTCTGTCGTCAACCTCAAGGGCAAGACGCTGCTCCCCGGATTTATCGACGGGCACAGCCATTACTACAACTCCCTTCAGGTAGCAAACCAGGCGAAACTCTATCCGCCGCCGTCCGGACCCGCCCGCGATGTTCCTTCGATCATTGCGACGCTTCAAAAATATGCCAAAGAGCGTAATATCCCCAAAGGCGAGATGATCATCGGCTATGGATACGATGATAACGTCATGCCGGGAGGACGTCTTCTCAACCGCGACGATCTGGATAAAGCGTTCCCCGATAATCCGGTGCGCGTGGATCATATTTCCATGCACGGGACGGTGTTAAATAGCCTCGCTCTGAAATATTACGGCTATTCCGCCGAGACGAAAACGCCTCCCGGCGGTGTCATTGTCCGTAAGCCGGGGACGAACGAACCGTATGGCCTGATCATGGAGACAGCTTTTCTCCCAGTAGTGAGTAAGACCGAAACGATGACCCCGGAACAGGAGATCGCTGCCACTCGCGCCGGTCAGGCGCTGTATGCGGAAGCGGGAATCACCACCGCACAGGAAGGCGCAACCCATCTGGGGCAACTGCAAACCATCAAACGCGCGGCGGATACGGGAGCAAATATAATCGATGTGATCGCGTATCCGTTCATCACCGACCTGGAGCAAACGCTGGCGGAATTTCCCGTCTCCGAATGGACGAAATACCGGAATCGGCTCAAAATCGGCGGCGTCAAGCTCACGGTGGACGGTTCCCCGCAGGGACGCACCGCGTACTTCACCACGCCGTACTTGACCGGCGGCCCGGCGGGCGAAAAGAACTGGCGCGGCGAGTTGACATTCCCGCAGGATACGATCAACAAAATGGTCAAGCAGGTCTATTCGCTCAAAGTGCCTTTACTGCTCCACTGCAATGGCGATGGCGCTATCGATTCGTTCCTGAAGGCGTATGAATTCGCCCGCGCCGGAGATTACAGCCGATACTGGAATGTGACCACGATTCATTCGCAATTCATGCGGAAGGATCAGATGCCCAAATTCGTCAAGTACAAGGTACGCCCTTCATTCTATACCCTGCACACCTTTTACTTCGCGGATGCGCACATCAAAAACCGGGGCAAGGCGCAGGCGATGTATATCAGCCCGACCCGTGACGCCATCGATTCCGGTTTACGCCCCACCAATCATACCGATTTCGTGGTCGCGCCGCTTGATCAGATAATGATGCTCTGGTCTGCCGTCAATCGAACGTCCCGCGCCGGAGCGAGTATCGGTTCCGATCAGCGCATTTCGCCTTACGAAGGTTTGAAAATGATGACGCTCTGGGGCGCGGAACAGTACGACGAACAATCGCGCAAGGGCTCACTCGAACCCGGAAAACTCGCCGATCTGGTGATTCTGAACCAGAATCCCCTGAAGGTCAAGCCGATGGCGATCAAGGATATCAAAGTATTAGAAACGGTCAAAGAAGGTAAGACTATTTACCCCGCCAAACCCTGACTTTACTCACGGTAGCACAGAAAAGAGTATCCGCGGGAAGATTCCAGCGGATACTCTTTTTGTTTTCAGTCCAATTAAGACGTTGAAGGTTAGCTGTGATGCATTTCACCATTATTGTTATTGTTTGACGAATTGCAGACACTAATACACAGGAACACGTGAATAGATCATCAGGACGGTGGCTATCGTCTTCTTTTCGTTGTTAAGATGGTCGACCGTCGTCGCCGTTTGCCCTTCGCCCTCAATGGTGAAAGGTAATACGGTGAAAATCGACACATCAGCATAGACTACATTCCCTGTCCTAAAGCTCAAAGAAAACGAGAGCCATTGATCATGTTAAATTCGTATCAATAAGTTAATAAATACAGCATAAAAATTATTTTTTAACATTTTTTCAATTAGATCACATTTATCTTGTTACATTTTGAATATATAAAGTATAATTAAGATGTAAACATATGAAACTGACAATTAGAACGGCAACTCGATCAGGAAAAGAGCAGCATAATCTCTCTATGGAAAACAGCTATGATTGTTTCTAAGATGCACATGAAATCCGATATTTGTTTCATCGATGACAAGACAGTCGAATCTCCCAATGTCTCTCTGGAAGAAAATGAACCAGTATATGATGCGCTCAACCGTGCCCATGTCACTATCGAACGCTCCCAACGGTGTGATGACGGAATTGAATCGCACCTCAATGCCTTCGTGAATCTGCCAGATATGAAACTGTTGGAAAACGAAAACTCAGAAGAAAAGCGCCGATTTCTGTGCGAAGGTATCGCGGCAACACTCTACGGAAAAGATGCGGAAATCGCCGATGGCGATTACTGGCAAGACGCTTTCATGGTCGCCCGCGCCATGATCGCCTCGAGACATATCGACGGCTTTTACAACGCATTTATCGCTCTTGCTCTGGCGGCGGAATCGGCAATACAATCTGGGAACGAAGCCTAATCTCCTGTTCTTCCGAACCGCTTCTTTTTCACAGTGTGGTGGAAAAGGAGAGCGGAACGTCCCGACTGCGCACTTTCTTCCTCTGCAACATCTATGCCTTATCTCTGACCAGCGGATAGCGTCTCCTCCGTGACTAGCTAAGGGCGTACGCTTGGGAGGAGTTATTCGCCACCTTGCCGGATAGATTGCCCCATGCCGATTAACTGGATTTGCCACACACCTGTATAGACTCCGCCACGGTCGCCGCGTCGCTGGTTGAAAAGGTGGCGAATAAACCATCCCAAATCCGACTCTGCTACATACGCGTGGCTGGGATAGAGGCGATACCTGTTCATAGGTTTAGATTCGCGAGCGCACTGGCGGATATCGGTCTATCAGAGGATATCGATCTATCAAAGGACGCTATCACGCAGCCATTGTACTTGACCAATGCAGAGGAGTAAATCGGACAAGCGGCACGGATGATAGCGAACGTTCTGTAGAAATCAAGAAAATTCACGTAATTTCGAGTCAGAGATACCTGCGGATTGAGATAAATTGACAATTGACAAGAATGAGGATCGGTATTGTGGGAAGGGAAAAAATTAAGGCCTGCCGTACCTGTCGGCAGGCCGTCCACTACAGCACGTGGAGAGAAAAGGAGATCACGTTCCTACTATACGCAATTTTGGACAAAGTGCAAGACCTCCTATTGATATATTTTGCCTCCTATTACCTGCTGACAGTCCTCTCGAGTCGATAACCCTCAACAATTTCGCACCAATTTTCGCGGGATCAAAGTCTGAGAGCAAAATTGGTGATAATGACGTCTGACATTGCCCTATGTAAGATAGCATCAATGCTACAGAAGTGTTTAAGATTTCCCTTATGAAATACCAACCCCATAGTTTCTTGTCAGTTATTGCGTTATTTATTGATATGCAGCGACTTTTGACACAACAAGATCAGATTCGACGGTTTTCCCATAGTATTCAAGCAAGAAAAAAATTTGCATTATTTTGCAATGACCGCATGATACATTTATAGAAAACAGGTAAGAGAGGGCAGCCGAACGAATTTTCGATGCAATTTGACAGGTATCAGGACATGACGGAAGGACGGTTCATAGCGACTCCAGAAAAAGGGGAAGTTACTTCACTGCTCATACGCCCGGACAACGCCCGTAGTCTGCTCGTCCTTGGGCATGGCGCGAGTGCGGATTTGCGTCACCGCACCCTGCAGATTATTGCTGAGCGTCTCGCTGAAACCCATATAGCGACTTTCCGCTACAATTACCCTTACATGGAGCGGGGCGGTGGCGGTCGAGACTCTCAGGAAGTGACTCTGGCTACCATTCATTCCGCCGTCGCCGCCGCCCGTCGCGCCACCCCTGATCTGCCCCTTGTAGCAGGTGGGCATTCGTTCGGAGGACGCATGACCTCGTTGGCGCAGTCACTCTCACCTCTGGATGAGGTGCGGGGCTTGATCTTTTTTTCCTTCCCCCTCCACCCGGCAGGTAAACCGGGAATTGAACGCGCCGCGCACCTGAAGAAAATAAACCTCCCGATGCTCTTCCTCTCTGGTACTCGTGATGATCTTGCGGAGTTGTCTCTTCTAAAGCCAGTCTGCGAAAGTCTCGGCGACAGCGCCACCCTGAGCCTGCTGGATACCGCGAATCATGGATACGCCATTCAGAAACGTTCCCGACAGAGCGACGAAGACATCTTCACTGAGATGGCGCGAGTCGTATCCGCCTGGATCACGGAGAAAGGGATTTCCTGAAGTCATCATGATAACCGGGATGTTGCTATGACGGGGATATTGCTGGAGAGTCAGTTTTTTGTTTCCATTAGAAATTATCAACAATTCTACGAATTTTTAGAGATGCGCCCCGATGAGTTAACAGGTGCGTAGGAATCTTTTCAAATCTGCAATGGAGACACAGTCCATAAGATACACTGTCGGACAGGATGCCTGAGAATCGAACCAGTAGCGGGAGGAATGATGAAGGGGAATAAATTGACCGTGCCTATCAAGGCAGTGGCGTTCGCGATTCGGGGAAATATTTCCGAAGAAATCAAACTGGAACGACTACGCCAATTTTTGCAACAGGAAGCGACCCGTAAAGGGGTCAGGATCGATATCGATGCGCCTTTGTTACAGGGTTCGGTAGATGGCAAGGATGAACTATTCTTCTATAACGGCCCGAAAGGTCGTCCATTAGTCCTACCCGAATTACCTGAATGAGAACCGGTTTCTGAATGATGTGGAAAAGAGGAAAGTATTCCGCCTCACGATCCCATCCCCCTACTGCCAGTAAAACTGTAGGGTAACGTCAGAACCGGTGCAAAGTGATGCAATGAAGATATGCGATTTATCCATGAGTAAATTCACCTGAATACAGTATACTGGGACAATGGAAACTGGCTCTCAGGAACGTGATTTACACGAAGATTTCGTCACATATTCCCCTGATAGGACTGACTTTCAAATTGAGGACTGCGCCACACTGGAAATGACTTTCACCGGTGAAATCTGGTTCTGGAAGGGACCTTCCCCCTTCTGGTTTGTGACAGTCCCTTGTGCGCAGTGTCATGCATTGAAGGAGGTTTCCGGGCTAGTCACTTACGGATGGGGTATGATCCCGGTGATAGCGCAGATCGGCGAGACATCATGGGAGACATCTCTGTGGCCCAAAGATGGAGCGTATATCGTTCCAATCAAAACCATTATCCAGCGATCTGAAACGCTTAACATCGGCGATTCGGTGACGATACGATTGCGAGTCGCTCCGCGCCAATCCCCAAGAGCATTCAAGGATTGTTAAAACGATAGGCTTCCCCCGATAGTATGCTCATCCGATAGAGAAAACGGGTTACTTCAGAACTCGATTGGTCGCCATAAAGGGAATTTCCGACGGGATTGTCGAATAGTGAGGGAATCTTCTCTGCCAGTCAGGAAACCTAGCTCTCATGAAACTCAACCGCCGCCGTCTTCTCGTGGCAGGAGCCTCTATCGGGCTTGCCAAACCGTCCCGCTCATTCGCTGTCCCGACCATTTATGCGCCTTCGGATCTTAAGCCGGTTGTAATCGCTTCGGGCAACGGCAACCAGTTCAAAAATGGCGGAACAGTTACCTGTGTCGAAAAGGCGTTTTCTCTGATGACCGGACAAACCGATATTCTGGACGCTCTGATAGCTGGGGTCAACATCGTCGAACTTGATCCCGCCGAAACCAGCGTCGGGTACGGGGGTATGCCCAATGCCGACGGTATCGTCCAGTTGGATTCCTGTTGTATGCATGGCGCTAAGAAACGGGCAGGAGGGGTCGCCTGTCTTGAAGGCGTGCGTACTCCATCGCTGGTGGCGAAAGCGGTCATGGATCAGACGGATCATCATTTGATTGTCGGTAAGGATGCCCAGAAGTTTGCCAGAACCATAGGCATGACAATTGAGGACGACCTGAATACCCCACATTCCCGCCAGATGTATCTGGAATGGAAGCGACGAGCCGACCCCGAACACTACCTCGATCCTGCCAAACGCGCCCAAGCGGGCATGGCAGCCACCCTCCAAATGGCGCAGGAGCGCCTGATCGATCCGCACCATATGTACGGGACGATCAACTGTAACGGCGTCAATGCAAAGGGCGAAATCGCCGGGGTGACCACCACCAGCGGATTGGCGTTTAAGATTCCCGGCCGCGTCGGCGACTCCCCTATTCTGGGTGCAGGACTGTATGTGGACGGCGCAGTCGGCGCGGCGGGTTCTACGGGTCGCGGCGAAGCGAATCTGTACAATCTGTCTTCGTTTTTGATTGTCGAGAATCTGCGTCGGGGTATGCGCCCAAAGGATGCCGGCATGGAGGCGCTCAAGCGGATTCGCGCCAACACGATCGAGAAGCGTCTTCTGGACAAGAACGGGAATCCGTCCTTCAGTCTGCAGTTTTATATCGTCAATGCGAAAGGCGAACATGCCGGTGTCTCGATGTACGGTAATCCACAGTACGCAGTTTGCACTGAAAAAGGATCGACTTTTGCCACCTGTGACAACCTCCTATAATCCATTGAACCTTTCCCCTCGCCTGATAATTCCAACCCCTGTGATAATGCTGTCGCAGGGGATTGTGATATCAAAAGGAAACACCGTGACAACGGGAAGGCGTAGCAGAAGACTAAATTCAAACAGGAGAGAGATTTCTCAGGTTCGTTCCCCTGACACCCGTGGTCGCCACTCTGCCGACGACAAATCCAGAATCATAGAAAATTGAGCTCAGGGGATGTTGTTTAATATTGAGTTAATATTAGTTGACTATAATGATGTCGGAGGATTAACTATGAAGTCATCGACATTGCAAAATTCGGGCATCTTATCACGTGAACGCATAGCGTTTACCTTAATTGAATTGCTCGTAGTTATCGCTATTATCGCCATACTTGCTGCGATTTTATTCCCGGTATTTGCTCAGGCTCGTGAAAAGGCGCGTCAGTCTTCCTGCTTGTCAAACACGAAGCAGATCGGCCTTGCCGCCATGATGTATGTGCAGGATTACGATGAATACCTTCCTGAAACAGGTTGGGTTGGCCCGTGCAGCAGTCCGACGCCTGATGCCAATGGTTACTTTGCGGTGGGCGACATCTATTTCAGCGGCGTCTTCTCCTTTCCAATGGCTTCCGCGCCTTACATCAAGAGCTGGCAGATTTTCACTTGCCCCAGCGACCCCGACAAGGGCGGCTTCAACAAGGGCGGTTCCCAGTGCTATGAAACCCAACTCCTGGCGGTCAATATGCCCAATTCCTTTGTGGGTATGAAAGACAAGCCCGATGCCATGCTGAAGTCTTTTCCTCTGTCCTATGCGGGGAACTATTACCTCAGCACAACCTACGATAAAGGCTTCAATCGCGCCGCATATACTGGCCCGACCAAAATGCACAATCTGGCGTCCATTAACTTCCCGGCAAGCACTTTCTATGTCACCGACGTCGGTTCGCAGAACTATGGCGGCGTGACGGGAACGTTCGCAGGCTGGTATGTCGCGCCGGGATATGGAAACAACGCTGCGGGTACCGGACGATGGCCCAAAGGAAAACGCCATGCAGGAGGACGTAACTGGACTTTCGCCGATGGTCACGCCAAATGGTTCAAAGACCCCAACTTCCTCAACGCGAACGGTTCCGCCAAGGCACAGCAGGTCATTATGAATGAATATCAGGCGATGGGAATTTACACCTACCCGGAAACCACCGGACCGGACTACAATAACCCTCACTGAATATAGAAAACGCATCCATCAGGGACGCAATGTGAACTCATGAATCTCGCGGCGAAAGATTTTTCTTTCGCCGCGAACATTTTATTCTCAGATCGCTTCTCCCCTTGTCGGCATTTGGTTTATAATTGTCACTGAAGCAAGTTACTGCACCATCGACAGGCGCTATCGTATCCGAATCTCACACTTTTTGAGTGTCGCTAGATCGCAGGATGAGAGCGTCTACCAAAGACGATGTCCCAGATATCAATTCCGCACTGCCGCCATTCACTCCGCAACACGCCAGAGAAAAACCAAGGACTAACCCGAATACCATGTTCTTAAGACTTCCAACCTATCTTCCGAGACGTAGCAATTCCGCCAGCGGACTCCGATTTGCGCTTGCCGCATCAATTTTCGCCGTCAGCCAGTTCATGATGCTTCCCCAAGCCCAGGCGCAACAGACACCTGGCCCGACAATCACTGATGGGAAGCTTCTGCCGGAAAAAATCCGGCTTCACAACGGGTGGAATATCACTCCGGTAGGAAGCCATGAAAAGCTGGAGGATGTTCCCGAGGCATTTGCCCTCTCGCCCGATGGAAAAACGATTGCGGTGACTACCGGAGGTTCCGGCAAGCATACACTCAACCTTGTGGATACCGAAAGCGGAAAGATTCGACAAGTCCTACCGCTGGTTCGCGCGCAAAGTAGTGGGATCGTCTGGTCGCCCGATAGTTCTATGCTCTATGTTGCGGGAGCAAATAGCGGTCAGATTTTCGTCTTCAAGGTCGAAACGGTTGGACAAAGACGAGCAACCGAGCAAACGGCGCTCGATGTCCCGGAACTGGCGATTACTGGCTCTCGAACGGTCGCTGCACCGGGTAGCACGGACAAGCAAAAATTCAATGCTCCTGCCTACCTCTGGGGACTTGCCCTTTCGTCGGATAGTAAAACGTTATATGTGACCAATCTGTCCAACGACTCCCTGTATGCGCTGGATGCCGCCACCGGGGCTTTGAAAGGCAAAATCACTTTTGCCAGAGAGTCGCGTCCCGGAGCGTTGCGGCTTTCCCCGGACGGAAAAATTCTCCTGGTCGCCGGTATGGGAGCAAACGCGTTATACATGATCGATTCCGGGAATAATTCCCGACTGAATACGGGGACAGCGCGTGTGGAGGACGCCGGCACGGAAGTCAGGACAATCAAAACCGGAAAACTGCCGACATCCCTCGCTTTGACCCGTGATGGCTCCCGGTTGTTCGTCACCTGCGCTAACTCAGACTCCGTTTCCGTTGTCGATACCCGTAGCGCTCTTGTCATTGAGGAGATTTCCCTTCGGCTGACACCGAAAGCCCCTGTGGGCGCTTCGCCATCCTCGCTTGCCTTATCGTCCGATGAACAAAGCCTCTATGTTACGTGCGCTGATAACAATGCCGTCGCCGTAATCGATGTCGCGGTTCCCCTGCAATCTCGTGTACGTGGGTTCATACCCACGGCGCACTATCCCACAGTCGTCGCCGCCCTCCCGGACTCACGCCGTTTACTGATCGGATGCGCTAAAGGATTTGGATTCGGGCCAAACAACCGCACCGATGGTAAACCGATCAATCCGGTCGCGCCTATGGGCTATCCCTATATCATGAACCTTATGAAGGGGGTTTTGTCCGTCATCGATCTGCCCGATGAGCGCAAACTTGCCGGGTATACCCGTCAGGTATACGCCAACTCGCCCTATAAGAGTGACTCTCTGCTGGAGCGTCCTCTCCGCTCTCCACGTCCCGGCTCCAATCCGGTTCCCTCCCGTATCGGCGATCCATCCCCAATAAAGCATATTCTCTACATCATTAAGGAGAATCGCACCTACGATCAGGTTCTGGGAGATATGACAGATGCCCGAGGAAGAAAACAGGGAAACGGCGACCCGTCCCTGTGCCTGTTCAATGAGGAAGTGACTCCTAACCATCATGCCCTGGCGCGTGAATATGTCCTGCTCGACAACCTGTATGCCAATGGCGAAGTATCCGTCGATGGTCACCACTGGTCTAATGCCGCTTTTGTTCCGGACTTTATGGAACGCACCTGGCCGGCGCAATACGGCGGGAAGGGCGCGCCGCCTATTCGTTATGGAGACTTCGGAGACCCGCTCGCCGAGACTCCCGGTGGACGAATCTGGGATCTCTGCGCCCGTAAAGGTATCCCGTACAGCACGTACTACTACCATGTTGACAAGAATCGCAGTGACGCCTGGTCAGAGGCGCGAGGACGAGGAGAACGCGACTATATCGCTGCTGATTTATTCATTAACGACCTTCAAAAATGGGAAATTGGCGGGGAGATGCCCGGTTTTGTAGTTATGGCGCTCTCGGAAGATCACACCGCTGGAACGCGACCGGGCGCATTCACTCCACGCGCCGCCGTCGCTTCGAACGACTTCGCTCTTGGTAAGATTGTCGCCGCCTGCTCGAAGTCCCGATTCTGGAAAGAAATGGCGATTTTCGTCATCGAGGATGACGCACAGAATGGCCCTGACCATGTGGACGCCCACCGCACTGTGGGACTGGCGATCTCTCCCTATACTCGACAGGGTGGAAAGACGGACAGTACTTTCTATACAACAGTTTCGATGTTGCGCACGATGGAACTGATACTTGGACTGCCTCCCATGAGCCAGTACGATGCCGCAGCGACCCCGATGTATTCCAGCTTTCGCAATCAACCCGACATGACACCCTACACGGTGCGAGCGCCCCGGATCGATCTTAACGCAAAGAATACAGCGCAATCGTTTGGCGCAAAACGTTCTCTCGCCTTTGATTTCAGCGCCCCAGACCGTTTGAGCCTCGCCGATGAAAATGACCTCAACCGCATCCTCTGGCACAGTATCAAGGGCGTCGCTACGCCCTATCCTGCACTGGTGCGCCGCCCGATTTTCACCGGCGCCGGAACTCCCCTTCATTCCCACGCAAAGCGGTCGCAATCTGGTGACGATGACGATGATTGATCGACCTGCTCTCCCTCACTGGAGTATTATCGACTGATATCTCTGATGGAAATGGGGGTCTTGGACTGACGTTCAGCAAGACCCCGATTTCCATACCTTAACGACCAGAATACCGGTGTCGACGCAGGAATCACACCTCAGTACGAGCAGAACGCCTCTCCATCGTCTGAAGACATTTTAGACAGACTACTCAGTACAATAGAGTCTTTCGCAATGAATCCAGCGTCTTCTTTTCCACCCCACACGCGGTAGTCAGATAGTTTTCCACACTGCCGTACTTTGTCTCGATATGGCGCAGGGCGTTGGTCAACCAGACAGGATTAACGCCCATCAATGGGCCGAGACGTTCCGGAGAAACGCCCAATGCGGCAAGTTGTGGATTGCCGCGCACCTGCTTCATCAATGAGTCATATGCCAAATTGCTCTGAGAATAGTCAGCGACAACCATCTTTTCGGGAACGCCCAACACGCGCAAGATCAACGCCGTCGCTATGCCCGTCCGGTCTTTCCCGGCGGTACAGTGATAGACCATCGGGAGATTCTTTGTATCAGCGGCAAGGGTGATGAATGGACCGAAAGCATCCTTTCCATGCTCCTCCGCCATCTGAATATACAGCGCCGACATGGTGGCATCGAGCGCTGCCGGATCGCCTTTGAGAGCGACCCCAAGCATCTTCATGGCATCGCCGCGACCGGCTCCCGACTCAATCGGAAGACCCGCAATGGAAAGAGTCACTGAGGATGGCAACTTGTCGGGCGCAGCGGCGCGTTCCGTAACGCCCCGGAAATCGCAAAGCGTCTTGAGTCCGAGTTTTCCCACGGTTGCAAGGTCAGAGTCTGTGAGACCTGCCAGAGCTTCGGCGCGGTAAAGACGCCCCCAGCGAACCTGCCGTTGATCGACGGTGCGATACCCGCCGATATCCCGAAAGTTCGCCGCGCCCAAAAGCGGCAAGCGACGATCCGCCACCACGATACGCTTGCCATCGTTCGCTCCACCACGGAAAGTGATGACGCCGTACCAGCGACCGCTCGCGTTATATCCTTTGATATCCTTTTTCTTTTTACCCTTGACTGTCGCCAGGACAGGACCGGCATCGCCGGGGAGTTTGAGAGGGTCATCCGTCAGTTGCAGTTCCGCCGAAATATTCTCCGCTGTCCATTGGAAGACAACATCGCCTTCAGCGTCTCTGCCAAGGGTAGCTTCCTCATCCAACGGCAGTAACCACGCTTTAGGATCGAACGACGGCGCGGCAGGCGTAGGCGTTTGCCCCCATGCCGCGAACGGCAAAGAGCAAAGGGTGAATACAGTAGATACCGCCGCCCGAATCCGGGCGCATCGGGTCATTGAGCGCATCAGGGAAATCCTCCACTCCTATTCTATCAATGCCTGCCCGTCAGAATATTAACGCAAGATTAAGCCTGCTTCTCCTATTAACCAAAACGTATGGCGCCTTTCTCCATTTTTGATGAGCCAGGCGAGATACTATCCCTTGATATGAACACTTCCCCTGATGGGGCGAACGGGAATTCCCTGTTAAACAATTCACTTTGCGGTTATTTACTACCGAAAAATTCACGATTTACTTGCCCTACCAAAACTCCTCTCCATCTGGTTTGGACTCTCTACTCAGGAGACGCGCCGGAACAGTTCCGCTACCGTATCTCTGGGCGAGAAGCCCTTTCGATGGAACTGTTTTGCGGGGGTAAACCCCAAAAATAAACCTTTTGTCATCGGGACGGTAGCGGGAAAAGAGATTACTTTGATCGTCGGCGATACGGCGCGATAATCGACTTCGCGCGGATTGCGCCGACTTTACAATTCGATGAAGCCTCTCTATAATGTAACGATAATCAGGGAACGGAATCAAGGAATCGTTCAGTTTGATTCACCTGAAGCCTGTTCATAGAGACGAGGCGCTGTCGAATTATCATTTAAAGGAGAAGTTCGAATCACCGAGATCGAACACTGTTTGCGATATGTTGAATGAAGTGAGTTGCATTGCAGCGTTGAATGGAATAATCACGCGACCAAATCGGAGAGATATTCGAAGAACATTCGTCGCATGGACTGCGAAGGTTATTGCGGTTATTGCGGGATTGACAAGCGTCGTCAACGGTGCGAACGCGCAGAACAGTTCCCCACTCGGCGACCCGCTTGGGCCGGATCTCTACCGGGCGATCGCTACCAATAATATTTCACGAATACAGCAGATCATTGACAGTGGCGCGAAGCTCGAAGGAGTCAACTGGCTCGGAATCACCGCCCTACACTGGGCGGGTTCCTCCGCCAAAGAGGCAGCGGTAGATGTCCTCCTGCGCAATCGGGCGAATGTGAATGCAGATTCTATCTATGGTAGCGTTCTCGAAGGCGCGATCATGGGCGGCAATCCCAAAATTGTCGATAAACTGGTCGCTGCAGGCGCGACCTTCTCCAAAAACCGGGGTGACATGATCACCGCGCCCATGATGGCGGCGCAAGTCGGCGACCCACAAATCATGCGCTCGATCCTGAGTAAGAAGCCAGATGTCAACGTTGTCAGCCTGTCGGGTATGACCGCTCTGATGCACGCCGCACGGCGTGGATACACTGAGTGCGCCCAATTACTTCTGGATGCCGGCGCGAATACGGAGATCATGGACAACCTCGGACGGAATGCCCTGATGTACGCCGCTCTGAACGGTCACCCGGATATTGTCAGCAAGCTCCTTGCGACCAAACCAGTAGTCGACCGCAAGGATAAAGCGGGCGATGACGCCTTGATTCTTGCGGCGCGGTACAGCGGCGATCCCACGATTGCCACCGCTCTTTTGAACGCCGGGGCGAATCGCACCGCAACAGATGCAAAAGGTGTTTCCGTCGTTCAGATCGCGCAAAGACGAGGCTTCAACGCTTTCGCCGCAACCGTTGGCGGGAAGAAAACAAGCGCTGTTTCCGCTTCCTCAATTCCCGACGTTTCACCGTCTGAGTCAGGAATCACGAGGTTTACCCCAACCCTTGCCGGAACGCAACGAAGTGACCTGCTGATTCAGAAGGCGCGTCAGGCAGTCTGGCGTAGCTTGCCCCTATTACAGAAGACGACCGTCACATTCTCAGAAAAGTCTCCCTGTACGTCCTGCCATCATCAGGGAATCGGGTTCCTGACTACTTCCACGGCGAAACGTCTCGGCTACGCAATCGACGAAAAGGCGGCGGCAAGTCAGCAAAAAGTGATCACCGGTGGAGCCGAAGCGGGGATCAAAGACTTGCAGGCTCTGGTTGCGCATCCTGAAAATTACAAGTACTTCCCCACCGCCGATATCGATGAATTCAGCTTCGATATCGGAACGCTCTACACGGCGTTAAATGAGTATGAGTCGCCGCGTACCCCAGCTACAGATGTACTGGTTACGATGCTCGCACATGAACAACACCCTGACGGTTCCTGGCGTTACGGATTCATCCGTGCGCCGATTCAGTCCAGCTTTTTCACGGTGACCGCCTACGCCGTGCGAGCGCTCAAGCATTATATGCCCGATTCCCGCGCTAAGGAACGTGACGAACGAATCGCTCGCGCCCTCAAATGGCTCCGCGAGACGCCCTCTAAAACGGGAGAAGATCGGGCGTCCCAACTACTTGGTCTGAAGTGGGCGGGAGCCTCCCGCACTGATATCAATCGCGCCATCACACAGAACCGTAGCGCTCAGCGTCGCGATGGCGGATGGTCGCAGTTTGATCCCGGTTCGTCGGAAGCGAAGCGCGAAGGCGCTATGTACGCCCGCAGTGACCCCTATGCCACCGGACATACCCTGTATGCACTGTCCGAAGCGGGAGGTATCGACCCACTCAAGGACATAACCTACCGACGCGGTATCGAATATCTGCTACGAATGCAGGATGAGGACGGTTCATGGTTCGTCAACAAACGCGCCATGCCGCTCAACAACTTCATCGACACCAGCTTCCCGCACGGCGAATCGCAGTATATCTCCTATGGAGCGACCTGCTACGCGACTCTGAGCCTGATGTACGCGGCGGGACAGTATCCGCACTCGACGCGCAATGCTTCATCAAAATAACTCTATGCAAAAGGGAAGGTGAGATGCCTTCCCTTCTGCATTAGTTTCTTGTCGCCATTAGTTTCTTGTCGCCATTACTTCGCGCCCATATTTCTCTCCTGCTTCTTCGCATCTGGAGTGAAATGCACTGCAAAGCCCTCATCGCTGGCGATCTTAACCTTCAGGGTATCGGTTGGAAAAACGGCGTATTCCTCAATCTCCAGCTGATCCGAGAGATCGGCAACACTTCACCAGTTAGCTTTTTGCTTGCATTGCATGCTATCCTGGGTTACAATATCAGTGGAGATAGAACGTTCTATCAAACATAATTATGGCAACGATTCGCGATGTGGCTAAACGGGCCGGAGCGTCCGTGTCTGCAGTGTCAGCGGTTCTCAATGGCGGAGGAACCCAGAGCATACGGGTCGGCGCGGAAACCAGCGCACGAATCCGCGATGTCGCACGTCAACTCGGATACCGCACCAATCCAGTAGCGCGCAGTCTGGTTACCGGGCGTAGTGGGGCTATGGGACTCGTTTTCCCCTACTCGTCCGCGTTCATTGAGGACAACACTTTCAGCACGTCGGTAATATCAAGCGTGTTGACAACCGCAGTGAATCATCGGTGGAATCTGATGCTTCACACCGCAACCGGAGATGACTGGAACGCCGCCGATAGCGGGGAATTGATCGATCCCCGCGTGGATGGTCTGCTTCTGGTGATGCCCACTCCCCATAGTCCACTCATTTCACGCTGTCTGAGGGAGCGCTTTCCGTGTGTCGCACTGGTCTATGCGCCGGAGAATGATGAGATTTATGCAGTGAACTCCAATGATCATGCCGGTGGCTATATGGCGACAAGGCATCTGATCCAGTTGGGACACCGACGTATCGCGCATCTGGAAGGGACTCCCACAGTGGCGACTAGCGCCCCCAGACGACAGGGTTATCGAGACGCTCTGGAAGAAGCGGGAATCGAAATCGATCCATCCCTGATCCATCGTGCGGATTTTGTCCGTCATGGAGGATATGACGCCATGAAGACACTACTGGAACGCCCGACATCGCAATGGCCTACCGCTGTTTTCGCATCCAACGATCTGAGCGCGGAAGGGGCGATTGAGGCGGTTCTGGAAAGCGGGTTGCGCATCCCGCAGGATATCGCCTTTGTAGGGTACGACGATTCGTGGCGAGCGGCGTTATTGAACCCGCCTCTGACCAGCATAAAGATGCCGATCTATGAGATGGGCGTTCAGGCGACAGAGATGCTGATCGCTCTGATAGCAAGCAAGGAAATCACACAACGGCAGCCTGTTCTGCCAATATCGTTGTCCGTTCGTGAATCGTGCGGAGCGCAGGCGCTTCGCTCATAATTTGCAGGAGGAAACCAGTGAATCAATTCAAAATGCAAAGTCTGCGTAATCGCAACGCTTTTACGCTCATTGAGCTCCTTGTCGTTATCGCTATTATAGCCATTCTGGCTGCCATTCTATTTCCGGTGTTCGCTCAGGCGCGTGAAAAAGCGCGGCAGGCGACCTGCCAGAGCAATATCCGTCAACTGTCTTTGGCAACCAAGATGTATCAGCAGGACTATGATGAGTCCTACCCCATGCTGGAAAATAGCGCACAGCGCTACACTATCGCCAATATGCTCGATCCGTATATCAAGACGAACAAGAAAAACACGAACGCCGGAGGGGGAAACCTCTGGCCCGAAGATAGCGTCTGGCGTTGTCCGACCGCAACCACCTACGGTTCCGGTAGCCTGAACTCGTACTTCACAGTGGGATACAACTGGCTGTACCTGACCAACGTGGATGCCAGCGCCAGTTTTGTGCCGGATTGGTCGAGCCCGGATAAATGGGGCATCTGGGCATGGACTCAGAGCGGGCGCAGTGACGCCGCAGTGGACAAGCCTGCCGAAACGGTAATGTTCAGCGACGCCGGACACTCCGATGGCCCCGGCGGAAAGACGGCGACCTGGAGCGGCCTGCTTCCCCCATCCGCACTGACCAACAATGGTCCGAGTGACTGGATGGATGCAGCGGAAGCGCGGCACAACGGCATGGCGAACATTGCGTTCTGCGATGGTCATGTCAAGTCGATGAAGCTGGAAGCGTTCTATGGCAAGTGGAACGCGGACAAGACCTTCACCGCTACCCAGACGCCGCCAGACAAATTCTTTATGCTCACAAATCCATAATCAGATGGACTCCTGCACGGGACGGCGTGGGGGAAATCCTCTCACCGTCCCGAAGCAGGAAACAGACGACAAACAGAAATATTGCGAAAGGGAATTTATGATGAACAAACCAAGTTTGGCGGAAACTCGGGTTTCGTCGGGATTTCCGATGAAATTCTTGATAACTATGGTGATATTCACCTTGATTCTAAGCTTGATCTCGATGGGATGCGCTTCTGAGAAGCAAGAAATCACGGGTGATAGCGGAGCTGATCGCTTGAAGGGCGGCCCTCCGGCCCCCGGTTCCATGCGTCCCGCAAACGCGCCCAAAGCGCCCTGATATTCACCATGATATGAACGCCCTGATTCAGGTAAGAGCATGGATTACTTTATTCGTCCCGACGGTGATGATAGCGCCAACGGAACATCGCCACTTACTTCGTGGAAAACTCTGGAACGCGCTAACCGCGCTTCCTATCGACCCGGCGATAGACTTCGATTGCGGGGCGGGGCTACTTATCGCGGCGGACTGAAATTTACGCCGGAGAATGTGACGACAGATGGTGATGGACGACAGTTCATCACCATCGAGTCCTACGACGGCGAAGCGATTATTCAGGCGACGGAGAGCGACGGAATTCTGGTGCGTGACCTCGGCGGTTTTGTCATTCGTCACCTGACACTGACAGGTGCAGGACGGGACAAGAGCAAATATTGCGGCGTCCAGTTTCTCAACAATCTACGCGGTGCGACCAAACTCTCCTTTGTCCGCATAGAATATGTGAAAGCTTCCCGATTCGGTGGAGCAGGTATACAATTCGGCGCCAGTCCGAATGACAACAGTAAAAGCGGGTATCGCGATGTGCGGGTGACGCAATGCATTGTTCAGGAGAACATCTACCATGGCATTCATGTTTGGGGCGCCTGGGATCAATCCGCAACGACCTACGCGCATGGCGATATTATGATCTCGCAATGTCTTGCCCGCGATAATCCCGGCGATCCCGAATACCGCGAAAACCACAGCGGCAATGGCATCATCGTTTCGGATACGGATGGAGGAAGAATCGAGTATTGTACTGCCTATGGCAACGGGGCATCGTGCAATAATCCCGGCGGCGGTCCGGTCGGAATCTGGGCGCATGCCTCCAATCGCATCCTCATTCAATACTGTGCATCCTTCAATAACCGCACGGGTAACAGTACGGACGGCGGCGGTTTTGACTTCGATGGCGGTGTCTCTAACTCCACCTTGCAATATAACTATAGCGGCGGGAACGATGGCTCGGGCTATTTGCTTTATGCGTATTCGGGTTCTCCATATACTTTTCGCGGGAATATCGTACGCTATAACATCAGCGACCGGGATGGCGCGAAAAACCATTTCGGGATGATCCATTTAGACACCGCAGGTCCGCAAGTGCGCGATATCGATATATATCACAATACGATAATCGCGGCGCCCAAACGTTTGGGCGATACACGGGGCATTCTGGTGCGTAATGCTACCGATGTGCGCATTCGGAACAATGTGATCGTCACGGAAGGCGATATTCCCCTGATAGACCTGGGCGAAAACTGCGTCGCGGTTCGAGCGGTAGGGAATGCCTATTGGAGCGGTTCTACGCCCTTCCTGATTCGTGATAATGGGAAAGATTACCGTTCTCTGGATCAATGGCGTCGAGCGACAGGGCAGGAGCGCAACGGCGGTCAGGCGACAGGTCTATCGAACGATCCTCGGCTAAAAGGTTACCAACTACCTTCGGGATTTCTCGATACGCTACGAAATTCGCCAAATCCTGTGGAGCAGGTACTACGTAAAGCCAGACTGTTTCGTCCCCGACCCGACTCTCCTCTGATAAGCGCCGCACAAGATTGGGAGCCATAGTCCCATACGGAACGACAGATAACCGCGAAAGGAAAACACGCTTCAAAGCCATTGACTGACTTCAGCGGCAAAAGCAGATCATAAGGCAATCACTCTGCACTTCTCTTTCTCCCCCTTCTGAGAGGAGAAAGAGAGATGGATTCCCGGTTTGGAGAAGGGTTTGCGCTACGGCGCGAGGGTTTTCTAAAACTTCATCTGGATGGCAAACATCAATCCGGCGCCCTGATTGTTGGTCAGAGAGACGTATTCGGTCTTACGCCAGGTCAGTTCACTGGAAAACTGCCAGACGGCGTCGTAGTCCCAGATGACGTTCAGGAAGGCAGTCGCATTACGCGAGATCTGTCCTGTTGTAAGTCTGTTCCGGTCGAGATGATCCGAGCCATACCCCGTGTGACTATGGACATTGGGCTTCCAGTAATAGGCGACATCCGCCCACCATCCTTCTCCGGAAACGACCGCGTCGGTAGCATTGGTGGTCTGTATAGCGTTCCCGAGGTATGCGCCCAGTCCCTTGCCCCGATACCATTCGCCCTGTATGCCGAACCGTTTCCCGAAACGTAAGCCGGTTTCCAGCGCCATGCCGTTGAACCGTGTCTTAAAGGGTTGGAACGCCCCGATGGACGACACAGTTCGGTATTCGCCGGAAACGCCGGAAATGCCGATTTCAAGACGAGGTCGCTTGAGCCAGATAGAAGGCTTTTCCGCTTCGTTGGCGCCGATAGTCCAGAGAATTGCGCCTTCGGCGTTGGGCAGTCCGGTCGCTTCCAGCACACGCGCAGCATCTGGCTTGATGGTCAACGATTGCGGTGACGACAGGGCGACCCCGATTTTCCATTTCTCATCATGACGGACATCAGCGATTGTTCGTTCGGCGCGTATTTCGGTTCGGAAAGAGTTTCCAGGATTTCCCGATCCTCCGAGAATAGAGAATGTGTCCACCATTACCGGGGCGCGAGGACTGAACAGATCCGCCTGCGCCCCGAACGCGAAACGCCATTGATCATTGTATAACTCAGCGAAGGCGATGCCGGGGGTAAAGCCATACTGCCCAGATAGGACGTTGCCATTGCTGAACTGCCCGATAATCATGCCGCCCGAGTTCATTCCCGCTACTTTAGGCCCGATCAACCTGAAGTAAAGGCTACTATTGCGAGCATCGAGGCTGACTGTGGATTGCTGTCCGTCCAGTTTGGGCGACAGATAGAATGGAGTCGCCGTCGGCAATCCTCTCGCCGAGGCGGTCAACGCGGTGAAGCGGATAGCGCCACCCAGGTAGAGTTTGACGTTCTTATTACCCAATTCGATGGGGTTGGATGAATTCCCTTGAGCGAACGCATTGCCTCCGGTAAGAACCCAGATGCTGGAAAGGCAAATCAGGAAGGAGGAAATCGAGAATCCGGCGTTACGCAAAGCGGTCAAAGCGCTCCAACGATGGCAAATTGGACTTTGATTCATACTTTAATCCCAGTGAAATAATTGATATTACATCGGGTCGCCACTTTAGCGCCGATTGAAGTAATCATAACCTCACTCGCTTCGCGTTGTCAATAAAATCGGTTTTTTTGTCCCTGCACACCATTCATGACACCATTGTTATTGATACGACTGTATCACTTCACGGATTCTTGCTTGCTTGCCTTGACGAATTCTTTCCGCCATTGTTTAATTCTTTGTCATTTCCACGCTCGAAGGTATGATGTTCCCGGGAATGCTGTGTTTGTTTGTAGCAAAGGGAAGAATGAAGAGCTCCGGACGGAATAAAGCAATACAACAAATACATCGTTTCTGTAAAAATCCAGATGAACAGGAATATACCAGTGAATAGTTCTCTTAATATCCGGTATGCGGCTGTTTCCTTGCAGTTTGCCGCGCTCACTCTGGCGACGTTCAGCGCCGCCATTACTCCGGTTTCCGCTCAGGAGCGGGCAACCAAACCTAACGCGACCGCGCCGTCCCTGCAGGCGACGGTTTACAGTGGCGGCGATATCATCACCATGCGTGGCAAGATGCCCGAATACGCCGAGGCGCTCGTGGTTCAAGGCGGAAAAATCGTCTTTGTCGGGTCGAAGAACACAGCATTGAAAAAGGCGGGAAGCGGAGCGAAGCGCGTCGATCTTCAAGGTCATACTCTGGCTCCCGGTTTCATTGATGCGCACGGTCATTTCGTCTACGCCGAGAAGAACCTGCTGGACGCCGACCTGGTAGGGGTCAAGTCGATTGCGGAACTTCTCGCGCGATTGAAGGCGCACGCAGCAACCCTGCCGAAGGACGCCTGGGTGGTGGGTATGGGCTATCGCATTGAAGACATGGCGGAAAAACGACACCCGACCATCGAGGAACTTGATTCGATCAGCTCAACGAATTCAGTTCTGGCAGTGGACGGTTCCGGCCATCATGGCTCCATCAATAAAGCAATCATGACATCGCTCAATCTCACCGCCGATACGCCGGATCCCGAAGGCGGGGTCTACTTCCGTAAGGAAGGCTCCCGTGAGTTCGAGGGTCATGTCGCAGAAGAAGGGTTGAACCATATTCGCGCGGCGCGTCCCGCGCAAAGCCCGGAACTGACGATCAAGGGAGTCGCAAAAGCGGCGAAGGTGTGGGCGGAGAACGGCGAAACGACCGCTTGTGAGATGGGTCTTGGCCTGGGTCAGGACGATATCGAAGTGGTTCAGACGATTATTAATAAGCGCCTGCTTCCTCTGGATCTGGTCATGTATGCCAAATGCTCTGCGAGCAGTCCCATCATCGACGCCGCCTATAAGGTGTCGCAACAATACTCAGACGACAATCGCAACAATGCGGGTCTTCTGCTCAGCGCCCGCCCCGATCTGGATAAACGGTATATCAACCGCGTCCGTCTTGCCGGAATCAAGTTCTGGATGGATGGCAGCGTGGAGACGATGATGATGTCGCGCCCTTTCACCATCAACCCGACCGGGGTCACTGAAAAGGAATACAAGGGTATGCGAACGCAGTCGCAGGAGGAACTGGAAGAGACGCTTCGCAAGTACTGGAACACGAACCTTCAGTTCGCCGCGCACGCTATCGGGGACGAGGCGAACGAACAGTATCTCAAGGCGCTCGAAAAGGTGGCGCGGGAGAAAGGCGGCATCGGCGACAGACGTCCCATTTTCCAGCACGCACAGTTCCTGCGCCCCGACCAGTTGCCGCGCATCAAATCGGTCGGCGGGATTACCAGTTTCACAGCGGGAGGCATTTATCCCGTTGGGGACTATATCTCCCGCCTGGTTGGCCCGGAACGTGTTGGATGGTTGGGGCCGGCTAATTCGGTGGTCAAGACGGGCATCGTCTGGACAATCAACCACGATATGCCCGCTGGGGTCAGTCCCAGCCTGCTCTATGCCATGTGGAATGTTGTCAACCGCAAGACCAAATCGGGCGCAATTCTCTCGCCGAACGAGCGTGTCACTGCGTATGAGGCATTGCGCTCGGTGACCATCAATGGCGCGCATCAAATCAAGGAAGAGAAGAAAAAAGGCTCGCTGGAAGTCGGCAAACTCGCTGACATGGTGATTCTGGACAAAAACCCGTTGAAAGTAGCGCCAATGGCGATCAAGGATATCGTAGTCCTGGCGACTTTGAAGGAAGGTAACATCATTTACCGTCGCCCCGCCACAGCGAAGTCCGCCACTCTCGCCTTGCCGGAATCGTCCATCGCAGACGTTCACGAACACGCGGATTTGCGACCTTTGACTTCCTCTACTCAACGAACTCTGGGGGCATTGTTGACTTCAGCCCGATAGATATCGGTGAGCGCCCTCATTGACCTGCACCCATTTCAGGAGGTATGTCGCCTTTACCGGAACGCCCGGAGTCGGATTGCGTCAGC
>CAIVZM010000017.1 GCA_903910385.1 uncultured Armatimonadota bacterium
CTTCGCAATTCGCTGAACCCCCGCGATTTGCTTCGCAATTCGCTGAACCCCGGCGATTTGCTTCGCAATTCGCTGAGCAGGTTTCCGGTTGTAATAAGTCGAATTGAACAGAAATTAATCAGTAACGGCAAAATCGCCGTGATGCAGGGATAAACCTCATGGCGGAGGGCGGCGAAAAGCAGGAGCGAATGGCGACGGGGCGAGCAATTCTGCTCGGGCTGGCGCTTATTCCCATCAATGCTTTCTGGGTTATCAAGATGGAGGTCGTGCGTTATGCAGGGCATCCTACGACAATGGCGCTGTTCTTCAATGTCGTCTTCTGGCTTGCGCTGCTGATTAGTGTGAATGCGATAGTGCGTCGCATTTCTCCCCGATGGGCGTTTGCGCCGGGGGAGTTGCTGACGGTCTACCTGATGCTGGCATTGTCTTCTGCAATCACCGGACATGACACGATTGAAGTGCTGACGCCGATTCTCGCTCACGCGGATCATTATTCCGATGGCGTCAACGAGTGGCGTGACCGGATTCTTCCTTATCTCCCCTCGTTCCTTCATGTGACCAACAAGCAAGCCCTGAAAGAATTCTATGAGGGTACGGGGACGCTCTACTCCACGCAGAACCTGGGCGCCTGGATAGTTCCAGTACTCTGCTGGACTGGCTTCCTGACACTGCTGGCGTTCATCGGACTCTGCCTGAATACCATCCTGAGGCGGCAATGGACCGAGGCGGAAAAGCTGGCGTATCCGCTGGTGACACTGCCGCTGGAGATGGTCAATCCCCGTACCTCACTGTTTTCCGGACGCCTGTTCTGGATTGGTATCGGATTGAGCGCGGTCATGGAAGCCTATAACGGGATCGCGTTCTTTTATCCGTCATTGCCGCCGTTGCCGCTTCGTATGGCGAACGGTTCACAGGATTTGAGCGCCTTTCTCGTGCATCCCTATAAAGCGATAGGGTGGACGCCGATGACGCTCTATCCGTTCGGAATGGCCCTCGGTATGCTATTGCCGACCGACCTGTTGTTCTCCGCATGGTTCTTTTCATGGGTGTGGCGTGCGGAGCGTGTGGTAGGCGTCATGTACAGCCTGGACGGCATGCCGGACTTCCCCTATGTCGAGTCCCAATCGCTGGGGGCGTATCTGGGGGTAGGGCTTTTCGCGCTCTGGAATGGGCGAGCGTTCTTTATGCGGATTTTCGACGGGCTGTTCGATCGAAAAATCGATTTGCAGGATGCGAACGAACCATTACCGTATCGGGTGGCGGTATGGTCTTTGCTCCTGGCGATTGCGGCGCTGTTCGCGTTCTGCCGTCTGTGCGGCATGAGCTACTGGGTAATCGCCGCATTCTTCGGGATATATTTCCTGATCGCTGTCGCCATCACGCGAATGCGAGCGGAACTGGGACCTCCCGCGCATGATTTGCACATGGCAGGTCCGGACACGATGATTCCCAAACTGGTAGACCCGCATTCGCTTTCGCGGCAGGAGTTGGGAATGTTTTCCCTGTTTTATGGGTTCAACCGCGCCTATCGCGGCCATCCCATGCCGATCCAGCTCGAAGGCTTCAAGATGGCACAACAGATGAATCAGGGCGCCAGCGGCTACCGTTCGCTATGTCTGGCGATGTTACTGGCATTGGTATTTGGCGCGTTTTGCGGATTCTGGGCGGTTCTGGATCAGGGTTATCGCTTCGGGGCGGGGGCGCGAATCGGCCCACCGAACGTTTTGATGATTTTTGGCGGCGAACCCTGGAACCGGTTTACCAGTTGGTTCCGACAGGGACCGCGTTCGTTGGAGCAATATCATCATGCCGTCGCTATTGGCATTGGATTCGCGGTGACTGTTTTCCTCAACGTTTTCCGTCTCCGATTTGCCGGATTCCCCTTCCATCCGGTCGGGTACGCCATTTCGAGTTCGTGGTCGCTGAGTCTGTTATGGATGCCTCTGCTGATCGCCTGGATCATTAAGACATTGCTTTTGCGATACGGCGGGCTTCGCGCCTATCGGCGTGCTCTGCCGTTCTTTCTGGGGATTATTCTGGGCGAGTGTATTCTGGGCAGTCTGTGGACATTGATCGGTATTGCGCTCGATGTGCCTACTTACTCCTTCTGGCCCTGACAAAAACGAGCAACGACACCTGATGAGAAGAGCCTGCCTTCATTCGTGCGTCGCGAAGGGGAAGGCAGGCTCGAAAGGGAGTTTGAAGTTTCGTCTTTATTTGGTCGCGGGCGCTGCCGGGCCGGGAGGGACTGCAGCGGGCGGAGCGCCGGCAGGAGCCGCTCCCGCCGGAGCGCCGCCGGGGGCTCCCGCTCCGGGTGGCGGTCCGCCCTGACCCATCTTTTCCATATACGCTTTCGCTTCAGCAGGCATCGGCTGACCGAGCGGCGCAGTAAACTTCGCCTTGTCTTCCGGAGTGTACGAAGTCGCCTTTTCCGAGGAGCAGCCTGCCGAAAGAACAGTACAGGCGATTGTGGCGAGAAGAGCGAAAGTTGCCTTTGATTTCAGCATAATGGTTCTTTCATAGAAAATCCCCGCATGACGGCATACGCCATGCGGGGAACAGGGTGATTACGGAGTGACAGGAGCGCTGTCAGGACGAGTGGCGTCCCACATGTTCAGGTCAGGTCGCTTTACCGGATCCGGGTTGGTCGCCTTCGGTTCCATCGCCTTGGCATGACCGTCTGCGAAGCAGAAGTTGGTCTTGCCCTGATGCGACGGCAGAATGCTACCATTCGGGCCGGTCGGGTCGGTCAGATCCGTCGTAGCGGCGCGAGTTCCGTCCGGGATCAGGCTCGGCGAACCGGAGGTGTCCCACCAGTTAACGCCGGTGACCATACAGCCAGGACCCCACATCAGCACGTTACCCGGGTAAGTTGCCTGATTTTTGAAAAGATGCGGGCGCTCCGCCAGCATGATCGTATCAGCTGCCTTGCCTACCCCTGCCTGAGCCTGAGTTGTACCCGCCATCCAGGACTGAGACATGCCCATCAGTCCCACAACGCGCCAGCCACCATCCTTGTAGACCTGAAGTCCATTGGAAACGACTGTCAAGCGCGGTCCTGCCCAGGTGACAGAAGAAGTCCCGATCGGGTCAGACGCGCTGCGGAAGATATCAACGTTCTTCACGTAGGGCGCGGTGACGCGGTACCAGGTATTATCCCACCAGCTCTGCTGAAGACCGGTCGGGAACAGTTCATCGTAGTCCTGCGAATACATCAGGACGCCGAGGCCGAGCTGCTTGATGTTGGACAGGGCGGAAATCTGTCGCGCTTTGGCGCGAGCCTGTGCGAACACCGGGAAAAGAATAGCGGCAAGAATAGCGATAATAGCTATAACGACAAGTAACTCAATGAGCGTGAAGGCGGATGCCTTGCTCGTATTACGACGATTCATTGTCTCGAACCTTTCCTACAATAGCCAGGTAAATGAGGTGGGAGGCTATATCCATCAATACCTCATCTTCAGATAAAATTAACTCTACAAATGTTCCGGCGCTCGCCTGGTAGAGGCGCGAACGATCAAATTTACCGGCAATAAGTAGCGAGCGACGGGGAGGGTAACTCCGCCGCCCGCCGCCTCGCTCAATCGCGCCTGCAATCGACGAAGCGCTAGCCGGCCCATTGCCTGCTTATCGACATGGACTGTCGTCAGGGGCGGATTACAATGCGCCGCTGACTCTCCGTCATCGAACCCTGCGATACTGATATCCTCCGGTACGCGCAGTCCCAGCGCCTGACAGACCTGCAGGGCTTGTAGGGCGTAAAAATCATTCGCTACCACAATCGCTGTCGGTCTTTGTCTCCCACGTTCTTTCAGATATATCGCCAGAAACGCCGATACATCGCAACCGCCTTCATAAAGACCGCCATTCCCTTCCAGACAAAGCGTTGGATCAAGAGGAATTCCCGATTCCGCCAGTGCGCAGAGATAGCCGCGTTGACGATCACGAAAAGTCGCTGTGTCCTTCTCCGGGTTCAGAAAAGCGATTCTTCTATGTCCCCATTCGATAAGGCGTTGCGTTACCGCATACGCTCCGCCAAATCCGTCCGAAAGAATGCAATCGTGAGCGTCCGTTGAGTCATAGGCATCTACAATAACGATGTGCGGAATATGCTCCGCAAAAGCCTGTAAAACTGTTGTATTTGCCGCGCCCACCAATAATAATCCACTGATCGCTCGTTCGTGAACCATACGCGGCAGCTCACGATCAAAGGTGTGGCGGTCGGTCGTATGCACCAGAATATGCAGACCCACTGCCGCCGCTTCCGCCTGAACGCCAAACAGCACCGGCGCATAAAATGTGTTAAAGGGCAGGGCGTCGTTTCCTGCCGCAAAAAACTGAAAGCCTACCGTGCTCAAAGCCGGGTTTTGACTTGTCTGACTTCGCCGCATCGCTGCTCGTAAACGTGGGGCGTCCGGCGCTCCGCGAGGACAATAGTTCAAAGCTTGCGCCGCTTCCAGAACACGACTTCGCGTTTTGTCGCTTATTTTTTCAGGCGCTCCAAAGGTTCTGCTCACCGTCGCCGTGGAAACTCCCGCCCGCTTCGCTACATCGTGAATACTAGGCATGACTGCATAGTACGTCTATTTGCACGATTTGTCAATGCAATTTGCATAGTTTGCATCATGCAAATCATGACTTTTTTTGTTCCTGTTCTTTGCATGTCAGGGGACGTATAATCGTCCGGGGAGCAAATCAATGTCACCACTTTTTGCTACAGGTCGTCAAAGTATGGGACGGTTTCGGGCGAGCGTCGCATTTCTGGTCGCGCTATCATTGCTGACGATTCAAAGCGCTCCGGTCTTTGGCTGGTTTTTTGAAGGTCATGCACAGATCGCCGATATCGCCTGGACACGGCTGACGCCCCGCGCCCGGGCGGCGATCACCGATATCCTAAAACTGGGACCGCAGGCGTACCGCCCGAAGTCCGATTCGGAAGCCGATGTTCGCGCCGCCTTCGCCCGCGCCTCCGGCTTTGCAGATGATATCAAGAACGACCGCCAGACACCCGCCGAATACAGCGCTCTTCTTCCGCAGATGAACCGTCTCTTCTTCGACGGGGAACCGCCCGCCAACGATAACGAAGCGAACCGTTGCAAGACCTGGCATTACTATGATGTTCCTCTGCGACTCCCGGAAGGCGTTACTGCTCCGCCGCGCCGCACTTCCAGTATCCTGATCGCTTATCCCTACGCCATCGTGCAATTGAAGCGGTTGAGTAAAACGCCGGAGAAGGAACGTGCTCTACAATTCTGGTGGCTGGCATGGATCGAACATCTGGCGGGAGATGCGCACCAACCCCTGCACTGCGCCGAAAGTTTCCAATTTGAAAAGGAAGGCGATGCCGGAGGCAACCTGTTCCTGCTGGGTTTCAAGGATGAACGGGATCGTCAGGTACGACTGCACGCTTACTGGGACGGCGCCCCGAACGATATCATCACCCATGAGAAAGCGCAAAACCTTGCGGTCAATCTTTCCGCCGTTACAGACCGCTGGACGAAGGAATTGCCTGAATCCGCTTTCGGCACGGCAGTACAGCGACTTTCGCTTTTCCGATGGGTAGCGGATGGCGCAAGTGAAGCGCAGTTCGAAGTGTATGAGGATATCAAACCCGGTGAGAAAAGAGACGACCTGAAGCGCTCCGGCTACGAGTCCCGCCGTGACGAACTGGCGAAACGTAAAGCCGTTCTGGCAGGCTACCGTCTGGCGGCGACCCTGAACCGAATTTTCGAGTCCCCGGATCAATGATCAATCTGTGATTGGTCTATGGCGTGGTAAAACATTTTCAAGATGAATAAAGAAACAATGTCTCCGTTAGTCGGGGTGATTATGGGCAGTAAATCGGACTGGGAAACCATGCGTCATGCCCACGAGACGCTCACCAATTTTGGCGTTCCCCATGAATGCAAGATCGTTTCCGCCCACAGAACGCCCGATGCGATGACGGAATACGCCGAGTCTGCGACCGTGCGTGGTCTGGAAGTCATCATCGCTGGGGCGGGCGGCGCAGCGCATCTGCCGGGCATGGTGGCTTCGTACACAATTCTCCCCGTGCTGGGCGTTCCCGTGGAAAGTCATGCTCTGCGGGGGCAGGATTCCCTTCTTTCGATTGTACAAATGCCTGCCGGTATCCCGGTCGGGACGCTGGCTATCGGTAAAGCCGGAGCGGTGAACGCCGCCTTACTGGCAATCGCTATTCTGGCGAACTCTCGCCCCGAATTACGATTGAAGTTACAGATGTTCCGTGATGAACAGGCAGCGCGGGTACGAGCGGATGTCCTGCCATTGGAAACCCCGGAGGCGTCCTGATCGTGAGCGCATCCGCAAGGAATAAACCCATTCTTCCCGGCGCCACTATCGGCATTCTGGGAAGCGGTCAGTTAGGGCGAATGCTGGCGATTGCGGCGCGTCAGATGGGGTATCGCGTCCATACACTGTCGCCGGAATCGGGTTCTCCTACCGGGCAGATCGCTGAGCGTGAAGTGGTAGCTGCCTACGACGATCTGGATGCGGTGCGCGATTTCGCTCGTGGCGTCGATGTCGTCACCTTCGAGTTTGAGAATGTTTCCCATACGGCTGCGGAAGCCGCCAGCGAATACGCGCCGGTGCGTCCGGGTGGGAATGTCTTACACATTACGCAGAACCGACTGCGTGAAAAGCTGTTTCTCCGCGACAAAGGCTTCCCGGTGACGCCTTTCGCCCCTATCACCAATACCGCTGAACTGGAAGACGCTCTACTGTCGGTGGGGCTTCCCGCCGTGCTGAAAACGGCTGGATTCGGTTATGATGGTAAGGGGCAACGCATTGTCCGTACGCCGGAAGCGCTACGGGAAGCATGGACAGAACTCAGCGGCGAGGGTACTGCTTCCTGTATCCTCGAAGGATTCGTTTCCTTCTCCTGTGAAGCGTCCGTGGTTGCGGTACGGGGCGTCGATGGCGAAGTTAAGGCGTTTCCCGTTGTTCGGAATGACCACGCGCATCATATTCTGGATATAACGACTGCGCCTGCCCCGGAGACTGATGTTTCCCTTGCGCTGGCGACGGAAGCGAGGGAGACAGCACAGAGCGTTCTGGAAACGATCGATGTGGTAGGCGTCCTCTGCGTGGAGTACTTCATTACTGCTGATGGAAGACTGTTGATCAACGAACTGGCGCCGCGCCCGCATAACTCCGGTCACTGGACGATTGAGGGGACGCCCGCCAGTCAGTTTGAACAGCAACTTCGCGCCGTCTGCGGTCTGCCGCTGGGCGAGATTTCCTTACGCCGTCCCGCCGCCATGGCGAATCTGCTGGGCGATCTGTGGGAGGGAGGCGAACCGGACTGGGCGGCCGCCCTTACTCTGCCAGATGTCCACCTGCATCTCTACGGGAAAAAAGAGCCGCGTCCCGGTCGGAAAATGGGGCACCTCACCGCTCTGGCTGACAGCGCTGAAGAAGCCGCCGCCCTCGCCCGCTCCGCCCGTAGTCTTCTGGCGCGGTAGCAATAAAAAGGCTGTCTTTCCGCAATGATAGGGAAAGACAGCCCCCGGATTTACCCTGCCTGCCTGATCAAATCATGAACTGACGCAGGTACTTGTGAGAAAGGCGCAGGAAATCATGGCGCTTCTCCCCGGTATAGATCGCGCTATGTGGCTCGATACAGACTGCGCCATCGTAGGCGATGTGGTTGAGAATGCCAAAGAACGATTCCCACCGGATATCGCCGAGACCCGGGTTGGGATCGGCGATGAATTTCCCGCCGACATTCAGAACATCCTTGGCGTGCGCATGCTTGAGATTCGGACCCGCCGCCAGGAGTTCCGCCTTCCAGTCGCGTCCCATTTGTATCGGGTGCGAAGGGTCGAACTTGATGCCGACGCCGGGAAGTTGCGGCAGAGCGATTTCCCATGCCGAGGGTCGATCGATGAAATTTTCCCAGTGGCAGTTGTAGAAAGCCACCGTCAACCCGTTACCCTGTGCATGAGAAATGATCGGGCGGAATTTCTCTACGCCCGCGCTAACCCACTCCTGCTCCGTATTGCCGGGAAGCGTGCTTCCGGTTCCGAAAACAAAGATCGGTGATTCCAGAGCGGCGGTCAGATCAGCGACCTTTTTCAGGCGAGTCATGCGGCTCTCGCCTTCGGTGGGATCGAAATAGTTCTGTCCGAAGATGCTCACCGCCGCAAGCGGTATGCCCGTTTCCGTCAGAGCGGATTTGAAGGCGGAGTGATCCTCAAAAAGCGGCGTGTCGCCGAAAAGCGCAAGCTCCAGACAATCGAAACCTTCGGTGGCGGCGAAATGAACATCCGCCGGGTTACCATCGGTCAAAAATCCTAATTTCATACAAAATTCTCCTGAGAATGAAAGAATATTTCCACTGCCTCCCGGCGTTCACCTGCCGAAAGGGAAAAAATCGTCGTTAAATGTCAGGGGGTCATGGCATCATTTCACGCACGACGGGCGCCAGATTACTGGCGTAGATTTCGTATCCCTTCGCGTTGGGATGGAGTGCATCGGGTAACAACTCACGGGAGATCGCGCCGTCTGGTAGAAGAAACTTTTCGCCGAAGTCGACAAAGCGAACGCTCTGGATTGTCGTGCCGTCGTAACGCCGTGCTAACAATCCGTTGATTTCCCTGATACGAGCGCGGAACGGATTGTCCGGCGAAGCGGCGGTAGGGAAGATTCCGATCACCAGAATTCGGGATGCCGGGCATTTCTTCCGGATTTCCTGTATGCAGGCGATGACGCCGTCCGTGATGTTTGCGGATGCAAAATCGCCGCGCCAGAGGTTATTGACGCCAACCGCCAGCACAATCAATCGCGGTGACAACTCATCCAATGCCCCGTGGCGAATGCGCCAGAGTATCTGGCAGGTCTTGTCCGATCCGATGCCGAAGTTCAATGCTCCCAATGGCGCAAAATATTTGTCCCATTGTTCTTTCCCCCCGGTTTCCCATCCTTGCGTGATGGAATCGCCCAGAAATATCAGGGGAGCGCCCGGATTCTTCTTCGCACGCTCCCGATACATCTTGTGCAGATTCAGCCAGGAAAGGGGATACTCGGTAAAGTAGCCGTTGAAGGGTTGCGTCGGGTCTTGCAAATCGGGCGGGGGAATAATCGACCTGTCCATCGGCGTGACGCCTTCCAGAGTGACACCGTCCAGATAGGCGGCTCCCTCTCCTTCCAGTTGCAGGGTAACGCTGAAACGTTTGGTCCGGGGCGGCATCGTGATTTCTTTGCGGAATGGTGTCCAGTCCGAATCGTTCTTGACTGAACCGACTGGTATGATCCCTATCGGATTCCATTCCAGATCAAAGGGCTGAATGCTGACAACCGCTTTGATTTTCCATGAGGAACGCACCCATCCGGAGACCACGACTTTCGCGCCCGCTTCCGCATCGACAAGTTGCGCCGCCTGTCCCTGCGCCGCGCCGCCATCGCTTTCCAGTTTCAGCGAGGCATTGCCGCTGTGGAACAGGGTCGTATCCCGACTGAGGATCAATTTTCCTGCGCTGACTGATTTGATGTTCCACCGGGTTGGAATCGCCGCGCCGGATTCCATGTCGCCATTCTTGAGCAGGACAGGCCAGACGGGAGTGACATTATAGGGAGGAAGGGACGTTGCAGCTACCGATTTCCGGACGACACCCGACTTGCCGACGATATCGTGAGCGTAGACCGGACCGGAACAAACTCGGTGCGAAATTAAACAAAGGGCGAACGCGGAAACAAGACAGATGACACGATTACAGTCCATGAGCGAATCAAACTTACTCCAGCATTTTACTGAGAACGAGCGGATCTCCAGCGGTGATTCCGTGTTTTTTGACAGAATGTCACAACGACTTCAGGAAAGCGATCATATCCGCTAACTCCGTCGGCGTACAATCTGGTTTCCCGGTGAGTTGCGAGGGAGTATGGTACTCGGTCAGGACTTCCTCAAGGGTGCGGGCGCGTCCATCATGCAGGTAAGGGGCGCGATTATAGACGCCCCGGAGCGAGGGGGGATTGTAACCTTTATAGAAATCGTCTTTTTCTTCCAGACCGACAGTTGCGATCCGGGGCGTCGTATAGTTCGGTGCGGCATGGCAGGTATTGCAGTCTTTGGCGGCAAAAACCGCCTCGCCACGTTTTGCTGCGTCGGTCAGGGAACCATCCGGGTTGCGGAAAGGGCTTTGCTTCCATTCCAGCGTTTTCAAATAAGCTTCAACAGCGGCGACATCCTCCGCCGTAGGCTCCGGCCCCTGCATGGTATTGACCAGCGAATCGTGGATAACCTGACGTAAATCCTTGTTCCATCCGTGCCATGTGTACGGCGCGGTGTACTGAATTCCGCGCAGGGAAAGCGTCTTCTTGGGCTTTCCCAGTCCGCCATCGTTAAGCGTGTCGAAATTTCCGCCGTTGGTGTGTCCTTCAGTATGGCAGGAGTTACAGGAGTACCAGGAATTGAAGGAGCGGTCACCGTCCAGAAAGATCGCTTCGCCACGACGTGCAAGGGACGGTTGCGACGGTCCCCCCAGCGGAATCGTGCGGATCATTCTGCCAGAAGCGGCATCGACGATCTGTACGGCGTTCAGGAGATAATTCGCGACGGCGACGCTCTTACCATCCGCTGTGTAGGTGGCGCCGACCGGACGACCGCCGAGTTTCACCCGCCGAAAACGTTGCGGATCATCCAAAACATCAGGGTCGATATGGTCGCCGGGACCGCCAAATGCGATAAAGGGCAAGTCCGTGAGGCGCATCAAGAGCAGTTCGTGCGTTCCGCCTGCGGTCAGGGCGATTTGCTTGCCGTCCGGGCGTATGCTCAGACCATCTACATCAGCGACGGCGTTTCCCTGCGTATCCAGTGTGGTCGCTTCTCGCGTGGGGCGCTCATCCTCTGGCGTTTCCAGAGGGACACGGGTCAGGCGATTGCCGACGACCCAACCCCGGTCGATATTAGGGCGCGTGACGCCCAGCATGCGCTCGGCGATTGTCGGCACATACGCCCACTTGCCATCCGGCGAGACGGCGACATGGCGCAGATTACGACCGACGACTTTGATCGTTTGCTCTTTTTTACCGGTGGTCGCGCTTAACAGGTTGACGGAGCGACCTCGTGCGCATCCGACAATGATGCGTTTACCATCCGGCGTCACGGTGATGTGCCAGGGCTCGGCATCGGTAGGATAACGGGCAATAGTTTTGCCTGCCGTGACATCCAATACGGCAAGAGCCGATTCGCCGCCCAGCGCAACGAACGCTTTGTTTCCCGCAACGCCGTTGACAGCGCCGCCGATATAAGTCAGTCCGCGCGGTTCATCGCCGACAGGGATAATTCGTAGAACGGAAACCTTGTCGCCGTTGATAGCCAGGACGCTGACGGTGTTCGCCAGAGTATTGGAAATCAGGGCTTCCTTACCATCCGGTCGAAGCGCGATATCGAAGGGACGACGACCGACCGGAATTTCCGTCAACACTTTTCCCGCCGTCAGATCGATCAGCGATACGGAATCCGCCGTCGCGTTCGCAGTCAGGGCGCGTCGCCCATCCGAAAACAGAGCGATATCTATCGGCGAGCGGTCGACATTCGCCGCCGGTGCGACGACAGTTTCCTTCGGCGCCGTAAACCCACTGACGGCAAGCAGGGCAAGGAGAGGCAAGGAAAATAAAGGCAGTGCGAAAGTCCAGCGATTCACGACGGCATTATACCCGTTCTATCGGCGCTCGTTACGCCAGTGCATTCTATCCTAACAGACTCTTCTGCCGCTATTATAAGAAATATCGCTTTCATCCGGGGGAACGCTACTTTGTCGTGTTCTTCGGACGTATCGTTAACGCACAACCCAGAGCGCGGGAAGTCTTGACGGTGACCGGCTTTCCGGCAAGAATCGCGTCCAGAGCCGGGCGGACATACATGATATTCTCATCGGAGAACTTGTCAAAGGCTCCCTTGTAGCGTAGAACGCCCTCCCGATCAATGATATAGAAAAGCGGCGTTACCGTCGCGCTCGCGTACGAAGCCAGGCTTTGCGTCGGCTTGTCATCCAGAATGGGCATCGTCAAATTGCGTTGTTCAAATTGCCCGATAATCTCTTTGTCGGATTCTTCGTAAGGACTATGGACAGTCATGAAGGCGACAGGCTTATCTTTGTAATCCGCCAGCATCTTGCCGATTTTAGGTTCATAAGTCCAGGTTGCGCCGCAACGGTTCGCCATGAAGATCAGTACCACCGCTTTCTGTCCCCGGAAAGACGCCAGCGAAACCTTCTCGCTCAGCGAACCTTTCTCAGCAGTCAGATCACGAAGCGTAAAATCTTTGAAGGGTTTGTCTATCGCCGCGAGTTCGACTTTTTCCGTAGCATGCGCCGGTTTTGTCTGCGCCCTACCCGGCGTCGCCACTGTCGCGCAGACGATAACGCTCATAATGCCTGCCATCATGGCGCTCGTTATCCCGGCGGAAATCCGCTCTGTCTGTATTTTCAATGCTCTTGTCATCTTCGCTTTCTGATTCATTAACCGCGCTCCCTTTCTATCGGTTTCCTGAGTACTCCAGTTCCTGAGAATTAGGAGAGAATGTAAGGAAAAGTTCAGCATTTTAAGGGAGCAGGTAAGGCAATCTTGCCAATCGGGGGGAGTTGTGTTACAATCGCAGGCGTTGGGGAGAGATGGCTGAGTGGTCGAAAGCGGCGGTTTGCTAAACCGTTGTAGGCGTTAAACCCTACCTCGGGTTCGAATCCCGATCTCTCCGCTTTTGTTCGAATTGCGAACGCCGTGCAGCTTCCCGCCGTGCGGCGTTTCGTTTTTCTCCGTCGCACGAAAACGACGATGTGCCAACGAATGGTTCTATCAATGCGCTTTTCCTCTTTCTCTATCTGTTCCGGCAAGGCGTTTCTGGCTGTTGCGGTCGCCTTTTCCCTTTTTTGCCCTTCCGCTATGGCGCAGACGCCGAAGACGCCCGCCAATTATAATCTCCTTTCTCCAACCGAGCAGTATCTGACGCTCCGTCGTCTGTATCCGCCGGTCGCGGGACTGACGCCGGACGCTATCGCGCAAAACGCCAATGCTTACCGGGGCGTCACGCTGGAACTGGAAGGAACCCTGACCGGGATCGCAGGACGAGGGCAGACGGCTGCCGGACAAGCGTCTGCGGATGCGACGGGCGGAACGCTTTTGATGCTGGAAGCCGATGGCTTCGGCAGTTTGAATCTGCGAATGAGCGCATTGCCGACCTGGGTACAGACAGGAAACCGTCTGCGCGTCCTTGTCGTCGTTCCTCCGGCGGCGGACGGCAATATAACGGTCGGAATGCCGGATTTGCAGGTAGTGGCTGTCGCGGGGGCGTCCGATATTGCAGCGGTAGAGTTCCAGTGGCGCAAAAGCGAGGAAAAACGGATTGCGGAAGTTCGTCAGCGGGAAGCGGCGGTCGCCGCCTACCGGGCGCGTATGGCGGCGACTGCCACTCGCACGTCGGCTGTTTCCTCGTCGGCGTCCCGTGCGACGCGTTCCTCACGCTCCGCTCCGCTCAGTTTTTCCCGTATCGCGGGCTCAGCGGTCATCGCATCGCTATCGGCGGACGCCCAGAGGGTCTTTCCAGAGTACCGTAATTTTATTACCCGATGGAATCCGCGGCTGACCGATAATCAGGCGGATGGAATTACCGCTTCGTTACTTCTGTATTGCGAACGATATGATGTAGACCCTCGCCTGATGGTAGCCCTGATCATTGCCGAATCGGACTTCCGTCCGGGAATCACGTCGAACAAGGGCGCGATGGGAATCGCTCAGTTGATGCCCGACGAAACGCAGGAACTGGGGTTGACCAACCCGTATGACCCGGTTCAGAATATTGCCGGAGCGGTGTATCTGATGCGTCGGCGACTGGATAAGTACTCCGGCGGGGCGTCTCAGCAAGAGTTGCAGATGCAACACATCATTCTGGCGCTGGCATCGTACAATGCGGGCGAGGGCGCGGTCAAAAAATACAAAGGCGTTCCGCCCTACCGTGAGACGCAGAACTACGTGAAGAAGATCGAGCGTATCTACCGGCAACTCTGCCAGAGCGAGACGCAGGGGCCAACCCGATGATAGCCGCCGTTCATGCCGTCGTGGGCGCCAGTATCGGGAAGTTCGCCGGAGATTCCAAGAGCGCCGTTATGGGCGGAGTCGCCTCGCACCTGCTCATGGATCTGCTGCCCCACCGTGACTTCGATGCCAAGACGGAGGCTTTGCTTCTCGCCCCGACAATGGGGATGATTGCCTGGAAGTTCGGTCTGACATCGCCGGAGTTTGTCGGCGCATTCGGCGCAATCTCACCTGATCTGGAAAACGCCGCCTCTCGCGTGGGGATTATCCCTCAGGAGGCGATGCGCTTTCCGACGCATCTGGGAGAAGATAAGCACGGACCGAAGACCGAATCCGCGCTTCCGCAGGGAATCCTCGCCGCTGTGTGTGTCGCTTTTCTCCTGTGGCCGCGCAAATAATGCCGATTCGCTTTTGCGGTATGTGGTAAGTTAGGCGTGATGAATCTTTCCGTTCCCTCTATCAAACCCGATATACTGTCGCTCTTGCCTTCGGTAGATACTGTCATTTTCGATGTGGATGGTGTCTTGCTGGATACATCCCAATCTATTCGGAAGATGAATCTGGAAGTGATCCCCGCTTACCTGCGAATGCTCGGCTGTACAGCGTCGGACAATCTTGTCGCCAGTGACGAGATCGAACGCTTCAAATGGGCGGGCGGATTCAATGACGATTGGGACCTTTCCTGCGCTCTCATATTGCTCTTTCTTTTCAAATCCGTGCGGTACGGAACAAAGGACGCCGATGCCGTCCACCCGATGTCGCCGACTGTGGAGGAGTTTACGAAAGAGATTTTCCGCCGCGGAGGATGGCTCCATGCGGCGGAAGCGATCCTGTTTGAACAGGCGACCCCTGCGGAAGAGCATCTCATCCGTGACGCCTATGATCAAACTTTGATCCATCGTCTCTGTCAGGAGATTTATGCAGGCGACCTTTCCCCGCGCATTCACGGGTACGAACCAATCTATTTTCCCGGCCCCGGTAAAGTCCTACAAGACCGACCCATTCTCGATGTCTCGCTGTTGCCCCAGAACAAGACTCTGGCGCTACTAACCGGGCGTACCCGCAGTGAGGCGGAAATCGCCGTCGAAATGATAGGGATCGGATCATACCTTCGATTTCCAGAGTTCGCGATGACGCGAACGGACGGGAACGCCAAGCCTGACCCGGACGGTCTACGCCGACTCCTCGCCCTCACCGGCGCCCGGGTCGCGCTTTATATCGGGGATGCCGTGGATGATTTGCGCACCGTTTTGCGATTCCGCCAGTTGCCGGAAGCGGAAAGCGTCGTGACGCTTTCCGCTCAGGTATTGACGGGAACGACGGGGGTGGAAGCCGCACAACTCTTCGCCGAAGCGGACATTATCGCCCCGGATGTGAACGCCATTCTTCGATTGCTGTAATCCTCTCCTGCAAGGATGATCCCCCAAGAGAGGTTACGAAACGTCATTAACCGGCGGGCGATTCGGCGCGAGTGGTTGAAGAATAGCGCGACGTTCCGGAGTCAGACGATCTAGCAGGGATGCGGAATATTCGTAGCCGAAGCGTGTTGCGCCCCAGAGCGGGCCGTAGCGGTAGATCGTAATGCGTCGTTCCCCTTCATTGGTGCGGGAAGAGCCGCCGTGCATCAGACCGTCCACAAAGAGAAGCGCATCGCCTTTTTCCATGTAGACCGGAATCGCTCCGGGCAGATCGTCCATGCGGTCACCTTTGCCGTAGTCTCCTTGCAGGGGATGCGGAAAATTGGATTTGTGTGAACCCGGTATGACCATCGTCGGGCCGTCACCGGGGCCAATATCGGTCAGGGCGACGATGATATTGCACTGTCCGCATCGGAAGACGCCATTCTCATAGTGATATTTCCCGCGTAACGCTCCCTTGTATCCGCCGGAGTGAACCGGATGATGCCCTCCTGATCGGCGTATAGATGCGATGCACTCGTCGATGAATAATCCCTGCACATACGATTCTTCCTCGCCGCAATAATGGCGCAGGTAATCGACCCACGAAGGATGGTCGATCAGTTTTTCGAACGGTTCGCCCACCTCGACGCAGTTATGCAATTCAAAACCAGTGTCGCCGGTGTAGTCACGCCGCTGGGCGTTGCCCCACCAGTCTCCGCGCTCCAGTGGCGGAAAATGGTCGAAAACCGTATTCAGTTCCGCCAGCAGTTCCGTATCCACCGCGTTTTTCAAGATCAAATAGCCATAAAGATCAAAAAAGAAATCATCCAACCGGGAGGGGAGTTTCCGTTCCATACTGTTCCTTTCAAAATTCTGGAGTGAGTCTGCGTGGGGTGAGTCTGGTTCAGGAATGCTTGAGCGCGTCTTTCCTGAACCGTAACCGGCTACTTGCGCCAGTAGTCTCCGTGTACGTAGCGGTACGTGGGTAATTCCTCGCTGGGCGCCAGGGTGACGCCATCGAAGGGGGCGCGGGGTCGGTACGTGAAGGGAATCTCTCCCTGAGCATAAGATGTCGCCTGACGATGTTCGAGCGTCTTGAGAAGGAGTTTTTGCTTCAGTGGCAGGTACTCCGGTCGGTGCGGGCCGATTGCCATCTCGATTTCGGCGGGGCGGAATTCATAGTAGACAACCCGGCGTAGCTTCGATTGCGCGGCGGGAGAACCATGTAGGGCGAGGATGTTGTGGAAAATCACGTCGCCGGGTTGCATGGGGATGGGAACGGCTTCGGGTGGAGTCTGGAACACGCCTCCGTCGTTTAATTCCGCGATACGGGCGTTCGCCTGTTCCTGCGACCATCCCGTTGTGCCGAGGATTCCCCAGAGGCAGTTGGTCAGATCGGCAGGATCCAGGTAAAAATCGACATTAAAAATCGGCGCGAAATCCTCGCGTGATTGTACGGTTCCTGCATCCCGATGCCAGGGAATGGCGACGCCTGCGCCTTCGTTCTTGAAGACCATCGCATCCCAGGTAGGAATAAAATTTGGTCCCTGTAATTTTTCCACCGAGTGCAAGATGAATGGGTTACCGAGCAGAGCTTTTCCCGCCGTCGTTTTGTCGATAATGTATTCGATACGGAAGGGGACGCGTTTTCCGGTGATTTCGTGTGTCTTGTACGCATAATCTGGTTCGTCCGTACCAGCGACCGCTTTGTCTACCAGCATCTGCGTTTCGCGTTGCATTGCCGCCAGTTCTTCGCCGCGAAGAACATTACGGATTACCAGCAAGCCATTATCACGGAAAAACTGCGCCTGTTCATCGGTGATACAGTCCTGTGTCGCCGCGTCGATGTACGGAAATGCGCTTTCCGCTAATCCGCCCCGCTCCGTCGAGGGCATTGTTATCATCGTCATTGTTTTTGCCTCCGAAATTGATGTTGCATTAACGCTTTATTGTAGACGGTAAAACTAGGAAGGAAAATACCTGTTTCCGGGCAATTTATATCGTATTCTCAGGTTATGACCGCTGTCGATTTTGTATTTAGCGAATTGCCCTTTCATGCCTGGCGTTCGACGCCGCAGGTCATGCCGGGGGCGCATGTCCATACCGATATAGAACTGAACTTTTTGCTGTCCGGTCAGGCGGATTATTTTCATGCCGGAAGGTTCTATACGGTTCCGCCGCGTCGCCTTGTCGTTTTCTGGGCGGGAATGCCGCATCGTCTTACCGCGCTTGCTCCTGGTACGGAATACTATTGTATGACCCTACCTCTGGCATGGTTTCTGGAATGGAATCTGGGCGGCGCCCTGCCGAACCGCCTTTTGACAGGGGAGTTGATTCTCGAACCCTCAGACCAGGCGGCCGCCTATGATGAAGCGACCATGGCGCGGTGGGCGGAGGATCTTACCCGTGGGGACGCCGAAGGGCGGCGTATCGCCCTGCTGGAAACGGAGGCGCGTCTGCGGCGGCTGGGCGGGACGATAGGTATGGAACCGGGTATGGAAAAAGCGATCAGCTCGGCGCGAGGTCGGCAGTGGGAGCGAATCGCCGACTATATCGGGCGTCATTACCGGGAGCCGTTGACAGTCGCCCGTATTGCGGAAGCGGTGGGACTACATGCCAATTATGCAGCGACGGCGTTTCGGGAAGGGGCGGGTCTGAGTCTATGGGAATACGTTACCCGATTACGAATCTCTCACGCGCAACGCCTCCTGTTGACGACGGACTGGACAGCGGAGCGTATCGCTCTGGACTGCGGCTTCCGTTCTCCCGCCCGTTTCTTCGCTACCTTCAAGCGTCTTTGCGGCGTCACGCCCCGGCAATATCGCCACCGTTGAGCGAAATCCTCTCAAAGACGCCTTTGAGCGTTTCGCAGGGGAGACAGAGGCTAAAGCAGGAAACCGGAAACGCGACGGGGAACAAAAAAGCGACGTAGACGTTACGCGTTGCAAGGAGTATCGGGAGTTATGGCGAATCGTAAGGCTCTTGTTGTTTGGGGCGGTTGGGATGGGCATCAGCCGAAGGAAGTGGCGGAAATTTCCCGCGAGCAGTTGGCGAAGCATGGTTTCGACGTGGAAGTGTCCGACACGTTAGATGCGTATCTGGATGGCGAAAAGCTCAAGTCTCTGGACTTGATCGTACCGGTCTGGACGATGGGGACGATCAGTGGAGATCAGGAGCGCAATCTTCTGGAAGCCGTCAAGTCGGGCGTCGGAATCGGCGGTTGTCATGGCGGTATGTGCGATTCCTTCCGTAACAGCACCGAGTATCAGTTTATGACCGGGGGACAGTGGGTATCACATCCGGGCAATGATGGCACCAACTACACGGTGGATATCAAAGACCCTGATCATTTCATCACGCAGGGGACCCCGCTTTCCTTCGCGGTCAGTTCAGAACAGTATTATATGCATGTCGATCCGGCGGTTCGCGTCCTCGCATCCACACGGATGCCGGTCGCCGATGGGCCTCATGTGAAAAATGGCAACTTCGATATGCCCGTGGTCTGGACCAAGTACTATGGCGAGGGACGGGTATTTTACTCGTCGCTGGGACATCAGGCGAATATCGTCGCTCAGGAAGACCCGTTGCGCATTCTGACCCGTGGCCTGTTGTGGGCGGCGCACGCGGAAGACGCTGCTTAATGCCTTCCCTTTCCCCGTCCGATGTTCGCGCATCGGACGGGGAAATACGCTCCGCTTGCGCCTCCTGAACCATTCAGATTCCCCCAACTTTTGAAGCGGTGAGAACCGACTATGCCAACGCCCACCCCCTCACCTGCCCCGGTTCCAACGCCCTCGCCTCTGTCTTCGCCATTGACGGATGCGTTACTGATGCCGAAATTAGATTTCTTTTCTACTACTCCCATCACGACGACAAACCATCCGCTGATCGATTTCGCTCTTTCGATGGGCTTTCTCTTTGGCGGTATCGCTCTGGGGAGTCTGGTGGGACGTCTAATCCGCGCCTATGTCAAGAAGTCCGGCAACAGTCAGGATCAGGAATGGGGCGAACTCGTGGCGCGAGGTCTCGCCAATATGCCGGGAATCCTCATCTGCATGCTGGGGGCTTATCTGGCGTTACTGAGCTGGCCGATAGAGATACGGGAAGAAACGAAGCGGATTATTGTACAGACGATATTCGTGATTGCGGCGCTTTCCGTTACCTTTGCGACCTCCCGTCTGGCGCTGCTCCTTTTGCAACGCTACTCTGCGAACGCGCCCGGAATATTGCCGACTACCTCTATCTTTGGCAACTTCATCAAGCTTGTGGTTGTCCTTCTGGGTATCCTGATCATCCTGCAATCGCTGGGCATTTCGATCACCCCGATCCTCACCGCCCTTGGCGTTGGCGGTCTGGCGGTCGCTCTGGCGTTGCAGGATACGCTCTCTAACCTGTTCTCCGGCTTTCAGATTCTGGCATCCCGGCAGTTTGCGCCGGGCGATTATGTTCGGCTTTCCAGCGGCGAGGAAGGAAATGTTTCCGATATCGCCTGGCGGAACACGACTATTCGTAGTCTGCAACAGTTCGATATCGTGGTCCCGAACTCCACCCTCTCCAAAGCGATTTTGACCAACTTCGGGCAAGCGGACGCTATTTACAATTTTCAGATTCCCTTCAGCATCGCTTATGGAACGGATCTGGCACGGGCGGAAGAAGTGATCCGGGAAGTCGGCAGAGAAACCCTGAGCGTCGTGCCGGGAGGCGATAAAGACTATGAACCGGTGGTGCGTTACCAGAACTTCGCCGATATGGGACTGCAGGGGCAGGTGACGCTTGGTGTGATGTCTTATACCGACCAGTTCGCTGTCCGGCATGAGTTTATCAAAAGGCTGGATGCTCGCCTTCGTGCGGATGATATCCTCCTCGGCCGCAATCCCGGCGCTTTGCTTGCTCCGGAAGCGACGCCGGACGCTGTCAAAAAGGAGAGTGGGAACGCGACAGGCGAGGGCGATTGAATCCGCGAAGCCGTACCCTGCAAACCATGAGAGTCAACGGTATCGACACCAGCGAAAACCCGTGCTAAGCTACATTAGAAGCGAAAATATGCAAAACCATAATAAATCCGCCGCGTTGTTCGAGGAAGCGGTGCAGGTCATACCCGGCGGGGTCAACTCGCCCGTACGCGCCTTCAAAAGCGTTGGCGGCGCTCCCCTGTTTATCGAAAGGGGCGAAGGTCCTTTCCTCTACGATGTCGATGGGAACCGTTATCTTGATTTGATAGGGTCGTGGGGACCATTGATTTTCGGACACGCCGATCCGGCGATCCTGGCGGCGATTACGGACGCCGCGCAGCGAGGAACCTCTTTCGGTGCGGCGACAGAAGGCGAAGTGCGCTTCGCGGAGGAAATCTGCGCGGCGGTTCCCTCGGTTGAAAAAGTGCGTCTGGTATCCTCTGGCACGGAGGCGGCGATGAGTTTTCTCCGGGCGGCGCGTGGCTTCACCGGCAGGACGAAGATCGTCAAGTTCGAGGGGTGTTACCATGGACATAGCGACGCTCTACTTTCCAAAGCGGGAAGCGGTCTTGCCACTTTCGGATTGCCCGATTCGGCAGGCGTTCCCGCCTCGATGACCGCAGGGACGATTACGCTTCCGTACAATGATCTGGATGCCGTTCACGAGCTTTTCGCTGTCGATGGCGCGGAGATCGCCGCCGTTGCGCTGGAACCTGTCGTGGGAAATATGGGGTGTGTGCCCCCCGATGAAGGCTATCTGGCGGGATTGCGCGAAATCACGACCCGGCACGGCGCTTTATTGCTGTTCGATGAGGTAATGACCGGCTTCCGACTCGCTTACGGTGGGGCGCAGGAACGGTTTGGAATCACGCCGGACTTGACGGCGATGGGCAAGATCATCGGCGGCGGGCTTCCGCTGGCGGCATACGGCGGGAGAGCGGACATCATGGATGTCATCGCTCCGGTGGGACCAGTCTATCAGGCAGGGACGCTTTCCGGTAACCCGGTCGCCGTCGCCGCCGGGCGGGCGATGCTCAAGCGACTGCGCGAACAACCTCCCTACGACTATCTGGAGACGCAGACCGCAAAACTTGCCGCTTCCCTGCGCGAATCCGCCGCATCAGCGGGAATCCCGGTGACCGTGAATCAGGTCGGTTCCATGTTGACAATCTTTTTCACGCCGACGGCGAATGCTTCCATACGCAACTACGCCGACGCCAAAACCAGTGACGCCGCACGTTACGCTCGTTTCTTCCATGCGATGCTCGAACGCGGCGTGTATCTTCCGCCCTCGCAGTTCGAAGCCGCATTCCTTTCCGCCGCGCTGGAACCCTCGCACTTCGACGAAATCGCCGCCGTCGCGCAGGACGCCTTTTCGACGCTCCGTTAAAAACGCAGACGGAAAGTGGCGCGACGATAAAATCGTCGCGCCATTTTTTGTAACTCCTCTATGCCTGAGGACGGGCGCTTCGACGGCGATTTGCTGAAATACCATTCGCAATGACAAACGCCACCACGCCGAAGCAAGCCGCAATCATGCCGGACCGAACCAGAGACTCGGTGAAGGCGCCCACATGATCTGTAGCGAGAGCGGGGCTTAAGATCCACAGGGACGTCAGGGGATTGGTTTCCCATGAACTTTGCCCCATTGTCAGGACAAGCATCGGCAGTCCGGCGACGGCGATGAGCAAGGCGAAAGCGGTCGCCCGTGCCGACGATAATTGGGTGACCATACTTCCGGCAAGGCGCGATAACGTCCAGATCAGAAAGCCGACACAGATTGCGTAGAATCCGCCTGCGATCAGGATTCCGCTCAAGAAGGACAGAAAGCCCGGACGAAACGACGCGCCGATTACTGCTCCCAGAAGAGCCGTAGATACCCAGAGCAGATAGAAGGGCATCGACCCGCTATGTTCCGTATGGAACGCCCGGTTCCAGACGATCCGGCGCTGGCGGGAAGGTTCGTCTGCGGCATTCGCAACCGCTCCCGGAGGCGCGTCCGCTCCTGTTGCGGGAACGAATAATCCCGGCAAGAAAGGCATCGCTACCGCCAGAGGGAAAATCATAACCCATAGAATAGGCGTTGATGACACGGTGAACGATTGGGTTTCGCTATAACCCATCATGTCCATCGTCACATGACTGGCGGCGCTATACATCGTCCCGGCGACGGTGACAAAAGTCAACAGGAGTATCTGCTTGCGCAGAGAGGGACCGCTCGCCGCGCCGAATAACCCGAGGCGGTAGGTCGATGCGGTAAGTAACAGGCGGATGATCAAACTGGCGATACCCAGAAACAGAACCATTCTCGTCAGCAATGCCAGCGATGAGCCTTCTCCGTTCATCACGGGCATCACCGCAAGGACAGGATTCAACCACGCAATTTCCAATCCCGGCGCCAGAGGCATGCTGAAGTTGTTGGTGGAACCTGATAGGGACATCGCTCCTGCTACATAGGTGGCGGCGAAATAGCCTGCCACCGCCGCATAAGTCCAGATTGTCGCCAGTAGGGGCGCGGGAACGGCGCAGGAAAAGAACAGCCCGATTGCGGAAAGGATCACGCTATCGACCGCCAGAAGGAAGTAGACGCGGAAAACGTCCGCCAGAGTCGCGCCGCCCAGAAGGATACACAGCGCCGAGGCGGGCAGGGATAGAATGAGCAGAAGACTCAGGAAGGCGATGCTCGACATCAATTTGCCAATCAGGATATGCCCTGAGGTCAACGGAGTCGTGACCAGCAAATCGAAGGATTGACGCTGTCGTTCCCCGACAATGGACGCCGCCGTCAGAGCGGGAGCGATCAACGTGATCAATGCGCTCAGCGTGATGAAGATAAAGTAATAAAAACCTTCCAGTTTGCCCTGAGCGTCCACGATGTTGAACGCCGGTCGATCCCCGCCATAGGTGAGAGGATTGAGGCTCTGTCCGGTGGAAACGGCATACCCGGAGACGGCAAGAATGCCCATCAGCAGTAGATACCCGCCCATGAACCAGTAGGAACGAGAGCCGCGCATCTGCGCCCGTAAATCGCGTATTACGATGGGATTGGCGACAAACTGCTTGAGGCCGGGAAAGCGGCGCAACAGCGCATCGATGGGGGATGGCGCTACTTTGGTTGTCATGATTAATGCACCTTTCCTGTTGTCACGCGCAGGAAGACGTCTTCGAGATCCATCGCGCTCTCGGCGAACGAAGTCAATGGGTGTTCTTCTGCGATCAGGGAACGCAGTAGAATCGCCTGTTGCTCCACATTGCCGGTAAAGGCGACGCGAACAGTGTACGGCGTATCCGTATCGCGGGTCACTTTTTCGATCAGCGGATGATCGCGCAGGGTTTCCAGCAAACGGGTTACTGCGGAATCGTCATTCCGGACGGAAATCATCAACTGGCGGGTCGGTTGCAACTGGCGGACAATGGTCTCGACATCGCCGCTGACCAGCAGTTTCCCGCGCTCCTGAATCCCGATCTTGTTGCAGAAATCCGCCAGTTCCGGCAGGATATGCGACGAGACGATAATCGTCTTGCCCAGAGCCCCCAGACGCGCAATCAGTTTTTTGATATCGATACGGGCGCGCGGGTCGAGACCGGATGCCGGTTCATCCAGCAGTAATACTTTGGGATCATGCACCAGGCACTTGGCAAGGCATAACCGCTGTTGCATACCGCGAGAAAGCGTCTGAACATAGGCGTCCCGCTTTTCCATCAGGTCTGTCACGGTCAGGACGCGTTCGATAATTTCCGGGCGCGATTCCTTCGGCGGGTCGTAAGCCGCGCAGAAGAAATCCAGATATTCCCACACCTTGATGTCGTCGTAAACGCCGAAGGCGTCCGGCATGTATCCGATATAGGGGCGCACTTCACGGGGAAAGCGCACGACATCAATCCCATTGACGGTGGCGGAACCGGAGGTCGGCTGGATCAGGGTCGCCAGCATTTTGATGGTGGTCGTCTTGCCCGCGCCGTTCGGTCCGATAAACCCGAAGATATCGCCGGGATAGAGGTCCAGAGTCCATCCTTCTACAGCAACCAGAGTTCCGTAGGTCTTGCGGAGGTTTTCCGCGCTAATCATGGGTTGCATCAGCGGTTAACCTCCTTTCTCTTTTCGTGTCGCCTGCATCGGCATACCCAACCGCGCCAGCGCCTTGAGCGTTCCCGCAACGCAAAGTCCCGCCCCGATAAGGTAAAGGAAAGGCGCTATCAGGAAAATGCCGCTATCGCGCCACATATCGCTGGAAATCATGGTCTGCGAGGAATTTTCCATCCAGAGAATCACCAGAGCGGGATTCAAATGCGCGATCAGCGAGGACACAATCCATGCGGTAGGCGGACGGGTATTCTCGTACCCATACGTATAGCCTTGAGTGAACGCGCTATCGCTCGTCATGCTCACGCCGAAAACGCTCATCAGCATGGGTAACAGAACCAGGGTGAAGAGCAACGACAGAGTGACTATCGACAGAGTAGCGACGGAGCGTTTCGTATTCGCGGAGATATAAACCGTAAAGGTCGCCAGAAAGACGCACCATGCGGCAAGCAGGAACTGTATCCACAACAGCGCAGGCAGGGCATAGGACTTGTTGTAATGCGACGTACAGTGCGTCAGTAGCAGTGGCGGCAAGAAGATCAGCATGATGATTCCCGCCAGACTCAGACGCCAGAGCAGCTTTCCCGCCAGAATACGCGACGGTGACAGATTAGTCAGGATCAGAGAGTCCCAGGTCATCCGCTCGCGTTCGCCGGAAATCGCGGTGTACAGCGATCCCGGAATCAATAAGGTCAGCAGGCCGAATTCGAACCAGAGAATGCCCTGACTCATGTCGTCCTTGTACATGACGATGGTCACCAGAAACCAGGCGTACAGTACATACAGGAGTCCGAACAGGATACGCGTAATGGTTCGTTGCGTCGTTGCGGTGTAGTCGCCGGACACGGTGAATCGTCGGATAGCCCGTGTCGTTTCGATTTGCATCGGGTTTTCCCGAAGCAGATAGCGCCAGAGATGGCTCATTTCGCGCCTCCCTTCGTTACGGTCGTCGCCGGGACAGTCCCGGGCTTAGTGGTGGGCTGAGCGGCGGCAGGGCGTGGCATTGACTCCGCTACGTAACCGCCACCGGTCGGTAATGTTGCCCCGCGACTATCTGACGCTATGGGACCGCCGTAACCGCCAACAGAGGGCGGATTGGATGTTGTAGGCATCGGCGTTTTCAGGTCTTTTCCGGTATTTATGTCCAGTCCGACCACCAGAGTTACAGAATCCTTTGCGGATACATCCCCGCCGATCTGCGGACCGAACTTCGTTCCCGGTAACTTCGCCATCAACGTCGGACGACGAAGACTGACATCCCCAAAGTTCATATCGGGAGTCGCTCGATATTGCAGATAAGAGTTGCCGTTCGGACTTTCATCTCCATAAATCGCCGTCGTAATCTGGCGCGCCGGGATAACCACTTCCGCCGCTCCCGGTCTCAGAGAACCGAGCGTAAAGGTAGTGTATTGCCAGCGCCGCCAGTCCGGATGATGGGCGTCCGGCGTCACGATGCGCCACACGGTGATTATCGCATCCTGCAGGGTTTCGCCGGTCTGGTTGTCGATGGACGCTATCGCTTCCCCGTTGGAACCACCCCGTAAGGTCGCGGTAATGCCGCCGGGCAGACGGATACTTTGCTCGTGACCGAGACGTCTAAAAGCGAGATTATTGACGCTGAACGCCGGGGCGACGAGATTTCCCTCTGCATCTTCCGCTGTGGTCAGGGAGCTTGCCCTGTCATCCACTTTCAACCGTTCTTCCAGTAGTTCCATGCCCGGAATGGCGATTTTGTAGTTTCCGGCATGAGGGAAGAACATTTCGGTGTATCCGGAAAAATGACCCAGCGGGTCGTTCTGCGCCAGCGTGAGCACTCCCGCCGTTCGCCGTGACGTTGGCATGAAATACAGTTGCACGGTCAGCAAATGAATGCCTGCGGCGAAGAGCGCAGCCAGCGCCGGGCCGGTAAACCAGGCGAGGTTCATGCGGCGCGTATGCTTGAGAACGACGAAGGTTACGGGAATGGCAAGCAGGAAATACGCCAGGAAGAAGTAGGTTACTGTCGGCGTTGAGGGAAGCGCAAGGTAGAAGGGATCATTAAGACCATTCGCGCCATTTTCGCTCATGATACGGTTTCGCGCCGCCAGTGTCAGCAACTGACGTTGATTCAGCGAACCGGTTCCCTTCAGTTGACTCAACTTTTGCCATAGCGTAGTGTAATTTTCCCATTCGCGCAAGTTGTCGTTTGTCGCGTCAAAGTTGGTATAAAGCGTTGATCCTGCACCCAGAGGCTTCCAGATGATGGTAGGACGATTTCCCGCCTCAATATTCGTATCCGCAGGAAGCGCCAGGTCCAGCGCCTGTGATATCGCTCCGTCCGAAGGCGTAATCGTTGTTTTGCCTGAGACGGTTTTGGACAACTTCACCGGAGCGAGTTTCGCCCCCTCCGCTGTTTGCAGCAGAGGGTTATCCTCGCCGCCCATCATGTAGACGGCCCCGCCTGTTTTTACCCATTCACGAATCGCTGTCCATTGTGCGCTGTTCAAATCTCTGCCGTCATGACTGATGACCAGCAGTCGCAGTCCGGAGTAACCGATGGCGCGATCCGGCGCATTTTCGACCGTGGCGTATGCGCCGGGCAACTGAGAACCGTTCGGCATGCCGTTATTCGCGTTCAGATTTGGTCTTCCCGGAATTTGCCTCGGTTCGAGGGCTCCCAGTTTTTTACCGATGTACCCGATTACCGAGTCGCTAGATCCGCCACGGAAAGGAATGGGTGTGGAATTGATCTTCCCGTTCAGCGATACCGTGACTGTCATGGAACAACCATAGGATAAGGTTGCCGGGTCTGGTCGGGGATAAAGGGTGACTTTCGATTTCTGATAACCCGGTAAATGGACGATCCGTCGGTAGGTTCTCACGTTGCCATTGCCAGCGACATTGACTGTGAAGGTGGCATTCCCCTCTGGACCATTATTGGTCACGGTCGCTATCAGCGGCATCGTCTCCGCAGTGTCCAAGCCTTCGAATGCCGGAATGACTGTCAGATCGGTAGCTCTCGCTTGCATGATCGCCGATGCAGGGCGCACGGTAGCTTGCATCGCTTGCGGATTGAACGAAGGCGTTATCTGGTCTTCCTGATGGCTTTCGATGGCTCCGGGATCGTTCCTGAACGGGGAGGGAAACGCCACAGCGACAAAACCCGCCGCCAGCGCCAGCGCCGCCGCCGTCAGGGATCGACCGCTCAGAAGTGGCCATTTCTGGCGTCGTTCGGTCTGTAGCGTGCGTGCCCCGGTCGATGGCGTCTCAGATTGTAATCTGGCTTTGACCGCTGACCAATCGCCCGGCCGCTCCGGGGTAGGGGCGCTGGCAAAAGCGTTCCATGCGGCGCCCGTCCGCTGATACTCCTGAGCGGCATCGCGGCATTTGTCACACTTCGCCAGATGCGCTTCGATCTGGCGACGCTCGTCTTCGGGGACTCCCGCTGGAGTCATGTAGTCTTCCAGACGGGGTTCGATGGCGTCGCAATCGTCGCCCCCGCCGTTTCTGTTCCGGAATGTCCAGAATGCGCTTTTCATAGCGGATTATTCCCCCTCCTCTTTCAGTAGCGACAGGAAGATATTTTTGAAACGCTGTCGCGCACGGAAAGCTCGCACCGGAGCGCTGATTCGGGTGCAACCGATCGCCGCCGCAATATCGTCCATGTTCATACCTTCTACATATCGCAAGAGTAAAATTTCCCGGTCGTCGGGCGCAAGACGGCGCAAGGCGGTCTGCACCTGCGCCGCATCGGCGGCGCGTTCCATAGAGTGAAAGGGATCATCGAAGTCGTGGGAGGAGTTCAGGACGAGATTGGTCGCGCCTTCCGGCGTCGTCAGTCCATATCCGTGTTCGGCGTGTCGTTTCTTCTGTCGCAGACGGTCGCGGCAAATGTTGCCGCAAATGGAGAACAAATAAGTGCGAATCCGACAATCGCCACGGAACTTTGCAAGCGACTGACATGCCCGAATGAACGTTTCCTGCCGTATATCATCCGCCTCTTCCACATTTTCCATCATGCGATACGCATGGCGGAAGACGGACGCTTCGTACCGATCATAGACCAGTCCGAAGGCTTCTATATCGCCGGTCCGGGCGCGGGCGATCCATTCCTCTTCTTCGACGCGTCGGGCGATTTCTTCCAGCACGCCTCGTTCCGAGGCCGCTACCGCCTGCCATGCCGCTGTGGTCGCCGCAGAGGATGCGGAGTTCGTCACCGTCGCTGAAACTGACACGCTTTTCATACCCTTTCACCACGTTTGGACGTTGTTGAGAGGCAGTTCATTACATTAGGAACGGGGCGACGATAAAAAAAGTTACGGAACGCTCACCTATCCCGGTATAAACCATTGGTAACAGCGCGATCGTCATCGTTGTATAATGACATAGTTTTCACTTTACCCTTTGGAGTTAGAATCAAATCTATGACTATAGCCAGAGCATTAATGGCAGGTATCGCCCTTGCGACCATGACCTGTTTGACAACCGTCGTCACTCCCCAGTCTGCGAACGCGCAGACGACTGACCCCAAAATCAAAGCGGCTCTCAAAGATCCCGCTACGCTCAAGGAAAAAGCGCCGACGAAGTTCCAGGCGAAGTTTGAAACCAGCAAGGGCGACTTTTATGTGGACGTCAACCGCTCCTGGTCGCCGAACGGAGCGGATCGCTTCTACAATCTGGTGAAGAACGGATTCTTCAACAATATCCGCTTTTTCCGTGTCGTTCCGGGCTTCGTCGTTCAGTTCGGCATCCATGGTGATCCCGATCTGGCAAAGAAATGGCTTCAGTCGAATATCCCCGACGATGAAAAAGTGGTCAAGGGTAATATGCGCGGGTTTATGACCTTCGCCAAGTCCGGCGCGCCCAATAGCCGCTCGACACAGATTTTCATCAACCTGCGTGATAACGAACGTCTGGATTCGATGGGCTTTTCCGCCTTTGCTCAGGTAACCAAAGGCATGGATGTCGTGGATAAACTTTACGATGGCTATGGCGAGCAAATCACGCAGTTACAGGTTGAGATCGCGCAGGGCGGAAACGCCTACCTGGCAAAAGAGTGGCCCAAACTGGATTACATCAAGCAAGCCACTATTGTAAAGTAGCGGGTATAGACTACGTCAACAAAACGAAGTGGTAGCGGAAACGGTCGGTAAGATCAACAGGCATATCTTGCCAACCGTTTCCGCTACCGCTCCGTTTTGTGATCATTGATAAGATACCCTCCGGGTAGTCCCATTCAAAAAACGCAGGAACGGGATGTACGCTAATCCGCGCCCGAAAAAATGATGATGAAAACGCTGCATTGCCGGGGCGTCCCGTTCTGATAGGCGGTCGATAAAATTAATTTGTTGCAGGTTGATCGGCTTTTTCTGCTCTGTACAAGCGGTATGCTGTCCGCGCACAGCGTGATGCCGTCTGCTTAAAAGTTCAGGTGAGGTAGGGTGGAGGAGGGGTTTTTCGCTTGCGAGCAGGCGTTTTCTGAATATTGGTCACCGGGGCGGGAGCCTCTTCCGCTCCCACACCGAGACGGTAGACGGCGAGCATATCTTCTAATCCGCGAAGTTTTCGCATGAGCGTCTCCGCGTATTCCACGGAGGCCGCCTGATAATCGATGCGGAGGATGGCAGTGCCGGAAGACACGTTCGACTTTGTGTTGATGGAAAGAATGAAGGTCTTGTTTTCCGAGAAAACTTCGGTGACATCGCGTAATAACCCGACACGGTCGATACTTTCCAGAATAACCCCTGTCTCGAATCGGGAATTCTCCGAAGGTTGCCAGTCTACCGCCGTCAATCGTTGACGTTCGGATTCATCGTTGCGGAAATTGACGACATTGATACAGCCTTCGCGATGCAACATAATCCCGCGTCCCCGCGAGATATATCCGATCACTTCATCGCCGGGCAGGGGCAGGCAACAACCGGCTCGCTTGATCTCGACGCCATTGACGCCCCCGGGAGCGATGGCGAGTTTACTTTCTGTGGAGTAACCGCGCCGTTTGATCGGGACGGGAATCGAGCCATCGGCGGCGGGCGCAGGAGGCGCGGAAGATTCGATCTCGTGACGCAGGCGATTGATCAGACTGCCCAGCGCAACATCGCCGAAACCGACGGCGGCGTAGAGGTCTTCTGGACTGATCTTGTTGAGTTGCAGGGCGATATCCTGCATCCTCTTATGATCCTTCAGAATTTCCTGCGGCAGTCCATGACGACCTAACTCCTCATAGATGGAGGAATGACCGTTCGCGACATTGTCATCGAAGCGTAAACGTCGGAAATAATGCTTGATCTTCGAACGGGCATGGCTACTTTTCGCCAGTTGGAGCCAGTCCAGCGAGGGTTTCGCCTGAGGACGGGTCACGACGGAACAGATATCGCCGTTCTGAAATTCGTAAGATACCGGGACGATTTTCCCGTTCACCTTCGCCGCCGCCAGATGCTCCCCGACATCGGAGTGGATACGGAAAGCGAAATCCACCGGGGTCGCCCCGGCGGGCAGATCGATCACGTCGCCTTTCGGGGTGAATACGAAGACCTGATCGGTAAAGAGATCGGAAACGACCGACTTCAGGAATTGCGAAGAGTCTTTGGAGTCCTGTTGCCAGTCGAACAGTTGCTGACGCAGGAACGCCATACGCCGCTCAAACTCATTATCTCCCGCTTTGGCTCCTTCACCGCGCTCTTTATATGCCCAGTGCGCCGCAACCCCGAACTCGGCGACCCGGTGCATTTCCCATGTGCGGATTTGCACTTCCAGCGGCTGACCATGCGGCCCAGATACTTTGGTATGGATACTCTGATACAGGTTGGGCTTGGTGCGAGCGATATAATCGTCGAATTTCCCCGCCAGCGGCATAAAGACAGTGTGGACGATTCCAATGGCTGCGTAGCATTGCGCAATCGAGGCGCGTTCACGAGCGGTAGCCTCCTCAGACGTATCGCTGTCGTTACGCCGCTCACCGACAATCACACGCAGGGCGATAAGGTCATAGAGTTCGGAAAGATCCAGTTCCTGCTTCTTCATCTTGTTATAGATGCTCCACAGGTGCTTGGGCCGACCCTGAATCTCTACATCCGGCATCCCAGAGGCAGCGAAAGTGACGCGGAGGTGATGGATAGCGTCGGAGATATCCTTCTCGCGTTCACGCCGCGTCTTCGTAATCCGCTCCGTGAGGGAGTTGTACTCTTCCGGGTAAAGGTTTTTAAATGCCAGGTCTTCCAGTTGCCATTTGATTTGCCAGATTCCCAGACGGTGCGCCAGCGGAGCGAAGATTTGCATGGTCTCCTCCGCCACTTTTTTACGCCGCTCCTCGGAGAGTCCCTGAAGCGTCCGCATATTGTGCAGGCGGTCCGCCAGTTTGATGACCATGACCCGGAAGTCCTTCGCCATGGCGAGGAGGATTTTACGCAAATTTTCCGCTGAGGAGCGGGTCTCCATGCGCTTTTTCCGCCGTGGGTCGTTTTTTGCGGCGATTGCGGCATCGGACTCTTTTTCGCGGGGCGGCAATTCCAATCCGGGCAAGGTTCTGCTGACTTCCGCGTTGCGTCGCTCAAAATCCGCCAGTTTTAATTTTGTGACGCCATCAACCAGAGTTGCGATTTCCGGCGTGAAGGCGGCGGCAAGCTCATCGTAGACGACTCCCTGATCTTCGATGACATCGTGCAATAACCCTGCCGCCAGCGAGGGAACATCCATTTCCAGGTCTGCCAGAATGTCCGTAACCGCCAGTGGGTGAATAATGTAAGGCTCGCCCGTCTTGCGTTTCTGATCCTTGTGCTTTTCGGCGGCGAAATCATAGGCGCGACGCAACAGAGCGATATCGCCCTCCGGGGCGTAACGCTTGAGCTTATTGATAATGGTTTCAATATTCGCTGCCATAAAGAGTTCCGAGGCTAAATTCGAGTTAGAGGTAATGTTTATTATGCGCTATCAGAGGGCGATTTTCAATCACAACAAGAATGAGCGGGAGATTGTTCTCGCGCTCAATTTTGTATGCTGATTTTGAGGATGCTGATTTATTTACCCGACGGGCTTTTCTTTTCATCAATACCCCGGGGGCTTGCCCCGTTCTGACTGTCTGCGACTCTCAGTCGGCAGACCTACGGCAAATACCCCGGGGCTTGCCCCAGAGAACCTTATTGTCGCGGTAGAGAATGGTATCTGTCTATTCGCTCCATAGGACAAGATGCCCCGTCAGAACCCTGTTCCGCAAAGTGGCATGGTGACGCGCCTAGCGATAAAATTTCCTACACCGAACGTCGCCTGAAAAGATTTGTTGACATTATGGCAAATCATGTCAAATCGCTATCGCGCCGTTCGTAGATTGGAGAACCCCTTCTTGGCACGTTCGCCCCGACCTAAAGCCGCCCCCGCTGAAGAGACGCCGCTGGAACTGGACATGCTTCCCGATTTACTCGTGGAGGGAGAAGATCCGTTCGGCGAACGAGACGCCACCATTCTCCCGGCGGTTCTGCCGCTGGTACCCATTCGCGATAACGTTTATTTTCCCCATATGCTGTTCCCCCTGCTAGTCGGGCGCGATCGCTCCGTTCGTGCTGTCGAAGCGGCGATGGAAAGCGGCGAGCGGAAGATCGTTCTTGCGGCGCAACGGGAAATTGCAACCGAAGACCCGGAGCCAGAAGATATCTATTCCATTGGTGTCATCGCTGAGGTCATGCAATTACTGCGATTGCCGGATAATGCCGTGCGGGTCATGCTGTCGGCGGGCAAGCGGGTTCAACTGACCGCATTTCCCCGCACCGAACCATACATGATGGTTCGTGCGGAAGCAGTAACCGAGGCGGTGGGTGGAACGGAAGTCGAGATCGAGTCACTGGTACGGGTCGTCACCGGGCAATTCGAGCGCCTTGTGATCGAAGGAAAGAACATTCCCCCGGAATCCCTGATTAGTATTTTGAATCTGGCGGACGCTTCTGAAATTACCGACAGCATTATCCCCTACCTGAACCTCCGGATCAGCCAGAAGCAGGCGCTGCTGGAGACGCTGCCGGTGCGTGAACGTCTGGAACGTCTGATCGCCGCCCTTGCCCGTGAGCAGGAAATTCTGGAGATACAGAAAAATATCCGGAATCGTGTCGAAAGCGAGATGGGGGACAACCAGCGGGAGTTTCTTCTGCGTGAGCAGATGAAGGCGATACAGGTCGAACTGGGCGAACGTGACGAGCAGGCGGAAGAAATTGTTGAGCTTCGAGAAAAAATCGAAGCGGCAGGGATGCCTGATGCGGTGCGAGAGAAGGCGCTTAAGGAGTTAGACCGCTATGAACGGACGCCCCCCGCCTCGCCGGAATCTGGAGTGTTGCGAAACTATCTGGACTGGCTGTCCGAGATGCCCTGGAACAAGCTTGCTGAGGAAAAACTCGAAATGTTCGAGGCGGAGGATATCCTGAACGCCGACCATTGCGGTCTGGAAAAGGTGAAGGAGCGTATTCTGGAGTTTCTGGCAGTACGCAAACTTTCTGGCGGAAAGACGAAAAGCCCGATTCTCTGTTTCGCCGGACCTCCCGGTGTCGGCAAGACTTCTCTGGGAAGGTCGGTGGCGCGGTCGCTGGGACGCCCTTTTGTGCGCATCAGTCTGGGCGGCGTCCGAGATGAAGCGGAAATACGCGGTCATCGCCGCACCTATGTCGGGGCATTGCCGGGGCGCATCATTCAGGCGATTCGGCAATGCGGGTCTCGTAACCCGGTCTTTCTGCTGGATGAAGTCGATAAGATCGGAACCGATTTCCGGGGCGATCCTTCGTCTGCGTTGTTAGAGGCGCTGGACCCGGAACAGAATAAAGAGTTTACCGACCACTATCTGGAAGCGCCGTTCGATCTATCGTCCGTGCTTTTTATCGCGACGGCGAACCTGATCGAACCCATTCCCCCCGCTCTGCGCGACCGCATGGAAATCATTCCGTTCAGCGGGTATATCGAAGCGGAGAAACTCGATATTGCGACGCGCCACCTGACGCCCCGGCAGATTATCGAAAACGGCATGACTGCCGAACAACTAAGTTTCACCTCCGACGCCCTCTTACGGATCATTAGGGAGTTTACCCGTGAATCGGGCGTGCGTAATCTGGAGCGTGAGATTGGGTCGATCTGTCGCAAAGTCGCCCGACGGTTTGCAAATGTACAGGAATCCGATCGTGGTCCGATTGTGGTGGATGTCGCCGATGTCCCCGCTTTCCTCGGAAGACCGAAAACCCGATGGGGAATCGCCGAAGAACATGATGAAGTCGGCGCGGCGACCGGACTTGCCTACACCGAGACCGGGGGCGATACGATGAGTATCGAAATCGCACTGACGCGTGCACCCGAACGCGAGGGGCGTCTGACGCTGACAGGTCAATTGGGCGATGTCATGAAAGAATCTGCGCAGGCGGCATGGACATTCATCCGTTCGCGTATCGCGACGCTGGAAGTAGACGAATCGGCGGTAACAAAGAACGATATCCATATCCATGTTCCCGCAGGAGCGGTTCCCAAAGACGGACCGAGCGCAGGTGTCACAATCGCTGTCGCTCTGGCGTCCGCCCTGACAAATCGCCCGGTGCGTAAGGATATCGCGATGACCGGGGAGATTACGTTGCGCGGTAAGATTCTTCCCGTTGGCGGCGTGAAGGAAAAAGCCCTGGCGGCTCACCGGGCGGGGCTACGGCATATCCTTCTGCCTGCTGAAAATGAACGCGATCTGGAAGATCTGCCTGCCGATGTGCGGGCGGAAATGCAGTTCACGCTCCTGACCAATGCCGATGAGGCGCTCAGAATCAGTCTTCGATAGGAATGGGTTGAAACTGAAAAAGCGGATTCCTGTATAGGAATCCGCTTTTTCGCCATGAATCTCAGAAAAGAACTCTGAGGAATTCTAAACTCTGAGGAATTCTACAACCGATACGCGCCGTCGTCACCGCTCATATCGCTGAGGAGACGCTTGACGAACTGCTTCAATTCCATCGGGTTGAACGGTTTTGTCAGATAGAGGTCTGCTCCTCGCTGATATCCTTCCAGAACATCGCGATCCTGCGCTTTGGCAGTCAGCATGATAATGGGTAAATCCGCGAGACTGGCATCCATACGGATGTTTTTCACCAGTTCGAAACCATCCATCTCCGGCATCATAACGTCGGTTACCAGTAAATCGGGCTTGTTGGCGCGAATTTTGGCAAGCGCCTGGGCGCCATTTTCTGCCGTTTCCATCTGATATCCCTCGCGCGCCAGGTTGACCTCAATCAGGCGGCGGATGCTCGGTTCATCATCTACGGCAAGTATGCGGGGCATATCGTTCTTATCCTTTCAGGGCATCAATTCCGGCGCCGCCCTCGCCGCGCAGAAAAGTCGCTCTTCACTCTTCTATCTTCAATTTGGTACTGACTGACCTGTCTCCCAAGCGCGTCAGGGCGCTAACTTCGGAGCGATTGCACCTATTCTACCCATCAGCGCCGCATGTGTCAATCCAGAGAATGCATCGAGGAAACTTACGGGAATTCAAGAGGTTTCTTATTTTAATTTGAAACATTTATAGGGTGAAACCATTCAGGACAGATATCCAATTCCAGAGCATTCATTTCGAATACTGATGGCGTACAGTCTCCTCTCACTGACGAGACAATAGCTCTAATTCAGAATACAGGTCAATTGGGGAGGATTCGTCCTGTGAAAGAAAACATCGCTTCTGGGAGAAATGGAATGTCGCTATCGCGACCGGGCCTCCAGTCTCCCTACGCCTTCGTGATGACCATCCTGTTACTGCCGATGGCATTGATCATCGGCGCAACCCTGTTTGCAACGGTGCGGCGTGCTGTTATCGAACGTTTAGAATCCACTCACGCGGAACGGGCAGGATTCTGACTCACCAGGTTTCCGCTCAAGGCGATAAATGCGACAAGTAGTCAGGGTTATTCTCACTGGCGACAAAATCCGATACCTGTCTGGGGAGTGAGTTTCATTGGTCGAACAGGGTCTTATCGCTTGTTTAGCAGACGCACCATCAATGTCGCTATCAATATAATACGGGTGAACTTGAGATGATCTGGAACGCCTCTGGCGGATTAAAGCGTTGCGTATCGCTCTCTGATGGCGGAGGGAATGTCTTATTTTGTTTGATCTTCCGTCTCAGAACGCCATTACCCATCGATCCCTGTCGAGAAGTGGCTATAATGGAGCGTATGGAATTTTTCCAGTTGCGTTATTTCGTTGCAGCGGCGCGTCATCTGAATTTTTCGCGGGCGGCGACAGAAGTTTTTATTGCACAGCCCTCGCTCTCTCAGCAAATCGCGAATCTGGAGAGAGAATTGGGAACGCCGCTTTTTGCAAGGACCGGGCGCGCCGTGCGTCTGACGGACGCCGGAATTGCATTGCTGGAACATGCGGAACGTATTCTGGCGCAGGAAGACGCAGCGCGAAGGGCAGTACGGGCCGTGGCGGGGTTAGAAGCAGGTCGCCTGATCATCGAAACTCTGCCGACGCCGAGTCAGCATCTCTTACCGCCGTATCTTGCCCGGTTCCGTCAGGAGTATCCGAAAATCGAATTGCAGGTGCGTGAAGCAGTCCCCGCGCGAGCGGTCGGTGAGGCGGTAGCTGCCGGGAGAGCGGATCTGGGAATCCTGCACCTGCCCTGTGCAGTGGACAATCTGGAAATGCGGCAGTTGCTGATTGAGGAACTGGTAATCGTCGCGCCGGAAAACCACCCATTGACACGCCGGGAAACGCCGCCCGCTCTGGGCGATCTTGCCGATGAAAACTTCGTCTGGGTTCCGGAAGGAACCACCGCCGAACATCCCTTTTACGCCGCCTGCCTCGCCGCTGGGTTCGCTCCCCGAATCGCCTGTATTTCCGGTTCTGGGGCGGGTATGCAGGCATTAGTGGCGGCGGGACTGGGCATTTCGCTATTGCCTCGCCTCGCCGCGCATCCGCCTGCCGGCGCAGTCGTTTTGGAACTCGCTCCCCCGCGCCCGACACGTACGCTCGCGATTGTCTGGCGGGGCGATGGCGCGCTGTCGCATGCAGCCGCCACCTTTCTGAAAATGCTGGGATGATACGCGTCGTGGGAAAGCCTGACGCTGACCTAAATCCTGTCCAGAGAGGGAATGAGAGTCAATGCCCCATCGGCGGCTTCCGCGACCCGTTCTATAAGCTGAAGTTCTGTCGGAAACCGGCGTAGCGCCGCTCGTAAAGTGCGGAAGCCGCGTGACTCCACAGTATTGCGGAAATCATCGATTCTGAAAAGCATATTGTCGCCGTTATCAAGTTGATACCAGATTTCCGGAACCACGGCGAGGACCCGAAGGGTGGCATATAACGCCAGCGCAGGGCAGTCATCCATACGGAAATTATAATCGGCGACTGTACGGCGGGGATGCTGATAGGCAGGGTGCCCCGCCTCGCGCAAAGGGTAGCCTGCCCGCGCCGGAACCCACGCCCCGTCGTAATCGATCAACCGGATGGCTCCATCTGACTCAATCAGGATATTGCCGTGCTGCAGATCGCCATGCGCGAACCGTGCGGCGCGCATATCACTGATAACGGCGCGAAGGTTTTCGGCAACGCCTCGAATCGCGACGGCGTTATAAAGGTTCTCTTCCACCCAGAGATTCAGCGGAGTTCCGGAAACCCATGACATTTTCTGAACCGGAAACCATGTCCCCCGTACGAGTATTCCCTGAGGCTGATAGTGAAAAAGCGCCAGAAACGGCGGATAGGTCGGTAAGGAGGCAAGGTGCGCTGCTATAGCCTGATAATGCGTATCGCGTCCGGGGCGATCCCGCAAAAAAACGCGCACCGCGTATTCTGTCGTTCCGTTATAGTCGTCCGGGACGCTCATATGGTACACATTGGCGAATTGACCGGATATCGGTTGCGGCAACCCGAAGGCGGTTCGTGTTACCCGCGCTTTTCGTAATACGGGGTCGGCAAGGTACAAATCGGGAGCGGCGAAGGCTTCCTGATATTCGATTTGCGTGGGCCACGAGGAAGGGAGAACGCCACCGTTCATCTTCTGCTATAACTCCTTCCTGTAACAGGCCTTAAGGCGAATATCGGAGACGGACGAGGGTCGCATCATCGTCGCGGAGGCGCTGACTCGTTCTTAAATGACGCAAACGGTGGGCGAATGTTTCGGGCGGACTGATTTTTTCGAACCACACGCCGGGTTTTTCGCCCCGTCCCGTTTCCTGTAAGTACCAGTGCGCCAGAGCATCGGTCATCAGGAGCAACTCATCGCCTTCTTCCAGCGTTCCCTTCATCGTCCATTTTTGCGTCTCTGCGCTACGCACCGGGTCGGTGTGTAACAACAGCGGCAAGTCCGGAAAATCATCGACGCTGGTAAAAGGAAACGAGAGCGCCAGAGATTTATCCTGCCGTAGATGCGCCAGTAAGCAATCGCCCACAGCGACTGCCTGCCAGACGCCGTCGGGTGAGATCGCGACGCCCAGAAACGCCGCCGCCGCTCCCTGCGCGAGTCGCGCCGCCATATTCCACGGCAACGGTTTTTCCGCCGCCTTTTCTCGCCAGAACTGTCGAAGCGGTTCCAGAGGCGGTAAGCTTGCGGTTCGTTCTGGTAGCCAGGCTTGCGTCAATATTTCCGCCCAGAACCGGGAAAAGATGCCGTCGCTCGCCCCATCCGCAATAGCGGCGCGGAATATGCCGTCCTCTCCCCGCCGAATCGCATAGGCATCCTCCGCCGTATCACTGGAACCGCCCGTTTGTTCCGCTACCGCGCAGAAGATCGCTTCGACCTTTGGCATCAGCGTACATATCCCGCTCGTGTGCCGATATCCATCGCCAGCGCCAGCAGCGAAGGATCAGCGTTCATGACGAACGCTCGCGCCGATTGCGAAGGGGTCATGCCGTTATCCCAGGCGACCGAGCGCATATATTCCGTCAGATAGCTGGCTGTCAGGAAGAGGGTGCGCGAAAAATTATCGGGCAGATTATCCGGCGATTCTGGAAAGAAGAGGGGGGACGCCTCCCGGGAAGACGAAAGGTGGACATTGAACAGGGACACCGATCCCGCCGATGTTTGCATCCGGGCGATCGACGCCATCAACTCCGCCGGATCGCCATCGGTGGCTTCCCCATCGGTGATATGGACGATGACCGGCGGATACGCCGTTTGATTTCGGAGAATCCATCCCTGCAAAACATTACGCGCCAGTTCCAGTCCCTGACACATCAGGGTGCTGCCCTTCGCTACCGACTCGATCCATACCGGGATAGGTGTCGACCGCTCGGAGACGACGCCCTGAATATCGGTCGCCGCTTGCATCCGCTCCTCGGTGCGGGTGTAAAATTGCACTACATCACGAATGGATACCAGTTCCCGACCATACAGGGGGCCGCTCCATGCTGCTCCGACCCTCTCCCCGTACCCGATCACTCCAACATCGAAGTAATGACGAACGCCTTCGCTCTTCGTACAGGTGATAATGAGATTCCGCAGAAGGTCATTCAGCGTCCGCGCCACGGCGTCCGCTTTCGTCACGCCTTCTCCCCGTTCTCCGAATTCCTGCGCCATCGATGAGGACTGATCGATGATAAAAAGGACGCATGTCGGGTTATTACGTGTGATAGAGACGCGACCCCCCATATAGCTGGTGGGTTGCATAATCTGAACCCGTTCGGTCATCTTACTGCCCCTTTTCCGAGTAGCGATGAAACTTCTCTGTAACTCTATTTCAGAAATTTCTTCCGAAAAAATCTTCGGTTATATGCCGGATTCTCTGCATTATACTACAGAAACGTTTTGGCGCTCAAGACCGTTATTACCGTGTAGACAAAATGATTTCCATTATACTTTTGACATTTGCCGGGGCATGGATCGGATATCTGCTTTTGCGGGATGCGCTCTATGACGCCCCAAACCGGCGGTTACGGCGCGAGCGTGTCCTATCACGGCAGGCGTCGGTGCGAATTTCGCCTGCATCGCCCGCCGCGCATGAACAACTCGCGGACGCTCTGCGAGAGGCGGATTATCTGGAAGAAGCCATTGCGTCCTACGAAAAAGCCCTGTCGCTGGAAAGCCGTTCGCCGGTACAACAGGGAGCGAGCGCTCTCAGTAGCGTCGGCGTCGAACATAAATTACGCCTTACCCGGCTGGAACTCGCGGAGAAACTTCGACCGGAAGAACATGGTCTGACACTGCGAACGCGACAGGGCGTCTGCCCGCAATGCGGGAACCTCAGCATGCCCGATGAGCGCAACTGTGCGACCTGTGGATTTCCGCTACCCGTCAATACCATGTGGGACACCCTGCGTCGCCCGGATATGCGCTCCTCGATTATATGGGAGGGGGCGCAGATGTTTATTGGTCTCACCATTGTCGGCATCGCTCTGTATGTAGCTTCCTGGATGCCTATTTTGCTCCGTTTTGCCGTAATGCTCTCTACAGTGATGGTTCTTGCCTGGCGGTTCCTCAAGAGCGTCGGCCCGGATTGATCGCGGTAAAACCGAATCGATAGCGTAGGAAATGCCATCGAGAGCAAGGCGATAGAATACCTGCATGGCAGATGCGGTGACAGTCCCTGATGAATGGTTACCGGGAATCGATGCGTTGCGCAAAGCCCCCGAAGGAGCGGCGATATTTCTTCTCGGAGGGGTTGACCGGGGAAAAACCACCTTCACGACGCATGCCGCACGGATTCTGGCGGCGGAGTTTGAACGAGTCGCCGTCGTCGATTGTGATATCGGGCAATCCGAAATCGGTCCGCCGGGGACAGTGGGAGTCGCCCGCGCACGAGCGGATGCCGAACGTCTGACGGATTTGAAACCTGCCGGAATCTACTTTGTCGGCGCTTTTTCCCCGGCGCAGGTCGCGCTTGAGACGGTAACGGCGACAGCGGAAGCGATTGCACGAGCGCGGGTCGCGAAGGCGAACCGGATACTGGTAGACACCAGCGGATTTGTCAGTGGACCGGCGGCGCGTCGGCTCAAAGTGGCGAAGGCGCAAGTCGTCGCTCCGAGCCTGATTCTTGGCTTCGGCGCTCAGGCGGAAATCGGCGGACTGCTTTCCGCCGTATCTAACGCAACGGGTGCGAAAACCCTGCGTCTGGAAACCCCGGCGGCGGTCGGGCGAAAACTAACCGCCTTACGAACCACTCGTCGTCTCACCCGGTTGGCGCGCGCCTTGGAAAACGGGCGCGAAATCGATTTGCCGTTGCGGGAAGTATCGCTGGTAGGAGCGACTCTGGGAGCGGGCGAACCTCTGCCGCCGGAACTGATCCGCTGGTCGGCGAAGGTTCTGCGAATGCCGCTGGCGTATGGCGAATCCGCGGATGGTCTGTTGACGTTATTCCTGCGGGATGGCGTTCCGCGCCGGGATTGGGAAGTGGACGCCGAACCGGTCTCCGCTCACTTCAAAGCGAAAAGTGTTCGCGTTCTATCGCTGGGGAGCTATGTTGGGGCGTATCTGGGGCTTCATGATACGCGGGGACAATTGCTCTCTGTCGCCCGATGCATCGGGTTAGACCCGGTACGCGATGTTCTTACGGTCTTCGCGCCGCCGCCTGCCACCCCGGAAAGAGTCCGACTGGTTTCCTTCGGGCGCGTTCGGCTCAATGAGGACGGAAGCCAGCATTCGGATATTCGGCCCGGAGAGATATAAGCGAAAAGAATGCGGATTTTATCCGCGCTTCTTGCTTTCGCCCAGTGGCAGATGTTGTGGTTCGACATAGCGGGCGCACAGGGCGAGGGGACGGAAACCAAGCCGTCGGAAGAGCGGTAATGCAAGGCGGGGCGCCTGCGTCGCGCATTCCGACAGACCGCACTCCCAGCAGGCTTCGTCCAGGGCATGACGGATCAACGCCGAACCGATTCCGCGCCTTCGGTAGGTGGGGTGGACGCCCAGATTATACAATCCCGCAATGCCTGCGCCTTCGAAAATGGCGGCTGTCGCTACCGGGTCTCCCGCGATATAGGCGACGTACAATCGCAAAGGTGGCGGCGGCATCTCCGGGATCAGTAGATCGGTGACATAGCCGGGAATACCGAACGATTCCGCCAGCGCTTCGCGATGATCGGAAAGGGAGTCACGGTCTTCGACGCGTTCTATCGTGATATCTGGATGGAAGCGAGGCCAGTCGGCATCGCGTGGAGTCGGGCGTATCAGCAGTGGAACGATGCCAGCAGGAACCATTCCGGCATCTCGCAAGCGTTCTTCCGTAACATGAGGCGGGTTATCCTGCTCCCGTATCACGATCAGTGACCACGGCAATCCGCCTCGCGCTTCATAAAACGCGCGCGCCCGCCGTTGAAAGCCTTCGACATCATCTGGCGAACGATAAAGGAACACCGGGTTGAAGAATGCATTGGGCACTCCGGTAGCGACATGGCATGCGCCATCTACTTCCAGTATTGCGCCTTCCGCCGCTCCTCGCGCCAGAAAGCGAAAGGCTTCTCGCATATTTTCCTCCGCTCGCCAGCGGAGGTCGTCGCTTTCTTTCATGGCTTGTTTCGTGAGTACGGTCTTCCTGACAATAATAATTTACGCTCGCTTCGCGCTCTCACTCCCTGATTCAAAGAAGCGCTTATATAGATATGATCTTACTTGACCCGCGTTACATCGTTTCCCGCAGGGGGGAGCACCGGAATATCGACAAGGGTCGGCTTTCGTACCGGCGAGGCGGCATCCGCCTTTGCGGCGTTTTCCAGAAACGAGGGGACAGAATTTTCCAGTTCCCGATCTATCGCCTCTGCCATCTCCAGCAAAGCGGTTCTCTGTGCGCCGGTATCGGGAGTCGCTACCAGATTGAGCTCCGCCAGTTTCGTGGCGATATCCAACAGGTTCGGTATCGTCGCCTCGGTGGTCTGAGCGGTCTTTAACAGGGTGGAGGCTTTCTGAAGTCGCTCCTGCGCTGTTCCAAAGTTGCGTTTATCAAGTTCCAGCAACCCAAGAGAAACCTGACGTCGCGCTTCCAGTTGCTGGGATACCGCCAACCGCAGCCGCAGGTCTCGTTGCGCGGTTCGGTAGTCGCGTTCGGCGACTTTGCGTTGCTCGTCGATATCGTGTATCCGTTTCGACTGCGACCGCATGCCACTGCCGTACGCGATAGCCAGAACGATCAGGGAACCAATGATCAGAATGCTCAGACGCACGAATCTGTCTTTGGCTGAAGTTTTTGTTTCCATCTATTTTGCGCTCCGCAGTCGTATTGTACCCTCGGTTCTGGCGGATTCCTACGTGTTTTTACTGTGCGGCATCAGAAATGTCTTTCCCCCGGCGCTATCGAGATCAATAGGAAATAGAACCGGTTAGACAAATTATCCCATAAATGCGCTGGCAAAAATAATGAAATCAACTTAGGAAGCATACTGACAGGAGTAACGCTTAACGGTTAATGATATTTTCTGCTGTCCGGTATGCCAGCGCCATAATGGTCAGGAAGGGATTGAATCCGCCGTTCGTAACATGGATCGAACCATCGCCGACGTACAGATTTTCAATGTCATGTACGCGGCAATCACGATCTACGACGCTCGTTCGGGGATCGTCGCCCATGCGACAGGTTCCTGCCTGATGCTGTCCGCCGGAAAGCCCCAGCCCGGGTGGGTCTCCCCAGATTTCCGTCGCCCCGCAGGCTCGAATCCATTCCTTCGCCTTTTCGTGCATGAAGGCGGAGGTGCGTACGGTTTCCGGGTGCGTCGTTCCTGTAAAGCGCGCGACTGGGACGCCCCAGGCGTCCCGAATATCTGGATCGACGCTTACGCGGGCGTTCGGTGACGGAATATCCTGTACCGGCCCCATGATTTTCAGAACGCGTTGATGGTTCTCGCGCATCCAGTCTTTCGCCTTCTGACCCCAGCGGGGAATATAGGACGGTGTATAACCCTTCCAGAAGCTGGCAGGGAGGGGGATGAAGTCATCCGCCAGCATTCCGCCGCCGATAATTCCCTCGTTACCGTGGTTGAACTCCGTCATCGCGGTGGTGACGCCGGGGCCGATCCCGTCCCATATCGATTCCGGCAATAATCCTGCCGCTCCGGGATAGTAATGTCCCTGAAGATTCCGCCCGATATTGTCATTCTCAAGACCCGACAGCAGTAACAACCGCGCTGTTTCCACCGCGCCGCCCGCCGCCACGATAATGTCCGCCGATTCGGTGATTCGCTCCCCTGTCGCAAGCTGAATATAGGTGACGCTCGTCGCCCTGCCGTCTCTGATCGTAATCTTTTCCGCCATGACCTCTGTCAGAAGGTCACAGCGACCGGTCATCAACGCACGAGGGATGAGGGTATTTTGCGTCCCATTTTTGGCATCTACCGGACAGGCGAATCCGACGCAGTGCTGACAATGGATACACGCCGGGCGACCATCGCGGGGAATTGTGTTCACCGCCAGCGGAACCGGGAGAGTGCGCCACCCCAGCGCCGCCGCACCTTTACGGACGGTCGCTCCTTGCTTATTCAGAAGGGTAGGCGGCATCGGATAGTCAGCCGCGTAGGTTGGCAGATGCCACATTGCGGAGGCATCCCCGGCGACTCCTAATTCATGCTCCGCCTTTGCATAGAACGGCGCAAGCTCTTCATGAGTTATGGGCCAGTCAGCGAGCGAGGAACTGTCCGGGACGCCGTAGGTCGACGCCATCTTGAAATCGGTTGGCATAAAACGCCATGCCTGCCCGCCGTAGACTCGTGTCCCACCGCCAACAATCGCGGCATTATTCTGGTAACCCCAGTGATTGGGACGAATCGCCTGCCCGCCGACACTGCGTACATGTCGTGGTTCCGGTCCGGCATTGACGCCGTACTGCGAAAGGCGCTGGTTCCGGAGATGATCGCGTCCGATTTCCCGGAACGATTCAGAACGACCTCGCTCCAGTAAAAGGACGCGCCGTCCCGCTTCCGCCAATATGCCAGCGACCACGCCGCCGCCCGCTCCCGCTCCGATGATAATGACATCGTATTTCGCCATGCCGCTAACCCTTTATCTCCCAGCCAATCATTTTCATCCCGGCAGGCGAGGTGTAAAATCCTTCCTGAGCATACTCGCACAGACGCCGAAAGAATGCCCGATGCATATCACTGTCAGCGAGGCGTTGAAGCTCCGTGTCCTGCGCTTCTACCGGCAGAGTAGCGAATTCCGAGCCTAACTCGGTCAGAAACGCACGGCAATTTTCTGCATCCTGTGCCAGATCGCCGGAGAGCATAGTGACGAGATAATCGAAAGCTCCTGCCTCCGATCCCCCCGGCGCGTATTCATCCGGGGGAATAATGCGGTCAACGACGGCCCGGAGCGCGTTTTGTTCGATAGGATTCATTATTTACGGGTCAACGGTGATGGCTTAAAGGTTCGTGGGAGGCTCGGTGCGAACGACTTCCAGTGTGCAATGTGTCAGGGCCGCGCCCAGAGCGGCGACCGCCGCCAGAAGGGGAGCGACAATGACCGCCGCAAGCCCGCCTGCCACTCCCACCGTGACCGGAATATCCAGAATGACATGTTCGTCATGCCGGATGCGTATATGATTCACGTTTCCTTCATGAATCAATTCTTTCACTTTGTCTACCAGTTCATCGCCTGAGAGGTGGAAATGTTCGTTATTGTCGGGGCTTGCCATATTGGCTCCTTGATTTGGATTATATAGTTTCGTTCGTGTTTTATCGGGCGTTTTCCTTCCCGCAAAGGGTGTGGCATGACAGAATTTATCCCTTGGGCGTCCCAAAAAGAGCGGCGAGAGATCGTGAGAAGCGCGTATAATTGGGTTATGATTTCAAGCGCTCCTGCTCCGCTGATGCGGAAGTTACTGCTGATTGCTCCCCTGGCGATTCTGACCGGTTTCGCATTGCTACCGGCAGGCGTCACTGCCGATGCGCCGCCCACCGACCAGCAAGCTTTCGATACACAGGTCAGACCGATGTACGACAAGTACTGCTTCCCCTGCCATACGGAAAAAGACCCTTCGTCCGGGACGAGTCTGGCGCAATACAAAACGGTGGAAAGCATTCAGAAAGCCCCGGCGGAGTGGCGCAAGGTGGTAGGGCGGATTCGGGATCAGACAATGCCTCCCAAAAACATGCCACAACCGACCCCGCAGGAACGTGAAATTATGGCGCTCTGGGTAGCGCACACGCTGGATCGGACGCCCGAAGACCTTGCCCCGAAAGACCCCGGTAAAGTTCTGATACGCCGCCTGAGCCGGACGGAATACAACAATACCATCCGTGACCTTTTCGGAGTCGATACCCGGCCAGCGGATAAATTCCCCGGCGATGCAGGCGGCGGCGGCGGGTTCGACAACAACGCCGATACATTATATATCCAGCCGATTTTGATGGAGCGTTACCTGTCGGCGACGGGCGATATTCTGGATGCGGCGAAGCCGGATCGTCTTTTTGTCGTCCGACCTTCGCAAAAAGTCCCAGCGCGTTCGGCGGCGAAGCAAACGCTGGCATTCCATGCGACCCGCGCTTATCGTCGCCCGGTAACGACGGAAGAGACGAATGTTCTGCTTGGTCTCTATGATATCGGGATCAAGCAGGGAAAGAACTTCGAAAACGCCGTCAAGTTCGCTCTGAAAGGCGTTCTGATCTCTCCGAACTTCCTCTTCCGTTCGGAAAGTCTGTTCGGCAAACCGGGACCCTACCCCATCGATGACTACGCGCTTGCCAGTCGCCTTTCGTACTTTCTCTGGTCTTCTATGCCGGATGAGGAACTGTTCCGCCTTGCCGCCGCGAAAAAACTGCACGCGCCGGAGGTTCTGGATGCGCAGACCTTGCGTATGCTAAAAGACCCGAAGTCGGCCTCCTTTGCGGACTCGTTCGCCGGGCAATGGTTGCGCGTTCGGGAGTTATACAGCAATTCTCAACCGGATACCGGCAAGTTTCCTGAATTCAAGCCCGCTTTGCGCGATGCTATGTATCAGGAATCGATACTCTTTTTCCAGAGCGTCTTTCAGGAGAACGCCAGCCTGCTCCGTTTGCTGGACGCGAACTACACCTACCTGAACGAAGACCTGGCGAAGCATTACGGCATTCTGAACGTGGCAGGAGCAAATATGCGTCGTGTCGCTTTGACCGGCGATACCGGGCGACGGCGCGGTGGGGTATTGACTCAGGCGGCAACGCTTACCCTTTCCTCCTATCCGCAGCGAACCTCTCCTGTACTGCGCGGCAAGTGGATTCTCTCGGAATTGCTCGGGACGCCTCCGCCGCCTCCGCCGCCTGTCGTAGCGACGCTGGGAACCGATGACGCCCCGTCTAAAGAAGGGCTCACTTTCCGTCAACGATTGGAAAAACACCGTGAAAAGCCGGAATGCGCGGGATGCCATAGCCGTCTGGACCCGCTCGGATTCGGACTGGAAAATTATGATGCGATAGGTCGGTGGCGCGACGAAATCGGCGGTAAGCCGGTGGATTCAGTCGGCGCGTTCCCGAACGGGGAAAAGTTCAACGGTTCGGTAGAGCTCAAGCAATATATGTTCGCTCAAAAACGGGGCGAATTCACACGGCACCTGACCGAAAAAATGCTTGCCTATGCGCTGGGACGCGGGCTGGAAGCCTATGATGCGCCGACGGTACAGAAAATCACGAAGACGCTTGAGGCGAATAACTACCGCTCGATCCGTTTGATTACCGAAATCGTCAAGTCATATCCCTTCCAGTATCGGCAGGACGCTCCACCGCCTGCGGTCAAACAGGCGACGAACGCGCCTGCCATTAAAACGGCGAGTCGGTAAGTTTTTATCGGTTGGACATGTAACTGTATGTCGTGTGGCGCGTCTGAGAAATACACGCCGCGCCCTGATTCGACGGGAAAGACGGAATCAGGATTACTGCGGCTGGTTTGAGGAGAAATTGCCATGTTTACTCTGGGACACGATGGAAGTGGATTGATCTGGTTGCTGGTTTTCTTTTTGCTGGTGTTGCCTGTATTGCGCGGACGGTTCCGACCGGGTCGTGACCACTGGCGCGAACGCCAGCAGGAATGGAAGGAACGTGGCGAACAGCGGCGGGATGAGGAGCGGGCGTTCCGCGATCAATTGCTCTCGGAACTGAAACGTCATAACGCGGTCGCGGAACGCCAGAACGAACTGATGGCGCAGGCCATTGAGCGGTTGAATAAGGTTTCTGAGCCCCAGAAAGGTTCATCCAAACCGCCCCTGTCGCCGGAAATCTGACGCAATAGGAACGGAATTGAGGGAATAAAGAAAGGGACAGCGCTCACGCTGTCCCTTTCTTAAATTTTAGAGGTGAACGCTTTATTTGAGTAGCGAAGAAAATCCTGTGAACTCCCAGGGATAATTATTGTCTAAAGGAGCGTAACCGGGCATAATAGGAATGTAATTCCAAAGATGTAAATGTTTGTGGATTGTGATGGGAAAGGCGGCAATAGTCAGGGATGAAAAATCAGCCGATTTCACGGCGTGAAGTTCTTAAAGGCGTTGGAGTAGCGATGTGCCTCCCGCTGATGGAAGCGATGGAACCTTTAAAGGCGTTCGCATCAGGACAGGACAGCGCGGTAGCGGGCAAAGCCCCGTTACGTTTCGCCGCCATGTATATGCCCAACGGAGTCAACCCGCACCAGTGGACTCCCACCGGGGCTGGAGCCGACTTTACGCTTGCCCCGATTATGAAGCCGTTGGAGAATCTCAAATCGGAGATTCTTGTCCTGACGAATCTGGCAAACAAGCACTCGTTCACCGGGGACGGTCACTACTATAAAGTTGCGCCCTTCCTGACCGGAACGGAAATTCAGAAGACCACCGGCGCGGATGTTCGTTGCGGCGCGACTTCGCTGGATCAGCGTATCGCCCAGCATATCGGCAGCTTCACTCCGTTGCCGTCATTGGAACTTTCTGTGGAAGCGCCGTGGACTTTTGTCGATACCAATGTCGGACTGACCACTCTCTATGGCGGGCATATTTCCTGGAGTACGCCCACGACGCCTGTTTCCCGTGAAGTGAATCCGCAACTGGCTTTTGATCGCCTATTCCGACGCCATGCGCCGGGTAAGGGAACCGACCCGAAAGAGGCGAGCGTTCTGGATGCGGTTAAAGAGGATGCTCAGCGCCTCAAGAAGCGCATCTCTCTGGCGGATCGGTTGAAGCTGGAAGAGTATTTTGATTCCGTCCGCGCCGTCGAGAAGCGGATCGCTTTCGATGCTGCACGGCGCAAGCATGACCTGATGGACGACCCCGCCTGCCGTGCGGAAATCGACAAACTGGGTCAGCGAATCAAAACGTACTATGACGTGCCGGAAGGCAAGCGTAGCATCGACCATACCGAGCAGGTGCGCCTGATGATGGATTTGATGGCTCTCGCATTCTGGACGGACGCTACCCGTGTCGCTACCTTTATGTTCGGGGTCGAAGTCAGCGGGAAGAATTTCTCGTTCATTCCGGGCGTGAGCGGGAGCTTCCATGAGATTTCGCACCATCAGAACGATAAGGCGAAACTGGAAGAATACGCCAAAATCAACGCCTGGCATATGGAGCAGTACGCCTACTTCCTCAATCGTCTCCGCTCCTTCAAGGAAGGCGATAGCGATGTCCTGACAAATTCCATCACCCTGTGCGGCGCGGGTATACGCGATGGGAACGCCCATGACCCGCACAATATCCCGGTAATTCTTGCCGGACGCGGCGGCGGAACCATTGCAACCGGTCGGCATCTGGTTTATGAACCCAATACGGCCTTCTGTGATGTTCACCTGGGAATCGCCCATCGTATGGGGCTTTCGCTCAAGGAGTTCGGTGACAGCACACAGGAACTGAAAGGTCTCACTGACCCGACTTTCAAAGGGACGGTGAAGGCATAGTACGGCATAGAATGGCGTCACTTTACCGGTAGCGACCCTGTTGTCCGTTACCCTCTTCGGAATCGTTAGAAAAAATAGCGTCACATCGACGCTATTTTTTTGACAGGTTTGTTTCATGCCTGGCGCTCGTTAGAAATGTAGTTCACTTGAGGAGATTTTATGGAGTTTGGACAAGAACCCGCTCGTTACCCCGGGCCTCTCTCCGCTCGGATGCTGGAGGAACTGGGCAAATACGTGATTGCCGAACCCTATCCGTTCGTGGTCGATCTTGAGAACAGCGAGGGGATGTATCTGGCGACAGTCGACGCGCAACGCCTCTTCGATTGGGCGGGATACTTTGGCTCCAAGCTTATCGGTCACAATCACCCTCGTCTGTATGAGCCTGAATATGTCAAACGGCTTGTCCTCGCCGCAAACAACAAAGTCGCCAATCCGGATTTTCTGACGCCGGAATGTCTGGAATACTACCGCCTGCTGTATCGCCTCGCCCCCGAATCGATGAAGTCATCCACGCTCGAAGTCTACGCCGTCAATAGCGGGGCGGAAGCGGTGGAAAACATGATGAAGTACCTGGTCGCCAAATTTGGCGCCAAGCGACGGGCGGAAGGAAAAAGCCTGACCAATCGCCGCTTTCTTTATTTCGATCAGGGTTTCCATGGGCGCACCGTCTTCGCTCTGAGCGTCACGCAGACTATTGACCCGGTCGCTACCAAAGATTTTCACGGACTGACGACAGTAGGAAATGTGAAATTGCCGTTTCCGGCGGTCAATACGTCCGAGTCAATCGAGGAAAACCGGCGGCGCACTGAGGATGCCCTTCGCATTGTCGAGTTGACCCTACAACAGATGAAGGACGAGATCATCGGCATCATTATCGAACCGATTCAGGGCGCGGGCGGTCAACGGGTAGCTCAACCGCATTTTTTCCGGGGATTGTCCCAACTCGCCCATCAGTACGATGTCTATCTCGCGTTCGATGAAGTGCAGACCTCGCTGGGACCGACCGGGAAATTGTTCGCCATCGACCACTATGATTTGCCCTATCCGCCGATGGCGGTGGCGGTCGGGAAAAAGTTCGGGGTAGGCGCAGTCTATATGCGTGAGCCTCTGGAAGATGTCGGCGTGCTGGATTCCACCTGGGGTGGGACTCTGGCGGACATGGTACGGGTCGTTCAGGAAGTCAAAATCCTCGAAGAGGAAAACCTCATCGCTCATGCGGCGCAAAACGGCGAGTATCTGGCGGAAGAATTGCGCGAATTAGCGAATCTCCCGAATTCCCCGATAACCAATGTACGCGGTATGGGACTGTATCAGGGTTTTTCTCTCAAGGAACCTGCCAATAAGGGACGACTTATCGGGATTGCTCGTGAGAAATATGACCTCCTCCTTTTGGGGGCTGGCTCTGATGCTATACGGACACGCCCCAATCTATCCGTGACGAAAGACGACATCGACCGGTTTTTAGGAATTTTAAGGCAAGCTCTCGGGGAGATTTAAGAAACGGTCTCCACGATCCTTTTTGAGGTAACATAGGAGTAGCGAACGTAGAGATCGGAGAGCCGGATGCGTCAGGCGCAATTACGATGGGAACAGATCAACCCGCAGGTCGCTGAGCGGGTGGGGGAACGTCTGCGTCTGACAGAGCGGATGGATATACCCCATGTCACCCGGCAAGGAAAGGCTGTTTCTTCCGGGGAATCCGTACGCGCATGGGCGTTTTCCGCTTTCGTCGCGACGTTATTCATCGGATTGTACCTGTGCGTCTTCTTTAATTTTGGTGAGGTGGCGACAACGGCGTTCGCCGTCCTGCCAGTCGGTCTGCTGGTTTCCACCACTTCGCCCGCCAGCGTGCGAAAGCGCGAAGCGGCGGAACGGCGTCTGCGCGGACCGATCCGCGCCGATCAGCAACTGCGGGCTGCTTTCGATCAGATCGCTGTCAGCCGCGCGGAGCGTCTGTACGGGGAAATTGTTTGCGCTCTCGCCGCCGAACCGGAGACGGGCGACCGTCAGTTACGGCGTGAAATCCTGCGCGAATGTAATTTGCTATTGCGCGATTACTTTCGTATCCATGACAAGCGTCAACGCGCTACACGGCTCGCTACTCCCGAGCAGTCCCTCCTGAATTTGGAAATCACGTCCGAACGCGCCGCTCTGGAAGCGCGACGAGACGCCGCCAGCGACTTTATCGCACAGGAATCCTGGCGGGAAAGTTTATCGCTTCTCGAAGAACGGGCAGACTCCGTCCGATCCCTGCACAATGCGCTCGCTCGTCTGGAAGCGCATGAGGAAGTGTTGTGTCAGGCGCTGGCGCTGGCGCATGCCGCCCTGATTCGCGCATCGATTTCTCAGGAGCAGTTTCGCGCCCCGGAAATCGCGCATTTACGCCGTGCCGTCCGTCGCCTGACCGCTCGCGCCACTGCTGAGGATGAACTGGACTCCTGAATCGACAATGCGAAGTTCCGTCTCAAGATGGTAGCATTGCGGATTGCCGCCCTGGTTTGACAGGGGGCTGGTATTGGCGTTACAATTCTCCGTTATACGCCTGGTCGCGATGACCCGGAACAGGAGCGAATCTTTATATGTCAGGCCATAGCAAATGGCATAATATACGCCTTCGCAAAGGCAAGCAGGATGCGGAACGCGGTAAGACTTTTACCAAACTCGCAAAAGAAATTATCATGGCGGCGAAGGATGGCGGCGGTAATCCCGATACGAACATTCGCCTCCGGACGGCAGTGGAGACGGCGCGAAAATCCTCCATGCCCAACGATAATATCAAGCGAGCTATACAGCGTGGCACCGGCGAACTGGAAGGCGTCAGTTATGAAGAATTGACCTACGAAGGGTACGGCCCCGGCGGGGCGGCCTTTCTGGTGCAGTGTTTGACGGACAACAAGCAACGCACGGTGGCGGATGTCCGCGCTATTTTTACCAAGCTGGGTGGACGTCTTGCGGAATCTGGCTCCGTTGGCTACCTTTTCAATCCCACCGGCGTCTTTCTGATCGATCCCGGCGTCACTACGGAAGAGAGTCTGATGGAAGTTGTTCTGGATGCTGGCGCGGAAGATGTCCAGCCTACCGACGAGGGTGGCTTCGAAGTGACGACCGCTTTTGAAGACTTCGGCGCGGTCCGTGCGGCGCTGGACACCGCTAAGATTGCGGTAGCCTCCGCCGAAACGACCATGATTCCGATGACGACGGTCACGCTGGAAGGCAAGGACGTTGAACAAGCGTTCAAACTTTACGACCGCCTGGACGATAATGATGACGTGCAAAACGTCTACGCTAATTTCGACGCTTCGGAAGAAGCGCTCGCTGCGGCGTAGGGTCTCGTCTTAATCAGATGGACGCTCTCATCGGTCTCGCCCTGGCAGGGAAGCGCTGGTGAGAGCATGACCTGGAAGACGGATACCAAAAAATATCGTTGTGAGCGCTCAAGCCTCAACACTGCGTCTCGGTATGCTCCCGGCGGCGAAGAACGTCTGGAACTCTCCTTAACGTCCCGCGCAACCCTGCGCCTCTTTCTTCAATGCGCTCTGGCGTTCTTTGTCGGTGTAAACGTTATGGCGCTTTGCGCCAACAAGGTTTTTGCCTCCCCTCCGCAACTGGATGCCGCCCCGGCGTTCGGGGACACTTTGTTCCTCTCAAAGTGGCAGACGGTCAATGTGACGGTGGCAAATCCGGCGGATGGCGATGCATTCCAGGGCGAAATTCAAGTCGCAATAGAGGATCAATCGACGGGGCAGCGCCTGATGGCGTTTGGTCGTTCGGTGGCGTTGCCGCGAGGGGCGGGAAGCGTCCGTGTCCCGATCACGATTTACCTGACGGATCGCGTCCTTAACAGCGGGCTTCATCTCTTGTTGATCGCTTCCCCGAATCAGGGTGGTAATTTGATGGCGCAGAGAACCATCAAAAGTCTGTCCAGGTGGATCAACGGCGCCGCTCTGGTGGCGGTGACGCAAGTGCCAGACGGAATCGGAGCGCCTGCGGGTACAGATATTCGATTGATTACTTCGGCGCAACCCCCGAACTCTCCGCCCGCCCTGCCAATTCGGGTAACATACGCAACGGATCCATCCGCCTTGCCAGATCGCGCCGCAGGGTATCAGGCGGCGGAAGCGGTATGGCTGGGACCGGATATATCCCCTGGCGTATTTTCAGATACTCAGGCGGAAGCTTTGCGACGATATGTTTCCATCGGTGGACTTTTACTTCCCTCGAGCGTCGCCGCAGAAAAATTACGTAAGGATGAGCGTTTTCGCCCCTGGATACCGCCGCCGGGCGTGGCTGTGGCTCGTTCGATTGGGCGGGGAACCGTATCGATTCTCAACGACAATGCCATTCCTGCAAACGCTACGGACGCCGTGGTTTTCTGGCGGCGATTTCTGCAACAACAGATACCGCCGCAAAGCGTGGGGCGTGTGGCGAGTGACAACGATGGATTCGGATACAACTATTTCGCTAACAGCGTACTTCATCTTTCTGGATTATCTTCCCCCAGCGTTGTCGGAGTCGGTGGGTTTCTCCTCGGTTATCTGCTTCTGATCGTTCCCGTAAATTACCTTATTCTCAAGCGTCTCGACCGACGCGAATGGGCATGGTTCACCATTCCAACTTTCGCTGCCCTGTTTTCGCTTGGGGCGTATGGCTTCAGCTATGCCACGAAAGGAAGGCAGGTGTGGGTAAATATCGCAAGCATCGCCGAGATGACGAACGAAAGCGGCGAAGCATTGATACATTCCGCAATAGGTCTCTATTCCCCGGTGCGCGCTCGCTACAATGTCGGTATAGATGCCGCAGACGCTGTGGTCTGGCGTCAGGATGACGGTCTTATGGGGGAAGCGAATATTTCGAATCCTCTGTTTTTCGAGCGCGACTCGGGCGGTTCCGTCGCGCAGGGCGTCACGACTCCCATGTGGGGGATGGCGGTAACGCTGGCGCAGACAACCAGTATCACATTGAAGGACGGCTTTACGATTCAGTCCGTGAGAAAGGGAAGCGAAATTGAAGGGACGGTGATAAACCGGACGGGGCGACCATTAGAGAATGTTGTGATTCGTCTTGGTTCCAACGGAAAACGTCTCGGAAACCTGGGGTCGGGTCAGACGCTTGCGTTTCGCTTTCATACTGGAAGGGAAGATCGCCTTGCGATGGAAACTGGCTTCGAACTGGAACCGCCTCAAGAAGCCAAACCGTCGGCGGAAGTGATGCGGCGTCGGGTTGCCGCCGGGATTTCGCAGGGAGCGTTCGAAGGTCTGGGACTTCAATTCAGTGAAAAACGCCTGACGTTGACCGGTTGGTCGTATGAACCTCTAATGCCCGTGCAAATCGATGGGCGTAGCGTTAACTCCGGCGAAAACGTTTCCCTGATCATCGTTTCCAGGGACGTTCCCTGAGTATGGTCACCAACATGACCACGATTTAACCGCGCAATTCCAGACTCGCCTCAACGGTCTCGGTAACCGCCGCGACAATGATACGATCACCCTCGACACGCTCTATACGAACCGTCGCTCCCGGTTCCAGAAAGCCCGTTTCCGAAACGACAATTGCCTGAATCCCCATGAACTCCGCCGTTCCGGTGGGGCGCAGTGCGATCAAGGTGGTTCCGATCTGACCGGGTCTCAATAGGGGGGCATCGCTGACCGATGGATTGAGAACTGCGTGCTGTTGTTGGATGCGTAGTCGTTCCTGTTGCCATGCAGGGGATTTCGGGAGATACGCCAGAAACGCGATTCCCGTGACGACCGTCATGAACAGGGTGACAAGCGCCGCAAAGGCGGCGTTATGCGTACTGCTCAAAGCGATCAGCATCCCGGAAAAAAGGAGCGCAAACCCGCCGATCGCTAATCCTCTGCCCGGCAGAGCGTGCACTTCCAGCAAAACTCCGGCTAGACCTGCCAACAGAAGAATGATGCCCACCCATCCTACTTCCCCGATGATGACCTGCGCGACAAAAGCGGTAATCAGAAAAAGGACGCCCAGTGTGCCACGTAAATCCCAGTCGGTAGGTGTCAGGAGATCCCAATAGACCAGAAGTAGCCCGATAGCAAGGAGGCAAAACAAAGGCAGGGGACGGACAATGATCTGCGCCGCGCTATTGAGCCATCCGGTAGACGAGGGATGCGCTGGCGCAACAACGACTCCCTGCGCATAAGCGACTATACTCGCACACAGGGCAAGCAGAATAGCCAACCCTGCATGCAACAGCATTTGCCACAAAAATTTGACTGGGGCGCCGTCCGACCGAAACGCCGCTCGAATCATGCCTGTCATCAGGCAACCCGACTTCCTTCGTTCGCAGTGAACGGATCATTTTTGACGTACTTGCTCATACGCGCCTCCGTATTGGCGGCAAGCACCTGTGTAAAGACAATCGCTCCCGCCGCAACGGAACCGAGGAATCTACCTGCTTTGAGTTTCAGTCTCCCGCCGAATGCAAGCTTTTCTTCCTGATCGATTGCGGCGATTTTAGGCGCCATTTCCGCCCAGATGTCCAGCGCCGGCTCACGACGCGGCACCTGATGATGAAGCAGATGCATTAGCATTCGCATCTGGCGTTCCTCATGAGCGCAATCTGAACATTCCTTGATATGCCGTTCAATCAGCTGTTGCCGGGGGGAGGGAAGGGATCCCTCCACATAGTCCGACAGCGCCTCCCGGACGGGAGCGCACTGCGTCGTGCTATTACCCATTCCGCCGCTCATCGTACATTACCCCCTTCTAAAATTGCCAGATAAGGTTGAAAACGCTTTTTAAACGCTTGTCTGGCGCGATGAATTTTCGACTTGACATTGACCAACGAAAGTTCCGTCACCTGACAAATCTCCTCATAACTCAATTGCTCAAAATCACGCAGGATCAGCAAGAGCCGAGCCTCCGCCGGAAGAGTAACAAGAACCTTATCGACGATGCGCTGTAACTCGCGGGTCTCGCAGAGTCTGGCGACATCCATATTCGCGTCAATAGGTTCATTACCCGGATGCTCTTCCTGTGATTCTTCGAGCGAATCCTCAGTTATAACATTCTTGTGGCGCAAATGGTTCAGACAAGTATGCCGTGCGATGGTGAACAGCCAGGTGGAAAACTTGCTATCCCCCCGGAACGTTTTGAGCGAACGATATGCCTTCAGGAAGACGTCCTGCGTCAAATCGTAGGCGTCTTCCCCGCGCACCATCCGTGTCACCAGATTGAAAATCGGCGTCTGATACTTGCGAAATAGCGCCTCGAACGCTTTCGGGTCGCCACCGAGATGCTGGCGCACCAATACAGCGTCCGGGTCTATCACCCGTACTCCTGTACCGACTGCCGCAGCCTGTGGCGAGAGCGTCACCCCTCCCCGTCCTGTCCAGGGCATATTAATAGCCCTCCTGCGTCCTGTCGGCAATGCCGTCCGTATCGCTTCCGCGACCTGGATGCCCGAACTCATTGTTCATGCATTCCTATTATAAACTTATAAACCGATTTCTACACGGCGCGATTGATATTCGCGCTCTGCGATCCACTCTCGTATGGTGTTATGACCCGTTGCGACGGGTCAGGTTGCGTAATTACGCCACTTTTTTCCTGTTTGTCAAAAAAGAACAAAAATGCGTCACGAACTCTCAATAGATGGACACGTGCAGAGGGTTGTTGGTTGCGCGGTTCCGGGGAAGAATAGAGAGGCAGAACACAAAAAATAATGGCGACAAATCTGGTCGCCATTATTGACGCCCGAAAAGATACGGGATACCATTAAGACGACTCGCATGGTTGAGGGTGCGGAAGGTGGTTGATTCGTGAACGATAAGCAGTGTGACCCGATTTGCTCTCTTGGCTTGAAGGAATGTTCGCTCGATTGTCTGGGACGTGGACAGAAGGCTCGCGTCGCGACGGTTGGCGGGCCAAATCGCGGTCGCCTTCTGGAAATGGGTTTTACGCGAGGGACTGTGGTCGAAGTTTCACGCCGCGCTGCATTCGGGGGGCCTCTGGAAATTCGCCTGCGTTCCTATCGCCTATCACTACGGGTGGACGAAGCTCAGGCTATCCGCGTCGAAACCGATTCGACAAACCCTGAATGAACGTCATTCCTGGAATGGTCGCGATTCCAGTCGTTAGTGGAAACCTGTGATTTTTGCGCTTGTCGGTAACCCTAACTGCGGTAAGACTACCCTGTTCAATGCGCTGACCGGGTTACGGCAGAAGGTCGGCAACTATCCGGGCGTCACCGTTGAGCATAAGCAAGGGGTGGTCGCTCTTCCCCAGGGCGAGACCGTAACCCTGATCGATTTACCGGGTTTGTACTCGCTGACCCCGCATTCTCCCGATGAACGTATCGCTCGTGATGTCCTGCTGGGCTATCTGCCCGGTACGCCTCGCCCCAACGCGATTGTCAATGTCGTGGACGCTTCCAATCTGGAGCGTAACCTTTACCTGACCTCCCAGTTGATGGATCTTGGTCTGCCGATACTGGTAGTCCTGACCATGGGAGATACGGCGGCGCAGCAGGGGATTTATGTCGATGCCGCCACTCTGGAAAAGGAGCTTGGCGTCCCTGCGCGTGCGGTTGTAGCTTCCCGTCGTAGCGGCTGGACTGAATTGTATGCCGCGCTATTGGAACTGTCGTCGCAGGAACCGCCGCCGTCGCGTCGCTGGAACCTGCCTCTCGTTGTCGAGGCTGAGGCGGAAGAGCTTGCCGACCTTTTGCAACGCGACCACCAGCTCAAGCCACGCGAAGCATTCTCGGAAGCCTTACTTTTACTTGGCTTGCCAGAGGAGCGCAGGGAGCATAAAGACCGCTGGTCCCCTGAAGTGCGTAATCACCTGGCTGGAGATCACCTCCGTCTGCTGCGAGAGGGCGTCGATGTTTCGGTTTCTATCGCCGAAGCCCGGTATGCCGATGTAGGACGGGTAATCAGTCGTGCTATGCGTCGCGAAAGCGTCTCGCCCGCCTCAGTGTCGGATCGGGTAGACCGGGTTTTCCTCCATCGCTTCTGGGGTTATGTGATTTTCATCGCTCTGATGTGCTTTCTTTTTCAGGCGATGTTTTCCTGGGCGACTATCCCAATGGACTGGATAAAGAGTGGCGTCGACGCCCTCGGTCAGACTCTGGCAGGATGGATGCCCGATGGCGATCTCAAAGACCTGGTCATCAATGGCATTTTCGGGGGAGTCGGAAATACCATTGTCTTCCTGCCGCAGATTTTGATTCTTTTCTTCTTTATCTCTTTGCTGGAAGATACGGGTTATCTGGCGCGCGCCGCCTTTCTGATGGATAGATTGATGAGCCGGGTAGGTCTACATGGCAAGTCCTTTATCCCGCTTCTCTCTTCTTACGCCTGCGCGATTCCGGGCATCATGGCGACGCGGACAATCGATTCGCCCCGCGCTCGCCTTCTGACCATTCTGGTGGCGCCGCTTATGTCGTGTTCGGCGCGTCTCCCTGTCTATGCGGTCATGATCGGCGCATTTATTCCTGCGGTGCATCTGGCAGGTTTCCATATTGGCAAGTTTTATGTGGGACTGACCCTGCCAGCGCTCGTTTTGTTCGCAATGTATGCTTTGGGTACGGTCATGGCATTCCTGATGGCGGCCCTGTTCAATCGAACGATCCTGAAAGGCGAACCGCCTTCGTTCCTGCTCGAAATGCCGCCTTACCGCCTGCCCTCGTTACGCACCGTTCTATACCAGATGGGGGAACGCGCCTGGCTCTTCCTGAAACGCGCCGGGACGGTAATTCTCTCTATTTCGGTGGTTCTCTGGTTTCTGGCGACCTACCCGAAGTCACCTGACGGGACAAGCAAGTCCGATCAGATACGGCATTCTCTCGCGGGACAGATCGGTCGCGTTATCGAACCTGCCATCGCTCCTCTGGGCTTCGACTGGAAAATGGGGATAGGCATCGTCTCTTCCTTCGCCGCTCGTGAGGTATTCGTTTCCGCAATGGGGACGATTTACAATGTCGCTGATGACGCCGCTTCGGACGATAGTAAACTCAGCGTCGCCGTCGGTGAGAAAATGAAGTCGGATATCAATCTGCGTACCGGGAAGCCGACGTTTACGCCTCTGGTCGCCATTGCGCTCATGGTCTATTATGTCCTCGCCATGCAATGTATGAGCACCATTGCGGTTGTGCGCCGGGAAACCAACGGCTGGAAATGGCCTCTGTTCCAGATCGCCTATATGACAGGGCTGGCGTGGGTAGTCACTTTCCTTGTTTATCAGGGCGGAAAACTTCTGGGCTTCGAATAAGCTTACCGATAAGGCGAGTTACTTCTTCAGATGACTCCTGCAGGGGCATTCCATGGTCTGTGTCTTCATATCGAAAGACCTTGAACGGTAAGACTCTTACGAAGGGTTTGTTCCATGCCATGGTGAAATAACGATGAGGGAATCGCACTGTAGAGTAAATCCTGCATTCGTGATGCCTTACCGCAATGTCGCACAATACACCGATTGAGGTCTGTTTCGCGCCAATGTGTCCGACAAGAGTTCGTCGGCGCGAAAGGCGTAACAGAAGAGACCTTGACGCAAATGGAATGTCAGTCGTCGATATCATTCTGAGGTTTCTCCGGCAGGGCGCAATAACATGGTTGTCAATAAGCCCCCGATAGTTTCTGAACCGCAGTTGTACGAGAGGGACGCATCCCGCAGCGCTTTCTGGCGTCGCGCTCTGGTCATTTATGGCTTTGGCGGAATGCTGCTCCTGATCAACGCTTGGTTTGGCACTTATTTTTATGTTGTGGTGCAGGCGCTTATCTGGACGCAGACTTCGCTATTGCGTGGTCCTCTGGTCATTCTTTTTGCGCTCGCTCTCCTCAATCTGGGCGCTGGGCGGTTCGCACGAAGGTTTTCTCTGACCCGGCAGGAGTTGTTGACGCTGTATGTCATGCTGTGCATCGGGACCTGTGCGGCGGGGTACGGGTTTGTACAGATCCTCATCAACCATATCGCCGCGCCTTTTTATTATGCGACCGGCGGCAATGGTTTCGCCGAGCGATTGCAACCCCATATTCCCTTCTGGGCAGCGCCACGCGACCCGGAGGTCTATAATGGCTTCTTTCGCGGCAATACCACTCTGTACAAGCCTGTTTATCTATGGGGTTGGTTGTTACCGGTATTGACCTGGAGTCTGTTCATCGGGGCAATATTCTGGACTTCGCTTTGTGCGACGACCCTTTTCCGCAAGCAGTGGGTTGAAGAGGAGCGATTAACATTCCCCCTTGTCCTGTTACCCTTACAACTGACGGACACATCGGACAGTAAGTCATTCTGGAAAAACCGCTGGATGTGGATCGGGTTCCTGATCGCAGGCGTTCTGGAATCTGTCAACTTTCTAAATTTTTTGTATCCGTCCATCCCTGCGATTCCGATCAAGCCCGGGATGGGGCAAAATGAAATCGGCGCGATGCTGACATCGCCTCCATGGAATGCCGCCGGGAGAATTGCGCTGGCGTTTTATCCCTTCGCTATTGGGATCGGTTACCTGCTGGCGCTGGATGTATCGTTTTCGTGCTGGTTCCTTTATCTGATGTCCAAAGTGGCGCTGGTGGCATGTAGCGCGATGGGTCTATCAGAGGGCGCAACAGGAAGTCCTTCGGCGCGGATACCGTTCATTCGTGAGCAGGGAGCGGGCGCGTTCATTGGATTGGCGGCGTTTTCCGTATACATGGCGCGGCGTTCGCTGAAAACGTCGTGGCGTGAAGCGGAACGCCCCACAGGAGTGGATCGTGATGAATTGATGTCGTTCCGCATGGCGTACGCTGGTGGTGTGGCAGGTCTGTTGATTCAGACAATCTTCCTGATCGCTCTCGGGTTTTCTCCTGCGATGGCAGGGGGGTACGTTTTCATCTATTCCTGCTTCGCTTTAGCTCTGGGGCGCATCGTTTCCGAGGTGGGCGCGGGTTGGGCATGGGCGCCGATGTGGTCGCCTACCAGTATGACGGGAGAGGGTATCGGTCTGAACTACCTCAACCCACAACAATTGACCGCGCTGATGGCGAATACGCAATGGATGAGCGATATGCGCGATAATCCGCTTCCCCAGACGGCGCAGGCGATGAAGATTTCCGGGCAGGCGGCGTTTCCTGCCCGTGCGCTTCTCCGTCCGGCGCTTTTCGCTCTGGTAATCGGTATTCTGGCGGCGTTCTGGGCGCATCTTGACATTTACTACATCTATGGCGCGGCGACAGCAAAGGTGCGACCTGCGTTGATGAATAGCGCGACAGGTCCGGCGCGACAGGCGGTATCCATGATGATTACGCCGACCTTTCAGGACTGGTCGGGCATTGGCGCTGCGGTCTTTGGCGGCGCGACCGTGATCGGGTTGTCGGCGGCGCGGCAGATGTTCAACTGGTGGCCGTTGCATCCCCTCGGCTACGCGGTCGCGATGACCAATAGCATGGAGTATATGTGGTGTCCGTTCCTGATCGCCTGGGGTGCGAAATCGATCACGTTGCGCTATGGCGGCATTCGGGCGTATCGTGCTGCGTTGCCGTTCTTCCTCGGCTTGATTCTGGGAGATTATGTCGTCCCGACGCTCTGGGGCATTTTCGGCGCGATGTCGAAAACGCAACAATATATGGCGTTTCCTCACTGAGGAAACAGGAAGATCATCTTATTCCTGACCGCTCGGAAATTAGCTACCTTGAACTTTTCTTCGCTTCCGACGATTCAAGACGATCAATACGACGCCTGTCGCTACCACCCCAATCATCGCCTGAATACCGACAGACAGGAAGAAAGCGATAGCAAGACAGGCGAAGATGACCGGCGCGGCGGCGCGAATCAAAACGTTAGAGGCGCCGGGATAGTAGAAGCGGGCGTATTTCTCCGGAATCCCCGGTAAAAAAAGCAGGGACAGGAGAAGGAACATCCCGCCCAAGGAAGCGAAAAGGCTATTCACACAGGATAGAACGGGAGATACCATCAGAAAGTTACTCCCTGAACCCTGCTTTTGATGGGCATTATATTCGGGCATTACATTGACGATAATAAACAGGGACAAACAAGAGAAAAACGGATGAGTGAAACGATAGATTCGTCGATGAATCAGGTGAAAATCGCGACGTTGCGGGATATAAGCGCATTCCAGGCTCATGTCGCAGCGTTATCGTTGGACTTTCCCTGCGATGATGCGATAATCACCGGGACGGATGCGCCGCTGGCGCGTTCCCTGACCGCCTTCGGGAAGCGGATTGGTAACCGGTTCGCGATCCAACCGATGGAGGGGTGGGACGGGACGACAGAGGGAAGACCGTCCGAACATACTATCCGCCGCTGGCGCCGGTTTGGGGAAAGCGGGGCGAAACTGATCTGGGGCGGCGAGGCGGTCGCAGTTCGTCCGGATGGACGCGCCAACCCAAATCAGTTAATGATAAACCCGGAGACGCTTTCGGATCTTGCCGGACTGCGTGATGCCCTGATGACGGCGCACCGGGAAGCGATGGGCAGTACGGATGATCTGGTCATCGGTCTGCAACTGACGCATTCCGGTAGGTTCGCTCGCCCGAACGATAAAAAGCGCATGGAACCGCGCATTCTGTACCGGCATCCGATCCTCGATAAGCGTTTCGGGCTAGGTGCGGATTATCCTCTGTTGACCGACGGCGAAATCCACGAATATATCGACGACATTGTGACCGGCGCGAAGCGGGCGCACGATCTGGGGTTTGATTTTGTCGATATCAAGCACTGTCACGGCTATCTCGGGCATGAGTTTCTGAGCGCATTTACCCGTGAAGGCGCGTTCGGCGGGAGTTTTGAGAACCGGACGCGGTTCCTGCGAGAGATCGTCGCCGGAATTGAGGCGACAGCGCCCGGTCTGGGAATCGGCGTCCGGCTTTCCGCGTTCGATATGATTCCATTTATGCCCGATCCGGTGCTCTCATCGCCCGGAAAACCCGGTCCTGGAATTCCAGAACCGCTTGCGGGAATGTCGCCTTATCGCTTTGGCTTCGGGGTGGATGCGCAGAATCCGACCCGCTATGACCTGACAGAAGTTTTTGAGCTTTTTGCGCTTTTTCAGACACTGGGCGTCGGTATGGTGAATGTTACGGCGGGAAGTCCCTACTATAACCCGCACATTCAGCGACCGGCGCTGTATCCTCCGTCCGATGGCTATCGTCCGCCGGAAGACCCGCTGGTCGGGGTTTATCGTCAGATGGAAGTCTGTCGTCTCTTGAAAGAAAAGTTTCCAGAAATGCCGATTGTCGGGACGGGGTATACCTACCTGCAGGAATTTCTTCCGAATGTGGCGCAGGCGGCGGTACGGGACGGCTGGGCCGATTTTGTCGGACTTGGACGAATGATGCTTTCTTATCCGGAACTGCCCCGGGACGTTCTGACTACAGGAACGATGCAGAAGAAGCGGCTTTGTCGGACGTTCAGCGATTGCACGACCGCTCCCCGAAACGGTCTTATCTCCGGGTGTTACCCACTAGATGACTACTACCGAAAAAGCCCGGAGCGGGCGCAACTTAATATGATCAAAGAGGCAGGCAAAATCAAATGACTCCCATCGAAAACCATCTCACCCGCGCAATGCCGCGCCGCAAGCCGGAAGGAATCGTCGCCGCATTATTGCCCTTTGATGCAACAGGAAATATTGCGGAAGAAGCGTTCGCGGAACGCCTGAAAGCAACGCACGCGGCAGGACTGACCAGCGCAGTCAACATGGACACCGGCTACGCGAATTATCTGGACGATGTGGACAAAGAGCGTATTCTGCGCCTGACCCGTGCGACTTTAGGGAACGCCCCTTTTGTGGCGGGAGCCTATATCGAGGGAAAGGATGGCGATATCGTTGATCTGTACCGTCGCGAAATCGCCAAAATTCGTGAGTTCGGCGGAACACCGATTCTCTTTCAGACCGCCCGGATGCATGACCGAACGCCCGCAGAAAAGGCGAGAATCTATCGCGCCGCCTGCGAGGGTCTGGATTCGGCGCTGGCATTCGAACTGGGACGTATGTTCGCGCCTAACGGCGAGATTTTCGATGCGGATACAGCGGAGCGATTGATGGATATCCCGGCTTTGAAGGGAATGAAGCATTCGTCGCTGGATGTCGGTCTCGAACTGACGCGATTGGAACTGCGCGATAAAGTCCGTCCCGATTTCAAGATATATACTGGAAATGATCTCGGAATCCGAATGACCGAATTCGGTAGTGATTACCTTCTGGGTCTGGCGACTTTTTGCCCGGATAAGTTTGCGGAACGGGACGCTTTATGGGCGGCGGGCGACCCCGCTTACTATGCCTTATCGGAAGCGATTCAGTATCTGGGCGCGGTCGCTTTCCGTGCGCCGGTGCCTGCCTATAAGCATTCCGCCGCCATCTTTTTACATCTGACCGGGAAAATTCCGACCGATAAAACGCATCCGCGTAATCCGTTACGCCCGCAATGGGAACGGGAAATTCTGACGGACTGCGCCAATCGCCTGAATCTGCCCATTGTGGAAGGCGTGTAAGAGATGGAGACGAATTCTGTATTGAATGTAGCCGTCATTGGTCTAGGGGGCTTCGCCCGCGACCATCATCGGGCATTGGCGCAATTAGAGGAAGCGGGAATCTGTCAGGTCATCGCCGCTTGTGACCCTGACCTAGACTGCCTGAGAAGCGGCGCCCGCGATTTTCAATTCGAAGCGCGACGAATTCCGGTCTTTTCTCACTACCGGGAAATGCTGGATGCATTCGCCGATTCTCTGGATATAGTGACTGTCCCCACTCCCATCCCGCTCCATGCGGAAATGCATCGTGCCTGTGTGGAAGCGGGAATCGCCTGTTATCTGGAAAAACCGCCCACTTGCTACGATGTCGAACTGGAAGAGATGCTACAGGTTGAAGCGAACGCCAAGCGCAAGACCAACGTCGGCTTCAACTTCATTATCGAACCGCAACGGCAGGCATTGAAGCATCGTCTCCTGGTGGGAGAGTTCGGAACCCTGCGCGAAGTCCGACTTCTGGGACTATGGCCGCGCACGGACGCCTACTTCCGTCGTTCCAACTGGGCAGGACGATTGACCCTGAATGGCGCTCCGGTACTGGATTCGATCTTCGGTAACGCCATGGCGCACTATACGCACAATGTCCTGTTCTGGGCGGGCGTCAACGACTTATTCGACTGGTCGCCCGTAACGACAATGACGGCGGAAATGTACCGCGCCCACGCTATCGAAGGAACAGATACCCTGTTCGCGATAGCGCAAACTGGTTCCGGCGTTTCCCTCCGCTTCGCCATGACCCATGCCTGTGACGGCTCGCACCGACAGCGCGAGGAGGTTATCTGTGACGATGCCACTATCGAATACACCGTCGGTAAGGATTACAAAATTCGCTGGCGCGATGGGCGTGAGGAGGTTGAGTCTGTCGGTGGCAGTGACCTTCTGCGGGAAAACCTCGCTGCTTATATCGCGTATTGTAAGGGGGAACTTCCCCGACCAATGACAACCCTCACGGATTGCCGTCCTTTTGTGCGTCTGAATACGCTTGCCTATGTGGCGGCGGGACACATCGCGACAGTGACGCCGTCGCAGGTGAATGTTTCCGCCGCTTCCGCAACGGGTGATATCTACCGATCCCTGAAAAATATCGAGACGGTAGCAGAGCGTTTCCTGAGCGAAGGGCAGTTTCCAACGGAACAGGACGTAGAATGGTCATCCCCCGGAAGTTCCGCAAGTGATACCGCAAATTTCCTCCCGGTTCTTGCTGAAATGTCCAATTCCTGTGCTTATACCATAACAGGAAGTAAAAGATGAAATTAGCGACCCTTTCGGACGGGGGCGTTTTGCCGTTCGGACAAGCCGCGCTCTACGACGGCTTTTTCGCAACGACTGAGGCGGATCAGTTATTCGAAGAACTGGAACGCGATATTGACTGGGGGCAGGAGTATCTGACCATTTACGGTAAGAAAATTCCTTTTCCCCGAAAAACCGCCTGGTACGGCGATCCTGGTTGCGACTACTCCTATTCCGGCATCACGATGATGCCTCACCCGTGGATTCCGCCTTTGATGACAATCAAGGAACGTGTGGAGACGGCGGCGCAGACGCAACTAAAAAAAGAAATCACATTCAACAGCGTTTTGCTGAACCTTTATAGGGACGGAACCGATTCCATGTCGTGGCACTCCGATGACGAACCGGAGTTGGGGCGGAATCCGGTTATCGCGTCCGTCAGCTTGGGCGCGACACGCCCGTTTCACCTGCGTTATAAGTTCAATTCGCAATACCGAGCACAGATGGAATTGACGCACGGTTCCCTGCTCCTGATGTCCGGCCCGCTACAGCATGGGTGGCAGCACCAGATACCCAAAACGAAAAAGCCGATTAGTCCGCGAATCAACCTGACATTTCGCACCATAATCGACAGGGAAATCCCGCGTCATATTGGAGAAAGTACCGCCGACTATCTTCCGCTCATGGTCGCTCTTGACCCGGAGAACGCCGAATCTTTTCCGACGGAAGAAGCTGTCAATGCCGCTTTGCGTTCCCTGCTTTTTGCGCCGCCTGCCCGAAAACGGCGTAAGAGTTCCTGACAGCATCATTAAATTTGCGAAGCGCATGAAAGATGGGGAAGGGTTGGCGCCGGGAATTACTTTGTGATGCTCTACTGCGGAGCAGGGCTATTCAGTTATTTGTATTCCCATGCATTGTAACGCCCTCCGGGGATTTGCTGCGAAGTAACGCCGAGCCGCAGCCACGTTGCAAAAACCCGATAAACGAATCAAACTAAGCGCCATGTTCCGAAAACAAGACAGC
>CAIVZM010000018.1 GCA_903910385.1 uncultured Armatimonadota bacterium
TATGGAGTGTCCATCGCACCAGAGGAAGGTGGTCTAACCCTGATGCCGTTCTATGACATACTGAATCTGTGGGATATACGGGTCCTGAAGGGTACGAGGCGATGTTTTACTGACAATCGGATTGCTGGCGACATCGGGCCATCGGAAATCGAAGTCATACGGCCCGCCGCCGGGAGCTTCCGCAAAGAATACGGTGTCGGAAGGAAGGGCAAAGGCAGCCAGTGACTTTCCCGCAGGCGTGGAGTCCGATGCAATATCGAATTGCCCATAAGCGCGATTATACGAATAAGAGCCGTATTTGCGGGTCGTTTCCCCGGTCTTCAACGCGGTGCGGGGGATGTAAACGAGGCTGGAAGCCGATGGACAGGTAAAAATCTGGACGTTCTTGACATACGGTTGAATAGCGTCCATCCACTTGTAGCGCTCCGGAACATCGCCGATGGCGGTCGTCGCCTCCGGGCCGGTTCCACCGGTATCGGTGGGACCATACCAGTTGCGCGGCGTGGTTTCATCATAGTCCTGCGCATACATGAGCGCGGCAAGACCCATTTGCTTGGTATTGGAGAGGCAAGAAGTCTGCCGCGCTTTTTCGCGCGCCTGAGCGAAGACAGGAAAAAGAATGGCAGCCAGTATCGCTATAATGGCTATGACAACAAGCAATTCTATCAAAGTAAATGCTGCGTCATGACGAGGAGTCGGGACGCGAAATCGGGCTTGCGAGTTCAAATACGTTCCTTTCTGAACGAGTAACGAATATTTTTCCGAACCAGTAATGGAGTTTTTTCATCGTTAACGATTTATTTTACTTGTTTTCTTGCATAACGCAAATGGAGTTATTTCAGGAAACACAAAGATTTCATCGTGCAATAATCCAATAAAAAAAACCGTCCCTGTCGCCGGAGCGAAAAGGACGGGTTAAAGTTTGGGCTTTCAGGGAAAGGAAGAAGAACTTAAAAAGAGATAGTGCGTATTGTCCAGAAGTCGCCGCACAGACCGGGATCGGTGATATAAGCGTACGGCAAATTGAAATAACCATTCTCTCCCTGCTCAACGCCCCAAGAATTGCGAATAATAAATTGTTGCAATGACTCGTCGAATCCGACGCAGAGAACGCAATGTCCACCGATAGCGGCTTCTCCCGGCGCGGGTCGTGGCGTCACCGGGTTTATCTGTTTATCGACGAAACTCTCAAACACCGTGAAACCGAAGACGAAGGGGAAGCCACTGGCAAGACAGCCCTTCAACTGGTTAAGCGTTGGTATTACCCGTTGATATTGAGACACACGGGTTCGTTCCGCGACTTCATAGCATTCCGGGGTCGGCGAACGGCCCGCCCGCGACGATTCCGGAAAGGGAGAGCCGGAGAGCGGAGCGGGGTTATCGTCGTAGGGCCACTCAGATTCCGGACAAACGCCGAACTTCGCCGCGCACTTGATCACGTCCCGCAGTCCGGCGCCGCTATCGGAACCGGTGAGTCCGGCTATTTTCCTGCCGTTATAGTAAAGAAAAAGGCGGGAGGGCGCGAAATCGGGCGTCTTTCCGCCACGTAGTCGGTCATAACGGATGGCATCCGCGACGGCGGTAGCAGCGCTGGCGCCAATGCGCCCCTGATCCGTCGGCAGACCGAAAAACGGGCGTAAATCCACTTTAGGCGGCAACGATGCCAGCGCCAGCGGCGGCGCCGCGTACAGATGGTCGCGGTAATCAGGCAAGTCAGGTATCCATCCCATTCTTTGAATCGAACGGGTCTGTTTTTCCTCAAATGACTTTTGCGACGACCCTGTCGCAAGATAATAGCGTCTTAACATAGCCGTATTATAGTCATTGGCGGGGAAAATCACTGTGACTAAAATCACACCGGATCGTGATATTTGTCTCGCACCCCGGAGGCGCTGACGCCGGGATTATGCGCGACATGCTCCATGATGTCAATTTCGCCGCAACGGGGTCAATTTCGCCGCAACGGGGCCACATGCGGCGATGCGTGTAAAACTACAGTTCGTTGTTGCGAATCTTGCCGTATTCAAAGTTTCACTTGCGCGGGTCAGGCAATCCTTTGCCATTGAATTCGTCATTCCCGGCACACTTCCAACCCAAACCGGTAAAGTCATCGTCTGCATTGTGGAACAGGGGCATGATAATCGCTCTCCACTACCGAAATAGATTTTTACGCTCTGTCAAGCGTCAGCGCCCAGTCGTTACCATGTCCCTGCGAAGGTGGATTGAACTCTTTTTCACCTGAGGCTTCGATAGTCCCGAAGGGCGAGGAAATGCCGGTACGCGGATCATACCAGGCGGCATCGAAGGTTCCCCCGCCTATTTTCTCCAGATTCAGCGTGAACGGTTTTCCCGAAGCGGAGTAGACAAGGACAAACGCATTCTCGCTATCGCGTGTCGATCGAATATGATCCGTTCCTGTCAGCGCTCCGGAGACGATAAGCGACTGGTCTGGAATACGCGTCAGGTAAGGTCGCGCCAGTAATAATGCCTTCGCATGTTGCATTTGACCGGAACCGGGCAGATGTATCGCTTCCTGCCAGGGCGTTCGCGCCCAGGAGATCGGTTCGCGTCCCGGCGCGTACATCTGCCAGATATCATGGCAACCGTAGGTATGACCGCATGCGCCCGCAAACAACGCCCAGTAGAGATACTTCCGGCAATCGTAATCGTCGAGCCAGCCATTTTGCGGATTGAACGAATTGGGATGATCTTCATAGCCCGGTTCGGCATCCAGGCAGGGCTTCGTCGGTGTCAGACGATAGATTTGCTCTATCAGATCGCCGTTGTTGCGGTCACGAGAATGACCGGTCTGCCACATATTGAAATCCAGCCACTCGTCGCAGTGAAAATATTGCGCGGAATTCTGCATTCCCTGCGGATGGAAGGTCAACAGATGCGTTCCCCCGTCGCCTGACTTGATCCCTACCGCCATCGCCCTAATGATACGAACATGCTCCCGCGTCGTCAGCGCACGGTCACCGCCCAGAATCCAGATAATCGGCTTATCCCGGTAGCGCTTTCCGAGAAATTCTCCAAAGGTCTGTGCGTTCTCGACAGTGAAGACTTCAGGGCCTTTACCCCATGCCTTATGATATTTGTCGCCCCAGGTTGGCAACATCCCTATGGTCAATCCCAGCGATTCGGCTTTCTGAACAATATAATCGACATGCGCGAAATATTCTTCGTTGGGCTTTGTTGGATTATCTTCGTGAAGCGGCGAATGTCCGTAGGGGTTTGGGTCACGGATACCGTCCAGTTCGGCAAGTACGACCGCCTGTATGACCGTGAACCCTTTGGCGGCGCGGTCTACGAGGTACATATCCGCTTCTTCCCGGTTCAGACGGTGGAACAATTCCCAGGCAGTATCTCCCAGATAAAAGAAAGGCGTTCCGTCATTGTGGACAAGGAAACGCTGGTTATCGCTGACTTTAAGGCGTGACATGGGGGATTCTCCGTTCAGGTAGTATCACCGGGACGTAGCGAGACCGGCAGGACAGTTTCCTCCGGTACGATCTCGCCCCGCAGACGCTGGCACAAAAGGGAAACGGCGGTCCGTGCTACCGCAAGCATGGGGGAGGAGATCGTGGTAAGACCGCCCAGAGTCATTCCGTAGAGTTCGATGCCATCGAAGCCGATGATGGCGGCTTCCTCCGGGACACGGACGCCGCGTTCCTGTAATCGCTTTCTCAAAGCGATAGCCCCGACATCCGACCAGCAGGCGAATGCCGTCGGGCGTCTCCCCCTCGATTCCCCCGAAAAGAGCGCGACGAATTCGGGATCATCCCATGCGGGTACGCCCCAATCGGGAGGTCCTGCATTATCGGTGAGGTAGGTCTCAACCGTCATTTCCCGCGCCTGCGCTTCGGACAGGAATCCGGCATAACGCCGCGCCATGGAGACAGGAGAACGACGCAAATCGATATAGACTACATCTCGATGCCCCTTTTCGTAGAGATGCGCCGCCATCAAGCGCCCTCCCTGAGCGTCGTCAGCGACTACGGAGGGAATTCCCGGAATGGCGTCCGCGATAGCGACCACAGGCAATTCCTCGCCGCGCAGATGCTCCGCCAGCGGGTCATCAGGGAATGTCAGCAGTATCAGGGCGTCCATCCGGCGATCAGAGAGGCGAGCGTAGACTTCCTGACTGGAGCGACCTTCAAAAGCGCCCTGCAACAACAAATCCATGCGCTCGGCGTTACATCCCTCCTGAAGTCCCGCGATCACCTCAGCATCGAATGCGCTGGGGGGACCGGGCGAAAAGTAGCGGTAGTAGCCGAAAATGTGGGTGCGTCCGCCTTTGAGCGACCGGGCAAGAGCGTTGGGACGGTACCGGAGTTCCTCCGCCGCTTTCTGTATGCGTCGGCGCGTCTCCTCGGAGACGCGGGTTCCAGAGCGAGAACCGTGCAGGGCGACGGAGACGGTAGCCGGACCGACGCCCGCCAGAGCCGCGACATCCTTCAACGTCGCGCCCCGAATACTTGCGCCAGAAGTTCCGATCTCTTTTTTTGGACGATTCACTACGGGTTTTCTGAACAGGCTTTGTTCCTAAGAATTGTAAAACACGCTATTCATTCTGTCAAGATTGACTCTTTGCTCGATTGACTCTTTGCTCGATTGACTCTTTTCCCGTCGAAAGGATCACAATGCGAATGTATCCTCATCGTTAAGACACATTTCTGATATAACGTATCATAAAGCATGACCCGGCCCGCCGCGCTGACCCTGTCTCTGACAACTGTCGCCCTGCTTGCGCTGGCGACTGTGCATCTGTTCGCCGACCCCTTCGGACTCCATCGTTTCTGGAGCGAAGTGCGAGCGCAGAAACTGCCTTATCAGGATCCGGTTTATCTTCAGGAGCGCGCACAGTTCTATTACAGTAATGGCGATCGCGCCCTCGCCCATGATATCTCACAGCGCATTCTGATGATCACGCCGAATAATAAGGAAGCCTATAAACTTCTTGCGGCGATTTATCTCAAAGACAAAAACTATCGCAAGGCGGAAGAGGCGGCGCGTGCGGCGACGCGCATCGACCCCACGGACGGTTATGCGCAGCTGGCGGTCGGGGAATCGTTACAGGGTCAGGGACTGGAGGACGCCGCAATTCAAGCATACCGGGCGGTGATCGCCAGCAAGACGACCGATGCGCGGCAACGAGAGATCGCCGTCGAAAAACTGGATCGAATCAAGCCCTCGCTATCCAGAACGACCGAATTCCAACGCCTTGAAAAACCCCATCCATGAATGAAATTCCTCTGTGCGTCGCTCTGGTTCTCTGTAATGAGGTCATCGAAGACCGACGAAGCGGCAATAAGACCCTCGTCGGTCTATTCAACAATATCGGCGCGGCGAACTTGCCTGCGCTTCATCCCCGGATGTTTCTGTTCGCAACTCTCACCGGCGGAATCGGTCTGTGGCCTTTCACTTTCCGGATTCTTTCCCCCAGCGGCGCTGAAGTAATGCGTATCGAGGATAAAACAGATTTTCAGGACCCATTTATCGGGCATGATCTGGTTATAGAGTTGCGCAACTTACCGTTGAATGAAGAAGGTGTTTACTTTGTCGATCTTCTTGTCGGCGAAACGCCCCTCTTACATCGGCGATTCACGGTCAAAATTGTGAGTGAATCCTGAATTTATTTTCTAACAGCGAAAAAGAAAATAAAAATAAAAAAATATCGCCTGCTTGTTGACTTTTACCCCCTTCACAGGCGATAATAGATCATCTTAATAATCAAGGAGGTGGTGGCTATATGGGTAGTCATAGTCTCCGAGGGGGTTTCGCGGGTTAGTTTTAGCCCACGGTCTAGCCTGTTTGGGTAATGAACCAACCCAGGGGCGAACCTCTCCTCGAACGTCAGGCCCGGATACTGCGAAAGTGGCATCCGGGCCTCCGTGCTTTTTCAGGGTAAGGGATTTTCCAGCGCCTGCTTCAAGCGAAGCGCCCACAGCTTTTGCGCCGGGCGAATCGTTCCATGACGGGTTTCCTGATCGTAGCGTTTCTGCTCTTCCTGCATGGCGACGACCTCAGCATCGTAAATCGCTTTCACTTTCACGCCCAGATCGGCAAGCGCTTCCCGCGCCGAAGCGCCGCTTCCGGTTGGAAATGAGGAGGGAGCCAGCGCCTTCAGACGGCGCAAATGAATTTCATTGATATCTATATGCCCCTGCTCATGGGCGAGCAGACGAATATCATCCGAGGGAACGGTGGAGCGACGCCAGGATTTCGCACGATCAAAACCGCCTTCAAAGACGACTTCGGAAACTCTGGCATCATACGTAAGACCAACGCGACGGGCGGTAGAGGAGTAGCGAAACTTGATAAACGTCTGCGTTTGCGCCGACATTCCGGGCGCGTTATCGTCCACTTTGAAATCACTCCATCTCAGTTGTCGGTAGGAAAACCGGGATGGGGACACAGGGACGAGTCCGTTCGGGTTTATATCGTTTTGATCGGTTCCCGTAGATTGACCGACGGGATGGGCAGGTTCAGCACGATCCCGCGTTTCGGATTGGGCGGTAGCGACAGGAGAGGTTACCGTCATTATCGCGAACGCGACGAACGCCGAAACAACGATGGCAGAAACAGGAACGTGAGCAAACCATTTCATACGCCTTTGTTTACGGGCGTTCAAGGAGAGAGATCACAAAAAAATTAGCCCGGCTCAGGCGGCTTTCGCCGTCCGGGTCGGGCCGGAGGATGGTGTTTCTCGTGCAGTGGGAAACAGACTTGACGGGTCCGGAGAATGTTCACACTATTTTTTCGGATTGAAGAAAATTTTTTCCCCTCCGAAATAATTTACTTCATAAGGATTAAGCGAGTTGCTCAAAGGCGACTACCTGGGATTCCAGAACGGATAATGCGCCGCGCCAGAAGTTCTCATCGGTCAGGTCGACTCCAAGTGGTTCCACCAGCTTTTGAGGGGTCTGCGAACCGCCCGCCTGGAGCATCGCCAGATATTTCGGCGCAAAGGACGCCCCTTCCGCTTCATACTTGTTGTAGAGAGCGAGGGCGAGCATTTCACCGAAAGTATAGGCGTAGACATAAAACGGCGTGGAGATAAAGTGCGGAATATAACTCCACCATTGCGCGTGACCGGGTTCGAAGGTGACACTGCCGCCAAACATATCATTGGTGACGCCCTGCCAGATTTCCCCGAAGCGGGCGGCGGGAACTTCCCCCTTCTCCCGTCGTTCCTGATGAGCCGCCTGTTCGAAACGATAGAGCGCCGTCTGTCGGAAGATCGTGGAGAACGCCTGCTCGATTTGCTGTGCATAGGCGGCGCGGCGTAAACGGCCATCCCCCTGCGCCGCGATTTTATCGAAGACAAGTTGTTCGGCGAAGGTGGAAGCGACTTCCGCCATCGGCAATGTGCCATGGAAATTCAGATAGGTCTGCTTGCGTGAGACATAGGAATGGATTCCATGCCCCAGTTCATGCGCCAGAGTGCGAACATCACCCATTTTACCCAGATAACTCTGGAAGATATAGGGATGCTTATCGGGAGTGATATACGAACAAAACGCCCCGCCGCGCTTTCCGGGACGTGGTTCCGCATCGATCCAGCCATTCTCAAAGAAAGCGGCGGCGGCATCGGCATAAGTCATGTCGAAGTCACGGAACGCGGAAAGGGTCAGGTCACGCGCCGTTGAAAACGGAATCTTTTCTTCATCCGCAAACAGGGGGGCGTAACGGTCGTATTGAAAAAGCTCCTCATAGCCCAGTAGTCGCTTTTTCACGGCGTAGTATCGCGCTACCAGAGGGTAGCCTTCCTGAGAAACGCGAACGACAGTGTCTACCGTTTCTTGTGTCAACTCGTTGGCAAGGTGGCGCGACTGCTCCGGGTAGGCATAGCCACGGAGACGGTCATCGGTCGCTTTATCCTGTAGCAAGGTATTGTAGATATAGGTGAGCGTCCGCGACTGCCCTTCGATTCCTGCTGACAGGGCATTGGATGCGGCGCGACGGTCATCGCGCTGGGAAGACTGCATCAGGTCAAGAACTTCGGAGAGCGTCGCCGGATTTTCGCGCCCCTCAACGGTGAAGCGCAAATTGGTGGTCACTTCATCGAACAGGCGCATAAACGCTCGCCGCCCGGTATTCGCCTTTTCTTCCAGAACGCGTTCTTCATCCTCGGAAAGCATAAATGCGGCATTCGCCCTGATTTCATTCAGCCAATGGGTGTAATCGCCCAATTCCGGTGCAACGATGCGGGTGTCCAATTCATCAAGCGATAGTCGGGAAAGTTCAATTTCAAAGAACAGCGACGGCAAGGTAGACTGAGTTATGCTCTCGCGCATTTTCTGCAAGAACGCGCCGTTTTCGGGAGCCGTATCCGCGGCGAACCGCAACCCGGAATAGGCGCCGATTTTACTATTTTCCTGATATAACTGTTCAAATTCCGCAATAGCGTCACGGAGATCAGAGGGAGAAAGTTGCGCGACTTTTCCCTTATAGCGTTCCGCGAACGCCTTACTTCCTGCGGTGATTGCTGCTAAGGATTCATCGATTCGCGGGTCGTCCGGCGAAGAAAACAAATCGTTGAGGTTCCAGCGAGGCGGGATCTCAGGAACCGCTTCAGAGGAAGAGAAATTTACATCGTGGTCAGTTGTCATGGTGATGCACTTTCGTTAGGTGGGCGCTTTCGTCGGTACAGGCGTCGCGGTAAATAGATAAGTCCTTATGACGAATCCTCCGCGAATCCGTTCCCGGTAACGCAGCATATCGCCAGTGGAATATACCACTCAACAGAGAACGGGGTTATCGATGAACGGCAGTAATTTTCTTAAAATGCGAAAAGTCCCTGCAAAAACGTGAGGAAAACCTGATGCAACAGAACAATGCAAGCGGCGCTGACACCCCTCAAATTTTGAGGGAAGAGAGGAATTCTGCGGAAACCGCCGTGGCGTTACCATCCCTATCGCTGGATAGAACCGAATTGATACGCGCTGCTCAGGAAGTGCGCCAAAACGCTTATGCTCCCTATTCGAACTATTCCGTCGGGGCGGCGGTTCGGACGATTGATGGTCGCGTTTTTGTCGGTTGCAATGTGGAAAACGCCTCGTTCGGGTTGACCGTCTGCGCTGAGCGAAACGCGATTTTCGCCGCAGTCGCCGCCGGGGCGCGAGAAATCGTCGCCGTTGCCGTGGTTACCGGGGACGGCGGTTCGCCCTGTGGCGCCTGCCGTCAGGTACTGGCGGAATTCCGTCCACGATCCGGCGATCCGCTGGAAATCATTACGACGGATGTCACTGGCGCCGTCGTCATGGAAAGCGCCATTTCGGCTCTTCTTCCTTTTGCGTTTGACTTGCCTTCCTGACGGTCTTTGCTACACATAGAACCAAATTTCACTCCGCTGAAGCGCCTTGTTTTGGCGACGGCTCCAGCGGAGTGATTAAAGGAAGCGCATCACGAACGGGAATCAGAGTCAAATCCACGACCATACCGTCCCAATTCGGCGCGTACTGTTTACTGATTTCGCCGATATCCCCGGCGACGCTTCGTGGAAAGTCCGGTATTTTCGAGCCGGGAAAGGGTTTCGGATTGATGCGATGCCGATATAGAATGATTTTGGCTGCCCCGCGTAGCGATTCCGCTATCTCTTTCGGATTGCCATAAGGTCGAACGCGAATGTCGGACTCAGCGGCATCGAAACTGGCGAAATATTTCGTGCCCCATTGTGTCCCTTGACGGTCGTCCTGATAGAGGGGCAGGTTCGGGCGCTCTTTACGGATCGCCTGATAGACTTTCGCCAGTAGATCCATCGAACGCTTGTCCAGAAATTCCGACCAGGCGATATTTGGCGTCTGGTATGCCGGGTCCATCTTGAACTCGTTTCCGATCTGCCGATACTTCGCCTGAAAGATCTCGGCGGAAAAGTAGGGCAGGTTTGTGTCCAGATTTCCGGTGGAGTAATTTTGCACCGGGATATCTACCGGGTCAATCCCTTGCGCCCGGAGGAAATCGAGGCGGTGTTCCTCGCCAAACCCGAACCCACCTCCTTCCGCTATTTGAATACCGAATCTCTCGTCTGTCTGACGGTAATAGCCGGGAGCGCTGACAGACTGCAATATGACGCCTGCCAGTCCAGGCGTCCGGGCGACTGTAAGAATACGACGCGTCACTTCGGCGATAACGGCGTCCGTCGGGGTAATCCACCCCTTTTCCTCTTCTCGAAGGATACTGATCCATTCCAGCAATTCCAGAGCATTCAGGCCGGGAGTGGAGGGAACCATTCGTTTATCCCGCGCTATCGTTCGTGTATAGGCTTGCTCCGCCGTCTCACCCAGAAGGTTGATATCCGCCTCTCCGACGCCTATTTTTTGTAATAGAGGCGTCATCGCAAAGACGGCGATGCCGTTTTTCTTGCCGGCGGTGATGGCCGCTTTTAGCGGAGCGAGACCGGCATCATCTACTTTGTTCAGGGGGCAGGATAGGAACAGTTCATTGAAACCTTTGAGTTTCGCCTGCATAATGCACTGTTCGGCTTCCTGCACTGTAGCAGGAGCGACGGCGAGAATACGACGCTTGATTTTCGGGTCTATATAACGCGCTTTTTCTTTTTTGACGACATCGTCTTTTTCAGGCGACGGCGTTGGGCGACGCCCTGCCTGAAACATACGCACCAGCATATAGGAGTCGATACTCGCCTCATATAAGTCCCGCAAGGGGATGCCATCGCCAGTAATCCAGGTTCCCTTCAGAGTCACATTGAGTCGCACTTTATCCGTTCGGACACGAATGGGCGGCGTCATTTGCTCCCACATTTTGACGCCCTTTTCCACCTGTTTTTTCATGGAGTCCGGCAGCTTCGCCGTCTCGGCATCATAACCTTCGTAGGGATTTCCATCCGTCCATTTCTTCAGGATTTTCTGCATCATGTCGTCGGGGAGCGCCCGAGAATCATCAGGGTCATTACGAAGGTCTGATACAGAAACCCGCTTTGACGCCTGTTCCATCGCCTTTTCCATAAGGCGGGAACGTTCCATATTCGCTTCGCCCGCCCAGTTGCTGACCTTCATCCATTTTGTTCCAATACCTTCGATATCGTAGGTCAACAAGAACGAGGTGGGAGATAGTCGGCGGTAGGTTCCGGTGACGCTCCTTGCCAGACCTTCCAGAATATCGCCCGCCCGGATTCCCTGATTGGGGACGATACACAGAAAGACGGGTAACGCTCCAGCACGACGATCCGTAAGTATTTCAATTCCTGTCGTTGCGCTTACCGCCTTTAGAACGTCACCGATGGTCTTTTCAGAGCCGGTCAGCGGCACGCCCGCATCCAACTGAGGCGCTGCGTAGTCCAGATCGCCGGGTTTTAACCGATTGGGAGTTTTAATGATTATGGGAACGCCATATAAACTGGTGCGATCCGGTTCACGGTTCCCATCCTCACCGTTCCAAACGCGTTGCCATCGCGTCTGCCCATCCTCCGGATTGTCGTAATCACCGAACCCGTAGTATGAGTTTTCATTATCGGCAGCCGGGACAGTAAAAGAGACGGATCGGTTCAGACGAAAACGCATCCGCCTCATATCTACCGTGACGGGTTCGCCTTCGGCATGAACGGAAAAACCTCCTTCTGCCGTCTTTTCGTAGGTCATTTTCTGAATCTTGAGAGATTTAGGAAGGACAACCTCAAAAAACGGACGCTGTTCGGGCGACAAATCCGAAAGGGAGATTCCGTCACCACAGGCGCGAGCCCACTGATCAGAGGTAAACGTCGTGAGAAGCCATTGCATCGCCTCACTCCCCTGTAATCCCGACATAATAGACGCTTTACCGGGCTGAGTATTGATGAGTGTCATCTCACGCGGCGGCAGAATCGTCAGGCGTCCGACATTCACCAGACGGCGGGCGAAGGCAAGGGCTATTGTGCCAAGAGCGGGGGCGGGCTGATTGGTTTTGTACAGATTGGGTAAAGGTCGCTCAAGGGGCGATTGTGGGTTTGGGTCGACAACCAGTAACGCCCCATTCCGCCCCGGGTCGTAGTTCATCCGTGAAAGGTATAGCCCCATGTCCCCGACTTGCTGTCCTGTACTGACAATCGGTACAGAAAAGATGTCCGGACCATCAGCAGGGACGGCGGCAGCGGCATCCTGAGCATATGCCGGAATGGTAGAGAATCCGGCGACCATCGCCATTCCCAGAAACAGAGCGCACCCTCTCTTTGCCCTGCCTTCTTTACGCCACGCCTCCCATGTCATCTCTTTTACTCCTCTACCGCAATTCTGTGTCTTGACCAATAAGACTGCGTCCCTATTCTGTGGATTCAAATTCTGTGGATTCAAACGATTACAACGAGGACGCTCTTTTCTTCGTCTTTTCGTCCGGCGTTTCTGCCAGAGCGCTCAACAGGCGCAGGGCATCCTCTGGCGCCAACTGGCTAATATCAATCGCCAGACCATCATAGTCCTTCGCAGCGGTCTTCGCTTTTTCCACAATGGAATCGGCGAACGATTGCGGTTCCTGAGCGCTACGACTCGCCTTGTCCCACCCCCCACGCTTCAGAACGATCCGGTGCAGTTGCCGGGCGCGAGACCGCCCCTCTCCTTCCGGTGAAAAGACAGGGTTCCGGGGTAAAGCGTCCGCCGCCTCCCAGAGACCGAACCATTCCGCATAGGGGGTCGCATAATCGCTGGCGAGATCAGAAATGAAGATCGGCAACTTCGGGTTCGCCTCGGTCAAAACGGCATGAAAGCGTTTCAGACGTTCCGTCGCGAAATTGTAGCGGTAATCACGCCACTCAACGGTAGGCGTCCTCACTTCGATTGTCTTGCCATTGCTGTTCACTGTCAAACCGTTCGGCGCATCCGGGAAGAAAGGCAGGGAGCAATCCATATCCCGGATTCCATAGGGGCTATCGGAAGCGATATCCACCGGGTCGATTCCCTGCGTTCGCAAAAAGGCAAGTCGAACGGGCAACGTGTAACCAAAGTACCCGCCGGGAAAAATACCGTCTCCGCCCTGGAATTCGCCGCCGTAGCCCGGCGGCGTTGCGTTTTTGAAAGCGACGCCCACAACGCCGGGAATCGATGCCAATGTCCGTAATCGCCGCTCCATCGCCGCTGTTTCCGTTGTAGAAGGAAGCCGCCAGTGGCGCCAGCGTTCGAATTGCCACTCGGAACCGCTCCACCAGTCCGGATGACTCCTGTAGAGGGAGGAGGTTTTCTGAGCCAGAAACCATTCCTCCCCTGTTTGACCCAGGATATTCTGTTCGAGTCTTCCGCTCTTTCCGAAACGCAACGCGGAGATACAGACATAAACCGGGAGATTTTTTGTTTTTGCGGCGGCGATTACCGCTTTCAGCGGGGCGTCGTTCTCGTCATCGAGCGTTTTCATCACCCAGAATTCACGGATACCGCGCGTAACGCCAGCGGCGACAAACCGCCGCGCCTCTTCCGTGGTCGCCGGAGAAATGATCACTGCACGGCGTTTCAGTTCAGTGGGCAGGCCGCGCGGCGTTTTTTTCTCCGTCGCTATAGCGGGGGTCGGCGAGCTGACACTGGCAGTCTTCGGCGCGGGACGCATGAGTCGCCCCAGAAACTGCGATGACATACCGTACCCATTGATCGCTTGACCATCCTCCAATTTCTCGCCGTTCGGAAGCCTCCAGGCGAAAGTAAGCTCTGAGCCAATGAGAACGCTGTCGGTACGGACAGGTATCGGTGGGTTGGCGTCCTCATTCCAGAACTTCGCCTGCTTCTCTACGTCACGCCGTAATTTCGGCGTTAGTTCGTTGACTTTTACAGGAATGCCCAACGCGTATTTCTCTCGCGACCACTCGTCTTCCATACGGCGATTCAGGTCCGGGGGCAGTGCGAAGTCATCGCCGGGAAAATACTTGATATAGGGTAACGGATTCGCTTTCGCCGCTTCCTCTACCGCTTTATCGACACGGTCATAGCGTTCCTGTTCCGCCGCGCCGCGCCACTGGGTCAATCGTGCAAGACGCGTCCCAATACCTTCGACATCGTCAGTCAAAAGAAAGACGACGTTCTGACCTTCATCAAAACGGCGGTACGTTCCCGTTACCGCCCCTGCGAGCGCCATCAGAAGGTCGCCTGACCGCACCGACTGATTGGATGCGGCGCGCATTCCCAGCGGCAGGTCTCGCAGTCTTCGGTCAGCGTACAGTTCCCACCCGGTCACATCACGTACCGCGTTGAGCGCGTCGCCCAGAGTCTTCCAATCGGGCGACAGAGTCACCGGCGCATCGAGAGCGGTAGCGGCATAGTCCAGTTGTCCGGGCTTGAGACGACTCGGGACACTCTGAAAAATCGGGACGCCGAAGGAGCTACGGCGGTCATTCGTATTCTCCATAGAACCGGTGAATGTCAGCCCCCCATCATCTCGCATATGCACCGGCGTGTTGACGATTGCGCCGGGCGTATTTTCACTGGAGGAGGAATGGCTTACCGCTTTGGCGTCCTCTTTTCCGAGCTGCGAAAACGTATAGATCGTCTTACGCCCCAGTTGCAGTCGCAGTTGGCTCGTCGCTACCGGTTGAGGATCTCCTATTTTCTTGTAGTTATAACTATTAGGTTTTCCCTCTATCGCTTCCATCTCATTTTTCTGTATAGCGAACCCGCGTTCCGGAGGGAGGAAGGTGGCGAAAATCTCCTGCTGATCCGGCGTCAGGTCGCCCAGACCGATGCCTTTACTTCCGGCAATGCTCCACTGCGCTTCCGTCAGGGACGCCAGCAGGAGTTTCATCCGATCTGTGACTTCCAGATTAGCGAATATTTTGGCGCGGCCGGGTTCCGTATTGATCACCGTCATCTGGCGCGGGGCGAGGACGGTAATCACTCCGGCATTGACAATTTTCCGGTCAAATGCTTCCCCGACAGAACGTAGAGATTCTTGTTTCCTGTTGGTAGATTCGACCCCGGGCCGAGCCACGATAAGAGCGACGCCGTTTTGAGCGGGATCGTAGGGAATCGCCGCCAATGCCGTGGTCGGAGTCCAGCGTGGGGGCGCGGGGTTCTGAGCAAGAGCGGAGGATAAAAAAGAAACGAAAATCAGCGGAATCAGGATAAGACCGAGTTTGGATGGATTGTTGGAAAACTCCGAAGAAAAACGAGAGAAAGCTTTCGGAAATCGGCAATGACGCAGGACAGACATCACAGTTCCTCCTGTTGATAAGACACACTGACGCCGGTTTTGTTACGGACACAGGCAGCGAAACCATAATTTACGAGGCTCATATATACAGGATTCCTCAATGCGATGGTTGCCTTCACGTTTAGCTTCACGGGCAAAAGCGCGATACGGATCGGAGGGCATTTGCACGACGGAGGGGAATTATTCGCGCAATTGGGCGTAAGTTTCCGCCAGACAACAAATATCATCCGGGGCGCATTCCACAAATCGGGACGAGATCAATACGCCGACGCGCACCAGAATATCGCCTTCGTCTTTTAAAACATCCCTGTCCGAATTGGTGAGCGACTGCTCCACTTCCTCCCTCGCTGCCGGTCGCATCGCCGCGAGCAAAAGATATTTACTGACTCCGGCGCAATTCCAGCGGATGGGATCATACGGCGTATCGCTCAGTCGTTGCCAATCTCGTGAAATTCGTTCCACATTCAGACCGTAGAGTGGGATGGTGACGGTAGGCTCCCGCTGCATATAAAAGCCATTATAGTCGACTTCGATTTGATGTGAGGCAGGGTTCCGAAGGGTGCGGGGCTTGAAAGGATAGGTCGCCAGTCCGAGCAGAGAGTCCAGTTCCGGCCAGTAACTGACATAGACGCCCATCGCTGTCGGGATTTCCAGAGCGACATGCCCGAAGTCCGGCATAATGCCCAGATTCGCCACCACAGAGACGCTGGTCGGCTCCCAGATATGTGCCAGAACAGGCATGGCGGACGTTGGCGCGTACTGCATGGCGAAGAATCCGATGTCTGCCGATAGGCGTCGAAACCAATTCGGTTTCATCGCTTGTCAGCGCCACGAGCGATGTTCTCTTTCCCAAGACCAACAATGAGCGGACCGTATCGATAACTATTCGACACTCCGCTCATTGCTGTTCTTACCAGATTGTTTTTACGAGACATTCGAAGCGCAATGATAATCTCACCAGGGACAATATTACCAAACGCTCCGCCTACAATAACGCCGACCGCTATGTCGATGGCGTTTCCTTGTTACCATCGAACGGAAAAATCGTAGTAATCGTCGCCCGGGTCTTTGTCAACGACGCGGATGGTCAGGGTGTAGTTGTTCTGACTACCCGGTTGCGTCAGGACATAAACAGAGCCACGACCACGACGTTTATCGATACGGACGTTGATTTGCTGATACGGCAGGGGTTCGCCGACCTGATAGCGAACGTCCCAGGCGCCGCGTCCGTCGACTTTGCGCCACTGCACATCATCTCGCTGAATGCGGATATCGTTGGTTCCATCGACACGACCGGTCCACCGGATCGTACGACGACCGACACTATTGTCCCAACCGCCGCCGCCGCTCCAGTCTCCGCCGTTGTTATTGCCGCCACCCCAGTTACCGCCGCTCCCGCCATTGCCGCCCCAGTTGCCGTTATTTCCGCCATTGCCGCCCCAGTTGCCACTGCCGCTGTTGTTATCCCAGCGAAGCGTGAAGCTGTAGCGTGAGGATCCTGCTTGCGGATCATGGATGCGAACGACAGCGGAGTATCCGTTGTTGCGGTTCGGACGCTCGATCAAATCGATAGAGCCGCGGCCGCTACGGCGATCCAGACGAACATTGACCTCACGAGCGGGCAAGGAGTCATCGAAGTCATAGTCGATATCACGAGGACGGTTCCCGGTGACATTACGATAGTAAAGGCTACGACCGCGAATGACGATTTCCAGTTTATCGTCCACTTCGCCAGACCATGTCAAATTGTTGCTGTCCGCACGCACCGGCGCGGACGCCCCCGCCATAAGAGCCAGCAAAGCCAGAGCCAGTAGCAGAATCTGTTTATTCATTCTCTCTTCCCCAATTTCCCAATATACTGATTTATAGACGCTCCGTATCGATATCACACACGATACGCTCGCATTCCTGTAACATTTAAACGGGACTCAAATGTTTTGACAAGGTTTCTGTTGTGTGAGTTTTCCGGCAGCGCCGTCAGCATCCGGAATGTAGCAAGGATTTCAAAATCTCTTCCGTACATTGAATCGCTACATTCTACGAAGTCATTATACGAGCGCTTTTTCTATCCTGTTAAATAAGAAAACAGAACCTTGAACTTTCTTTCTCGCCTCTCTGGTACAATTAATATACTTATTATGGAAACGCTATTTGACTTGCCGGACGATCATCCTACCCCTCCTCTAAAAAATATTCGTAAAGACAAGAAGCCCGAAAGAACGGAAAGTACGCCGCATTCTGAAGCGCCCCTCCCCACAGGCGAACGGATTCTCGCACCAACAGACGTTTCTCAGTATATCGGTTTAGACCGATGCGAAAGATTTTTACGCTTTCGATTGCATGAAAAGGCGTTTGATCGTCAATTTCTCAAGGATTTAGATGTTGTCGGTCAGGAAATTCCGCCGCTTATGGGGCGCATGGGACGCGACTTTGAAAAGTCCATCTGGAAAGAACTTTGCGAACTCAGCGTCAAACGCGGCTCTGAGGTATGGGACTGCGTGGGCGCCGCTTCGCAGGAAATCCGGTCGCGGCATCCGGATAATGAAGAACTCATCGCCCGATTGCGGGAACTTAGTCCCGGTAAGCGTCTGCTGATCTATCAACCGCGTCTGGAAGCGAAACGAGGGGCGTGGACATTACGCGGAGACGCAGACATTCTCATCGCCGCCAAATCGCCCGAAAATAAAATCTCTCTCGGTATCGCGGATATCAAAAGCTCCGTTCGTCCCAAAGTGGATCAACGTTTACAGGTGGCGTTCTACCGAGCCATGCTCATGGAAATCCTTACGGACGCTGGATTCGAGGATTTTGAACTACCGATGGGCATCCTGTATCGAGGCCCGATCGATTTCACGGGACTCAGCGAAGAGGAAAAGACGAAATTCCATCAGGACAGGGAAACTGCGCGACAATGTTTCGGTCTGCGTAAACAGGGTTTTTTCGAGTTTGTCCAGGACGCCGCGCACTACGATGCGGAAGTGAAGGAACTGGTCACCGACCCGGATTCCGCCTGTGAGAAGATCGCCACGCAGAATTTCAATGATCTGTTTTTTTCCCTTGGGACAAAGTGCGATTCCTGCCTGTACCAGCAATATTGCTTTAAAAACGCCCACCAGACCAAAGACTTATCCCTGATTCCTCATCTGACGCCGCGTGACAAGAAAGCCTTATTGACTGCAGGCGTGAAAACCGTGCCGCAACTGGCAACGCTGAAGGATTACTCGCAGGAAACCGGGTTGACATCTCGAGCCGATACACAGGAAACAGTACGAAAATTAGCGGCTTCCGGCATCGGGGCGCGGTTGGACGAATTGATCCTGCGCGCACGCCGCACACATATCGTCAATTTACCGACACCGCTCAACCTTCCCACCCGAGGGCATACCTCTCTGCCTCATACCTCCGACACTCATAACCCCAATCTGGTGACCATTTATCTGGATGCGCAGACCGACTATATAAATGGGCGCGTTTATCTGGTCGGCGCAAAAATAGTGGCTCATGAATACGGGCAGGCGCGACGCGAGCATAGAATCGTCCATATTACCGATGGGCCGCCGGAATCCATCGCACAGGAAGCCGCCCTGCTACGCGACCTCATCCGGGATATCTGGCAGGCGCTTGCGACGCTTGCGTTCCCGGATGCCGCCGGACAACGACGCGCCCCGATCCACCTGATCTTCTGGAATGGTCATGGCGAATCGGCATTGATGAACGCTCTGATACGCCATCTGGACGATTTGCGAGAAGCCGCGCCGCTGTATGAATTCCTTGCGCAACGAGCCGCATTCGATTCGCCGGTGATCACCTACCTCGATCAGGAAGTGCGGGAGCGTCGCAATTATCAGTTCCTGTGCCAATCCCTGCAGGCGGTTTCCCGATTCCATAAATTCGAGTGGGGCAACGGCCCGGACGGCGTCCCCCTGCGCCGAACTTTCCGTGAACGCCTTTTCGACGATTGGGAAAAACTGCCGACTCAGGATGACGAAGGGAACCTCACGGAGGAATGGATCGCTTTGCGCTCACGCTTCCGCTCTCAAATCCCTCTGGAATACGCTTATGCCGCCTGGGAGCAACTGGAGCCTCCGCAAAAGGGAAAACCAGACCCACTCAAGGGGTACCGAAATGTCACCGTAGAACATTTACGCGCTTTCCAGAAGCGACGCATGGAGGCGATGCAACATATCGCCGTCTCCTTCGAGGGGAACCGCGATACGGAAAAGACCTCGTTCGACCTTCCCGAACTGGCGGCATTCGCCCAACCGACCGCGCATTATGCGGAAGCCTTACGCGAATTCCTGCTGGTCGAACGCCATGAAGCGTTATCCGAATGGAAATCCGTCCGCAATCTTCCGGCGGAACGTCGCGCTTTGCAGGGCGAGACGGTACTGGTTCGCTATCTGGAATCAGATCAATTCCCTGAAGTTATCGAACGGAATCAGGAAAATCTCGTTCGCCATGCCCTGCATCAGCAGTATGAGGCGGAATTCCGCGCCGAAAACCCGCACGCGAAGAAGGTGAGCCTTTCCAAAGAACAGAAAGCGGAAACCGCCTGCTCCTATGAGGACCTGACATTCCGTCTACGGATGACGCAAGAAGGAACGGACGCCGATCTGGATACTCTGGTCAGCATGGCGAACTTCGAAGCTGGAAAGCGCTTTATTCTGAACCCTCGCTGGATATTCGATACACGATTGCCTGTCACGCAACGAAAGCCGCTGAACCCGACGCCGAAATCTATGTTATGGAACTCGATGCTCGTCGAGTTGAAAAAACTGGAGATCCAACGAGATGCACAGGGACACGCTACGGAAGCGTTTGCGGAAATCGCTATCGTCTCCGCTGGCGGCTTGAACGACGGCTTTACCTACCGTCCCAGATTATTTCCTTTCCAGATAGGAGAATTGTACACTCTCGATCACGACCCCAACGACTGGCATACCTATCAACAATATAAATTATGCGAGGAACTGTGCCAGCAGGAAGAAGCGGGAACCCCGGAAACCCATACTCTGTACAGTCATCTCGCCCGAAAGGAAGCCGTATGGGAAACCAATTGGCCCGAAGACGCTGTTCAGGGACAGCGACGTTTCTATGACGGTCTGCAAGCCTTCGACGCGCAGGGGATGTTCCACAGTTTCGAAGCGAGCAAAGAAGAGTACATCGCGCATCATGGCGGTGACTCTGTCCTGCTGGTTCAGGGGCCGCCGGGAACCGGGAAATCGTATACCTCCGCCTTCGCTCTGCTGGCGCGGGTTCAGGGAGCCCTGGCTGCGAATATCCCGTTGCGCGTCTTCCTTTCCTGTAAGACTCATTCCGCCACCGATGTTTTGATTGAAGCGGTCGCGGATGCGAAGACCGAACTGGAAACGCTCCGCAAGAAAAACCCCGAACTCTGGGCGCAGCACTTCAATCCGGGCTTGCTGACGTTGCCGCTTTACCGCTATAACGGGAAGGATTCGTCTCCTCCCGGCATTTTTGAGATTGCGGAAAAGCAGGAGAGCCGGATGGTCGCTGAGGACTATTTCGTCGTTGCGGCGACGCCGGGAGGAATCCGAAAAGTAGCAGTCGCCGTTGCGGGAAAGGAAATGTTGGGCTCTAACCTTTGCGACCTGCTCATGATAGATGAAGCTTCCCAGATTTCCGTGCCGGAAGCCCTGATGGCGTCCCTGCCCCTGACGGAAAACGGACGAATAATCGTCGTCGGCGACCCGCGACAGATGCCGCCGATAGTCCGTCATGAGTGGGTGGATGAAAAGCGGTTGACGCTCAAGCAGTTCGGGGCGCACCGCTCGCTTTTTGAAACGCTCGAGGCGCTCAATCCGCCGAAAATCTCTTTTGAAGAGAGCTTCCGCCTGCATCAGACCATGGCGAAGTTCCTTTGCGATGAGATCTATATCCGTGATGGGATCAACTATCACTCGAACAAGATTAATACCCTGCCAGACTTGACTCATGAAGATGAATATGTCGCCGCCGTCCTCGATTCCGCGCATCCGCTGATTGTGATTATCCATGGAGAGGAGAGCAGTCAGAAGCAAAATCCCTTTGAGCAAAGACTGATCGCCCCGATCCTGCATACGCTGGCGGACGCTCAAGCCTACGGGTTAAAGGCGGATAAAGGCTTTGGCGTCGTCGTTCCGCATCGGGCGCAACGCATCGCCTTACGACAGGCGTTTCCGGAACTTTCCCTGCTGGACAGCGAGGGCAATATTGTGGCTGACGCCGTGGACACGGTAGAACGTTATCAGGGAGGTGAGCGGGATGTGATTCTGGTATCTGCGACGGAAAGCGACCCAGAATACCTGCGAGCGTCCGCAGGATTTCTGCTGGATCCGCGTCGTTTGAATGTGGCTCTGTCCCGCGCCAAAAAGAAGATGATCCTGATCGCTTCGCGCTCGGTCTTCTCCTTTTTTAGTTCGGACGAAGAACTGTACGAAAACTCGCTGATCTGGAAGAACCTGCTCCGTCGCTCCTGTACCGTTCTCTTATGGGAGGGAATTGTAGAGAATATTCCGGTTCGCGTCTGGGGCGCTCCCTCACAGAAGTCGAATGTCAAAAGTCATTGAGTGCGCTCCGCCCCGGTCGGATATGGACGGCGCAGACGGTTAAGAGCGAATTGCACTCAGTATCGGATCGTGACCGCAGTGAACGACAACAAAGTCAGACGGACAAGATATACGACGTCCAATAGTAATAGTGAAAGCGCGACGCGGCGTCTTCATGGTATTCGATGACAAAAGGAGAATCTAATCGGCACGTCATGAAAGATGCCAATGTTCACCTCTTATCCCCTAGCGATGAACGCCCGGTTCCTGCTCTGTCCGTTTCGCGCTTACTCGCGGCGCAGGAAGTCGATTGTCGTTGCAAATAGCGCGGCATTGGCGAAAGCCCAGAAAGTCTCCGGCAAGTAGGTGACATTACCGACGGCGTTGTAGACCACATGATAAAGCGGAATGTGCGCGATCAGACCGTACGCAAAAAGGAAGACGGCATCCCGGGGACGGTTCCAGACAACAAAAAAGAGGAGAGCAATCGTCACCATTCCGGCGAACAACATGATAAAGGGACCGGGATCAAAGAGAAAAAGCGTATACTGCATCAGATAATTCAGCAGGTAGGCGCCTCCAATGCCGACAATCCATCGCCCCGCAACGCTTTGCTGAAACAGATAGAGCCACCAAACGACAAACCCTGCGACGGCGGCAATAACGGAAACGCCATAGAATGGATTGATAGGGGCGGGGACAAGATACTTGACCATCGCCTCCATCCATTTTTGCAGCGTAAACGTCGAGGCGTTCGAGCGCCCCTGGACTCCCTGCCCCGGCATAAACCCCATGCCATTCAAGCAGTGGAGACGCCATGCAAAGAAGCCGACCAGAATCGCGCCCACAAGCAGGAGAAGGACAAAACGTTCGCCCCGGTTGAGTTTCGGATGATGCAGTATCAGCAAACCCGCCAGAAGGGGAATCGTCAGCGCAATTTCCTTTGAGCCCATTGCCAGAACCATCAGGCCGATGGTAACCGGCATCAGGATTGCATAGCGGCGCGTATCAAGCCCCCGTTGTAGAACAAGAAGCGCCCCGATACCAAAAAAGCCCGCCAGAATATCCGTCATGGCGGGAGTCCATTCCAGAGCGTCCGCCATCTGATGGCGCATGCCCCATAACAGGGCTGCCCCCAACGCCGCGAGAGGTGGCCCGAAGACGCGCCGCAAAAGGCAGGCGATCATCGCTACGCTCGCCGCATGAAGCGCGACTGCCAGCGCTTGATAGGGCGCCGAATTCTCGCCAAACGCCCGGTACAACCCATACCAGATGATGCTGGTCACCGGGCGATAGTAGACAAATAACTCCTTGCCGATCCAGGGGCCGTTTAACCAATCCTGTGCGGCGTTCCACCCTCGGGGCAACGCCGCTTTTGCGGCAGGAAGGATATAAATCATGTCGTTGCCGCCCCGATACCAGTTGCCGCCGATAATGGGGGCATAGTACAGGAAAATAAGCGCGACAAGCCCGATCAGCAATCCGCACCAGAGCCAGAATCGTTCCGTCAAAAGAGCATCAGCGACGATAAGCGCCTTCCCGACACGATCTGTTAATGTCGTCGCTCGTCCTGCCAGATCGAGCGCTCGCCACGTCGCGATCAGATCATCGCGCCATTGCGCTCCCAATTTTCGGAGTTCTTCCATCCCGGCATAGTATTCGTCACCCGGCGTCTAAATGCCTTGAATTCCGCAAGCCTCGATAATGGTCGATTATGGTACAATCGCCGCGTGAACCATACCGCTATCGCTTCCGACGGGCCTCTCGCCCGCCCCATCGCACATCCCTTGCTGGCTGATGTCGTTTTTTCTTCCCGAACCGCCGGGCGCCCTCGTGTCGTAACGGACGCCCTGCTGATCGTCGGCGCGTCGTTGCTCATGGCGGCCTGCGCACGTATCGTCATTCCCTTACCTTTCACGCCCGCGCCGGTGACCGGACAGACTTTCGCGGTGTTATTGACCGGAGTTGTTCTGGGAATGCGGCGCGGCTTTCTCGCAACCCTGCTTTATCTGATGGAAGGGGCGGTCGGCCTGCCGTTTTTTGCCAGCGGAGCTTCCGGCATTGCGCCCTTTTTCGGCCCGACTGTAGGCTACCTCGTCGCTTTCCCCTTTGCCGCCGCCCTGACCGGGTTTCTTTCCGAACGCGGCTTTGACCGTCGCCCGCTTACCGCCGCACTGGCGATGTTTGCCGGCAGTCTTCTGATTCTGGTTGTCGGCAGTCTGTGCCTTTCACTTTTTGTCGGCGGTATCGCAAAAGGTTTCCTGCTCGGAATGCTTCCGTTTGTGCCGGGCGATCTGATCAAGACGGCGCTTGCCACGATTGCGCTTCCTTCCTGCTGGCATTATTTACAACGCCTCGAAAAGTGAGCGATCCGGCTTTCTGAAATCGAAAATGGCGACCTTCAGGACAACGCAATCTCCAATCGACCATAGACAGACCATATATAGTCGGGACAAATAGCCGATTTAGCAGGAACGGGGGGGAGTGGCGGCGAATCTGCCGGGGATATGGCAAGCGTTAGCGTTAAACAGTTGGTCAAGCGTTTTGACCAGAATATAGCAGTCAATCATCTCGATCTCGATGTTCGGGATGGCGAGTTTATGGTCTTTCTGGGGCCGTCCGGGTGCGGCAAGACGACTACTCTGCGGTGCATCTCCGGTCTGGAAATCCCGGACGATGGCGAAATTCGTATCGGGGACGAGATCGTTACGAAGAAAGAGCCTGCAGAGCGAGATATCGCCTTTGTTTTCCAGTCCTTTTCCCTGTACCCGCACATGACCGTTCGCGAGATTTTAGCGTTCCCACTTCGCGCCGTGCGAACGCCGGAGTCGGAAATCACGCAACGAGTCGCTGAGGCGGCGAAGACCCTTCATATTGAAAAGTTGCTGGATCGCAAGCCCGGTAAACTGTCCGGCGGTGAGATGCAACGTGTCGCCATCGGCCGTGCTATCGTCCGTCGCCCTAAAGTCTTCCTGATGGATGAACCGCTATCGGCGCTGGACGCGAAACTACGGACAGAAATGCGCGCCGAAATCAAGCGCCTCCAGACCGATCTGGGTCAGACCACTATCTATGTGACGCACGACCAGTTAGAAGCTATGAGCATGGGCGATAAAATCGCGATCATGTACGGCGGCCTTCTGCAGCAAATCGGAACCCCGACCGAAGTCTACGATTATCCTAAAAACCTCTTTGTCGCCGGGTTTATCGGTTCGCCTTCGATGAACTTCCTGCCTTGCCGCCGGGATGCCAACGGTCTGGTGGTTACCGGGATCGAGGGAGCGTCCGAAGTCGCTATCGCCCTTTCGCCCGATGCCGGAGATCGATTCCGTAACGCCCCGCAGGGGACGGAACTCGTCCTCGGCGTTCGCCCGGAAGACGTTCTCCTCGCACACGAATCGAAAGCGGGTTTCCAACCCGCTGAGGTTTATGTGGTCGAACCGCTTGGTTCGGAAAAGATCATCAACCTGCGTATCGCGGGTCATATCGTCAAGGCGCGCACGCCACCGACCTTCGCCGCTCGCGCCGGGGAAACTCTGTTCATGCAAATCGACCAGACCCGGTCGCACCTCTTCGATGCGCGTAGCGGCGATTCCCAAACCCGTCACGGATTGGGGGGTAATTGAATGTTGCAGGGAAGATTCGCACAGATTGCCGAGTTCTCCTCAGTCGTCCTGTTGCTGGTCGGCATCGTCGCCTTGTGTCAACCGTTTTCCTTTGCAGTCTTTCAATACGGCTTTGGCATTTTGCTAACCGGTTGGATCGGCCTGACCATCTTTTCCCACCGTAAACCTGCCCGATAATCGTTACCGACGAGAAAGCGGAAAGAGCTAAAAACGAAAGAGAAAAATCATGCGATTCGGCGTATGCACAGGAATCTCTCAGGCGTCGATTATTGCCGATGCCGGAGCGGATTATATCGAACTCTCCGTTGCCGGAGATTTGATTCCGGACGACAGCGATGAGGTATGGGATAGCAAACGGGCGCTGATCGAGGCGATGCCCGTACCGGCGGAAGCCTTCAATTCGTTCGTGCGAACCGGAAAGATTGTCGGACCGGAAGCGGATTGGGCGCGACTGGAGCGGTACGCGCACACCGCAGCGACACGGGCGGCACAAATCGGCGGAAAGATCATTGTCTTTGGAAGCGGCGGGGCGCGTCAGATACCGGACGGATATCCAACGAAAAAGGCGGATGCGGATTTGTTGCGCTTCCTCGGATTCTGTGCGGACGCCTATGAAAAGACCGGAGTTATCGTCGTCATTGAACCGCTCTCCTACCGGGAATGTAATGTCCTGAACACCGTGGACGAGGGTGCGGACATGACCCGTCGCGTGAACCGTCCCGGCGTTCGTTGTCTCGCCGACACGTACCATATGGAAGCGAATGGCGAAGCTCTCTCCTCGATCTACGACGCCGCCGATGTCCTCGCCCATACCCATACCGCCGATACGGGTCGAGGCGCCCCCGGAACCGGCGTTTATGACCACGTCGCTCTTTTCAAAACGCTCAATGATGCCAGATTCGACGCCCGAATCTCCATCGAATGCAGTTGGAAAGATTTGCCCTCCGAAGTCAGTCCGGCTCTGGTCAGCCTTCGAGAAAGCGTTCTGGCTACCCTTCCAATATGAAACAGCCCGGTCTTACCGCCCTGATGTATATGCAGGACTACTATGAACGATACCTCTCCAATGCCGACGTCAATCCTGCCTCATCCCAGTTGACGGACGGCGACTGGGGCAAGGATTTCTGGATGTTCCACCGTGACGCGTCCGAACTGGGTCAGATGCGGTCTACGGGTGTTTTCCGAACATCTATGACAGTCTCTTATCAGAGATAAGTCTAAAGGAAAAACCCCATCCTCCAGAGGAGGATGGGGTTCCGGTATCAACGAGCGAAATCCGCCATTACCTGCGGAACCGCTGTATCGAAGCCAGCGACATCGAGCATTCCAGCATCGTCCGGATCGGCGATGGTGAAGCCATTGCTGACCATACCGACAACGATCAACTTCGCCGGAATCCCCGTGCGGTCACGGTACTGACGCAACGCCTGAACCGGGTGAATGTTCCCCGCCCAGGTCTCCGAGTCGGTATAGACGACGAAGACATCCGCCTTGACCTTGTTCTTCAACGCCCAGACCATCGGCAGAGCGCAGTCCGTTCCAGAGAACGGCAGGTTGCTGATCGCCTTCACCGCATCGTCCAACCGCTGACGCGGAGAGATTCGTAGCGGAACGAATTCCGTACCGAATCCCATGACGGTGTACTCCGGTTCCGTCGCGGCGGTGATCAAGGCCATCGCCGCCGATGCATCTCTGGGCGTCAATCCGGGAACCCCGGCGATCTGCCCCATGCTCATCGACCCCGAAACGTCCAGCGCCAGCAGATACCGCTTGTCGGAAGCATCCACGTTGCCGAACGAAGCGTAAAATGCGGCGTCCAGCGCATCGACAACCTTCGCAACCGGGTTCCACACATTCTGCCCACGCTCTCCCTTGCCCTGCGAATACGTCCGCAACGCAGAAAGGATAGCGATGGGGTGAACGCGCGCCGCCTTGAGACGTTCGCGGTCTGTGATCGCCGCCGTCACCGCACGGACATTCTCCTTATTTTCGAAGAAGCCGTTGCGGGTCAGGGTCGCCAGATTCCGGATCAGCGCTGTCATCGGCATATCGGGAAGCATCGCCTCCCACACCGCTCGGTCGTTCAGGAATCCGGTCGGTACAGCCTCACGCGGCAGATGATACTCGCGTATCAAGTCCGCCACTTCCTTCGCCGATGTCGCCGTCTTCGCCTTCTCGAACGCCCATACCAGACGCAGGTCGGGATCATCGTGCGGTTCGACGCCGACGCCGGGCCAGCCCTGCGTCACCCAGTGGTATAGGATACGCCGGGTCTCGCTATCCGGCTTCGGGTGCGACAGACGCAACAGATCACGATGCCCCCAGCCTTCCCTCTGCTGGTACTTGACCATCTGGTACGCCAGACGTGATGCATCCTTTTCCGAATACCACTTGCCAATTGCTGTACGTAGACCGCGTCCCCAACCGCGCATTCCATCCGCAAATTCGGCGAACTTGAACAAGTGCGTCCCAATGCGGCAGACCTTCGGTATAGCATCGAGGGCCGCCTTGCGCGTTTCGGCGTCGCCGTGCGATGCCGCAAGGGCAAGCGCGAAAATCGCCGGGTCGTTCTTCGGGGCGCGTCCGGCGTCCGAAACCGTAACGATTTCGCGTACCGTCCGCAGACCGTCCGCTGCAATGCATCGCAAAACCGCCTGCGCGTTCTCCGCCGTCAGCGCCCGCTCCGCCGCGTAGTACGACCCGCCTTCGGAACCCAGAATCAAAAATCGGTTCAGTCGCGTCCAGTCATCCACGGCGAACGCATATCCGCCTGCGCTGTTGGCGACCTGCGCCGTTCCCGGAATCGGTTCCGTCTGGGGCGTCTTCTTCTGGTTGAGAACTTCCTTCAAATACGTCATTTTCGTTGTCTCCTTGCATTTCGGCCCCGGATTCGGGGCAAGTTTTTCAGAACAGGCAAGTAGTCGCTTGCGGCTTGGTCGCCTGGAGGAATCGAACCTCCGTCCTCCGCGTTCCAAACGCGGCGCCTGAACACACTCGGCCAAAGCGGAGATAACCCGCAAACCTCGGCTCGTTCCGAAACCAGAGAAACAGGCAAGTGTGCGCCGCTGGAGGTTAACATTTCCAGGCGGTATTTCCCACTTCGCGTCGAAACCCGAAGCGAGACCTGGAATTGGATTTTCGATAGATAACCCAGCGACCCAGGCCCGTTTCCAAATCTTCTACTCATCAAAAGCAAAGACAGGCAAGTAGCGCGGCTGGGGTTGCTTTACAAGATAACCCAACCGCTCCGGCCCGTCCCAAATCACAGAATTTACTGGCGCCACTTGTTGCGCCCTTCCTTATCATCGTAAAAGTTATAAAAGCAGGCAAATTTCGCCTATGGGCGGGAGCGAACCTTGTCCAGCTTGCATGGACAAGGTTCGCTCCCGTCGGGTAGGTTGATAACCCATCGGCCCCGGCCCGCTTTTTGAATTTCCTTTTCCCTCACGTTTACAGCGTCGGCAGGAATCGAACCTGCGACATCCGAGTTCAGATAACCATCCACCTTCGACCCGCAGGAATGCGGATAAGGGGCGGCGACGGAAATGTCCTTGCGGACAATCCGGCGAGCTACCACTGCTCTACGACGCTGATATTTTTCCTTTTCTCTCCAATTTATAGAGGCGACCGGATTCGAACCGGCGACCCGATAACCTTCCGACTCCGGCTCCGTCGGATTACCGACCGAGCAAATATCGCGGACGGACTGCTCTGCCATTTGAGCTACGCCCCCGGATACGACATACGTGACCCCTTACTCTTTCCTGACTCTTTCCTGCCAACGGGAGAACGGGAGGATTCGAACCTCCGACCTGTCGCTTAATAGGCGATAACCATCCAACCATCGGCCCGTGGCGCCGTGGCGCACAGGCAAGTTGCGGCGATGGCGAGGCGTATCGCGTTCGACAGTTCTTTTCCCGTTCCCGTAAGATACGCCGAACCGCTCTTCCACTGAGCTACATTCTCCGTATTTCGCGCCGTTTCGGACAAGTATATACCGCCGGGGTTACTCGCTTTTGATAAGAGGCGAGGAAAGTATCGAAACTTTCTTTACCAGATAACCCGACAGATTCGACCCGAACCGAACACAAATCCCCTATCGTAAGTAGTGGCGACACTGCTAAAGGTTGCAACGTATAAAATTATCGTGAATGAAATGAAATCCGAAAGCCCCACCGATACGCCGGTTCCGTACTTCGATATTCCGCTCGACATACCCCATGCCGGAAAAATCGCCACACGGATTTGCGTCCTTCTGGACAGTCGAGGCTATCTCAGCGAACCGCGGTACTTACCGCTTCTGGAGAAGGCGCAGGAAATCGAAAATTTGCTCTCTCCTTACCGCTACGACGACGATAACCCACCCGACGAGGAATCGGAACGGATTCAACGCGAAGCGGCGACTCTGGGACGCGAGTTAATTGTGGAAATAGAGCGTGTCGGCGCCCGGGAAGACCGGTTGGGACAGTGCATCCGCAATCTGTTCGAATGTCTGGAAATGGGTCGGGAAGGAGCGACGCTTTCGCTCCGGGCGGGAGAAAATCCACAATCGTTGCAACGACCGGCATAGTTCTAAGCCTTTAAATAAGAGGAACGAAATGAAGGTTTGCTCCCGCCATTGAATCAAATTAATAACAAACGGGTGTTTCTGTCCTGATTTGTCATGAATGGCTCTTTCACCACGAGTTTTCCTTGCCAACAACGTCGGTTTTATGCTATATTTTTTTGCGACGGAGAATAGCTAATTTCCGTAGGACGTTCCAGGATTTATCACCCTTTCAGGAGGCGTCATCAGACCCATGAATCGGACACATATAACGGCGGTCACTCTCTCGCTGACCTCGCTCATTGCAATCAGCAGTCATGCCGCATTCGCTCAGATATCTGCGCTTTCGCCAGCGCCATTAACCTTGACAGTTTCCCGGGCGCTGGTCGCCCGGTTCGACGCCGATGAAGAATTTGATAAAGGCGTCGAATTACAGAACAAGATGCAGTATAAGGAAGCGGTCGCCGCTTATACGCGGGCTATTCAACTGCGTCCCAAGTTCACCGACGCTTTCTTCAATCGCGGTTCCTGTTACCAGACAATCGGGGATTTCGAGAAATCGGTGGCTGACTTTACCGTCGTCGTCACCAACAAGCCTAAAATGGCGGATGGCTGGCTGTACCGGGGTATCGGATATTCACAGTTGAAGCAGTACGACAAGGCGATGGCTGACTACAATCAGGCATTGACCTTGCGCCCAGGGTTTGTCGATGTACAAACTTATCTGGCGGAAGCCAGCTTCAATAAAGGCGATTTCGACGGAGCCATCAAGTCTTATTCCGCTTACCTTTCCTCCGCTCCCAAACCGGAACCGACCGTTTATGTCAACCTCGGTCGGGCGAAAATGGAAAAGTACAAGCAGACCAAGGACGCCACACTGGTTACTCAGGCGCTGAGCGATTTCGACAAATATATCGCCGCGCCGCCTACCCGCGCCGGAGAGTCTCATGCCAGCGGTTATCTGGACCGGGGCGATGCGAATATGTTGCTGAAAGCCTATGACAAGGCGATCGCCGACTACACGCAGTATCTTGCCAAAACGCCTAAAGACACTTACGCTCTGGGTCGTCGCGGCGAGGCTTACCTTGAAACGAAAAAATTCAAGGAAGCTGGGGCGGATTATGACGCCATCCTCGCCATCAAGCCCAATGACCCGGCGGCGACTCAGAATAAAGCGGTCGTCGCTCTTCGCCTTGGCGATAACAGCGGGGCAGCGGCGGCGTTCAGCAAAGTCATCTCCAACCCGCCCAAGCCGGATCAGAAAGGTGCTCTGGAAGCCCGCGCTCAAGCCTACATGAATGCCAAGGACTATCCGAACGCGATCAAGGACTACGATTATCTGATCGGCTTCGACAAGACCAACTCGAACGCCTACTACAACCGGGCGGTCGCTCTTGCTTCCACCGGATCGTATGACAAGGCTGCGGGAGACTTCAACGCCTACCTTGCCAGCAATCCCAAGGATAGCGCGCCGGCGTACAACGGTCTTGGTCTTGCCTACGCCAATACGAAGCAGTATGACAAGGCTGCTGATGCATTCACCAAGTACATCACCGCCAACCCGAAAGACGGTCAGGCAATCTACAACCGTGGCGCGGCGTACTACAACACCAAGAAGTTCAAAGAAGCCATCAAGGATATGGACGCCGTCATCGCTCTGAAGCCGTCTGACCAGTTAGTGGCGCAGTCGATTAAACTCAAGGGCGAAGCGGCTGTCAACCTATCGCCGGAAGAAGGGCTTGCCGCCCTGAAGGCGGCGGCGGACGCCGATCCGAAGAACGGTGATGTCCAGTTGAACTACGGCGTCGCACTCCAGAAACTCGGTCGCAATGACGAAGCCATCACGCAGTTCACCAAGGCGATTGCTGTGAACCCCAAAGACACGCAGGCTCTGATGAACCGGGTGGTCGCCTATCAGGCGAAAAAAGACTGGGCGAATGTCGTCAAGGATTCTACTGCCGCTCTGGCTGTCAAATCGGATTTATCGGACGCCGTTATTGCACGAGCAGATGCAAACCTGCAACTGAAGGCGTATCCGGCTGCGGTTGCCGACTATAAGCAGTATCTGACATTAAAGCCGAAAGACGCCTATGCGCTGAGTAATCTAGGCGCGGCGGCGTTCCAGAGCAAGGATTACGCGACCGCATCTCAGGCGTTCACGGACTATATCAGCGTCGCCGATCCCAAGGAAAAAAGCAAGGCTCTTCAATCGCGGGGCGTTATTTACTTCCAGCAGGAAAAATACGACGAAGCGATCAAGGACATGACGGATTATCTCGCCACTTCGCCGGGAGACGCTCAGGCCCTCCTGACACGTGGCGCCGCCTACGCCAAGAAGAAAGACTTCGAGAAGGCGGCGGCGGACTTCGAAGCGTCCTATACCGCGAAGCCGGACTTCGATACCGCAACTCAGGGAGCGCTTTCCTATACGTCGTTTGGAGACCAGTTCAAGGACTCCAACAGCGAAAAGGCGGCGGGCCTGTATGACAAAGCGGCGATGATGTACGACAAGGCGATCACTGCCGGAAACGCGAATGTCGGTAAGCCCGGCGGCCCAACGGCGAAGGCGATCGCAGACACCTACTATAACAAGGGTCTAGTCTACCAGAAGAAGTCCAAGGCGAAGGATAACGATGTTGAACCGCTCAAGAGCGCTGTAGAGGCGTTCAAGGAGTATGTCCGACGCGGTTCCGCGCTGACTCCTCCTGCCAGCGATATCGCTGGGGTCAAAGACCTGATTACCCAGTTGGAAACGAAAATCGCCAACGGCTAAGTTTTCGCTTGCCAGCAACAATCTAAAAGAAAGAGGTTGACCATCGTATGGTCAACCTCTTTCTTTTAGGAGTCATGAATTTTGTTCTTTTTCCACCAGCGAGTGCAGTGCGGCAGGAAATCACAGTAGGGGCAGTGCTCGTTCAGAACCGGAAGGACGCCTTCCCAGTCTTTGTTGCGTAGCGTTTCGCCCGTTTCCGTGCATTCCGCCAGCAGTTCCGTCCGTGCGTCTTCGGTCTGTTCATGCGATGCCTGCGCCCCGGTACGGAGCGCTACCAGTGTGGCGAAGACGCGACGATCGGGCATCTTCGCTTTCAACAGCGTCTGATAGATATTCAGAGCCAGTGAGCGGGAGACATCTTCCTCTTCCACCGTTTCACGCCCGGATTTATAGTCGACGATTTCCAGAGCGCCATCGTGGTGTTCGTCCACCCGGTCTACTCTCCCTGAAAGGGCGACATCAGGCGTTAGATCAATCCGTAGCGTTTTCTCCGTGAACAGGAGATGTGGCGGCGGTGGGAGTATGACTTCTTCTTCCCCCTCAACAGGCGTCACAGGCGCTGTTTGTGTGACACGGGCGGCATGGTATTCGGTGAGGATACGCATTCCTTCCTCACGGAAAGCGGCTTCCTGTTCCGCCGCCGCAAACCCTTTACCAACGCCACCGACCCAGACGGAGTCCAGCGATGCCGCCAATTCTTCCGCGCTGACGTTCGCGGCGCCGCCCGCATTGTGGAAAACATCCAATGCGCGATGCAGGGAGTGACCAAAGGCGTTCCCCGCATTGATCCGATGATAAAATCGTCCCTGCTTCTCAATGTACTCAAGACGATACTTCATCGGACACTGATAATACATGCGCAATTTTGTCGGGCTAATGACAAACTTTCGTGGCAAAATTGTCCTCCTCTTGTATAATAAGGGAAATCAAGAATTGCCGCTATATATTGCGTTTCACAACTATTCTATAGACTCGCACAGAATAGGGTTGTCTCCCCGACCGCCGCGCAATGAGAGGATATTCACCGTGTTTTCGCCCGTCATCGTCCGCCGTTTTGCCATTTCCCTCGCCTGTTCGCTGTCGCTCTCAGGAGGGTGTTCTCTCCTGTCCCGGCGTCAAGTGGTCGTTCCTACCCCGATTCCGACTCCGGCAGGTCCGCAACCGCCGAAGATCGACTTTGCCCGCATTCGTCCTAATGAACTGGGCGTCATTCCAGTCATCATGTATCACGATATCAAGGATCCGAAACCGGGAAACAAGCCGCGACCGCTCACCCGATCTATTGCCTCTTTCAAGCAGGATTTGGAAGTCCTCTACAAGGCGGGATACCGCCCCGTCAATCTTTCGGACGCGGTTAATGACCGAATCGATGTTCCCACTGGACTTTCTCCGGTGGTTCTGACCTTCGATGATGCACGCGCCTCGCAATTTCAATTGAAGGAATCGGCAGACTCCCTTCAGGTGGAATCGAACTGCGCCGTCGGGATTATGGACGCCTTCCACAAAGCGCATCCCGATTGGCCGATGCGGGCGACATTTTTCATCCTGCCAAAATCGAAGACTACAATGGAGCCTTTCGGACAACTGGGGCAGGGTGGGCAGAAAATCGATTATATCCTTCAGCAGGGAATGGAAATCGGCAATCATACTGTTTTACACAAATCGCTCCGGCGAATGACGTCAGCGGAAATTCAGCAGGAAATCGGCGGGGCGCACAAGTCTATTCTGGAAGCGGCTCCAAATGCAAAAATCTCCGTGTTCGCCGCACCGATGGGCGAATACCCACGCGATAAAAAGCTCTGGCCGCTGTTGTTGAAGGGGGAGTATGGGGGGACACCCTACGAATATTCTGCGGCGTTTACAGCAGCATGGCGTCCGATGCCTTCGCCCTCTTCGCTGAAGTTCAACCCGGCTCGCCTGGAGCGTATCGACTCCGTCGATGGTCTGAACGGCATCCGGGACTGGATCAAGAAACTGAGCGACGGCACGGCGGGAATGCCCCGGTATATTTCAGACGGCGATCCTCAGGTGATTTCCTATCCAAAAGGCGATGCGCCTCTGGCGAATGTGGGAAAGATTAAAGCGGAAGGAAAACTGGCATACGCCTACGAACCTTTTGGGGGAACTGGCGGTTCCAAGCCAATTGTCAGTGACGGTTCGACGCCGGCAACGATGACAAAACCGGGAATCGGCCCGAAAAGAATCGTTGGCGGAGCGAGCGCAACTCCCGGCGCCATTACGGAAACGGCGAAGCCGGTTACCAGAGGTCGATAGCGAATACATGACAGTAGAAGAATTCAAAGAGCGGGGACCAGAGGGAATGGAAGCGGCATCGCTGTCGCTTCGCGCCCTGTGGAGCGACTATAAAGGCGACTGGAATGCCGCACATGATCTATTGCAGGACGATATGACGCCGGATGGTTCCTGGGTGCATGCGTACCTTCATCGTAAAGAAGGCGATGACGCAAACGCCGGCTACTGGTATCGCCGTGCGGGAAAATCCGCCGCTATAGGGACTCTGGACACCGAATGGGAACGTATCGTCCACGAACTGCTTGCGGATCAGTCCGGCAAATAGCCATATAGACGCGCCGCGCCATGCGTCATGGAATTTTCCGAAAGCGCTGGCGTGACATCCGGGTCGCAGGCAAGTTCCAGCATCAAGGTCAGGTCATCGGCGGCGGTGACCTGAACGCGGTAGAGCATGACCGGGATTCCGTTTACCACATCCTCTCGCCGGGATGCAATGCGCCCGATGACGACATAGTCATTGGCGTATTGACCGGCAGGAATCAGACGCATGGCGTCTCCGGTGATTTTGTCAGCGTCGCGAATCTGGTCCCGCATCGCTTCCGCGCCACCGGCGGCAAGCGTTGCCATGCCGAAGAGCGAAAAATCGGTTACCTTTCCCACAGACTCATCATAGTGTTTGCGCTTCGCTTCATAGTCGGTCAGGCATAAAACGAGACGCCGCTTACCTGTTTTTCCTGAAGTTCCTTCAGCAAGCCACACTCCCTGGGCAGGGTCACGGAAAATCCGGCGTAAAGTAATAAGGGTTCGTTGCTCCGTTTTCAAATCCGGTAATTCCGCATCCGCTTCGATGCGAGCGAAACGGCGACGGCGACGTACCAGCATAATAACACTGGCTATAGCGACCAGAATAACCAGTAGCAACAACGCTTCCGGCGCTCCCGGAGGTAATGGAATCCTCTGTAACACGTTTGATTGTACCCCTCCTGCAAAATCCCATGGCGGTCAAAACCTCCCTAAATCATGAAATTTAACATTTGCTTAATATTTTCACCGTATCGTTTAGGATAAACTCATCATAGACTTCCAGTTGGAATTAGACCGACCATCGTGGGAATAGGACAGCGAGAAATCATTCTCATCGTCCGCATTCATCTCTCAGTGACTTTAAGTGTCGGCGGAAGCATTGTGGAGGAAAAAGCGTTGCAAAAATCATCCTTTATCGCGGTATCGCTGGGCATGGCCGCTCTTGTTTGCGCCGCTCCGGCGTTTGCACAACAGGGCTCTTTTCCTGACGTCCCGGAAAATCACTGGGCATATCAGGCAGTCAACAACATGGCAAGCAAAGGATATATCCTGGGCTATCCAGACGGCAAATTTTTGGGTAATCGAACCCTGACCCGCTATGAATTTGCGATGGTCATCAATCGTATTGCTGAGAAGCTTTCTCAACCCGGCGTTACCCTTCCTTCCGGCGGAGGATTTTCTGATGCTGATGCCGCTGATCTGCGAAAGCTACTCAATGAGTTCAAGGTGGAATTGGCGACGATCGGAACGGATCTGACCGCAGTAAAAGCGATGTTAGACGATCATGAGCAGCGTATTACCGATCTGGAAGCCAAACTGGAAGATGCGCGCAAATTCAACGAATCAAACCTGACTGCCATCAATGAAATCAACAAGAAGCGTATCGATGGCTATATTCAGGCGCGTTACACCCGCCGTATGAACGTCAATAACTCGGAAGCCCCGGAAGCGAACCCCGGTGGAACCGCAGGTTATACCGATGTCAACCGTGGCTATAACGGCAACCGCGATACGTTCCAGGTCCGCCGCGCCCGTGTCAACATTCGCGGCGATGTCACGCCCCGCGCCGCTTACCGTATCCAGTTAGACGCACGGACTGCCAACACTCCCGGAGCGCAGGAAATGACGGTAAAGGAAGCCTATGTCGTGGCGAAGGGTTTCCCCATCGCGACATCCAGCAAGCCTAAGCAGTTGGTAACCACCGACCTGTGGCTTGGCCAGAGCGTTGTGCCGTTTGGACACCTTCTATTCTTCTCGTCCAGCGAACGGTATGCACCCGAACGTTACCTTGCGTTCTCGGATATCGGCGTCGGTCTGTTCCCGAGCCAAGACTACGACAAGGGCGTTGCACTTGTCGGTCTTGTTTCCGGACGCTACAAGTATCATGTCGGTATCTACAACGGTACCGGTACCGCCACCAACGATCCGGGGCGACGTAAAGACTTCATTGGACGTATCTTGATTCCGTTGATTGGAACGGCAAGCTCTTCGGAAGTCCCGACATCATCGCGCTACTGGGCGGTCGGCGTTTCTGGCTACGATGGCGAAGGCAACGGTACAGGAACGACTTTCTCCGGTAGCGGTTCCTCCATTCCGAACCCTCCGGTCGGTGGCATTCCCTCGGTTTTCAATCAGCGCAAACGCAGCAAGTCTTTGCTGGACATCAATACTCAAGTAGTCGCCGGCAGCCTTGAATTCAAGGCGGAATACGTGTCCGGTATGGGCGGTCTTTACGGATCGGCGGCAGGGCCGACCATTCCGTCCAATATGCAACCATATGTGGACGGTAAGCATGTCGAAGGCGGATACGGCGAAGCGGCGCTGAACTTTGGTCCCCGTAACGATGACGGCAGCTACCAGAAGTTCAAACTGGTCGGCGCATACGAGTTCTTCAACCGAAACTCCAAGCCCGACAGCAGCGGACGATACAGCGTTTATCAGGACAAACCGAACCAGAAATGGAACAAGAAAGACTTCCTGGAAGAGCGCGTCCATGTCGGTCTTCTCTACTACCCGGACAAGGCTCTGCGCTTCCGACTGTGGTACGAAATCCCGACCAACTATCCGAACCTTCCGGGTCAGTCTGACTTCTTGAAGAAGAAGGACTTACTGACTGCGGAAATCCAGGTAAAGTTCTAAAAAATATTCTTACACTATTAATGCGACGAGTGGGAGTGATTTCGCTCGGAACAGGCGTAATCTCAACGGGGCGGCGCAACCTGCGCCGCCACCTTTCAGGAGTAGATCAATAATGAACGCAAATGCGATAAAATTGGCGGCAATCGCTGCTTTTGGTCTGGTTGGCGCTTCGGCGGCCAACGCGCAGACCATTCAGGGAGCGGGGGCTACCTTCCCGGCTCCGCTGTACCAGCGCTGGGCGCAGGAATTCGGTCGTGAGACCAATATCCGCGTCAACTATCAGGCTATCGGCTCCGGCGGTGGCATCAAGAATATCACCGCGCGTGCGGTCGACTTCGGCGCTTCTGACGGTCCGATGAACCCGACGGAACTCGCCTCCGCTCCTGGCGTCCTGCACATCCCGATGGTCGCAGGCGCTGTTGCGGTCGCGTACAATGTACCCGGCGTCCCGCAGGGCATTAAGCTGACCGGTCCGGTTGTCGCCGATATCTACCTCGGTAAAATCACCACCTGGAATGACCCGCAGATCACCGGTCTCAATCCGGGCGTCAACTTCCCGAACGCTCGTATCGTCCCCTGCTTCCGCGCTGATTCCTCCGGTACGACCGCGATTTTCACCAACTACCTCGCCAAGGTCAGCGCCAGTTTTCAAGGCGGACCGGGCGAAGGTAAGTCGATCCGCTGGCCCGTCGGTTTCGGCGGTAAGGGCAATGACGGCGTTTCTGCGCTGTTGCGACAGAACCGTGGCGCTATCGGTTATGTGGAAGTAGCATATGCCAACAAAAACAAGCTGACTTACGCTCATATCAAGAATGCGAAGGGTAACTTCATCGAGCCGTCCCTGGAATCGGCGACCGCCGCCGCCGAAGGAGCGAAACTTCCTTCTGACTTCCGTGCGTTCATCACCAACTCGATGGCTCCGCAGGCTTACCCCATCACCGGGTTCACCTGGATTCTGATCTATCCGGATGCCAAGCCGGAAGTGAAGAAGTTCCTGACCTGGGCTTTGACCACCGGTCAGAAATCTGCTCCCGCGCTTGAATACGCTCCGTTGCCTGAAGCGGTGCGCACCCGCGCTCTGAAGGCTATCGGTCAGTAAAATAGTGAGGTAGCGGAGGAAATCTCCTCCGCTACCTTAACTGTAAGCTATCTCCGCAGTTATCAGCGCAACTCGGTTATTATCTCGACAAATCCCTCAGCGGTTGCTCGCTGAGCGCTCCGTCTTCTAACGTTTTTTACCATTTCTGGCATTCTCTGCACACGTCTCAAAGGCACAACCTCAATGAGCGAACAGGCGCCCCAGCGCGAAATCACCAATATGACGCCTTACCTTTCCGCCGCCATCGAAGATGAGGTTCCCGGTCCCCCCTTATCTTCCAGTAGCGGGTCAATAGGCGACAAAATCTATGGCGCTATTACCTTTCTGGCATCTCTGACTATTTTTGTTATCATTATCTGGATAGCGTCGAGTCTGGGATGGCAAAGCCTTCCTGTATTCAAACAATTCGGCTTTAGCTATATCACCGGTTCCGTCTGGGATGATGGCCAGAAGCAGTTTGGCATTCTGCCCTATATTTTCGGAACGCTTTACAGTTCGTTTATCGCCCTGTTGATCGCAGTGCCTATCAGTCTGGGCACCGCAATTTTTCTTTCGGAAATGGCGCCACCTTGGATACGCACCCCGGTGACGTTCCTTGTCGAACTGCTGGCGGCGATTCCGTCCGTCGTTTATGGTCTGTGGGGCATTTTTGTCCTCTTGCCCTTTTTGCGGCAGTATGTCATGGAGCCTATCGGCGCCTCACCTCTGGGGAAGTTCCCCTTGTTCTCCGGTTTTACCGCAGGTCCCAGTATGCTGGCGGCGGGCGTGATTCTGGCGATCATGATCTTGCCGTTCATTACCGCCGTTTCTCGCGATATTCTGCGTGCGATTCCTCGTGCACAACGTGAAGCGTCTTATGGCCTCGGTTCGACCAAGTGGGAAGCGATCTCACAGGTCGTCTTGCCGTTCGCCCGATCCGGAATTATTGGCGCCGTCATTCTGGGATTGGGTCGCGCTTTTGGCGAAACGATGGCGGTCACGATGGTCATTGGCAATCAATCACCGCAGACGCCCTCCGGAGTTTCTTTTTCGCTCTTCGAACCGGGATATACAATGTCTTCCGCTCTGGCGAATAAGTTCACGGAAGCGTCCGCCGGTCTGAATACCGCAGCGCTGGTAGGTATCGGATTCATCCTTTTCTTCGTCGCCATCATTGTCAATATTCTGGCAAGAACGCTGGTCTATTACACAGCCAGAGACGTTCAAGGAGGCAAATAATATGTCTACGCAAAACCTTGCCCCGGAAACCCTCTCTCATGACGCCTTGAGTAAGCGCGATGGCAATCTTGTAGGCCGACAATTCAAGAACAATTTGATGCTAGGCCTCTGCATCGTCGCCGCAGGGATAGGCTTGCTCTCCCTTTTTCTGGTTCTGTACTTTCTCGCCTCTCAAGGGTTAAGGTACATGAGCTGGAATCTGTTTACTAAACTACCGGATGCGGTCGAACCTAAACTGGGCGGCGTTGCAAACAGCCTCCTGGGTACGCTTCTGCTTCTTTTAGGCGCCTGTCTGTTCGCACTGCCTATCGGTATTCTGGGCGGTATCTATCAACTGGAAGCGAAGGGACCTTTCGCCAATCTGGTGCGCTTTATGACGGACGTTCTCAACGGGATTCCGTCCATCGTCATCGGGATTTTCGTCTATGCGGTATGGGTATACCCGGTTTCGCAATCCAATCCGGGGAAAGGCTTTTCCGTCTTCGCGGGAGCTTTCGCTCTGGGAATTATGATGATTCCGTTGATCATGCGAACGACTGAGGAAATGCTACGGCTTGTTCCGGGGACGATGCGTGAAGCGTCCCTGGGTCTGGGAGCGACGCGATGGCGGACGATGTGGAGCGTTGTGCTTCCCATTGCCAAGGGCGGCGTTATTACCGGCATCATGCTTTCCCTTGCCCGTGTTGCAGGAGAAACGGCTCCGCTTTTGTTCACCATTCTTGGAAGCGAATTCTATCCTTCCATGCAACCGGTAAACTTTCTGGGAATGAGTTTTAGCATTCCGGTATTCAATGAACCTGTAGATGCACTGCCCTTGCGCGTTTACAAATACGCTTCAGGACCTGATACGGATCAGAATAATCAAGCATGGGCGACCGCTTTGATTCTTATTTCACTGGTTCTTATCTTCAGCGTTGCCGCCCGTTTCGCAACCAAAAGTAACATCGAAGAAAAGTAAGGACTGTCTTCGCGCATTGCGCTACAAATCGGAAACGAAAATTATGGCTCAAGATACTAAAATCGATATGTCCCGCTCCGTCTCCGCCAATCGAAATGGCGTAGAGGCCCCGCCTGCACGCGTCAAAGTCAAAGCGGAAGGCGTGGATTTTTATTATGGCGGGTTTCACGCACTCAAGAACGTGAATATCAGGATCGGGGAACGGCAGGTGACCGCGCTTATTGGCCCTTCCGGTTGCGGCAAGTCCACCTTCCTGCGTACTATCAACCGGATGAATGACCTGATAGATGGGACACGCCTCACTGGCGCATTGACTCTGGATGGACGCGATATCTACGACAAATCTGTGGATGTCGTTCACTTGCGAAAGCGCGTTGGCATGGTCTTTCAGAAACCGAACCCGTTCCCGATGAGCATCTATGACAACATCTGTTATGGTCCGCGCATTCATGGAACGCGAGGACGAGCCGAGTTGGATGAACTGGTGGAAGCATCTCTCAAAGGCGCGGCCCTCTGGGAAGAAGTAAAGGACAAGCTGAAGAAGTCCGCCTTTGCGCTTTCTGGCGGTCAGCAACAGCGTCTTTGTATCGCCCGAGCGATTGCCGTCAAGCCGGACGTGATCCTGATGGACGAACCCTGTTCCGCTCTGGACCCGAACTCGACCTTCCGTGTTGAGGAACTCATTTCGGAACTCAAAGAGCAGTACACCATCATCATCGTCACCCATAACATGCAACAGGCGGCTCGCGTCTCCGATTACACAGGTTTCTGGTTACTGGGAGAGTTGAAAGAGTTTGCGCCGACCGAACAGCTCTTCAGCCAGCCTGCGGTGAAAGAGACGGAAGACTTCGTTCGGGGACGATTCGGATGAATCCATTGCTCGTGGGCATTTCGTCCGGCTCACGAGCGAGGGTTTTGTGGTACGTCCTCTACGGATCATCTACGGATCATCTACGGAGATACGCTTAAGATCGTAACATTTCGTACGCCAGCGTCCTCAACTTCTCCGAAGTGGGGATGCGGGCGCGCATCGTGAGGACATCATAGTCGTTGTCCTCTATTTTATCCAGAATACGCGAATAAAGAACGCGCGCCAAACGGACGGGCAGTCGCCCTTCCCGAGGTATATACTGCATACCAGCATCGGCATGCGCGTAGATCTCGCGTGCGCGATCCGCTTCAAACCGGACCAGTGCACGAACATTATCTGTCAATCTATTTGATGCAATGTCGTCCTCAGAAACGCTAAACCGCCGTAAATCTTCCATTGGTAGGTAGATTCGGTTCCGCTCTCGCCAATCCTCCCCCACATCGCGCAGGAAATTCGTCAGTTGCATCGCCAGTCCGAGGCTGGTAGCATGCGGAACCGCCTCTTCGCTTCGCGCCCCGATGATATGACACATCATTAAGCCAACGACGGAAGCGGAGCCCCACGTGTACCTCTGGAGATCCTGAAAAGTCTCGTAGCGCGTGATGGTCAAATCCATTTCCATGGCATCCAGAAAATCACGCATATGCTGGGAAGGAACTTCGAAACGTCGGGCGGCATCCGCCCATGCCGAAAGAACGGGATGATCGCTGTTGCCGGTTTTTATCGCATCGGCGGTCGCATCGCGCCACTGACGGAGTCGATCGCGTTGCTCGTCCAGCGTCATTCCGTGGGGATTGTCTACCCATTCGTCCGGGTAGCGCACCCAGGCGTACAGGGAATGGACAGCGGGTCGCAAACGCTTTGGAAAAAAGCAGGTGGAAAAGTAATAGGTTGTCCCGTAGTGACGATTAATTTGTCGGCAGTGCGCATAGGCGGCGGGCAAATCCTGTGTCGTACCGGGCGAATATTCCGCCGGAACGCCTGTGTTGCGCCCGGATCGTTTCGCGGAATCGCTCCGCGCTGTCTGTAGGAAAACTGCCATAGATACTTGTCGCTCCGCAAACCCCTTTCACTTACCCCCTTATCCAACGTGCGAACAGGGGAATAAGTTCCTGATCCGGCATAGGGGGCTACTCCGGTCAGTCTTTACCATCCCCTGCGATTTCTGTTCTTCGGACGCAAAATCGATCCAATTCCAGAGGCAAAATCGATCCAATTCCGGAAGCAAAACTAGGAAACGAATTTCGTGTCCAGAGAGCGGCAAATATCCACCGTCGCACGGCTCAGATTTAAGGTGTAAAAATGGACTCCCTCCACAGCGCCATCTGACAGCAGATCACGGCACTGAGCGATGGCGTGATCCACGCCGATTCGGTACACCGCATCATCATCCCCCTCCGCACTCTCTATTTTTTTCAGTAATGGCTGGGGAATTTTGGCGCCGCAACGTGTGACAAACCGTTTGATTTGGGGGACATTTTTGATTGGCATGATTCCGGCGATGACAGGAGCATCTATGCCCATCGCTCGCGCCTGATCACGCCAGCGACGAAACACTTCGTTGTCGAAAAACAGTTGCGTGATGATCAGGTTACCGCCATTTTCAATTTTCCGCTTCAGATGTTCGAGATCCCGCGTCAGATTCAAACACTCGGGATGACCTTCCGGGTACCCGCCAACGCCGATACACAGATCGGGGTAACGGTTTCGCAGGTACGATATCAGTTCAGAGGAATTCGCAAAGCCGTTCTCCGTTGGCGTAAACCAGCGTTCACTTTGCGGCGGATCGCCCCGTAACGCCAGAATATTCCGAATTCCGGAATCGTAAAGCGAATCGGTGATCTCCACGATTTCGTCACGCGTATGACCAACGCACGTCAGATGCGCCATACAACGCAACCCGATTTCATTTTGAATGCGCCCGGATATTTCAACCGTCTTTCGACGCGTCGATCCGCCCGCCCCATAGGTCACTGACACATGGGAGGGATGCAACGTTTTGAGACGATCGATAGTTTTATAAAGCTGTTCAAAACCTGTATCGTCCCGAGGCGGCGAAAATTCAAATGAACAGGAAGGCAATCCTTTTTGAAGCAGTTTATCAATGCGCATAGAGTTATTATACCTCTAAAATCCGCACCGGAAAGAACACCGGAAAACAGAGGATTATTGCGTTACAGAGAAAGACTTTACAGCAAGCGGGTTGTCGGATACACTACAAACACATTGTGAAATCGCGCACAAAGTCGCGTTAGAGTACGCGTTCAATGTCGCGTTAGAGTAGGCGCTGGTATGAAAATGCTGACGGCGGAACCGCCAACAATGTTTGAAACGAAGCGAGGACCGGAAAGCGATATTTCCGATATCGCGGACAAAGTTTTTCAGGGAGAGCGGCTGAATGCGGACGACACCCTGCGATTGTTCCATCACCCCAATCTCACAGACTTAGCGATTCTGGCGGATACCGTACGAAAAAGGTTGAATCCGGAACGGGTCGTCACTTATGTTATCGGGCGTAACGTCAATTATACGAACGTCTGCTGGGTGCGTTGCTCCTTCTGTAACTTTTACCGCGTTCCCGGCGCCGAGGGCGGATACACGCTCTCACGGGAAACGATTTTCCAGAAACTGCAGGAACTCTCCGATGTCGGCGGCGTGGAAGTTTTGATGCAGGGCGGTCTGAACCCCAAACTGAAGATCGAGTGGTATGAAGAACTGCTTTCCGCCATACGTGAGAAATTTCCGCATCTGATAATGCACGCTTTCTCGCCGGCGGAATTGATCTACATCAAAAACATCAGCAAGCTTACTATGACGGAAACGCTGACGCGATTAAAAAACGCCGGTCTGCATAGCGTTCCCGGCGGCGGAGCGGAAATTCTGGTAGATCGCGTGCGTGATTTCATCTCACCATACAAAGACACCGCTGAAGAGTGGCTGGACTGTATGCGCGTCGCCCATCAGGTAGGGCTACATACCTCCGCTACCATGATGTACGGATCAATCGACACCTTTGCGGAACGGGTGGAGCATCTGCAAAAACTACGCGATTTGCAGGACGAATCCGAGGCGTACCCGGCGCGATTCCGCGCCTTTATCGCCTGGAACTATCAGCCAGATGGTACGGAGTTGGGCGGCAATCGCGCGACCGCCTTCGATTACCTTCGCACGATTGCGGTCTCCCGCATCTTCCTGGATAACTTTCCCCATATTCAGGCAAGCTGGGTCACTCAGGGACCGAAGACCGGGCAGATATCTCTGGGATTCGGCGTTGATGACTTTGGCAGCACCATGATGGAAGAAAATGTGGTTTCCGCAGCCGGTTGCGTCTTCAACGTTCCCCCGGATGAAATTGAGCGGTTGATTAGCGATGCGGGATACACTCCCCGACAGCGCAATACCCGCTACGAACTCCTGTAAAAGAGCTCAGGCAAAACCGAAGCAACAATCTGTATCGTATCGCTGTTCCCCCTGCAAAAACTTGACACATGGATTTTTGCAGAGGGAATCACGTTCTTCAATTCAGGAAGCTGCAGCGTTTCGGCGACGAACCAGTAGAGCGGCGCCGCCGATCAAAAGCGACGCGATGACTGTAGGTCTAAGAAAAAAAAGATCGGGCGCAATTGCGCCCGATCTTTTTGTAGAAGGACTCGAATTTGTAGAAATTAGCTTCGCAGGAATTAGCTGGGTCGCTTCGCTTCCACGGCAAGGGCATTGAATAGTCCATGGGAGGAAGAAACGGTAACCCCGGTTCCTACAACGCTGTTTTCGAGATAAGTCCCCGCCTTAACCACTGCGCCATCCCAGAGGATCGAGTTTTTGACGACGGCTCCCGCCTCTACCGTAGCGCCCGCACCGACAACCGTATAATCGGAAATTTCTCCGCTGACGGTCGCGCCCGCACAGATAACACAGGTATCTTTAAGCGTTGCGCCCACCGGCAAATCGACTTTCACTTTGCCATCGATAACGTCTCTCTGCGCCTGCCGGTAGATCACGAGATTACCGACATCCTGCCAGTAGGCATCAGAGGGGACGGCGAGCATCGGTTCGCCTGCCGCCAGCATTCCGGGAAGAACATCTTTTCCAAAACCGTAAAAGGCGCCCGCCGGGATATAATCGAAGACTTTGAGATTGAAGACATAGATGCCGGTATTGGCAAGATTGGAAAAGGCGGTCCCAGGGGCAGGCTTTTCCTGAAAACGGGTGATAAACCCCTGATCATCCGTGACGCAGATGCCAAACTGGGACGGGTCGGGAACAGGGGTGACGCCGATAGTCGCCATCGCGCCTTTCTGCCGGTGGTCGCTGATAATCTTGCCAATATCGGTATCGGTGAGGTCATCACCGCCGACGACCAGAAGGGTATCATCATCGCCGCTTCGGAAAAACTCCTCGACCAGCTTCAGCCCGCCTGCATCGCCCCAGAGTTGGTCTTCGTAGGAATACGTGACCTTGACCCCGTAAGCGGAACCATCGCCAATCGTCTCGACGATTTTATCGCCGAGGTATTGCACATTGACGATGATGTCCGTAATGCCTGTGTGCCGCAAATGGTCAATGATATGTCCCATGACGGGCTTACCGACAACAGGAACGATAGGTTTGGGTAGGGAACGGGTGAGTGGGTCGAGGCGCGAGCCGACTCCCGCTCCTAATATCATGGCTTTCATTAGTTACATGTCCTTGCGGTTTTGGATTGCCCGCCCCGATGGGCGAACTTGCCTGCGGACAGAGAATCAGTTATCCCTGCCGAAATTTTCTTCACGAAAGAGCGCGATTTCCTACCGGGCGTCCGCTCAGGGACGACGGAAAGTGAAATCCATTCCCGAGTGTTTACCGTTCCGCCGCAGGAGGAAACGGCAGACCATGGGAACGACTATCAGCCCCCCCGTCGGTATCTGTCGGGGCGCATGATCATAAGCGAGCGGCGCGAGAAGAAGCGGGTTCATCATACGCCTATCACATTGCGGAGAAAGAGGGCTTTCAATACGACGGACGTACCGACGACGAAGGCACAGGGAGAAGTCGCAACATGACATTACGACTCTATTTTACCCTGCATGAAGAAATTTATGCGCTATGCCGTGAAGTATGACCGAATCTTTGTGGCAACATATTCTCGTTGTTCTGGCGTCAACTCCGGAATCACCGGGAGGGACAGAACCTCGATACAGGCTCTTTCTGACTCGGGGAAACCGCCGGGTTTACCGCCATACCGCAAGTATGCCGCTTCCAGATGAAGCGGGGCGGGATAGAAGATTCCGGAAGAAACGCCCTGCTCCGCCAGGTAGGCGCGTAGCGCGTCCCGCTTCCCATTTCCGACACGGATCGTATACTGATGGTACGTATGGACGTTATCCGCCCGGGTTTCAGGCAGACAGATTCCGTCGACATTCGCCAGCGCCTGCGCATAGTAGGCGGCGTTCTGCCGACGGGCTTCGTTCCATCCGGCGAGGTGCGGCAATTTGACATTCAGGATCGCCGCCTGCAAGCCATCGAGACGCGAACAGATACCGACATACTGATACCGATACGGTCCGCTTGAACCGTGAAAGCGCAACGCGCGAAGTTTGGCGTTCAGGCTGTCGTCATTGGTCAGGACCATTCCCGCATCGCCAGCCGCACCTAGATTTTTAGTGGGATAAAAAGAGAGGGTTGTCAGCAAAGACCACTCAGCCACCAATTTTCCGGCGTGAGCGCAACCGATAGCCTGCGCCGCATCGCCAATCAGGGGAATGTCATGAGCGCAAGCGACTTCGGCGAGCGCAGTCATATCCGCCATCTGCCCGAACAGGTGCACCGGGAGGATCGCTTTGGTGCGTGGCGTTATTTTCTCAGCGACTTTGGCGGCGTCCAGATTGAATGTCACCGGGTCGATATCGGCGAAAATCGGCGTTGCGCCCAGAAGTGCGACCGTTTCCACCGTCGCGACAAAAGTGAAAGGGGTCGTTATCACTTCATCGCCGGGACCAATGTTGAGAGCCATAAGCGAAAGCAGTAAAGCGTCCGTTCCGGAGTTGACAGCAATTCCGTGATTTGCGCCGCAGAAAGCGGCGACGTTTTGCTCTAATGTTTCGACACGCTCATTTGCCGCCGGGGTCGTCCCCAGCACAAACGCGCCATCGGCAAGCGCAGATAAGAGAGCCGCATCCATTTCCGCTTTCAGGGCGGCGTATTGTGCGGGCAGATTGGCTAAAGGAACTTTCATCATTCACGGTTAATGAGTGCGGGCTAAGGGTCTGGGAAAGTCCCTTGCTTCTTCCGCTACGCTTTTTATTGACGCCGACAAGAGGCAACAGTTTCAGGTCAGTGGAGGAACGACACAACTTTACTGTCGTCAGGCGGTATCGTTGTATCGCAGGGATGCGGGTCACCCTCTCTCAGATGATTTATCGAGAGCGTCGCACAGTTTTACATATGTCGCCTACTATAAGTCGTTCCACCGGTTTCCCCGCATATCATCAGAGCGGAGAAGCGACCGCTTCCATAGAGGTCGCTCTTTTCCGGGTATCAGCGGCAGTGAACGCTAATCGATCGTTCCTGCGGTAATGCGAGTTCCTTTAGCCAGAACGCTACCGGCGGCGAACACAGCGGGAACCGTCACCACGGATTCGGCAGCGACATGCGATCCATCATCGAGGATAACGCCGCTCAACTTCACGCCCTCGCCGATAATGACATCCTTCTCCAGGATACAGTCCGTCAGTTCAGCGTTCGCACCGATACGACAGTTCGATCCGATGACAGTCTTACCGATCAGCGATGCTCCCGCAGCGATCCGCGCGCCCCGTCCGATATGGACTGTCGGCGCAATATGCGCTGTCGGATCGATATCTGCGGTATCCTCCGCCCAGTACCCTAATGCCTGCCATTCGCCGGGCACATCCACCGAGATATCACGAGAGAGGATCGCATTCGTCGCCTGACGATATTGCTCCGGTCGACCGATATCGAGCCAGTAACCATCACTGGCGATCGCGTAGATGGGGGCGCCTTGCTCCAGTAGTTTGGGGTATGTTTCACGCTCGATGGACACAGGACGCCCGGTAGGAATAGAGTCGAGCGCTTCCGGTTCCATGATATAGATTCCGGCATTGATATAATCGACGCCCGTCTTTTCCACATTCGGATTCGCCGCCAGCATTTTCTTGGTGGCTTCGCTCGGTTCTCGGAATTCCCGCACTCGCCCTTCATCATCGGTGATGATAACGCCGTAGGGAGAAGGGGAAGGCACCTCTTTCAATGCCAGAGTAACTATAGCGCGATGTTCTTTGTGGAAACGGACGATAGAAGAGATATCGAAATCCGTCAGGATATCGCCGTTGAGAACGACGACCGAGTCTCTGCCCAGATGAGATTGCGCATTACGGATAGCTCCGGCAGTCCCTAATGGCGTTTCCTCGATCGCATAATGCATTTTAACGCCAAAAGCAGTACCATCGCCAAAATGACTGGCAATTTTATCCGCCATGTAGTTAGTACAGAAAATAATCTCGTCGATCCCGTGACGTTTGAGTAGCGCAACCTGATACTCCAGGAATGGCCGGTTCACGACCGGAATCAACGGTTTGGGCCGTGTATAAGTCAGGGGGCGTAAACGCGTCCCCGCGCCGCCAGCAATTATAATGCCCTTCATATGAATAATGGCTTCCCTTCCGCTAATCTATATTGTAGCGCACCATGCGTTCCCTGTTTCGTTACCCGCCCGGAAAGCGGCATCATACAGACAGCGGCGGAAAACGTCGCGTCCAGCAGGCGTCGAAACAATTTTTCCCCAACGAAATTGCAATAACAGCAATTCACAACAAAAAGGACGCTCCGTAGCCAGCTAACTAAGCCTGCCGGGCGCGTCCTGTTCATCCGGGGATTCGCAACGCCGCGAAATCGCGTGCCGTTACGATACCATGCTTCCCCTATCGCGGTCAAGCCATAATTCACAGGTTCAACGAAGTCAGGCGAACGCGCCGTATAAATCAGGCGACATTTGTTGCAACCGCTCGTAACGAAGCGGCAATTTCCTTACTGTCCAGTAACCTCCAGACGAACCGTTTTCAATTGGACGATAGCATCCGCCAGCAGTGTTTTGTGCGCGGCGGCATTGAGCCATGTACTTGCCCCAGAAGAATGCGGCAGCGGAATCCATAAACGCCCCTCACGCTCGAATGTTTGACCAATGAGTTCCGCCAGCGATCTTTTGCTCAAAAATGTCCCGATGGCAAGACCGCCGAACAATACGACAACGCGAGGATCGACCGCCGCCATTTCAGCATCGAGCCAGGGTCGGCAGAGGTTTTGTTCGGCTCGTGAGGGAGCACGATCTTTTGAGGAACCCGATACACGCCCCGGAAAGCATTTGGTGATTGCGGCGGAATAAATGACGGAGCCAAAATCCTCCGGAGCGAATCCCGCTTCCAGAAACCACTCTCGCAATCGTCTCCCAGCAGGTCCAACAAAAAATTGCCCGGACAGATGATCGGTACGCGAGGGAGCCTGCCCGATCACCATGAATCGGGCGCTCTGGCTTCCTGCTGTCAATGGTCGGGCTTCCGGAATATATCCGGCAATCTCGCATTTCCGGCAGACGTGAATCTCCGCCTGCAACACCTGTAAAGTTCGACTCATTCAATCCGCTCTCAAAATACGGGGACAGACTATATTCGACCGGCGCCCGGACTTTGAGGAAGTAGTCCGTCACATCGCGAACTGACTACATCGCAGAAATCACGGCGCGAACAAATTCTTTCGTTGTCGCAGATCCGCCCAGATCGCGGGTAAGAAATTTCCCCTCCGCGAAAACGCCGTACAATGCGCTTTCGATACGATCCGCCGCGTCGATTTCGCCGAATTGGCGGAGCATCAGAATGCCGGACATCAACAATGCGGTCGGATTCGCCAGACCTTTACCGGCAATATCAGGAGCAGTGCCATGAACCGCCTCATAGACGATTGCATCCGCGCCGATATTAGCGGAGCCTGTCAATCCCAGTCCACCTATCAGACCAGAAACCAGATCGGAGACAATATCCCCGTACAGGTTTTCCATTACCATCACATCAAAGCGCTCTGGATGCGTCACTAATTGCATACAGCAGTTATCGACGATCATTTCGTTGTAGACGATATCCGGGTACTCGCGCGCCACTTTCTGACAGCAATCCAGAAAAAGTCCATCCGAGAGTTTCATGATGTTGGCTTTATGCACCGCAGTGACCATTTTGCGGCGATGCAGAACCGCATAGTCAAAAGCGAACCGGGCGATACGGGTGCATGCCACTTCGGTAATAATCTTGATCGACTCCACGACGCCCGGGACAACCACATGTTCGATTCCGGAGTATAAATCCTCAGAATTTTCCCGGATTACGACAATGTTCACATTCTCAAATGGCGTCTTCACGCCCGGTAGGTTGCGGGCGGGACGGACATTTGCATACAAAGCAAGACGTTTCCGAAGGGCGACATTCGCCGATGTATAACCGGTTCCCACCGGAGTCGCCAACGGCCCCTTTAATGCGACATGGTTCTTGACAATGGAATTGACTACGGAATCTGGTAGAGCAGTTCCCATGCGGGCTGCCGTTTCCGCCCCAGCATCCTGTCGATCCCACTGAAAAGCGATCCCTGCGGCTTCCAGAATTTCCACTGTCGCATCAGATACTTCCGGTCCAATTCCATCGCCGGGGATCAGCGTGACATTGTAAGTTTTTTTTGCGCTCATAACTGTCCTTTGACCGTATTGTAGCGCCTGCCCGAGCGCTTTGTTTCAGAGCAAAGCGATATCGACCCGGCGCTCAGATGAAGCGATGCATTTTCCGGTCGATAGTGAAAAGTTACCGCGCCGCATTCGCAAGATGACGAGAAGCGATCCAGGCATCGATCGTTGCACGGGAAAGGGAAAGCGGAGGAGGAAGTTGCGGGAGATCATCGTAACGAAACCACTCGGCATGCGCGAGTTCTTCTTTATCGATATTGATGTCGCCATGTAAATGGCGGCAGGTGAAGGCGACCATTATTTGATGAGGAAAGGGCCATGCCTGACTGCCAGTATAAACGGGGTCGGTGACAATGATTCCGGCTTCTTCTTCCACCTCCCGCAAGGCGCATTCTTCAAACGTCTCTCCCGGTTCTACGAAGCCAGCCAGAATGCTATAACGCTTGCCCCATCCGCTTTTACTGGCAAGCAGAACTCTGTCGCCGCCATCATGCACCAGCGCAAGTACGGCGGGAACGACCGGAGGATAAGTGACACGACCGCAGTCCCGGCATTTTTTGCCCCAGGTTCGACCTTCATTCGCTACTTCGCCTCCGCAATGCGCACAGAACCGATGATCCGTTTCCCAATGGACAATTTGCGCGGCATACCCGGCAAGACTCCACCATTCTTCGGACACATGGTCGTATAAAGCCCGCAACCCGATTGTCTGAACGCCTTCCGGCAACGAGGCATCAGCAGGTATCGCCCCGGTGATGATCGCTACATTATCCCACATCCCCAGAAAGTAAGAGTTGGTCGTCAGATCCATCACGTTGGTAGTGAGAAGAGAATGATCCGTCGCAATCAGCAAGTCCTCACCACGAAATGGGAGATAAACGGCAGGACCTTCTGGCGCGACTGACGGAGGATAAGCGCGAGTAAGCATATGCGCCATAGATTAGCCCGTCACGGCGTTAAGTCCTTGTTACGATTTTCCGGGGATCGGGTTATTTGTGTTTTTGAGTAAATTCATCACACTGACAGAAGATAGAAATGGGAACTTTAGTTATGTTTCATACGATCAAAGATTAGCTATCGTACCCGGTGCGGAACATTGTCCCAACGGGCGATCATTTCTCGGAGGAAACAGATGTTTATGAAACGTTTTGCCGCAGTCGCTTCTGCGGTTGTAGCGACTTTCTGTGCAGTTACTGCGTTCGCTCAGGCTCCGGCGCCTACTGCGCCTAAGACCGCAGCAGCGACCGCCAAGAAGACCACGCCGGCGCGTGATCCCAAGACCGGACAATTTGTCAAGAAAGGCGCCGCCACTCCTACGGCTAAAACAGCCAAAACTACGCCTGCACGTGATCCCAAGACAGGTCGCTTCGTGAAGTCGGATACGAAAACGGCGACGCCCAAGAGCGAGAAGAAGACGCCTGCACGTGATCCCAAGACCGGACAGTTCATCAAGACGGGCGCTCCCGCGAAACCCTGAGCAACGCAGAAACCATCTCTGTAAACGCCACGGGCCACGGACATCATGGATGTCCGTGGCCCTTTTGTTTGAAAACGAATGTATTCAGAATGAACTCAAACGGGGCGACGAATCATTTGCCGTAATTCTGTCGCGTTTCCAGCGGCGCGGATTGCCGTTTCTTCGCTGATTTTCCCCTCGCGGTAAAAGCCCAGCAACGCCTGGTTCATGGTCTGCATGCCCCAGAAGCCGCCTTCCTGAATCGCGGAATAGATATTTCCGGCGCGTCCCTCTTCAATCAGTTTCGAGATTGTCGGAGTGACTACCATAGCCTCGATTGCCGCGACACGACCTTCTTTATCCTCACGCGGCAGGAGTTTCTGTGAAATAACCCCCCGCAGGGAGTTGGACATTCGCATACACAACTGCGGTTTGTCGTGGGGCGGGAACAGGTTGATAATACGATCCAGGGTTTCCGATGCGCTGGCGGTATGGACGGTGGAAAAAACAAGGTGCCCGGTCTCCGACGCCTGCAGAGCGACATTCATCGTTTCGATATCGCGCATCTCTCCGATAAGAATAATGTCCGGGTTCTGACGTACGATATACTTCAAAGCATCGGTGAACGATTCGGTATCGATGCCGATTTCACGTTGTGAAACGATACATTTTTTGTCCGGGTGAATGAATTCGATCGGGTCTTCGACAGTGACGATATTGGCGTTTCGTTCGTTGTTCACTTTGTCGATCATCGCCGCCAGAGTGGTGGATTTACCGGAACCGGTTGGCCCGGTAACCAGCACCAGTCCCTGTCGATGGGTCGTCAACTCGCCGATGACCGGGGGCAATCCCAGTTTTTCCAGTGAAGGCATTGTCAGAGGCACCAGACGGCAGACCATACCCATCGTGCCACGTTGTTGATAGATATTACCTCGGATTCGGGTAACGTCCGGGACGGTAAACGCAAGATCCATTTCATGTCGCTTTTCAAAACGCGCAACCTGTTCGGGCGACATGACAGAATGCGCCAATCGGCGCGTATCCTCCGCAGTCAATATTGCTGCGTCCTCAATCGGCATGATACGTCCGGCACGGCGCAAGTTGGGCGGAACTCCCGCCTTGATAAAGATGTCGGAGGCGTTCAATTCCGCCGCTAAACAAACCAATTCGTCCAATTTTTCAAACTGTCGCATATCTTCGCGTTACCCTTCCCAGACGGTCGCGGAGGAGCGCTATCGACACCGTCCGTCCCTGATTTTGAACAGGGTCATTATATACTGGATTGTATCAGGCTCTATTACGCAATATCAGAACGGTCATCACAATAACACCCACACATAGTGCGCCTATCACTGAGAATAGCAGGGTTGTTGACCATTGCGCCGTTTTTTCGCCTGTCGCTTTCCCCTCGAGAACTTCGGGAGCATCGACACGGGGGAGATTCAAACTGGTAAAATCGTGATTTTTGATGTTGCAGTAATACGTCAACGCACCGGGTGCATAAGGCGTCTGGAACTGGACATTGTCATCGTCGAAACTTTTGGGACCTTTGGGCGTCTTCCCATCGCGACCGATAAAAGTCAGATTCACACGCGTGCGGTCACGGAAAGCGATCAGGAACGGTTCCAGAGTCACGATACCTTCTTTATCGATTACCGGGGCGTCCGTCTCAAACGTCATACTGGACATTACTTGAGAAAGACCAGAAGGATCATTGCTGGTCATATTGGTGACCTGACCATCTTCAAAGGTAATCTTTTCCGCTTTCCAGCCGGTCTTGTCCAATAACGCCTTGAGATGAGCATCCGCAACCGAGCGCGGGACTTTAGCGGCGTAAACGGCGGATACGGAAAACTTATCCTTATTCGGCCCGATAACGATGTGGACATCCGGCACTTTAAGGGTTGGCATTTCCGAGCGCGGATCGGTGAGAGGTATTACGTTCGAATCCCCGTTAGCATTCAGGGAAACATCTGTCGGCTTTCGATCGCCCGGTCTTTGGGATTGCGCTGATACCGGGGCGCAGATTCCTATTATGAATGTAAGGGCGATGATAATGCCTGCAACTTTATCCATCCCCCACCTTATACTGACACGTTTCATTTCTCTCCGCTCCTTCAAATCCACGGCGCGTCCCGATCAAGCCGGATCGCGCCCTTTATTCCTTTTCCGGTTCCGCTTCATTCCCAGAATTTTTATCCGCTCTTTTATACAGCGCCAGAATTCGTTCGCGCTGTATTTTATGATCGACGATCGGATGTGGGTACGCTTTTCCCAGCTCACATCCGACCGCTTTTTGTTCCGCCGCTGATAATTCCCAGGGTTTGTGGATATATTTCGGCGGTATCCGTCTTAACTCCGGCAACCATCGCTTGACATACGTGCCTTCCGGGTCAAATTTTTCCCCTTGAGAAGACGGATTGAAAATACGAAAATAAGGTTGCGCATCCGCCCCCGTGCTTGCCGACCATTGCCATCCTCCGTTATTGGACGCTTGATCGCCGTCAACGAGCTTCTGCATAAAAAACGCTTCGCCGAGTCTCCAGTCGATCAACAGGTCTTTGGTCAGAAAGGACGCGACAATCATTCGCGCCCGATTGTGCATCCACGCTTCTGACTGCAACTGGCGCATCGCCGCATCGACAATCGGGTAGCCCGTCCGACCTTCACACCATGCGGCGAAAAAATCCTCGTTATTTTCCCACTGCACGTTGTTGTATATCGGTTTGAAGGCGCTACCGGCGACATAAGGAAATTGGTACAGGAGCTGATAGTAAAAGTCCCGCCAGGCGAGTTCCGAAAGAAAAACGTCCGCGCCGTTCGGGTTGTTCAAAGCGCCGCGACGGCGCCGCACTTCCGCTAAAACGCATCGCGCCGAGATTGTACCCATCCGCAAATGCGCTGACAGGCGTGATGTTCCTTCCAGAGCGGGAAAGTCACGATCCGTGTCATAATCCCCCAGACAGGCGGCGATAAAATCGGAAAGACGCTTTTGCGCATCCGCTGCCGTTCCTCGCACCAGAGGCGATTGCCCACTGTTTGGCGGAACGGGCAGTTCCTCAGAGGTCAGATCGTCAGGGACAATCACCCGCTCCGGTGCGGATATCGGCGTATCCACGGGTTGTTCCAGCCATACGCGCCGGTACGGCGTGAAGACGGTGTAGGGCGTTCCTGCCTTCGTCATCACCATTCCCGGTTCCGTCAGCAAATGATCGGAGAATGTCTCGACAGCGACGCCACATTTTTGCATCACGTTCGAAACGCGACTGTCACGCTCCCGTGAATATGGTTCGTAATCGCGTCCAAAATACAAACCGGTCGCCTGTGACTGCGCGACCAAACGCTCCAGTTCCTCGGCGGGATCACCGTGACGGATAATCAATCGCCCGCCGCGCTCCCGCAACTGCGCGTCCAAGTCTGCCAGCGCCTCGAACAGGAACGCGACACGCGCCTTCCCGGTATCAGGTCGCGTCAGAATCGCATCATCCAGAATAAAGACGGGTATTACCTTGAGCGATGATGCTACTGCCGCGCAAAACCCCTGATTGTCTTCCAGACGGATGGCACGGCGAAACCAGTATATTGCGGTCGAATGCTGCTTGTTCACGCCGGAATATTACCGGTTTCCGCTTTTGATTCCTCTATTATCTGACTATAACGCCGGTGCGAACTATCGATGACCGACATTAAATTCCGCTCAAGCGGGCGTCAGCATCCCCAAAACGCTCCAGGGTGACGCCCATTCGATCCATCAGCGAAAGATAGAGACTACAGACCTTGCGGTTCTCATCGCCCTTGTCCCGGTAATTCAGGACGCGCCCTGCCGTCAAGGCCCCGCCAAGATTCCCCACCGTCAGGATGGGCAATGTCGAGTTGTCATGGCGAGAACCGGAGTACATGTTGGAGAGCCACAGCAGGCAGGAGTTATCCAGTACATTGCCCTCGCCTTCCGGCATCGCTTTCAGCTTCCCTGCCAGATATGCGAGTTGGGTAACATAGTGCCGTGTGATCCGCTCGTAATCGTCCGAGTTGTCGTTATGCGAAGCGGGATGATGGGCGTCCCGAACCCCCAGGAACGGATAGAACAGCCCGGAAAGGTCACGGCACATCAGCATGGTAGCGATACGGGTCTTGTCTGTCTGGATCGCCAGCGCGACGATATCGCACATCAATCGCATATGATCCCGGATATCTTCCGGCAAGCCATTTTCTGGCCGCTTCATGCTGATCAGCGCTTTGCCTTTGTCTCTGGCTCTATCCGCCGCCGTCCCCAGATCGCCGCGCATCTTCTGAGCGCGTTTCTCCACCTCACGGACGCTGGTCAGGTACTCATCCACCTTGGCGCGGTCTTCCCGGCTGATCTGATGGCGCAGGCGGGCGGCTTCACTGCTGACCCGGTCGAGGACGCTTTCCAATCGTCGGCTTCCGCTATTCTCGAACAGACTGTCGAACGCCAGCGAAGGATATACCTCGGTAGGAACCGGCGAGTCGGCGCTTTGCCAGGAGATATGCGAACTATATGCCATCGAGAAGTTCGTCTCATGGTAACCGGTCAGGGGTTGCTCACACGCCAGAACGAGGCTGGGTTGAATGGTTTCCTGCCCGATGCGCGACGCCAGTATCTGGTCAACGCTGATTCCGCCGTGTAGCACAGCCCCTTTGGTCAGGGGCATTCCCGAAAGGATATTGCCGGTCATTCCCGGATGGATGCCGACTCCCGTGGACGGTTTATTGAACAATCCATTGATAACGTTGAGTTGTTCTTTATACGGTTCCAGAGGTTTCAGGCTCTTGCTCAGTTCCATTGCGGAACCTTCGCCCTTCGCCCACCAGTTGTCCGGGCTGACGCCCGTACCCATGAATTGCACGACAAACCGCTTGGGAGGCTTACTCGGCGCCTTCGGTTCTCCGGCGACTGCGCCCCATACCGGCACGGATTCCAGCCAAGGCAACGCCATGACCACCCCCGCGCCACGAAGAAAAATGCGCCGTGAAAGTGGGCCGCCCGTTTTTCGCTCTTGTTCTTGATCTGACATGGCGTATAGGTTCCTTACTGTTAATTTTGCGCGACGGTCGTTGTAATCGGCGCTCGTCGATACCGGAATTGCTGGCTGGTGATAATCGTCTCGACCAGCGTACTGAAGCGGTTACCGCTCGCCGCCAATCGTTGTTGCATCGAGGACAGGGTCGAGTCGTCCGAAGGTTGCAGGCTTCGCCCCAGCGCATAGGACAACAGTTTACGGTTCAGAGTATCGACAAAATCTTTTTCCCGCTTCTGGCGAATGAAATCACGTAAATCGCTCAGACCGGAACGCTCGACGCCACCGGGAAACGGCGCCCGTGTATCTACCGGCTTCCCGCCCAGATCGATGCTCCGTCTTTCCCCGATCGGACCGTATCCCTCAAAGACCAGACCGTAAGAGTCAAACCGGGCATGACAACTGGCGCAGGCGGGATTGGCGCGATGTTGCTCCAGCGCCTGACGCAGGGTTCGTTCTCCCAGTTTGCTCTCATCCTTCGGCAATTCCGGGACGGCGGCGGGCGGTGGCGGTATGTACTCGCCCAGCAGACGGCGTACCACCCAGTACCCTCGCTTGACCGGACTGGTACGAAGTCCGGGAGAATTTTTGGTCAAGAAGACCCCCATTGGCATCAATCCGCCACGCCCGTACCGGTCGGCGTCCGGGACGCGCACCCAGTCGTTTTCGGTCGTCTTGATATCGGTCATGCCGTAATGCTTCGCCAGCGATGCATTCACGAAGGTGTACTTCCCATACACCAGATCCAGCACGGAGCGGTCTTTCTGGAAGGTATCCATCAGAAATCGCTGGGGTTCCTCGAACATCGCCGCACGCAATTCATTGTTGAACGCCGGAAATCGGTCCCGATCTACGGCATTGTGTTCATCGAAGCGACGGAAATCCAGCCAGTTCCCCACGAATTCCAAAGAGAGGGCGCGAATACGAGGATCTTTCGTCATTCGTCGCGCCTGTTGCGCCAGAACTTCCGGGCGGTGCAAGTCTCCTGCGGCGGCATGCGATAACAGTTCCGCATCCGGCATACTCGACCAGAGGAAGTAACTCAACCGACTCGCCAACGCATAGTCCGAAAGAGGGATAAGGGAACCGCTTTTCGGAGGGGCGGCGCGTTGCGGAGGAACGTTTGCGGGATGTTGCGTCAAACCCGCCAGATGAACGTCGTCCGGCAAGACCCCAGCAACGGATTCCAGATCGACCCGGAACAAGAAGTTAGGAGACATTAAGATGCTGACGACGGTATCGCGTATGGCATCTTCATGCGTCAGCCCATCTCTTTTGCGTAACGACCAGTAGAACGCCATGAGATCATCCTGCTCGGTTTGCGTCAGAGGGCGACGATACGCACGACGGGCGAAATCCACCAATGCCTTCCGATGCGTGGGTTCGGCAGCAAGGCGCGCTTTTTCAACGCCCCGAATATTGACGGAAACCCGCCGGAAATGCTCTTCGATCGCCTGAAGGGCAGGAGGCTCTCCCCCATTCCTTCGCGCTTTTGCCAGATACAGTTCCGCGAGACGCTTGATTTTTACGTCGGATAAGGCGTCCTTGTCCTCGGCGCGGGCGAAATTGAACTCCGGGTCCGTGATCGTTCCGGACTCCGCCCGCTCATAGACAAAGAATTCAGAATGCATACGCTCTGGAACGAACGCGACCATATCGAAATCGAGCCAGAGTCGATTCAGTTCGCGGCATCCCTTCTCATCGAGGAGCAATTCCATTAAGGGAGTATCGTCCCGGAAGTACCCCATCGAGTTATGCAGACCCGCTGTCAGAAGACGCCCCTTGTCGCCGGGATCATCGACAAACATTCGACCGCGTTCCGCGATATAGAATGCATCCGGAAAAACGCTACAGAACTGATTGAACGATGTCAGGTAAGGAGTGCGCGCCGTTTCATCCAGCGGAGCATACAGATCCGCATCCACCGCATCCGTAATAGTCCGTTCCGGTTTATTATCGCGTGCGGGAATCACCCGGCTATGAGGAACGCCATCGAGTTGCAGGGTCGCCGGATTCAGCATCCGCCGGTGGGAGGCGTACTGACGGTCTTTCCACAAAACGAAGCACTGCCCGCCATCGGAAAATCCGGAGGGGACTTTCAGGTTCGGGAATTTCCATGCCACCTTCTTACGCAATGCCATTGCCCAATCCCGCATCGCCGCACAATCCGTTCGCACGGAATTGGATAATTCGGCATTTACGACGCCGCTTTTATCCGGGACGGGCAAGGCATTCCATCGGGCTTGAAGGACGGCGACTGGTCCTACTTTTACCTCCGGGGAATTGAGCGTATTCCACACCGTTTCCAGATAACGGGGGCTTATTTTCATCTCCGTCGCAATACTTGTGAGCGTCGCGCCGGGAACTCCCAGAACCGCACGGTGACGATAGCGCCATGCCGCCCGGAAATAGTCTGCGTAGTCCGTGGGTTGACGCCGGTAGAAATCGACGATGCGCAGAATCGAATACTTGTCCCGATCCGTTTCGGCAAGCGCCGGGTGGGAAGCGAATTCCAGACCGGCGGAAGTCAATGCCATACGGTCGGCGATATCCTTTGCCGCCTGTAAATACTTCTTCATCAGGGCAGGAGACAACGTCAACGACTCGCCGGAATTATCAAAGCCTTCCTGATTGGCAGGGTCTACGGGGAATTCGCGGGTGGGGCGCATATCGACCCCGGTCAGGTCGCGGATGGTGTAGTCATATTCCGCGTTACTCAGTCGCCGCGCCAGAACCGGTCCCGGATCGCCCGCATTCCGCAAGGCATCATACTTTCGCACATCGCGTACCCAGGCGATGACCGCTTCACGTTGTCGCGGCGAGGGCTGCTTACTGAAATCGGAAGGGGGCATTTGTTGCGCCACCAGCTTTTCCATCAGGAGAGACCAGTGCGCATAGTCACGCATTACCGACGCCATGCTCCCGTAGAGAGTCAGGTCAAGTTGCGCTTGCGGTTTGTCCTTGCCATGACAGGCGACGCAGTACGTTTTGAGGAACGGTTGCACCGTACTGGCGAATTGTCGCTCTAATTCCGGGCGCGTCGGCGCAGACTCAGCGACACCGGACATTGCCGCCAGCGCTATTAAAGCGGGAAGCGCAAGGACGCAAGCGAGACCTTTTCCTGCACTCTTCGTAAAACCAAACGTACGCCCCATCTATTTGCAGGCATCCTTTCTGCGTCAGAGCCGCTTCGCCCTTATTTATCCCATATATCCCGATTTATCCCATATATCCTGCTGAAACCGGACAAATCGTCACAGTATCCACTGGTTATCGACAAAGCGCCGATAATTTAGTTTGGACAATCAATCCATTATTGATATCTTAAAGCAGGGATATTCGGAGGAATCACACCACGATTATGATCGTTTTCGTGTGGACATCGCCTATCGTACCGAAATTGAAGCGGCATCTATAGGGTACGCCGCTGTTTACTTAATATCCTTCGACCGCCAACCTGATTTTATTTGCCCATCATAAATAATTACAGGTAGCAGTGAGAACTCTTTATCGCTTTCCTACCTACCAGAGAGGGAATCTCATAGCAAGTAGTTTCGGATAGTTTCCAGAGAAAGATGTCCGGTAAAAGGGAGGGGGTAAGTGGAGAATAGCGGGATCGAACCGCTGACCTCTTCAATGCCATTGAAGCGCTCTCCCAGCTGAGCTAATTCCCCACGATACTCATAGAAGAGGATAGTAGCCTCTCCATATTGAGGAAACTAAACTGCGGTAGGGAGCAGGTTACTTTCCACAATAGCGCCCACCAAAAATCGGCGGCAGACCGTATTATGGCACGATTTTACGCTTCCTGCAAGACATATTCTCTTTTTTGCCCGTGGTTTATTATACAGCCAGGCTACATAAGCGCATTCTCTATCCCCCATTCAGGATAGACTTTACTCGTCGAAAAATTTATGATTCAAGCAATATCCCTTTATGATCGAAATACAATTCCGATGCGGTAAATATATTTTCAGGACAAAAATAAATTGCAACATCCTTTGACTTGTTGAGACGCATGGTCGGGTGCGTTCGACGGTGCGTCAGATGCGTCAGACAGGAACGCAATACTGCATTGCCCCCAACTTGCGTCCGATATTCTGGAGTTTTTTTATATAATCTTGCGAGGTCTGATTACAATGAGCGTATTATTGGAACTGAGCCGTTTACAGTCTGTAGATGTCCGGTCTTGCTGGAAGCATGAAGCGCTAGATTTTACGCCATGGCTTGCAGAAGCGGAGAACATGACACTTCTAAGCGAGACGGTAGGGATGGATCTGGAACTGGTTGGGACAGAGCAGTCCGTAGGCGGCTTCAACGCAGATATCTTATGCCGGGATAATGCCTCAGGGGAGTTTGTCCTCATTGAAAATCAGTTGGAGGGAACCGACCATTCGCACCTCGGGCAGTTATTGACCTATACGGCAGGTTTGCAAGCGCGACGCATTATCTGGGTTGCGCGGCGGTTTCGCGAAGAACATCGGGCGGCTCTCGACTGGTTGAATGAGAACACTATTCCCGAAGTACGTTTTTATGGATTGGAAATTCAGCTCTGGCGGATTGGAGATAACGGACCAGTCGCTCCCAAGTTCAATGTTATCTGCCAACCAAATACTTTTTCCAAGGCTGTGACAGCGAAAAAGGAAGCGGAAAACGGCGGCAAAACCGATGCGTCCTACCGTCTACTGTATTGGACAGCGATGTTCGACCGTCTTAAAGAAAATCCTTTTCCTCCTTTGAAACTGACCGCACCCCAAGATCGAAACTGGGCTTACTTCTCAGTTGGGCGTAGCAATTTTGGCATAAATCCAGTCATCAGTCATGAGAAGAAAATTGTACGCGTCGAGCTTTATATCAGTGGGGTTCATGCCAAATATTATTTCCACGAATTGCAAAAGCAACAAGCGGAGATTGAGCAGGTGACCGGCCCTTTGCAATGGGAGGAACTTCCCGGAAAGAGGGATTGCCGGATTGCCATTTATTTACAGGATACTAACCCTTTGGACGAAACCCTCTGGACGGAACAGCATGAGTGGATACTGAAAAATGCGCAGAAATTCGACATGGCATTTCGATCAAGGATAGATTCAAAAGTCTTACCTGCGCCTCCTGCATCTTTGCAAAACGGAACGAGCGAGATGGCTGACATAGCGGAAATGGAACAGGATGCAGATCAGGATGCAGATCAGGATGCAGATCAGGATGCAGATCAGGATGCAGATCAGGGCTAAGCGGTTAGGGAATGCCAGCAAGCCATATTAAAATCGCCACCGGGGATTCCGTCGCCATTGCTTCCGTTATGGTCGTGATTGGCCAGAACGGTATAAAAGAGGGTGGAGCGTAGCAACGGGGCGTCGGATTGCGCCCCTGCCATATCCGCATTGAAGACAGGGAAGAAGTAACGCGCGTATTCGTTGGCGAGTCCGTCTTCATACACATTGTCGCCGGTGTTGACCACGATATCCGGGCGGACGCGATGCGCTTGAAATGCGATCATTCTCTCGTGGACATCGCCGAGGGAGTTATCGCCGAAGGCGACGACGCGGCAGGGAGTTCCCCGCTTCTTTCGGGTTCGGAAGACGCCCTCAACAATCCGTGCGCCCCGCTAGACGGACACGATACTGATACCGCGTATCCAGAGACGCATTCCCGATATGGATGCGGCGTAATGGAAAGCGCTTTTGCCGTCCTGCCCTTCGACGTTGGAACGGAAGAATTTGCGTCTATGCAGATGTAATCAAATAAACAACAACATCGCCGGGCTGCAACAGCAGACTTTTCGCCTCCTGAAAATGGTAACGAGTCTTTCCCCGTTGCACTCCCAGAATCAACCTATTCTCGAATAAGGGAAGGTCTGCCGCATGCTTGCCAGCCTCGCTGATGGGAACCACGTACTCGGTTGCGTCGACTCCCTGACCGAAATGGATAATATCTTCCAGAAATTCCGGGGCGGCAGTCTGACCTACTGCAGACGCCATCAGACGTCCCCCGGAAACGGAAGAAGCTATCACCATATCGGCTCCCGCCCGGTAGATGAGTTTGATATTTTCCTCCTCACGAGCGGAGGCGATCAGGCGCAGGGAAGGGGCGGCAAGGGCGCGTACCGTTAGACAAATTAGCACACAGACATCATCCCGACTGGGCGCGGCGATCACATGACTGGCTTTTTCAATCGCCGCCGCCCTCAGAATAGATTCCGCCGAGGCATCCCCGGTAATGGCGGTCAGCCCCTGCGCCGCCGCTTCCTGCGCCGCTCCCTCACTTGGTTCAATGACCACAATCTCTTCCGGGGAATACCCGTGCGCAATCAAATCCGTAATGACCGCACGACCTTTGACGCCGAAGCCACAGACAATAATATGATTTTTCAGACGTTGGCGTAATTTATCCATTTGCGATTTCTCACGAAGGCGTTGCAGTGTCAGTTCATAAGCGACACCCAGAAACAGAGCCCACAGGAAAACCCTGACCGGAGTCAGCAACAGGGCGTTCACCAATCGCGCTTCCTGCGTCACGGGCGCGATATCCCCATAACCTACGGTGGTGAGAGAAACGACTGTAAAGTACAGAACGTCCGGGAACGTCATGGGACGACCGGGGTGGGCGTTATCACTCAGACCATCCCGATCAAACCATAACCCGATAGCGACCAGCAGGATAATGGCGCAGGCGCCGAAGATACGTTTCAGCAGTCCCGGCAACGGCGGAGGTTCCGGCAGTCGCAGGACGCCGACATTCAGAACATTATGTCGGGAGAAACGCATATCTCTTATTTTTGGCATAGAGGCGAGAAGCGCCTTTCCTGAGCGTTTGCTACCTTCGCCATGACATTTAGAATTGCAGGGTAACTTCCGCCCCATAGTCGCCGCTGTTTTCCTCACTCACCGCGACATCCAGACGACCGGAGGCAGGATCATAGGTAAAGGCGACAGGTTCGCCGTTGACAATAACCTCTATCGGAGACTGTTCACACCATGCCACAAAGTTTCCTGCGCTTCGGAGGATCGCCGTATACGACTGTTCCCCTTCATAAAAAGAAGACATGACCTCATGGCAGTTGAAATAGTCCATCACGCCGACAAGCGCGACCGCCGGGATGAACTCATCCACCTGGTTGATCGGGATCATAGAGAAAACCTCGGCGGTCAGTGGTTCGAGGGTGATTTCCCAGGGTTCGTCCCGTTCTAAAATCCGGAGCTCATTGCGGTGATGCGCAAAGACGGCATATCGGTCGTCCTGAAAGTCAGGGATATCCGAGGGACGGATAACACCGGAGATTGCGCCGATCCCTTCGCCATGCCGGGCATGGAACGCGCCGAGGACGCCGGAGATTCCAGCCACATTCCAGATTTTCAGAAGGACATCTTCGTGGGTCGGGTCGGCGAACAGACAATCGCGGGTCGGTCTTCCCGGATTATCGCAACGCAGAATGGAACCGTCTGGCAGAACCAGTTTTTGGAGAACGTCGAAGTTATGCCCGTCGGGTTTGTCCGAGACATATACCGGGCAACCGCCGACGGCGCGACCCGCTGCATGGTACATCCCCATCTCGTGCCCGCTCTGGAACATATCCCAATCCGGGTGGACAAATTCTCCGAAGAAGGCGGATACCTGCGCGTTCACGTACAGATGCAGACCATGCGATTCCGGTTTATTGGGCCAGAAGTCCGTGGAAGTGCGCGTCAGGTTGGAGTTCAGCGCCCCGAAAATCATTTCGTTGGCGCAGGACATGCAGTTGATCAGATTGCCCTGAAAATGGGTATGGACAGAGCCTTCCAGCGCTTCATGGTACGCCTGCATCATCGCGACACGCCCGCCCATACTCTCCGAAATGCCTTCCAACGACGCCTGATTATCCACTTTGACGCCATCCACTCCCTGCTTCCGGAGATGCCGGTGGTAGTCCTGATAGAACCGGTAGATGCCATCCGGCGGAATAGTCCCGCAGGCGGTCCCAAACCAGTTCACCAGTTCCGGAGCATAGTGGTTGATCGCCGCGCTGTAACGTCGTGGAAGGACACGGGTTCCGTACCCCGGCAATGTCTCAGAATCGATACCGCCCCAGTAGCCGACGACCGCATGCCAGACCAGAAACGTATGGATCGGAAACTCCGACTTTGCCATCTGAACCGTAGGAGCGAGATCACCCGGAAATTTACTCTCATCCGCGCCGAACGTCTTTAAACGTTTATCGCCCGTCGCGAAAGGTTTTACGGACTGCCAGCCATCGTCCAGAATCAGGTAACGCGGTTCGATGCCGCCCTCACGGAAACTTTCCAGCCCCAGACGCACCTTATCGTGCGTCACTTCCTGATAAAAAGCGTCCCAGGTGCACCAGCCGAAAAAGTCACAGAAGGCAGGAAGCGATTTATTACGACGCAGTCGTCCCGTCTTCAGGAATGCGGCTATACTCTCCGCACCCGCTTCCAGCAAAGTGAAAGGGTCCTCTCCCACCGCGACAAACAACCCAATCACCTGCTGCGTGACGACGGTCGGGTCGCCGGATTCCGCTACCAGTTCTATTCCGTGCTCCCCGGTTCCCTGAAGCGAGCAACGGAAAGCGCCATCGATGATTGAAACTATTAAAAGGCAGGAACCATCGACACGCTCCGCGAGAACGTACTGCGTCTCTATAGGAATTTGCCCGCCTTGCGTCCCCGCTTTCGCGGTCATCCAGAAAGGCTCATAGCGATGACAGCAGGTAAACTTCTGGATATCGGCCAGATCCCCAACCGGAAAGAGGAGCCGCGCCAAAGCTTTTTCGGCTGAAAATTGCAAATATACGCCGACTCCCGTCGGGTCTTCCCTGCTGAGAACCGTAGCGGGAACATTTGAGAGTACCGTCGCTCCCTCCAGAGTCAGAGTTCCGTTCGTCAGTGTCAAACCGTTCAAAGTTTACGCCTCCCGCCATCCCTGAATTAGTTGTTACCAATCGCGTTATCAGACCGATTTTACCCGTTTTCTCACGCCATTATCCCTGCTCGAAGGGTTGCCCCAGCGCTGCCGGGGCTTTTGCCCGTCCGCCACGGATCGCCAGAGCGAGTAGGGTCAGAACATAGGGAACCGCCAGAAAAATCGGGTACGGAATGCGAAAGACGCCCGCCGCCTGCATTCGGGCCTGCGCCACATCGGCGGCGGCGAATAGCAGAGCCGCTCCCAGCGCTCCGAACGGCGTCCACCGCCCGAAGATAACGACCGCCAGTGCAATAAAGCCGCGCCCGCCGGTCATGCCCTCAGTGAAGGTATTGGAAATGCCGATCGCCAGCGATGCGCCGCCGATGCCACAAAGCCCTCCGGTCACCATACAAACAAGAACGCGAAGGCGATTTACCGAGGTTCCTGCCGCCGCCGCTGCTTCCGGAACTTCCCCCGCCGCCCGCAGGGTGACGCCCAATCGGGTGCGAAACAGGAGCCAGTGCGCCACCGGAACCAGCAGAAGCGCTCCCAGCGTCACCGCATTCACCGCCGTGCCGCCATTGCCGAAAAGGGGGGGGATCGTGGGAGCGGAGACGGCTTTCGTTCCACCGGCAGTCCAGGCTCTATAGAGGACTCCGGTCAGACCCAGCGCCAGAAAGTTGATTGTCGTGCCGACGATTACCTGATCGCGTCGCATACCGACGCCGAAAAGCGCGAAGAGAGCGGCAGTAATCATCCCGGTGGTCATTGCAGCGAGGATACCGATTGCGGGAGAGCCTGTCGTTGTCGATACAATGACCGCAGTCAGCGCCCCGATCAGTAATAACCCTTCCAGACCGATATTGATGACCCCAACACGCTCGGAGAATAACTCGCCCAGCGAAGCCAGCAAAAGCGGCGTCGCATAAGTCAGGCTCTGTATGAAAAAGGAAAAGATAAATAGCGCGGTCACGGCAGGAAATACCCCCCGGAAGCGGATCGGGCGGCGTCTTTTGCTATTTCGCGGTTTATCCCTTCCCTTTTCATTCCTCGCTTCCCGTCCTTTGATTTTTTCGTCCCTGCGCCCAGGCGTACCCCAGAAGAGCGAAAAGCGTTACCGCCTGCAGGATTTGCACGACAACGGCGGAGACGCCCGGAATGCGTTGCTGAACCGCGACCCCGCCTACCGTCAGCGCCCCGAAGAACAAAGCGGACGGCACTACACCCAGCGGATTCAAATTCGCCAGAAGCGCGACGGCGATAGCGGTATAGCCATAACCGGGGGAAAAACCTTCCGAAAGCCGATAAAGGACGCCGCACATCTGTACCGCGCCACCCAGTCCCGATAAGGCTCCGGAAAGCAGAAAAGCGGTTATCAATGTCCGGTTGAGCGGAATTCCCGCCGCTTCCGCCGCTTCGGCTCCGGCGCCGACCGCACGCAGGGCGAATCCTCCCGCTGTCCACTTCAGATAGAACCATACCACCGCCGCCATAATAAGAGCAAGAATGACGCCGCCGTGTAACCGGGTTTGCGGTATCAGAATCAAGAAGCGGGCGGGTATCGCCAGCGGGTCGGACTGCGGGAACGCTTTCGCCGCTTCCTGAAGCGGTCCACGCACCATCCATGCGAGTAATTGCAGAGCGACGAAGTTGAGAAGAAGGGTCGAAAGGACTTCCTGAACGCCGCGATAGATTTTCATCGCCGCCGCAATTGCCGCCCATGCCGCCCCGGCAAGCGCCCCGGCAAGCAGCGCAAGAGGTAAATGGAGCGGCGCCGGGACGCCGTGCATCGTCCCGATCCAAGTAGCGCACATCGCCCCGACCAGAAACTGCCCTTCCGCCCCGATATTGAACAATTGACACCGGAACGCCAGAGCGACTCCCAGACCTGTCAGCAAAAGCGGAATGGTCTGGACAATAGTGTCCGCCGTGTTGTAGCGCGTTCCGAACGCGCCATTCCACAGGGCGGACGCTACCGCTATCGGCGATGCGCCAATGAGGAGGATTACCCCGGTCAGCGTCGCCAATCCGATACCCAGACAGATAGACAGGAGAGGCAGGTTAGAGATAAAAAGGCGGAATCGTTGCGAAAAAGGCATCGTATCTGCGGAACGTCCAGGAAGGCGATATCGCCGTTATACCCTACAAAACAGAGAAGCGGCGAGTACGCTCCCAAAAAGAGTTCTAAAATGAGGAAAGAATGAAACTTTAAGGCGCCGACTGCGTCGGTAAACACGGTATGCTTTTCCAAAAAACAATGTTGTGGGCTTCCGGTGTCGCCTTTCTGATGCTGGTGGCGACGTTACCGAATCAGGTGTCCGGGCAAGGCGGAATGAAGCCAGTCCGTAACAGTTCCGCACCAGTGTCGGCGGGAGAAAAGATTTTTGCGCGAGAGTGCGGCCCCTGCCACGGTTCGAAGGGCGAAGGGACGGCAGCGTATCCCCGTGCGCTTGCGGGTAACCAATCCCTGAGCCAATTGACGAACTATATCGCCAGGACGATGCCGCCCGGCGCAAAGCATCTACCACTTGTCGACGCGAAAAAGGTCGCACCCTATATCTTTGATGCGTTTTATTCGCCGCTGGCGCAGGAGCGTAATCGCCCCGCGCGTGTCTCCCTCTCCCGACTCACCGTGCCGCAGTACCGTAATGCCGTTGCGGATATTGTCGGGAGTTTCCGTTCAACGGGAGTTCCTGATAAAGGGGAAGGTTTACAGGCGCAATACTTCAAAGCGCGGCGCTTCGATGACAGGGAACGTGTGCTGGAACGTATCGATCCGGAAGTGCAGTTTGATTTCAAGACGGGCGGTCCGCAGGGCGGAGAGTTCGATCCCCATCAGTTCTCTATCCGGTGGAATGGTAGCATCGTCGCGCCGGATACCGGAGTCTATGAGTTCATCGTGCGCTCGGAACATTCTGTCGCGCTCTGGATCAACGACGAAAACAAGCCATTGATTGACGCCTGGGTAAAGTCAGGCAAGGACACGGAGTTCCGCGCCTCGCTCTTTCTGGTCGGCGGGCGCGTTTATCCGATCCGGTTCGAGTTTTCCAAATCGACGCAGGGCGTCGACGATACAGATAAGAAAAAGGGAAAGCCTGCCCCGCCCGCCTCTGTTTCCCTTGCGTGGAAACGTCCGAAGCAACCGGAGGAAATTGTCCCGGCGCGTTGCCTCTTTCCTGCCCCTGTACCGGAAGTCTTCGTCCTGACCGCGCCTTTCCCGCCCGATGATCGTAGCATGGGCTATGAACGCGGCAATGTCGTTTCCAAAGAATGGGATGAAGCGACAACAGCTGCGGCGCTGGAGACAGCGGACTATATTGTCAAACATCGGCAGGAACTAGCGGGTACAGTTGACGATAAAACGCAACTACAGGCATTCTGTCGTAAGTTTGTCGAACGCGCCCTGCGCCGCCCACTCGATACGGAAACGGCGCAACGCTACATCACCCGGCAGTTCGATATTTCGCCCAATACAGAAACCGCCGTGAAGCGTGTGATTCTTCTAACCCTGAAATCGCCCCGCTTCCTGTACCGGGAGTTGGGCGTCCCAGCGACCGCTCTGGCTTCGGCAGACCCATATGACACGGCATCCCGCTTGTCCTTCGCTCTGTGGGATACGATTCCGGACGAGACATTATTGAAGGCGGCGGCTTCGGGCGCACTGGCGACCCGCGAACAAATCGCGCAACAGGCGGAGCGGATGGCGGCGGACAGACGCGCCTGGCCCAAGCAACGCGACTTTTTCTTCCAATGGCTCAAGCTGGATCAGTATCCCGACCTCGCTAAAGACCTCAATCGCTTTCCCGATTTTACGCCCGCCGTCGCCGCCGATTTACGGACTTCGCTCGATCTCACACTGAAAAATGTAGTTCGTAGCGAGAAATCCGACTTCCGCGAACTGTTGCTTTCCGACAAAGTCTATCTGAATGGGCGGCTGGCGAAAACTTACGGCGTCTCCCTGCCGGAAAACGCCCCGTTCCAGCCGGTCGATCTTGACCCGACGGCTCGAGCGGGTATCCTGACACATCCCTATTTTCTGGCAGGTTTCGCCTACCGCGCCACCAGTTCGCCGATTCACCGGGGGGTTGTCCTGACCCGCTCCGTCATGGGGCGCGTCCTGCCGCCGCCACCCGCCGCCTTTACGCCCCTCGCCGCGAGTCTGCACCCGAATCTGACTACCCGCCAGCGGGTCAGTTTGCAGACTACACCACTCGGTTGTCAGTCCTGCCATAGTACGATCAATTCCCTTGGTTTTACGCTAGAGCGCTTCGATGCCATCGGAAGATTGCGGAGCGCAGAGAATAATCAACCAATCGATGCGACCGGCAGTTACGAGTCCAAAGCGGGTCAGAAGGTCAAATTCACCGGGGCGCAGGATCTTGCCCGCTATGTCGCCGACAGTGACGAAGCGCAGGCGGCGTTTGTGGAGAAACTATTCCAGTTCGTCGTCAAGCAGCCGATTCGCGGCTATGGGGCACAGGCGCTACCCGATCTGAAACGGGAATTCAAGAGAAGCGGGTATAATATTAACCGTCTCACGACCCAAATTGCCGTCGCTTCTGCGCTCCCTGTTGCGCCACCGACGGACAGTAAAGGATTGAAGCGCGTCACTCAGAAGTGATACAAAAAGAAAGTGACGGGGTAAGAACTCCGTCCGGTGACAGAGGCTTTTGACAGAGGCTTTACGCAACGTCGCAGGAAAAAGAAAACCAGTTATGGCTAACCGCAACACACGACGACAATTTATCCGAGATTTAGGTCTGAGCGCCGCCGCGCTACCCTTCCTCACGAACTTACCCTGCCTTGCCGCGCCGGACGCGAAACCACGGCGCAAGCAACGACTTATCGTGATTTTCAGCCCGGATGGCATTGTCCCGACGACCTTCTGGCCGGATGCGGAAGGACCGATCAACGCTTTCAAGGAGAGCCTGTCGCCGCTGACGCCGTTCAAAGATAAGACATTGATCCTCAAAGGCGTCTGCGATAAAATTCGCGGCGACGGCGACGGGCATATGCGCGGCATCGGGTGCCTGCTAACAGGCATCGAATTATTCCCCGGCAACGTCCAGGGAGGCTCCGACACCCCGGCGGGATGGTCAAGCGGCATTTCTATAGATCAGGAAATCAAGAACTATTTGCAGGCGAGTCCTGCGACGCGAACCCGATTCGGTTCTCTGGAATTCGGCGTCATGGTTCCCGAACGCGCCGATACGTGGACTCGAATGTCCTATGCCGGAGCCAATAAGCCCGTCTCCCCGATCGATGATCCTTACCAGATGTTCGGCAAACTCTACGGCAATCTGAAAGACCGGGAAAGTCTGAAAAGTGTCCTCGATGACCTGAAGCAGGACTTCGCACGGGTGCGAACCAGAGTCGGGGCGCAGGATCGCCAAATTCTGGACGAACACGCTACCTTCGTGCGGGAAATGGAACAGGAACTCAAATCCTCCAACCAGAAGGATGTCGGTCATCCGGTCCCGGTTCTGGAACCCGGCGTCCATCGCGATAACGATAAGATGCCGCAACTCAGCAAGATGCAAATCGACCTGATGGTGAATAGTTTCGCCGCCGATTTTGCCCGGGTGGCGACATTTCAGTACACCAATTCCGTCGGGCAGGCGCGTTTCCGCTGGCTGGATATTCAGGAAGGTCAGCATGACCTCTCCCATGAACCGGACAACAATACTGTCGCTCAGGAGAAGCTGACCCGTATCAACAAATGGTACTGCGAGCAGATCGCCTATCTGGCGAAACGGCTAGCGGAAACGCCCGAGCCGGGCGGCTACGGCAATCTGCTGGACAATACGCTGATCGTCTGGACAAACGAACTCGGTCAGGGCAATTCTCACACCCTCGACAATATTCCGTTCGCCCTGATTGGCGGCGGAGCGGGATTCAAGATGGGGCGCTCGCTCCAGTATAACAACGTCCCACACAACCGGTTATTGCTTTCCATAGCGCACGGTTTCGGACACCGCGTGACCCGCTTCGGTAACCCCGATTACTGCGGTGATGGCCCCCTGCCCAAACTGACGTAATCGGAAGGGAAAGCGGAGGCTAAACAGCCTCCGCTTTTTGACCGCCCATGAGAAGACCTATCTTTTCTCGTGGCGTGGTCGGGGAAACGATGCCGGAGAATTGCCCCTGATACAGCACGGCGACCCGATCCGATAGAGACAATACTTCCTCCAGTTCGGTGGAAATCAACACAATCGCTGCGCCGCTTGCCTGCGCTCGGCGCAATGCATCGTACACAAAGGCGATAGCGCCAACATCTAATCCGCGTGTCGGGTTGACGGCAATCACTATACGCGGATTATCCGCCAGAGCGCGGGCGATAACCACCTTCTGCTGATTGCCGCCGGAAAGAGATTTCGTCGCGCTGTCCGGCCCTCCGGCGCGGATATCGAAGCGAGAAATCAAGTCCGCCGCCCGTTCCCGCAGGGCGGGCCAGCGTAAAAGCGGCCCACGTCGGTACTCCGCCTTATCGAACGCGCCAAACGCGATATTCTCGGTGATCGTCATTGGCAGAGCAAGCCCGCGCCGCTGTCGATCCGCCGGAATCACCGCAACGCCCACATGGCGAAATCCCGCCGCGTTTTGCGGAGGTATCTGACCGTCGATGCGTATTTCGCCCTCCTGAGGGCGTGTCAACCCGGCGAGGCATTCCGCCAGTTCCGCCTGACCATTGCCATCGACCCCGGCAATTCCCAGAATTTCCCCCGGCGCGACCGTGAAGGAAATACCCGAGAGGGCGGGACGCGGCGCTCCGGGTGCGCTATGGAGAGTCAACGATTGAACGGAAAGCGGCGCTCGAGGATCGGTTGTCACCGACGACTCTTCCTTCACAGAAATTACGGAAGACGCTGATTGTTGGCGCGATGACCCTCGCGCCAGCATTTCAGCGGCGTCCGAATCACGACCGACCATCGCTTCCGCGAGTCCGGCGGCGTCCGTTTCGGCGCTGTTCAGTTTTGCGACCACACGCCCGCGCCTCAGCACCGTGACCCGACCCGCTAACTCGAGAACTTCCTTGAGTTTGTGGGAGATAAAAACAATTCCGGCGCCTTCCGCTGCCAATCGACGAATTGTCTCGAAAAGTTCGGGAGTTTCCGTCGGTGTAAGGACAGCGGTCGGTTCATCAAAAATGAGAACGCGGGTAACGCCACGCAGGGCTTTGAGAATTTCGACTCGCTGCTGCGTCCCTACCGGAAGGGAGCCTGCGGGAGCGTCCCACGGGATTTTCCAGCCCAGTGTATCCGCCAGCGCACGCGCCTCCGCTTCCGCACGCGCTACCGGATAGGAAAGCGGCCCACCCAGTTCCGACGATGCGCCCAGCAGGAGATTTTCCCGCACAGATAGCGGAGGCACTAGGAGAAAATGTTGATGCACCATCCCGATACCCTGTCGCTCGGCATCGGACGGGGATGCGAAACGCACCGGCGTGTCGCTCACCCGAATCTCCCCCTCTGTCGGACGCAATAGCCCGGAAAGGATATTCATCAATGTCGATTTACCGGCTCCGTTTTCCCCGAGAAGCGCATGAATCTCACCGGGAACGACATCGAAGTCGACCTTATCCAGCGCAGTAAACGCACCGAACCGTTTGACGATTTGTTGAGCCTGTAGAATGGGGGTCATAGAGGAATGGAGAATCTCAAAAAGGGGGATGTATCCGATTACCCCCTGCCGATACGATCATTTCACGAATCGGGAAATGCATATCGGCAGGGGATGAAGGAGCGATGAAAAGGAATGTTAGCTTATGGAGTCAGCGTTCCCGCCGCCATATCGCTTTCCGCTTTGGTAACCTTCGCCTTGAGATCGTCAGGGACTTTTCCGGCGAATTTGTCGTTGAATTTGAAGCCAACGGCCTTGTCCTTCACACCAGCGGCGTACGCCTTACCATCCGTCTTGCCTTCCTTGACGGCTTTGGCGACGCCTAACATCGCAGAGGGAACATCCAGAATAAAGGAGCCGAGGTTTTTGGGGGTCGCCTGATCGCTCTGGTCGGCGTTCGCCCCGATGACCATCGCACCATCTTTCTCCATGACCGCCTGGAAGACGCCCGCGCCCGCCGCGTTCGCGTTGTGCATCAGTACATCGGCGCCGTTGTCCAGCAGAGCCTGCGCTTGCTGTTTCGCCTTAGCGATGTCGTCACCATTGCCAGTGAAGGTCGTTGCAACAGTCACAGTCGGTTTGATCGCTTTAGCTCCCCTTTCAAAGGTAGCGAACGCGTCCTTGATAATCGGAATCTCGTTTCCGCCGACCAGTCCCAGCTTACCGGACTTGCTCATGCCCGCCGCTACCATACCCGCAAGGTAAGTCGCCTGACCGGAAGCGGGTTGGATCGGGATCAGGTTGGCTCCCGTGGATTTACCGCCCATGACGACGAACGTGGTTTTCGGGAAATCGGCGGATACCATCTTTGCCGCGTCATCATACTCAGAACCATGTGCGAAAATCACCGTGCAATTCTGCCCGGCGAGGTCACGCATGACGGATTCCACCTGCGCCAGCGCCGGTCCTTCGACCGGCGGCGCCAGTTCAGCGCCTAATTCCGCCTTGATCTTCTGTGTCCCTTCGAAGGCGGACTGGCTCCATGCCTTATCGGAAACCTTCCCCGGCGTGATCAGACCAACCTTCAATGCACTGGTCGGCGCGGCCGGGGCGGCGGGGGACGCTTCTGCGGCAGGCGCAGAAGGAGACGGTGAAGGCGTTTCCTGCTGGGCGCATCCTGCTCCCAGTAACGCCGCAGCGCCCAGTACAACCGATGAAAATGCGGAAATGCGGGCGCGCATACCTCTTAAGATGAACATGGTGGCACCATTCTCCTCACTCGAATTTTTCCAGAGTGACTGATTCAAAGTCGCGATAAACGCTTGCTATGATTCCTCTAACGCTCATTTGCATCAGATAGAGCCTAAAAATAACAGAGTCGGCAGGAAGAGTCAATATTAAAAGGCGAATCGAAGCGCCTGTAAAACAATCCACAACGCCATTGACACAACCAGAGCATAGATGGCGCGGGCGATGTACGCATACTTAGCGGAAAGAATGAGCGCTAGCGTATGAGATTGTCGGCTAATCTGTATCGCCGCCTCTTCATAAGAAAGACCAGCGAACTCCGCAATATACGTTTCCGGATCGCGCTTACCGATATCGCCAAAGAAAAATAGAGAGGGAGGCGGTCGGTCAATACGGACATTTAATGAGACTCTGGGGCGAATCGCTCCCAGAGCGGAGGTCAGGGCGATAGCGATGCAGATGAGGAAAGCGCCAATGAGCGCCACTAGAGCTATATTCCGAAAGGTCAATGGAAACCCCAGCAGGTAAGTCATGGCAGTATTTGCTGCCGGAGCCCCAAATGGATTACGTTGCAGAGATAACGCCGCAAACAGAAAGCCAATAACGCTAAAGACCACCTGAACCTTTCGGTCTGCGACCTGCACGGAGTACTCTAATGCAACGAACAATTGCCAGGCAAGACGGAATCGCGCTTCCGCAGAAAGAGGTTCGGATAAGGAATCGCCCGTATTCGTCTCCTTTTTCAGAACAGAAGCAGCATTTTTTTCAACAATTATAAGAGTAATGCACCGGCAATCTCTTGAGTCCGCTTCGCAATAATTCCCGCCGGAAAATAAATCTCCTCTTTATTCATCCGGGCAAAGGAAAAAAAAGGGGCAGGAGGGACAATCGGCGGCATCGGCGGGACGGGCATCGAAGACATGAAGACGAATGCCGGAAATAGCGCGTTCGTATTCCTGCAAATGTCGCTGACGAATTTTCGGCTTGTCCGGAGCAGTATAAGCTTTGCCGTCGCGAAGGTAACGCAGACGGACATTCGGTTTCGCCTGGCTTTCCGGGTCACGCTGACGCGCCGCTTCCCAGAGCAGGGAGATACGTCGCTCATCGTTGGGCACCCAGATTTCATCGCCGACCGGAGGACGTCGAAAGGTCATCATTTCCAGCGTTTTTTCGGTGGGGGTTGCGTCATCTGGACGAACGCTCAGACTGCCGCCATCTAGTTCCACTGTCAGCAGGGGGGCTTCCGGATTTCGACGACGGGGAGCATAGGAACCGGCGTCACCCGGTTCGGCGACGCTTTCCTTATTCGGGGCGGGAGTGAGAGGAATCTTCGCCCGCTCGACGATTTGAGAAGCGGCGCGGCGGTAAATCGGAGCGTGAGGATGAGTATCATCCATACCATGCTCATGCCATGCGGCTTCTAACCCGGCGACAGGATCGGGCAGAGCGAGGGCTTTCTCGACGCTCGCCTTAAACGCCAGATACGGCATGCGCTCGCCCGAGGGCGCATCCAGAATGCGCTCATAGTAATACCGTCGCGGACAACGCAGATAAAGCTCGGCGTCTCCGGCGTCGATTGGTTCCGCCGCCCTGTCCGGAGTCATTTGCAGAGAAAAGCCGTGGAGTTCAGTATTTTCCTGGGGGGCGTTGCCCCCCGTCATTGCGTCTGCCGTTGCGGTCTCCGCGAAGGTGATGACCTCCTCATCGTCGTTTCGCGTCCAACTGAGATACTCGATATCCGGAATGCGGTTCAGCGGCGTGAGCAGGGGCGACGGCATTTCGGCGCGTTGACCGTATTTCATCGCACGGGAAAGAATCAGATGATCGCGAGCGCGAGTGAGAGCGACGAAAAACAATCGCTTCTCCTCTTCCAGACTACTGTCATCCTCGATTCCAGGCAGAGGCGGAATCAATGCAGGAGCGGGGCGGGCGGGAAACTTGTTCATCGACAAATTCGCCACAAACACAATCGGAAACTCTAAACCCTTCGCGCTATGGATAGTGAGAATACGGATGGAGTTTTCATTCTCCGCTTCCCCCTCAGGATCGGCGAAGGAAGCGCCAATTCGCGCCATGCGCCGCAGGTGACGCAAAAAAGCGCGACGTGGCTCGTCGTCATCCTCCAGAACAGCGATTGCGCGTTCACGGAAGGCGCGAGCCAGAGCCAGCAGTCGCCCTACCGCCGCATTGTCGCTCAACCGCCGCCCCCAGGCGGGTTCGCCCCAGAGTAATTCCTGAAAAAAGTCAAGCGCGTCTCCCCGGAACGGCAGTCCACGGGGTAGTTCGGCGAACCGCTGTCGGGCAGGTGAGTTTGGTTCGGCGGCGCGAGCGAGCGCGGCGACCATATCCCGGACATCGCGAATGCCCAGCAATCCGCCGCCTTCCTCTACGCCCAGCGACACCGGGATGCCCCGTAGCAATAAGGCTCCGCGCAGATCACGTCCCTGTCGTCGCGTTCGACAGAGTACCGCCATATCTCCGTAAGAGTAACCGGCGTCCGCGAACGTCTTCATGCGCTCCGCGATTCCATCCGCCTGCGCTTTATCATCGTCAGCGATCGCCATAGCGACAACCGAACCGCTGTTCTCGCGCACCGGCGTCCACGTTTCCGGATTTCCCGCATCCGCAATACCGAAAAGGCGCACCAATCGCGGTTGGGAGCGGTAATTCATTTTCAGGTCCGAGCGACGTCCATTGGGAAAATCCGCCTGAAAGCTATGGACATTCGACGGTGAAGCTCCCCGGAAACGATAAATCGCCTGTCGAATATCTCCTACCGCCCAGAGCCCCGTTCCCTCTCCTGCCAGAAGCTGAATGAGTTTAGCGCCACTCCGGTTGATATCCTGATACTCATCCACCAGAATATGTCGCCATTGCGCCTGTTCCGCCGCACGGACTTCTTCACTGGCTTCCAGCAGGCGCAGGGGCAGGCGCACCAGATCACTGTAATCGATAGCGCCTTTTTCCTTCAGGAGATCAGCATAGACAGCATAAACGCGACCGGTCTCGATCAGGCGTTCGTTCCCGGAGGCTTCCGCACGGGCGGTGAATTCTTCCGGTTCAATGCCTTCCTCTTTTGCCTTACGGATCAGCGTCAGCATGTCAGGCAACGGATAAGCGGGATCGTGCAGATAACTGAGCGCGGATAAATCCAGAGAGGCTGCCCGACGCTCCAGCAAAGCGATGGCGTCCGCCGCTTCCAGCAAGATGGGATTGGGCGGCAGTCCCAGCGCTTTGCCCTGACGTCGCAAAAGGTCGAGTCCGTATGCGTGGAAGGTAGCGATCAAGGCGCGACGCGCCGTTTCCGGGTCTATCTCGGCGATACGCTCCTGCATTTCCGCCGCCGCCTTGCGCGAGAAGGTCAGCGCCAGAATATTTTCCGGCGCGACGCCCAGTTCACGCGTCAGGTACAGTACCCGCGCCGTCAGCGTTCGCGTCTTCCCAGTCCCTGGTCCCGCGCCCACCAGTAATGGACCGGATGCGGTATAGGCGGCCTCTTCCTGACTGGGGTCTAGGAGAATAGCATCCGAAGCGGGTTCCGACGGAGTTTCTTTTTCCGGTTCCGCTTCGCAGGAGGAATCTTCTTCGATCAGTCCGGCGCTCAACTGCGCGAAGACGATCCCGATCGGTATTCCCAATCGGGACGCGAGCGCAGAGGCATCATCCCCCCCGGAAAACAGGCGCTGCGCTTCCGAAGCGGGCAAAAGAAATTCTCGGGCGAAGACGTTCGCTTCAGTCTCCCGGCGTTGACGGGGACCATAACCGACAGAGCGCATGGCTTCCGGTTCCGCAAAGTCTGGTTCCGAGCAATGGCAGAGTTTACCGCCTTCGTGCAGATGGAAATGGGCGAGTTCGTGCGCGATGAACACCCGTCGCTCCGGCGCGGAGGCATCCGAGCGCACCCAGATAGTCCGCATCTCCGGGTCTAAAACGGCGTGCGCTCCGCTGAGTAGCGGATCCGAAGGCAGGCGTAGTCGGCAACGTAACCCGGCGGATTCCAGTCCGTCGCTGACAAGGACTTCCGCCTGAATTTCTTCCTTTGCCGTCCCCTTTATGCTGATGCCATTGCTGTCCGGTTTGCTGAGTTCGCTCCGTAATTTCCGCGCCGCCGCCCGCGATTTGTCCCAGATTGTCGCCATAAAATGCCCGGTTATTGTATCGCTTTTCCGGTTTTCGCGTCAGTTCCAGTCAGTTATAAATAAACGGCGGACGCTCAGCGTCCGCCGTTTTTCGTTAGTTCAGCCATTTCTCTCGCTGGCTTGCCATGGCTTCCGGATCGGAGCGCAGGGCGTCTGCGAAAGATTCCTGCGTTCCGACGGTCGGAGTGTCATCGGCGCGGAAACTGGCTCCCGCCGCCAGAGTCGGCGGCTGGCGCAGATAAGCGGCGATTTCGTCGGCGGTGCGCCCGACGGCGGATGCCAGAGCGTTTATAAAGTCACGCGGAATAGATTCCAGAGCGATAAGTCGTCGATGCAGTTTCACGAACAGCGGTTGAGGAATATCGAGCAGGGCGGCCGCATCATCGGCATCCAACCCCTGCGCCTTCGCCGCCGCCAGCAAACTGTTCAAGGGGCGTACAACCACATTCGCCGCAGTTGGAGCGACCGCAGGAGCCATTTGCGGACGCATTCGACGCAGAACATCCATGCCAACGGTCGCGATAGCGGCAGTCTGGGCGTTCGATGTTGCGAGCGCATCCGCATCCTTACCGCAGACCCACTGGTCGGCGGCGAACAACGCGATATCGCTTGCATGGGCAGGGTGACGGCTTATCCAATCGGCGGTATCGGTTGCGCTTCCGCCGGACAGAGCGAACTCTATCAGGACTTCGTCGCGATCCGCCTCATTGATTATCGTTGTGAACAGGTTATCCATTGCTTTTATTTTCATCGCCCGCTTTCGCGGCAAATCTCATTCTCAGTTATCGCCGCGTTCCCACGCCGTTAATTTTTCTTTCGCCCGCTTCAAATAGTTCCGTATCGAGCGTCCCGTCACCCCCAGCGCTTTTGCTGCCGAAGGTCGCAACGGATCTTCGCTTTCCTCCGGCAATCCGGCGATATACACCAGATAGATCGCACGGACTTCGTTTTCATTCAACGATTTCAGAGCGTCCCGACGCAGAGCCAGCGCTTCTGGCCCCGCATCCGTCCCCGACATCTTTGACAGAATTCGTTCTAATCCGCTTTCCATCTCATTGTCGCTCATTGCCGGCGATTCATCGCCGGGTCGTACCTCAGCGTCTGCGGTCGCCTGTCGCTTCTCGATCAAATTCCACAAACGCCGATCCAGGCATACCCAGAAACGCACTTCCCAGAATTCGCTCGTCTCATCCCGGCGGAACAATGCTTCCCAGAGAGCGGCATACAGATCCTGAACGCAATCTTTTTCGTCTTCCGGCGTCAGTCGCCAGCGCCGCATCGCCCGTTGGATATGGAGCGCGATCCGTTTCGATAACGCTTCAGCGATTTCCCACGCCGTTCCGTCCTCACCCCGCACCGTATATTCCCGCAGGAAATAGACCAGCGTCTCTTCTCGCGCCCGCTGGGAATCACCCCAGGCAGCGGAAGCGAGCAATCGCTCCTTCCGAATTCGGTCGGGCAACGCGCTTAGTTCTCTTACCTGCCGTTCCACTTCCGTTTCCCGGACATAAATCGCACCGCCATCGCGCCGTGCGCGGGTCAGCGGTCTTACAGGCCAGTTTCCTCGCATTTGTTGGGCGTTTTCGGAGTCGTTTTCAGCGTCTCTCATTGGCGGAACTGTCGTCATAAATAGAAACCCGGAAAATTGGGGATGAAATAATTTTGAACGAGTCATTATACAGGCAGTAGAGGCAACCGAGGAACAGGACTTTTATCACTTTCAGGAGAGATTTTCTCCCGGTCTGGTCTTGCCCTAATCGCCTTGATGGGCAAATTGAAGCGGCGAGGTATTCCAGCGGTCTGTATACTATACTGTCAAATGGACTGCGCCCATGATGGTAAGCGATGAAAAGTCGCTAATCCGGCGGGCGTTGAAGGAGCGTTTGTTTGGACGACTTGATTTTGAATGCCTTGGAAAAGATCGATAGGCGCCCCGCCGCATGGCGAACCGCGTTTATAACGCTATTGACCTGTTTGCTCTACATGGGAACCGGTCTGATGACGGGATGCGGCGGTTCCAGTAGCAGTTCCCCAAAGCCCACACCGACCGCGATGCCGACCACAGATATTCCCAACAGCGGCACGGGACGCGTCACAGCGCAACCGGGGTGGACGCAAAATAACACCGCTTATCAACAGAACCGCAAAAAGTGGACATTCCTCGTCTACATGAATGGCGCGAACAATCTGGAAGAATACGGATCGCTCAATGTCAATCAAATGGAGCAAGTCGGTTCGACGAATAATGTCAATGTTGTCGTACAGTTCAAGCGTATTAAAGGTTTTGATAGCTCCAATGGGAACTGGCTGGATAGTCGCCGCTACTATGTCCAGAAAGATGCTGATACGAAAACGATCAATTCCCTGTTGCTTTCCAGCCGTAGCGACTCGGACATGGGGAAGTGGCAGACGCTCCGCGAATTCGTGGATTGGGGAGTCACCAACTACCCGGCAGACCGCTATTGTCTGGTGATCTGGAACCACGGGGCGGGCTGGCGCACGGCGAAACTGGGAACCAGCCGGGGAATTTCTTACGATGACGCAACCGGCAATCATATCGACACGATTGAAATGCCCAAAGCAATTGATTTAGCCGGGCTTCTGGGCAGCGGCAAAAAATGGGACGTTCTCGCCTTCGACGCTTCGCTGATGCAGATGGCGGAAGTCTCCTACGAAATTCGGGACAAAGTCCAGTTCATCACCGGTTCCGAGGAAAGCCCTCCCGGCGAAGGTTACCCGTACCAGTTGTTCCTGGCGGATCTGGCGAGTAATCCGGATTGGTCGGGTCGCGATTTCGCCCTCGACATCGTCCAGAAGACAATTGACGGCTACAACCAGAACTATCCCGGACGCGCCCCGGACATCACCCAATCGGCTCTGGACGCTTCCAAAATCGGCGATATCGCCCCGGCGGTCAATGATCTTGGCAAGGCGTTGTATAACGTCCGTCTTTCGTATTCGGATGCTATTATTGCTGCCCGCAGCGACTCCGAATCGTATGCGTACCCCTACTACCACGATCTGCTCGATTTCACGCGCCGTCTGACCGAACCTTTCCCCGGCACGACGGGCGCTCCTGTCCCCGATGCGGCGGTGCAGAACGCGATCATCCGTGTCCGCCAGACTGTCAATGCCGCAGTTATCAAGAACGTTCATGGCAGTGACCATCCCCGCGCCACCGGGTTGTCTATTTACCTGCCTTCTCCGGCAGAATTTGACAATATAGACGAAGAACAGGCAAATGGTTGGGGGCAACGCTACAATAAACTGGCATTCTCAAGCGCCGCACCGGAGTGGATGAACTTCCTGATGAACGGGCCACGCTGATTCTGAGGTGGCGCGTCACTGAATGACGCGCCACCACTCTTCCCTTATTCACCCTGTTTATTTCAACGGAATGATTGCGAAAAGTGAATCCTTATGCAATAATTTGATAAGTGTCCAATTGGCAAAAATTAAAATCATCAAATTACACACATGGGAGGAAGCTATGCAAAGAGGTTCAAAAGCGGGGTTGATGGTCGCCGGGATGTTTCTGGTAATGGCGGGAGCAGCGAAAATGGGGGCATTCGCCCTATTACTGGATCAGTTCGCCCTGTCCGGGTCTCAGGCGGAAACAAGAGCCATTTTACGCAGTCGTCAACAGGAACTTGCTATCGGACGCATCAGCGATTTCAAAAACTCTCATCTGGATGAAGATAACAAAAAGGTTTTTCGTATAAATTTGACACATACTTACAACTGGCGTCCACAAATCGTTTCCCGAATGGCGAAGTGATCTTCCAGAGTAAAATCACTCCGCTCTACCGATGACGCTTGCGGTACGGCGGCGAACGGAAAGCGCGTTTTTTCAAAATTCGGGTATACTGTCATACGCATCGTTCAAAAACGACTGTCGAAGAGCGATGGTACGCAGTATGCCCGAAGACCCGGAGTCGTAGCCTGTAGCAGGGAAAGCGCACGGAGGGTACGTGGTTGGCATAACCACAGAGAATTGTCAGAGAATCAACAATACATTGCGCCTCGAAGGGCGCTGTACTAAGGAGTTTGTGATTACCCCCCCCGCGCTTTATGTCGCTACGCCCGAAGCTCTACGCGACCTTGCCCATCGATTACAACCGTTATTATCTCAGGATCCTCGTCTTGCGCTCGACACGGAATTTATCCGTGAACGAACCTACCTGCCCGTTCTGGAGATAATTCAGGTTGCGGCGGATGGCGGGCGATTTATCGCCCTGATCGATTTCCCGGCGGTCGGATCGAATCTGGACCCGCTGTGCGATCTGTTGCTCAACCCGGAAATCCTGAAAATATTTCACGCCGGGACGCAGGATATGGAGATACTCACCAGTATTCTGGGCGAAATACCACCCTCCATTTATGATACTCAGGTAGCTGCCGCTTTTGCCGGATATAGCCTGCAAACGGGATACGGCGCTCTGGTTCAGAGCGTTCTTGGCGTCAAATTGGATAAAGAGGAAGGGTTCGCCGATTGGTCGCGCCGTCCCTTGACGCCTTCCATGCAGACATACGCAGAAAATGATGTCCGTTATCTTCACGCGTTACACGACCGTTTGAGTGGGGTTCTGGCGAACCGGGGGCGCGATAAATGGGCGCACGAGCAGACCGCCAAAATCATGGCGCAGGCGACCGAAATCACGCCTGTGGAAGACCTCTGGCGTAAGGTTGGAGGTCGGCATGTTCTGGATGCGCGAGGTCTGACCATTCTGCGCGAACTTGCCCGGTGGCGGGACGCCGAAGCGGAACGACGGAACAAACCACGGCGTAGCGTCGTGAAAGACGATTTTCTGGTAGAGGTAGCCCGCCGAGCGCCGGCGACTGCCCGGATGATTCTCGAATTGCGCTCCGCCCCGCCCAATCTGGGCGAAAGAGCGGCGGAAGCGCTGGTGGCGGCGATTCAACGAGGCAAAGCGGTCCCTGAAGAAGATCGCATCCAGCCGGACGCCCCTCTCGGGTTGGACGAGCAAGGCGCAGCGCTGGTCGAGTTGCTTTCCGCTGTCGTCCGCGTCCGCGCATTGGAGGAGAATTTACCCCCTTCACTGATGGCTAACGGTGACGATTTGCGCGTTCTTGCCGCGAACCGTCGCAAGCCGGAAAATTGGCCGACTGACCTTTTCTCCGACTGGCGGGGCAACCTTCTGGGGGACAATCTACAGGCTACCCTGACCGGCGAGCTTGCGGTCGCCTGGGATGCCAGACGAGGTCGTCTCACGCTTCGCCGTAATCTTCTGCAGCAGGATGCCGTCGAATCAGCGAAATCAGCGGGTGAGACGAGCGAAGATGCGGAAACGCTCCCACAAGACGTTTAATCAGGTAAGCCTTTTACATCACTACCCGTTCCCGGATTGCCAGGTATCAGGGGACGAAACATTATCGGAAGACAGCAAAAACCTTCCTTCAAAAAGCGTTATCTTCGGATAAAATCGATGTGGAAACCGGAGTAAATAACACGCATGAATAATGATACTCTTCCCGCCGGGCGCATCCTTTCCGTTCAGGTAGGCAAACCGCAGTCCCTGGAAACAGTAGCGGGAAAAGCATGGAAAAGCGCGATTGTCAAAACGGCGGTCACCGGACCCGTCGCTCTCGAAGGCGTCAATCTCGTCGGGGACGATCAGTCGAACAGACGCTATCATGGCGGAGCGGACAAGGTTGTCTGCGCGTATGCCAGCGAATGGTTTCCGCTCTGGAATCAGGAGTTTTCCCTGAATATGCCTGCCGGAGCCTTCGGCGAAAATATCACCCTGCAAGACCTGACAGAAGATAAACTCTGTATCGGCGATACGCTCCTGATCGGGAGCGAAGTCCTGCTACAGATCAGCCAACCTCGTCAACCCTGTATCAATGTCTCCAAACGATGGGCGATCCCCTCCCTGCCGCGCCGGATGGAAGAGACGGGTCATACCGGCTTCTACTGCCGGGTGCTACGCGCAGGATCGCTGGAAGCGGGGCAAACCATCCAGGTATCGGAGCGACCGTATCCCCGATGGACATTGCAACACGCCAATGCTGTCATGTATGCGGAAGACAGAGATCCCGTTGCAATAACCGCCCTGCGCGAGTTGCCCCTGCTTTCCGCCGAATGGAAGCGGATTCTGGGCAGAAAGCTGGCTTATACACAGGGCTAAACGATCCAAAAATCGGCGAATTTAATCCGCTAATTCGATAACGCCGGTAAATACTTCGGTAGCGGGTCCGGTCATGTAGACATGATCATCATCCGCCCATTCGATTTGCAGATCGCCGCCGGCGAGATGCACCAGAACGCGCCGTCCGGTCTTACCGTTCAGAGCGGAAGCCACAACGGAAGCGCAGGCTCCGGTGCCGCAGGCAAGCGTCCTTCCCGCCCCCCGTTCCCAGGTCAGCATCTTGATTTCCGTCGGGGATAACACCTCGACCTCATGGACATTGATACGCCTCGGGAATCGCGAATGATGTTCGATTTTCGGTCCCACACGGTCGATGATGTCATCGGTGGCGGTATCTGCGAAGAAGACCGCGTGCGGATTTCCCATAGAAACCCCGGTGATCAGGACATTCTCATTTCCCACCTCCAGAGATTCATTTTGCACCACGCCCGCCACGCCCGTCATGGGCAGGTCTGCACGGTCGAGTCCCGGCTTGCCCATGTCCACCTTGACCAGAGTCACCTTGCCATCGACGACGGTCAATTCCAGGGTCTTGAGTCCGCCCAGAGTATCCACCGTGATTTCACGTTTGTCGGTGTACCTCCTCTCGTAGACAAATTTGGCGAACGCACGGATTCCGTTACCGCACATTTCCGCTACCGATCCATCGGTATTATAGATGCCCATGTAAAAATCCGCCTTCTCTGAGGGAAGAACGAACAAAAACTGGTCGAATCCGATACCGAACCGACCGTCGCCCATAAAAGCGATATGCGGTTCCACTTCGGTGACAGAAGGAGTTCCCGGCACAAGACCATCGACCACCACAAAATGGTTGCCGAGGCCATGCATCTTTGTAAATTCCAGTCGCATGGCAATATTCTAACCTGCCTGCCGATAATACGCACGAACAAATGCGTACGAACATCACAGGTCACGACGGAGCGAAGATAACTGGCGGAGACGTTCACTAACGAAGGGAGATCCGCAGGATAATGCCTCCTGCCGGAAAGCGGGCGACCAAAGAAGGTGACAAAACAGAACGCCCGCACCAGAGAGGTACGGGCGTTCAACCTGTCATAAAAAAGGCGTTACTCGGTGGCGCCGGGAGTTTCTTCCGTTTCTATTTTGGCGTCTCCGCTGCCGGAAGCGTCTCGTAGATGTACCGGTCGCATCGGAACGATGCTGGTCACTGCGCTTTTGTACACTAACTGCATCGGCCGACCCGGCGATTCCAACAGAATAGTGAACGTATCAAAGCCGCGCACATGCCCTCGTAACTGGACGCTGTTAATGAGATATATAGTGACAGGGATATTTTCCTTACGCACCTGGTTCAGGAAATTGTCCTGAAGATTTACCGTCTGTTTGTTCATTACGTATTTCCCTCATCCGGGGGGTTTTCTTGTTTAATTTGCTGCAACGCCTCTATTACCTGCTCGGCGATAGCGGTTGTGCCCTTCACTAACCCCTCCGTCTCAATTTTTTCGGCGTTTAACCAGCGAACTCTGGCGTCCGCGTTAAACCAGGAGAGCTGCCTTTTGGCATAACGCCTTGTATCGCGTTTCAGTTCCGTGACGGCCTGTTCCCGCGAAAGTTCCCCGTTTATGACCGAAATCATATGGCGATAGCCCAGGCTTTGCAGAGATTTCAGTGAAGGGTCGTATCCTGCCGCCAGCAAACCGCGCACTTCTACTTCCAATCCTGCCGCCATCATGGCATCCACCCGTGTCTCTATACGTTGATAAAGCGCCTCACGGTTCATTGCCAACCCGAACAGATAAACGTTCGGGCGTGGAATTCCCTGCACCCCCTCGGGCGTATGGAAATCGGACAGGGGTATCCCTGTCACTTCCCACACTTCCAGAGCGCGAATAATACGCCGGGCATCGCCGGACTGTACCTTCGCCGCTGAGAGCGAATCTACCTCCTTTAATCGGGCATACAGGGTTTCTAATCCAAAATTTTCCGCATCATCTTCTAAACGGCGGCGAATTTCCGGGTGCGGCGGAACCGTCGGCATATTCAGCGTCGCCGTGACAGATCGGACATAAAGCCCGGTTCCGCCCACAAGAATCGGGGTTTTTCCCCGTCGCCGAATATCGGAGATCGCTTCTTCCGCCAGACGCTGGAAGTCCGCCAGAGTAAAATCCTCGTCCGGATGACAAACGTCCACTAAATAAAAGGCGATTTCTGCGCGTTCGGTTGCATCCGGTTTCGCAGAACCTATATTTAACCCACGATAAACCGCTACCGCGTCTGCGCTGATAATCTCTCCATTGAGACGATGCGCCAGCGAAATAGCGACCGCGGTTTTACCGACCGCTGTCGGTCCGACAATTCCGATAAGCGGAGGTTCCTCCGAAGGCGATTCCATATTTTGCTTGCAATGGTTTTCGATATCCGTCATACAAGGCTTCAGCGGAACGAGGATTGAAGGTATTTTATCGTTTTATGTTGTAATAATGCAGTGGAGAATCTATCATGAAACCTCATTTTCCCATTATATTCTATGTTGCAGGCATCGTTGCCGGAGCGGTTTGTCTTTCCGGATGCGGAGCGGCGAATAGCATCATCAACAACAATATTCCCCCGGTCGAGAATGCGCTGGGACTGGACGGGGCGAGCGTCATCGTACCGGTCAATGGAACACGCGCTGTCATTTCCGGTTCCGCTTCCGTTTCCGTCTCTTTTAATGACCGCTCCTTCTCTCAGCAGGATAAACTTCGCAAAGCAAAGTTTGAACAATATTTTGCCGATGCGGTCAACGTTACCGTTCCGAGCGGCAAAGTTCTACCAGCGACGTTTTCGCTTTCTAATCTGACATTTCAGGTCACTGTCAGCGATGGGTCAGGAATCAATCTACGCACTGCCTCCTATTCGGCAACCTATGCCGGTCCGGTAAGTTATGTACGGATCGGAACGACGAGTCAGTATACGGCCCAAAAGCTGGTAGGGTATTCCAATATTGAAATTTCCGGCGATAATTTCACGAAGTTTCGCGATATCTCCAGTTCTTCTCCCTCTCCCAACACCGTCACCTCCAAACTCAGTCTGGATACGGATGATGCGCAACTGCCCAGAGGTTCGACCATCAGCTTCACTTTCCGGGGCGGTCAGGTGCGCGTAGGGATATAGCAAAGTAGGGATATAGCAAACAGGACGATGACCGGGACGTCGGAACGGGCGCCGTATTCGCCTTTTTCATCGCAACATTCTATTGCGATTTTTTCGATACCCGGCGCTAATTCAGGCGAATGCAACTTATCGTCGCTGGCATACGATGTAGATACCGATGACAGCGACGATGAAAATGGCGTCCTCTACCGAAACACGCAACGAAATTCCGCTACGACAACTGCATATTTCCACCTCGAAAGATAATGGCGGCACCGACCGTTACAGCGTTCAAATGGCGGCGCAGATGCAGGCGCACGGCGATGATGTCGTGTACGCCTGCCGCCCGGGGGGATTCACGGAATCGCAGTGCCGCAATCGGAATATTCCGGTGCGTCCTCTGCGGATTTACAACAGCGGCGATATTATGGCGGCGTTTCGGATCGCTTCTCTGGCGCGGGCGGAGCGGGCGCAAATCATCCATGTACACCGCCGGGCGGATTTCATGATGGTCGCTCTGGGTATCGCCATCGCCCGCCCGTGGTTCCGACGGCGTCATCTCCCGCGCCCCGTCCTGATTCTTCACTCGCATGTGATGCGTCCCCTCGGCGGGTTACAACGCTCAGCGGGATGGTTTTTCCGGAAGACCGCCGATGCCGTTCTCACCGTTTCGCAGGCGGGGCGTGAGTATATTCAGGAACGCCACGCCCTGCCCCCGGATTTTGTACGTCTATTGCTCAACGGGATTCCTCTATCCGAATATGCCACACCCGGTAGCCCTCAGGCGCAACAATGGCGAGTTTCGTTGCGGAAAGAATGGCAAATCCCTGAAAACGCCTTTTTGATAGGCATGGTCGGGCGGTTGGGGCAAAAAGGACAGGAAATCGCTCTGGAAATTCTGCCGCGCCTCCTTGCGATAGAACCAAACCTGTATCTGGCGCTGGTAGGACCGGAAACGGATGCAAAAGGAATCCGCGTTCACAAAGAGCGCACAGGGGAAGATATTCTGGGCGACATAGAGCAGTACCGCGCCCGTGCGACGGAATTATCGGTTTCGGAACGGGTTATTCTGACCGGACCAAGAGACGATATTCCGGTGGTAATGGCATCACTCGACCTGTTTGTTCACCTGCCGCGTGATGAAGCGTTCGGTCTGGTTCTGGCGGAAGCGATGGCATCCGGCCTGCCGCTGGTCGTCTCCAGAGCAGGGGGATGCGAGGAAGTGGCGGAGGAAAATGTCACGGCGCTCTTTACGCCCCCCGGCGATGCCGATGCGACATTCCGCGCCATCGCTTCCCTGCTTGGTTCCGCTGGAGCGCCGACACGAACCCGGTTCCGCGAAGCGGGACCGAAAATCGCCGCTCGTTTCGCGCTTGAGACACAAACGGAGGCATTACGCGATATCTACCGGGAGTTGATTCAGAACCGGGAGTTGATTCAAAAATAGACGCTTCGCGAACGATCCTTTCGCGAAGCGTTTCCGATTCAACACACACCTACCGAACCGGCAGGTCGTCTGGCATCCAAACGGGTAGAGAGACAACCTCTTTTTTTGCGGCTTCCGAAACCGGAACGCCCCAGGCATCGAAGAATGGTCCCAGATTTTTACCGACAGCCCGGGAGAAGCGGAGCATCCACTGGCTTCGCTTTTCCATCTCGTTTTTAGGGCGTTCCGCAGCGGGAAGGGCATTGTATTCAGCGAAGACCTTTTGAAACGGTTCCCATCCAAAAGTGCGACGTAGCTGAATGTACATGGTCAGCGCAAGGAAGGGATCACCCTGCCAATCGGAGAACTTCGCGCCGGAAGCAAGGTATTTACTCAGGCGCTTACGACGTTCGTCCGGCGTGACGGCAGGATGTGAATGTAAGTAATCGCCTCCCTGATCGGCATTATTCAGTCGTTCGCCGCCGTACAGGGAAAATAGGTTGTTGGTCACTTCGCCCGTTCCGTCGAATGTCCAATCGGATTGCTGATGGTTGTGACCCAATTCGTGATAGAAGCCCCAGGTTTCGTGGCCATCCGGCCCGCGCAGTACCGCGAGGTTCGTAAAGGTTCGGGCGACATCATCATAAGTCATAATCGGATAACCAGAGTGCATATATCCCGCCGAAATCTGAATATCCACACAATAGCGTTCCGGTCGTGCGCGTTCACGAGGAATGGCGTAAAGATCGGCGCAAAGGTCTGCTACTTCATCCCAGTACGCCATCAACGCTTCCGGATTGTCCAGTTCGCGCACCGCATATGAGGGAACGGAAAGAATAATCCGCTTGCCCTCTAATTCCGCCCAGGGAGCCAGAGCGTTACGAATCGACTTTTTCCAATCGTCTTGCCCGGTGACCCCGCGTACAAATCGCGGAGCGGCGACAGCGCCAGCGATCTTGACAAGGATACCTTTTCCCGGCATCGCCGCTTTCGCCACATCGGAGAGCGTCGCAGGAATATCGATAAAAATCGCGCCGCCAAAGGGGGAAGCGAGACGAAGCGTTTTTCCGGAAATTTCACGCCGCAAAGAGATTTCCGGGGCGCGGAGCCATTTGTCCAGATGCCACAGCGTATCGGTATGAGAACCGATTCGTACGGCGATTCCCTTTCCGGATGCCTCGTCGGGCAGAGTGATCGTCACTACCTCGCCGGGCGGAGCGTATAATCCCGTACCGTGCCATTCGGGAATACGGGGGTTTATCGTAATGGTTTGCGTCAAACGGGGCGCTTCCGCAGGAACGCTACCGGGAAATGCCGCCGCCGCAGGGCTTGCCTTCACTTTTTCCGGGGCGACGCTTTGCGCGTCGCGGATTTCCCGAATCAGTTTCAAGCGGGCGAAGGGCATAGCCGCCGTTACCGGAGCGGCTTTGGTAGGAATCGCGTCACTGGCATAACGATCACACAGGGCGTTGATACGTTTAACCGTATCTCGCTCCAGAGGACTTCCTGAGGGCGATAACGATTCGAGGGAATGCTGGAGAATGACGGTAGCCTGCGTTAATTCCGACCTAGTGAGTGTCTTCACCCCTGCGGCATGATCGGACAGGGCATTCAGGGCGTCTGGCGTATAGATATAGGTCGTTCCCGCCGAATCCAGTAACCATCCCGCCTTTCCGGTCATGTCCGTCATCCCGTCGGCGAAAACGATTCCCGCTTCACGTGCGATCTGGTTCCCGCTATGTTGGGTCAGCGGATTTTTCCCCGTGACGGCGCGCCATCCCCAGAGTGGACCCGCCAGAATCACGATTCCGCCCGACTTCACCCACTTCCGCACATCGCCGACAGCCGACATACTGCTATCGAGAGCCGCCTGATCCAGATAGAGGAAATCCACGCCCGACAATTCCATACGCGGTAGCGATACCGGGATAACCGTCGCGCCTGTCGCTGTTAATGCCGGACGCATCGCCGAATCCAGAACAGCGATTCGGAACCGGGGAACGCCGGGTTTGAGCGAGCGCATCGTTTCCTGTAGGAACTCGGCGTTCTCACTATGCATCGCGGCGGCGGCGACCAGACCTTCATGCGCCAGAGCGAGAACGGCTCCCTTGCCCAGAGGCGCGGAAGCGACGAGAGGAACACGGATACCGCTCTCCTGCGTGGTCACATAAATGGTCGCCTTTTTGCTAAAGACTGTCAGCGATCCCGGAATCGCTCCCGGCGCAACGATTTCACGGACTTGCGCATCCGCAGGAGAAAGAAAAACCAGCAGGGCGAAAATTGCAGTCAGGAGACGGGTCATAGAGATATATTGTCCTCAAGCCAATTCAGAAGGAGCGACATTAGAGACTAACCGAAACTTCCGGGAGGCTATCGTCGGGCAACGACGACAGCGACTCGGTCAGGTGGGGCTGTATATTTCGGCGCAGGGCATCGTTAGCGTATCCGACCCAGGAAACCGCGGCACGGATGTCCAACGGGGCGTCCAGAGGGCTACCATCCGGGGCGGTGACAATGACGCCTGCCTCACGAGCGATGATTTCGGTACAAATGTCATACGGATGGCAGACCAACTTTTTCGGCAGATGTAATGCGGAAAAAAATTCTGGACGCAAGTCCGCTAAAAATCGGTCATGCCCGACCATAAGCTCGTAAAGCTGTCCTCCGGTGGAAATATATTGATCATCGAAGACCAGCGGGTTCTCCCCCTCCTCCGGCGCGATTTTCGCCAGCAGTCTTTCTTCAAAGGCGGCAGTGGCGCCCTTGGCGGGCGGGAAAAACTTCACTATCGAAGCGAACCCGTGCGCCAGCGTTTCGGAGCGGGACGGACGCAGAGGAATTTCTTGCCGTTCCCCGGTAATCAAATCAACAGTTTCCCGATGCGCTCCGCTCCCCTGCGCCGCCCACAGTTGATCGCCTACCCGGTGGCGCGTAGTGGGAACTTCGGTCATCACTGCCGCTTCAATATCGGCAAGGGTCGTCGTCTCTCCCCGGTTGGGCGCTACGGCGGAAAGTATCCAAGCGGAGCGCTTGTCATACATCAGATTGCGGGTGCCATCGATAGGGTCGACAATCAGCAGAAAAGCGGCGTCCTCCGCAGTACAAGATTCCGGAAAGATACGCCAGCCATTATCGGGAATGCCTTCGGCGATTAAAATGAACGGCGCTTCTTGCGCCCATTCCTCGCAAAATTCGAACAACAATTCTTCGGCGTGCGTATCGATGGTATAAATCGTATCGCCGCCGCGTACATCAGCGACTCCTGCCATATCAGGAAATGTTGCACGGGCCGTTATAGCAGCCGATTGAATCTGTAATTGCTCTGTCAAACGCAATCGCAGAGCGTCGTGCAGGGTTCGCATTCGAGTTACATAATACTCGGCGGGTAACGGTAAAGATATTAATGCAGATGACATCATATCAATTATAAACGAAAACAAGCCGCCGCGCCCTCTGAAACCATCGAAACATGAGATGAGAGCGAGTTTCAATTGATACATCTTTATTTACCATTGGAGGCGCAAAGACTTCATCAACAGGAGATCACGCCGTTAAAGGATGCTACAGGTAAACGAAGGAGAGATTAAAAGGAGATCACCACAGCCCCTCGAAAGAAAGTCGCTCACACAAACATCGAAAGAAAAGCGGATCACAAAACAAAGAACGGTAGGGAAGACTCCCTACCGTTCTTTGTTTTAACGCTCTTTATTGACGAGGACATCACGCATTATTCCGGGTTCGTCTGCTGGTATTTATACCGGGCGGATTGCTGACGACCAATGGTCAGAGACGCACCGAGTAGTAGACCACCTACCGGAGCCAGCAAAGGAGTCCACACTGGGAACAGGGCGAAATCTTGCACGATAAGGACTCCGAAGGTAAAGATGGTCGCCACAATAATAATAGCGACGCCTCTACCGCCCCAGACGATTCCCAGCATCCAGAGAATAAGGGAAGCCAGACCAAAGACCGCCGCAGACGCCGCCGCTGCGAACCAGGGGGTCGCCCAGGGGGAAAATCCGGGATGATTTTGATAGTCCGTAAACCCGGGAGTTGCATAGATGCGCCACAACGCCCCCAGCGCTCCGGCAAGCGCAATCCCCATGATGAGTGGCATGATACGGCGCCAGAGGAGCTTACTCTTTTCATCCGGGGTCAGGGGCGCATCATCCACTCCCAACCTTAAAGGTTGTGCGGCGATACGACGTCCCGTAAGACCTAACAGATAACCCAGAACCAATGCAGGAGCGAACCAGATAATCGATGAGGCGACATCGGGAAACGCTTCCTGATATGGGAACGGTGGCGCGACGCCGGTTTCCCCGGCGTTTTCCGTCTTTTGCTCTGCATGCGCCAGAAGCATAGCGGTGGCGCGCCCCTCCGCTTCCGCCAGAGCCATTGTCGGCTTGACGGATTGCAGGAAGACAAAGCGCGGCGGCGATAACGGCGTCTGAATACGATCGATTTTTCGATCCAGGCCAATGACTACCGGACGATTCTGCAAAAGAATTCGTCGTTGACCGTCATCGAGCTTGCGAACATAGGATTCCGAGATGACCTGAACCCCTTCCGGATCGGATTGCAATAATCCAAAATCGATGGCGACCGGATGATTTCCTATCACTTCCGTTTCAATGACAGGAGGAGGGTAACCGAAAGCGGATTCCAGCTTTTTCGGAATCGCCGAATCCGCGAATTCCATCCCGTTTGCCTGAGGCCATTGGGCGACTCCCGGCATGGCAAGCAGGGCGAGAGCGCCGGGCATGGATATCGCCTGTGCGATTCCTCCCCCCTGGTTACCGGGCACAGGGACGGATGCGGTCAGCGCTAACGTGCGACGTAAAGCGCCCCGGTCTCCTCCAGCATCCGGCGCGACAGGAGAAGGCCCTATAAAGCCAGTGACCGCACTATCGCGCGGCAACTGCGGATCGGTCAGCGCCCAACCGGAAGCGGTATAGGATTTTTCGCCTCCAGCAGACGCCGCTTTTGGATCGAATATCGCCGGTAAAACGACAAATGTCGGATTCGACTGCAGGCTTGCGTTACTGACTTCCTGAATCGCAACTGCCAGAGGATCCGATGACGTTCCAGAAAGGGGTCCGGCGGCGGGAATGCCCGAAGTCAACGGCATCTTTCCAGTATCCGCCGCAAGACCGATGACCGGAACCTCGGCGGCATGACATAACCGTATCAGAGACGCCAGTTCAAGACGACCAATAGGATACTCATCCGGCGCCGCGCCGCGTCGAGGCTCGGCAAGGACAACCACCACACGCGCTTTCTTGCGAAGTCCCGGCGATAACGCTGCGCCCGCTGCGCGGCGTTGCAGATTTCTCGTTTGTATTCGGGAATCGCTTTCCACCGCGTTCACGAATCCGGCAAGCGAGTCCAACGCAGGAGACTTCATCTCCGATAGGGGACGCACCAGCGCTCCCAGAGTCGCTATAATAATTCCGGCAACCGCCAGAAAGCGTGCGATGCCCGGCAGGGCGGGTGAAAGCGGTGTTGGGAGGCGGCGAGGAGGCGGAGTTAGTTCCGCGCCTTTCGTCTCTGCGGACTCTTTCTGAACCGACGGCGTTTCTTTTTGTAAAGAGAGGTGGACAGGAATCGATTGTGGCTCTTCCGCCTTTTCCGTTTGTCGTGCCTGAATCGGTACGGAAACGGGGGGCAACTCGTCTTCACGAATGACGGCGACCGTACCCACCGGCAGAACGCTGATCGGCGTCTCGTCCTCCTGTACGATTTCCGGAACCTGTACATCCGTGTCGGCGGAGAGAGGCTCTTCCAGAACCGGCGACGTTGGAAGGGTTATAGCCTCTACCGCTTCAGGAATGATCGCCTGCGCATCCACTGACGCCTGCTCTACAGATTGAGCCCCTATAGGCGCAATGGAACTCTCTACCAGCGCCGAATCGGATGAGACGGACGCCCAGAAAGCCTCCATATCCACCGGCGGAATCTCCGCCTGAGGGACTATCGGTAACGGTAATGGCTCAGCGAACATCGACATTACCGGCGCAGGCGCGATCAGCGGCAATTCCACCGGCGGGGTTGGACGCGACAGGAATTCGGCGGCATCCAGCGGAGCGACTGTTTCCCGAACGCTTGCCGATACTGGTAATATTCCGATGACGCCTTCCGTTTGCGGGATAAGCGCTATCAGGGGAAGTTCGACCGGAGCCGGGGTTGGTTCCGGTCGGACCAGAGCGGTCGCGGCATCGAGAAGAGGAACGGATTCCCGTATCGCATCCGTTAATGTCAGAATTTCAGACACGATCGGCGTCGGTGAGACCGGCGCGATCAGCAACAACTCCACCGACGGGGTCGGACGCGCCAGAAATTCGGTGGCGTCCAGTAAAGCGACCGTGTCTCCAATACTCGTCGATAAAGGCAGTGTTTCCGTAACGCTCGGTACTATCGGAACCGGAGAAATCAACGAAAGTTCGACCGGAACCGGAGCAGGGGTCGGACGCGCCAGAAATTCAGCGGCATCCAGTGCAGTAACATTGTCTCTAATATTCGTTGATAGGGTTTCCGTAACGCTCGCTACCAGCGGAACTGGAGAAATCAACGAAAGTTCGACCGGAACCGGAGCAGGGGTCGGACGCGTTAGGAAAGCGGCAGGGTCTAATAACGGAATAGCTTCCATAATTCCCTGTGCAGGAAGCGTTTCCGTAATACTTTGAAGCGGAGTAATCGATGGCGCAATCTCAACGGCGACAGGCGTAATCGGTGCCAGCGCAGTTACCGGGATATCAACGATATCAACAGTAGTCGAGGGCGTTTCCGGCATCACGGATGCTTCCGGCGCTACAGACGCTTCCACCGCTTCCATTGCGGTCTCTGGGGAGTCCGATGCCAATGGCTCTGTCGCCTCGTCACCCATGACAGCGGCGAACTCGACCGTCATTTCGATGGTCGGTTCACTGCCGAATTCATCCGCCACCCAGTGTTGCGAACCGGGCGCGGGGCGAATAATGACTGTCGGGGCTACCGCAGGGGTCGCAAAATTCAGGGGAGGAGCGGCAGGGGTTGGCGCGGGCGCGTTCGCAGGTTCAACCCTCTGGGGGGCGCCGGACTGCGGAGCAGGGGGGCGTTCATCCGCACGGCGCCAGGGAGCATAGACTGTGGCTCCACGCTGGATACGTATACGTGGCGCGGCGGAAGCTGGACGCGTCGGTTCCCCGGGCGTCGCGTCTTTATTCTCAGAGGACGAAGGTATTTCAGCGTCAGGCATAGCGAACATTGCGCCCTTCAGCGTATGAACTGTTGTCAGGGTGCATTACGCTTCTATTATCCGTGCATAAATGGCGGACTGTCAAGGAAATACTGAAAAGGGGACTTGTCATATAAATGGATTCCATCGGCGGATGATTTTCAAATTTCAAGCGCAACACACCACGTTTCACATTAAAATAAGGTTAATACCACCCTTGATAGATAATACCGCCTGGTTTGACGTTTCCAGAATTATCCACTCACTACTACGATGCGTCACGCACAGAGCTCCTTTCTGCGGAGGAAAAGATAAAAGGCGTAAACCAGATCGTTTCTGGACTAATAATACAATAGTGCAGATATTTAAGTTATCTTTCGAGGAGGTTAATAGCAACGCACTTACTCAACAAGCCGATATTATCTGCATTTCTCAGTATTTGTTTTTAATACGCGAAAGACTCCAAGTAAAATAGTGGTGCAATACCATTCAGATTGGGTATTATAGAGCATGTGTCTCTGTGGACGAGGTGTGAGATAGGAACTTCTTCCTGAATGCTCCTTTTTCGCCTGATGCCGGGTTGGTAGACACTTTATGCTTGAGCGGTCGCCGGTAGGTCGCCGAAGAGACGGCGGGTGGAAAGGGCGAGGCAGGAACGCCGCTTTCCCCGGGCGACGCCATCTTTATTGATGCGCCCCGGGACGCCGCTGCGGCAAAAAGTCAGTCGCCTACTACCCTCCCTTTGGGTGCAGGAACGGCTTACGGAAACACAAAAAAGGGGGACGCGGGATGCGGAGCGCTCACTGGGATTTCTTACCAAAGGCTCACAGTAAAACTCCGGACTGCGTCCCCGCCAACCTCCCCCATGTGCAACAAGCAGATGGGGAAACGTCTCGAAAATGCGTACGTAACGCACTATGTAATTCCTTTTACTCCTAGCAATGGCGTTAGCCGTCCCCGGGTGCACTTGTGCGAGCTACTCAGACGGGGAGACGATTACGTCCGGTCTATATTTGCATACCGACCATCCGTAACTGACAATTAAAAGCCTGAGCTCCTTTCGAATGGTGGCAATATTTTGACCATTGCACTTTCTATCGTTAGAAGTGCAAATTTTATTGAATTTCACCGGTTCGTTCCCGGCGAAACAACACTGTCATTAAATCTGTAAACTTTTTCGGATCGATGCCCTTGAGGAAAAAGAGCGGTAGCGAAAGCGAACTCTGGGGACACGGAACGCGCCTGACAATATAAACCGTATCCTCAAAGTACAAGAACCCGATTTTGAGGTGTCCGCAACCGTGAAACCCATGTCTAACCGCTTTCGCATTTTCGCCGCTTTACCTGGCGTCCTTATATTCTGTCAACCCTTTTATAATTCCGCTATAGCCGCAGCTGATGGGGCGAAGGAGTCGGGCAAAGCCTTACGCGCTCCCGCCGCCCCGCCACAAAAGACGACAAGCCTGGGGTTGCCCAGTATCACACCCGGAAGCGCCGAAGAAATCAAAGCCCTGCTGGCAAAAGCTCCCAAGGCGTCTGATTATCCCAACGCAGCCTCTGCTATGCTGCTGGACCTGATGGATGTGGTTGTGAAGCCTGACGGCTCTTCTGTTTCCGTTACCCGCCAGGCGAAGAAGATTTTTACCAAGCGGGGCCGCGACGATGAGTCCGAAATCAAAATTCCTTATAATGCCGCCTTTGAGTCCGTACGAATCATACGGGCGCGAACGATCAAGCCCGACGGTTCAGTCGTCAATATCAAAAAAGAAGATATTCGCGAGAGCCGCCCCAGTGACTATGACGATGTCGTTGTCAAGGCGTTCTCCCTTCCCGCAGTCGATGACGATTGCATCATCGATTACGAATATGTGACCGAATCCAAAGAATCTCAGATGCCCGGACAGTTCTGGCAAAGCTGGTATTTTCAGGGCGGTTTCGATCCGGTAATGAAGACTAAACTGACGGTCACGGTTCCTAAAAACGTCAAACTTCACGAGAACATCAGCAACTCCCCGGTTAAAGCGACGGTCAAGGCTCTTCCAGATGGCAAAAACGTCCTGTATACGTGGGAAGACAACAATGTCGCGCCTTTCGAGACCGAGCCTCTGATGCCGGACACAGACAAGCTGGTTCCCAAACTGTATCTGTCCACAGTGCCCTCATGGCAAGCGGTAGCGGACTGGTATAGCGATCTGGCAAAAGACCGAATGAACGCCGACGCCGCCCTGAAGGCGCAGACCCAGACCCTGATTCAGGGCAAAACGACTCCAGAAGAAAAAGCCAGAGCGATCTTTTACTATGTTCAGGAGAAGACGCGTTATGTCGCGATCTCTCTGGGGAAGTCGGCGTATCAGCCCCGACCCGCATCCCTTACATATGCAAACAAGTACGGCGATTGCAAGGATATGGCGACTCTTCTGGTCGCGATGCTCCGCGAAGCGGGCATCTCCGCTTACCCCGTGCTGATCAAGATGGACTCCAAGGATAAGCGCAGCGCCGAACTGCCCTCGCCCGGAGCCTTCAACCATGCGATCTGCAAGGCGGAGATCAACGGCAAGGACTACTGGCTGGATGCAACAGCGGCAGTATGCCCCTGGGGCGTGATCCCCGGCGTAGACCGTGGCTGCGAAGTCATGGTCATCAAGGATGGTAAAGGCGTCTGGGAGACCATTCCGTTCGGGGAACCGGAAGATAACCGGTTCGAACGCACCGTAAAACTCACACTGGCGCCTGATGGCTCCGCGACCGGCACTATCGCGATCACTGGCAATGGCGATACGGATATGGCTCTTCGGAGTTCCCTGCGTGACTGGCCGGAGAGCAAGCGACGACTCTATGCAGAGAACCTCGCTCTGAGCGTCGGCGCCAATCCGCGCGTCACGGATGTCAGCGTAAGCGACTACAAGGATATGACGGCTCCGGTGACGCTCAAGATGGATGTTTCTTTCCCCTCATGGGCAAACCAGAGCGGCGATCTGCTGATATTCAAAGCGAAGCCGGAGCAAACCGGGGGGGTCAGTTCCAACCCTTTCCGGGAGGATTTCCGCAAGAACAATATCGTTCAGAACAGCTTTTCCATGGCATCGACCACTCTTGATTTAACATTGCCCAAAGATCACGCCGTGCTGTCGTTGCCCAAAGACGCGAATATTAAGAGCGATCTGGGACAGTTCACGCGCGTGATCAAGCAGGACGGAGACAAACTCAATATCGTCGTCAGCCAGAAGGTCTTACGGGCGGACATTCCCTTCACCCGTTATGACGAAGTACGGAAATATTTCGGCGACTTCCTGAAGGCGGTAGATGAAAGTGTCATTTTGAAAAAACGGTAAGCCCGTGCAGACAGAGGGTAAGATGCGTTGCATCTTACCCTCTGTTTTTAACGATAGTTTTGCGCCTGCATCTCGAAAAGACGGGCGTAAGCGCCGCCTAATTCCATCAAAGACTGATGACTGCCGCTTTCCGCGATTTTGCCGTCTTCGAGGACAAAGATCGTATCCGCCATTCGTACCGTCGAAAAACGGTGGCTGATTAATACCGCGGCGCGTCCGGCGGCTAATTCGCGGAACCGGGCAAAGAGTTCGTATTCCGCGCGAGCGTCCATCGCTGAGGTGGGTTCATCCAGAACGATAATCTGCGATTCGCGCAGAAAAGCCCGCGCCAGCGCAATTTTTTGCCATTGCCCGATACTCAGTTCTTCGCCGCCTTCGAACCACTTGCCCAGAACGGTATCATAACGATCCGGCAGGGTATCGATGACACGGTCTGCGCCGGATCGTTCGGCGGCGTCGATCAGGCGATCTTCATCCGGTTCCAAATCGGGGTTACCGAACTGGATATTTTCGCGGGCGGTCAACTGGTACTTGACATAGTCCTGAAAGATAACGCTAAATTGGCGGCGTAGATCCGCTGTGGAAAACTCACGCAAATCGTGACCATCGAGGGTAATGCGTCCTTCGGTAGGGTCATAGAGACGGCACAGTAGTTTGGTCAGAGTCGTTTTACCCGCCCCATTCTCACCGACAAAGGCGACAATTTTCCCCGGTCTGATTGTCAGCGACACGTTTTCCAGAATCATATCCTTGCCCGTAGGATATTTGAACGAGACATCTTCGAAGCAAATCCCTTGCGCCATCGGATTCGGAACCGGAACGGGACGCGCCGGGTCTTTGACCTGTTGTTCCAGATTGAGGAATTCTTCCAGATCGGAAAGATACAGGCTATGGTCGTACAGTCCTACAATGCCGCTAAAGACGCCCTGCAGTAATCCCTGCCCCCGCTGGAACGCCTGATAGTACATGGTCAGACCACCGATTGAGATTATCCCCTGCACAGCGCGTAATGCCAGAAACGCATAGGCTCCGTAAATTGCCAGCGTAGCGGCGGCTCGTACTCCAAGGTCTGCAGCGGAACCCCGTATCGCTATCGCCAAACGTTCCTTTCGCATCTTTTCACGCAGTTCGATAAAGCGATTGACGAAAAGCGGTCCCAGATTGAAAAGGCGGATTTCCTTTGCGGTCTGATCTCCTGCCAGCATCCAGTTGAAGTAAGACACCTGTCGTTCCGTCGGCGTTCGTTGCCGTTGCCAGCGGTACATCTTACTGCTGAATTTCCATTGTACCCACGCGCCGGGCAAGGTCACCAGAAACAGTAAAAGAGCGACGCCCCAGTGCAACGATGCCAGAAGCCCGGCGACTGCCAGCAGGTTCACGGCGCTCTGTATGATTGCGGTAAGTCCCCGGACTACCTGATTGGGGCGATAGGCGGCGTCTCGTTGCACCCGGCTGAGCGTATCGTAATACTTCGGGTTTTCATATGCTTCCAGATCGACCGCAATCGCCTTGCTGTGAACGGTGGCGGAAATAAAGTTGGTTACCTTCTCTCCCTGCGCGTCGCGCACCAGATCACTTGCCTCTGAAAGGAGATCGCTGAGCAGCATAACGCCGCCAGTAGATAGCACCAGAAGAAGAATATGCTGTCCTGCTGCGATTTTGTCCGTCGCCATTGCCGCCTGAATCACGCCATCGACAATGAGTTTGTTCAGGTACAGAGTCAATGTCGATGGCAGACTCTGGGCGATGCTCAGGAAGATGCTCAGAGCGGTCATTCCCGGCGCGCCACGCCAGACCAGTCGCAGGGCAGTCCGTAATCCGGACAGTTGAAATTTTTTCCGCTCGATTTCCGCCATATCTCACCTTATGCCGCATCGCGCCATTGCGCAACCGCCCATAAGAGGAGCCATCCGGGATATCGATGGATACCCATTTCACCGGAAAAGAAGCGGAAAAGACGGCGTTATCGGACTGCATCCGAGGTTGAATCCGCAGGTACATTTGCGGCATCACGAATACGCTCCTGTAATGCAGCCCACGAACCAATCTGATCTCGCGCACCTTCCAGAAGGCGAACATTATACAGAACCGACAGCATCGCCAGCGCCGCCGCACGGTTCGCTTTCCCGGGCTGGGCGTAAAGGCGCTCCGCCATCGATTTCAGCCATCGCTCCGTCGGGGCGGATAAAGAGGGGCGCGGGCAAACAACGGAAGCGACGGTGAGCGTCAGTTTATTGCGCTCTGTCCAGTTATCCGCTACCACACGCCAGCTTTCCTCGCCGGTCTTCGCTCTTTCCACAAGACGCCCGCCATACGAATACGCGACATTCAACCAGGAAGAGAAACTGCGCATCGGGCGGTGCCATACATTCGTGGCGGGATCGAAGGTGAAATGCACTCCCCGCTCCTTTTCCATACGTACCGCAAGTTCGACATCTTCCATCCGCGTGAACTTCTCGTTGAAGCCGCCGACGGCGAGGAGATGCTCACGCCGCTGGGAAACATTCCCGGTGTAGTAGTTGTGCGAGGTTGTCTGCCAGACACCAGCTATGAAGTTACGGTACTGCTTCTGGAGCATCTCATGCTCCCAGGCGATCCAGACAGGCTCTTTACCGGAGAGAGCCGGGTCCGGAGACATCGGACCGATCACGATAATCTTATGATCTTTTTCATGATGAATCGCATGAGCCGCCAGACATTGCGGTTCCGGTTCGACATCGTCATCCAGAAAAACGATAATCTCTCCGGTCGCTTCCTGAAAGCCCCGGTTTCTGGCGCGAGCGGGGCCGCCATTCTGTTGTTGCACCCATCGCAGGGAATAGGGAGCTTTTGTCTGATACTCCGCCAGAAATTTCTCTGTGCCATCCGTCGACCCATCCGAGATCACCACGACCTCGAAGGAAGGCATTTCTTTGTCCTTCAGGGGAGTTTGCTTTCCCAGCGCATCCAGAGTCACACGCAAACTGTCTTTGCGGTTGTAGGTAGGAACGACTACCGAGAGGAAGGGGTTTGCCATAGTATTTTTCGCCTGCGCTTACAATCTGGCGTTCCGCCGGTCATTCGGGCGCGAGATACTTGATGACTTGAGCCGGACTTCCGCCGACAAGCGCATTCGGAGGCACGTCTTTGGTAACGACCGCGCCCGCCGCAACAACCGCGCCCCTCCCAATAGTTACTCCGGGCAGAATGACTGCTCTCATGGCGACCCATGCTCCGTCTTCCACCACAATCGGTTTCACGATTATATTCAAATCCATCCGCCGTGCGGAGCCGCCTACTTTATGCGTGGCGGTATGCATCAGGACTTCCGGGCCGATAGCGACATTTTTCCCAATCGTAATCGCGCCATCGAGGGCAAGAGTGACTTTGACGCCGATAAAACAGCCTTCCCCAATACTTAAACGTTTCGCCACATCACCGCTTCCCAGTAACTCGATATGATCGGAAATGCTCACCTTAGACTCAATATAACAACCCGCGCACGAATAGCAAAGGGCGCGTAGACGGACAAAAGCGTTCGATGGCAACAATCGGCTCACCCCCATCCAGAATATCAACCGGGGGCGGAACCGCTTCAGACCACTGCCTAATTCTTCGGTTATCTGTGAGAGCAACTTCATGGAGCTATTCGACGAATCATGCATTAACCACTGTCTCTAATGCCGCGCCCGAGGGAAGAACGCGTGAATAGGGTAATCACATGGCAATATTATTCAATTTTCGGATGGCTTGCCAGCTATTTCGGCATCCAGATGTTTGATGACGCGGGCAGGCACTCCTGCAACGACGGTTCGTGATGGCACGTCCCGCGTGACTAAAGCGCCGGCAGCCACCACCGCGCCATCTCCAATGGTAACGCCCTTGAGGACGGTCGCGCGCGCTCCTAACCAGACATTATCGCCTATTTTGACCGGAGCGGATTTACCCGGAAGACTGTGATCATTCAGATCATGGTAATCACTGTCCATAATCAGGCAGAGCGGACCAATTGCCACATTCTGACCGATCGTTACGGAGCAGGACGCTCCTATACTGACGCCATTATTGATATATGTCCGGTCCCCGATAATCAATTCCCCTTCGGGTCCGGTCGCCAGTTCAACGGGTATCTGTGATGCGCGAAACCGAGTCCGCTCCCCGATGGACAAAGTCCCATAATTTTCGATAATCACTCTGCCAATGACACGAACGCGCAGCCCTACGCTGTTACAGGACCGAAGTTGCCAACGCGCTCGAATCAGCTGCCCAATTTTGTCCGCCAATGATCGGAGTTTACCCAAGGACGATACCACTAACTGAGGTGAATTTGAAGCATTGCGGTCTTGATGGTTCACCGCCCCATAAAGATCCCCGGACGAATCCCACTCAAAAGCATATCTCCGTTGCTCACCATCTTGCCAGAGTAAGCGTCCCTCTCTTGGAGAAAGTCTCTGCCGGGGGCAGGCGGACTGACGAGGGAAAGAGGTATTCTCCTTTCTCCAATTAAGGAAAAGGGAGAACAAAGCGACCTGTAACGCTTATTGCTTCTGATGGGCGGCGGTAACGGCGTTCGATTCCGTAACGACCATTTTACCCTTATCCGATTCCTGATACAGGCGGAATTTCGGGTCGATGTTGAACGCTTTGCCTTCCCGATATCCTACCATCAAATGGCGACCATAATCATCTGCCTGCCAGACACCGCTTTTTAGCGCCCGCTTGATCTCACGGGCGCGAGAGACAATCATCCGTTTCGCCAGCATCCACTGCGCCCCGGTATCGCCACAACGGATATGCTTGCCATAAAACGCCCCATCGCCGATTCCATAGTTTTTCATGGTCACCGGCCACTGATCCGGCGTTCGCGTCCCGTAGTGGTCTACCTTGACATCCGGAGCCAGCACGATAACGCCGCCAAATCGGTAGGTGCGATAGGCGAAGTCAAAATCCTGGGAAGAGCGCAAAGGCCCGCCGCCGCCCAGAGCTTCATCAAAGCCCCCCACCCGATCCATCAGGGAGCGGCGCATTGCCATGTTCGCTCCCATTCCGATGACCTGAAAACCTTCTTTCAAGCTGAGTCGCTTGTACTTCGTAAATTCGAGGGCAGGAACGATGATTCCCTTTTTCACTTCGTCCGTAAGATCCGTCGGAATACAGACCTGCCCGTAGAGCATCTCCGCATCCGGTTCCTTCTCGAAGACCTTCTCGATTTGTGTGAGCCAATCCGCAGGAACGATGACATCATCATCCGTGAACGCCATGATCTCGTTCGTGGTCACACGCATTCCCGTGTTGTAAGCGGCGGAAAGTCCCGCCTTGCTCAGATGATGATAAACGATAGGACAGACTTGCTGATATTTTCCCGCCAGTTCTGTAACGATATTTTCGGTCAGCTTGTCAGTGCTCTGATCCATAATATGGATATCAAAGCCCTTATAGTCACAATTAGCGACGCTTTCCACCGCCTGACCGATCGTTTCATGACGATTACGCGTACAGATGATGACAGAAATATTCATGACAATCGATTCCTTTCTCTACTTTCTGCCCCACATGGCATTTGCCGTATCTGGGAAACGGACTGTCAATTCGGGAACATCGAAAAGCGTGGAATTGACCCATTCGACCCCTTGCATGAAGGAATGATCCTGATTGGAAACTTCGTATTTCCATGCGCCAAAGCGACCGCGAGAACCGACCCCCGCTTTTTTCAGTTCTGGTTCGATTTTCGAGAGCAACGCATTCCGCTGTAACGAAGGGGTCGGATACCCATGCTCGGCGACATAACTCCACTGGCTGACAATCTGGGAACGGTCATGGATCAGTCCCGTGTTCAATAATCCCTGAATTGTCTCTTCCATCAACTGCTCCCGGTTGACTGGCTTATGCGTGGACTCGCTGGTTTCCGTCATCAGTGACCAGTACTTGCCCGTCTCCGGTTCCGGAACGTTGTTGGGAGAGTAATGCGAGAAAACAGTTACACGGTAGAACGGGCAGTTATCCTCCGGGAAATACATCCAGCATTTTTTCGCCAGCTTCGAAGGCATTTCCCCCGTTAATCCAATGCCCAGAATATGGGAATGAGAGCGCAACAGTTGATGCGACGCTTCCGTAACGACGGGCAGTTCCGGCGTAAGCGTTTTGCTCAGCGTATCGAGAGGCATGGTGGTTAGCACATGATCGTATTCCAGTTTTTCGCCTTCCGCCGTGATTGCCACCTTATTTTGCCAGTCCAGAGAAACGATATGTGTGTTGCACCGCAGATGCTTGTCGCCTATTTGTTCCGCAAGAGCAGCCCAGATCGCGCCGGTACCGCCGTGCCGTGGGAACTGGAAGGTATTATTCGGTCCCCAGCTTAGGTCATCGCGCTCCATCAGGATATTTTCGGTGACGCGCGATAAGTCGACGGTCGCCACCCGCTCGCCGAGCCAGCCGGAACCCATCATGTCGACCGGATAGGCCCAGACCTTGTAGTTGTAAGGAGCCATGAAAATCTCTTTCAGCCCCTCGCCCATCATCTGGTCGATCCAGGTTCCAAAATCCTTATTCGGATCCGCTTTGAAAGGAGGACGGTTGATCAGACCGCGAATCGCTTTTGCCGCCATCTCACGCGGCAGATAACGGATATTGTTCTGAAACGGATACGGGACGAAGCGATCCGCAATCCAGACCCAGGATTCGCGCTCATGGTAGAGCCAGCCTTCCTCCCCCAGAGCTTCCTTCATAGCGGCGTCAAAGTAATCATAATGGGAGAACTGGACATGACCGCCGATATCCCAGGTGAATCCCTTGTCATCAACAAAGCTCCTTGCCAGGCCACCTGCTTTAGGAGCGGCTTCTACGAGCAGGAAATCTTCATAACCGAGTTTTTTCAAACGATACGCGGCTCCTATGCCCGTGGGTCCCGCTCCAATGATTAGCAAACGACCTTTATTATTCACATAAACGACCTTTCTTAATGATGTTCAAGACCAATCGGTCTAGAAACGCCGCGACGACACTAAACTATTAACAGATATTCCCGAACTATCATACCCAATTATTTCGGGCATATAACTCATTCATGCCCTTATCAGACAAAGCGTTTATGCGCGGGAGAAAACGCTGAGCCGCTTCCGCAACCGTCCTGACGAAATTTCCACCCCGTAGTAAATAGCGGTCACAACCGAAATCGCCAGACCCGAAGGAAACCATCGATATTTCCATACTTTTTCAGGCGTGTCAGTTGGAGCCAGAGCAGGATTGCCCCATAGCGCCAGAGTGCACCCATACAGCAACGAATCAAAACGCGCATCCGTTGCGGCAAGATATGCCCGCGCCACGTTCTAATGTGCTGCAACAGATTCGCCTACTAGCGCAACGTCAGAATTATCCCTAGTTATACTATTGACAGCACGATTCATTGTTTCGCGTTGGCTGATCCGCTGAATTTTGCGCCAACAATCTGCTTTACCATGACGATGTCTTCACGCGAGACCACTCGGAGCGCCACGCAAAGCCCTCCATAAATGAGGACACCAGCAGTCAATGCCAGCAAAATCACGCCTATTCCCGCCTGTTGCTGAGAGGCAAGTATCAGAAGCGCCGGCAATGGCAAAGCGGCAACGATACAACGTATCATCCGCCAGAGGTTATCCATGCCGAACAGCCCCTTTGGCAGAATCGCGAACATTCCAATCAGGACAACAATTTCTCGTATGGCATCGCTCGCCATTGCGCCTGCGGCGCCGTTGCCAAACCAGCGAAAGGAAAAATACGTAAAAACGATACAGAATGCGACGCCAATCATCCAGGCGACAATCGTGACATTGAGCATCCGCTGTTGCTGATTGATCGCCATGACGATGCCGCCCAGCAAGCACATAATCGCATAAAGCAAAGAATTGAATCCCGCCACGCGTATAACCATCTCCGCTCCCGCATACTTGGGACCATAGACAAGCAAGTTAATAGTTTCGCTGCCCGCCATTAACGTAACGCCGCCCAAAACGCTGAACAGGACAATAATGTCAAGCATTCGTCTGGAAAGGTTATAAAAGCCCTTTGTATCTCCTGATTCATGCAGACGCACCAGAGTCGGGTAGAGCGCTGTCTGGATGGCGACCGGGAAAAACATGAGCGTTCCCCCCAATCGCGTCGCGGCGTTATACCAACCGATATTGGTATTGTTCGTCAACTTGGCCAAGATCATAGTATCCGTGGGCTCATAAAGTTGCGTTAAAGCCACCCAACCCAGAAAAGGTATTCCCGCTACTACCAGATTTTTGATATCCAGCCAGGCAGGTATGTATAAGGAATGACGTAAATCACGGAAAATCCAGGTTTGCACAAGGACACAAGTCAGTAAAGATACAATGGTAGTGAGGGCAAAAGCCCACAATGGCGCTTTGAAAGCGACCAACGCTAATGTCAATGCTGCATTTGCAAAGCGTTCCACCAGCATCGCAAAATTTAGCAGAGGAAGTTTTTCCTGACCTTGCAAAGCGGAATTGAAGATCTGGTAAATCGTGTTGATGACCATGCCGCTGGACGCTACCAGAATCAACACCTGGATCGTTTCCGAAAATCCAACCATCTTTGCTATTGGCAGACTGATGGCGACACAGAAGATCGCTAACGGAACGCGCAGGAAGAGGGCGGTCATGACAACCTCTGGCATTCGCGAATGGTCGCGAGCGATCGCCTGCACGATTACCGTGGAGGTTCCCAGCGGGACGAGGATGCTGAAAATGCTAATAAAGTTCGTCGCAGCAGCTATCTTCCCCACATCGTCGGGACCGAGATAACGTGGCAGAAAAACCGTCACAAGCAACGCCATTGCCCATCCGATAATTTGCGCTCCTATCGTGGCAAGAACATTCGTCGCCATTTTTGTCGGCATAGCGGGCGCATTCATCTTGACGGCAGGAGAGGGACTTGCGATCTCATTACTCATTTTTCGATCATCTTTCAAAACTCACTTGAGTTGTAGCATTGTTTGCGACTGGAAAACAATGCCATTCTTGCAATTAAGTTTATACCCTCTAAGTTTATAGCCTCAGGAAAATTGGGCGTCGATAAGAATGAGAACCGTCTTTTCGGCGCCTGATTTTAAACGTTTTCGCACAAACATATTCGCACCCGATAGTCACATGGTCGTTCTATTTACCTGATGCCTGGCGTGAGCCCAAGAGACACGGAAGGCTCCTGAGAGTTCGCTTTTCCAAACAGGAGGGAGGAAAATTCCCCTCTAAATCCAGAGCAACTCGTACCGATGAATATACCGGTCAGCAACATATTGCGAAAGTTACTCAATTGCACGTCATAAACCGCAAAGACCAGCAACATCGGCATAATGGTCAACGTTAAAAGCCCCAGCGCCCGATCTTCATTTGTCAGATCGGGACGTTTGAGAAAAAACATTGACCGTATCACAATCAGGGATGCCATAATCCAGAAGGCGAAGAAGCCCTGTGTACCGGTACGCATCCATACCCAGAGAATCTGGTTGTGTGGCAAGATATCCCAGAGCGGATAAATGACATTGACATCAGCTCCATTGAGTAGCGCCCGCATATCAACGGCGTGGTAAAACCGCTTGCCATACCCGTAACCCAACAGGTTATCCTTGATCGTCGCAAACTGGGAGATATTTTCCGCATCACGATACAGGTTTGAGGAAGCGTCTCGCGCATCCGGTTCAAAGTAACTGTGAATGGCGCGAGCAGGTTGAGCGATGGATAGGCTACTATTTTTAAAAGCCTGATAATACAGGTATCCCAGCGAGGCCGTCATTGCCGCGAAAATGACAATATTGATGCGACGGCGCGGAAAGGCGGCATAGCACCCGATCAGGAAAATCGGTAATGCGATAACAAGAGCCGCTGTTCCTGTACGCCGGTTCGTCGCTATATTACCCAGAATAATCAGCGGAAGCAAAGCCCACATCGCCCACTGTAATTTGGTATAGGATTTCGAGAAGACACAGCAGAGCAGCATCATCAAAAACACGTCGAACATAAACGCTTCTTCATGACTGCCAACTCCCTGGTCATCCAGCGGCTGCCCGGCGAGGGTCACATAACGACGGAAGGTGTAAAGAATACCCTTGAGTCCGATACAGAGCGCGGTAATCCAGAAGACCGTCCGTACCTGGCTACGATTTTCAACCATATTTACCGCGAGGCAGTAAGCATACAAAAAGTAAAACTGCGCTCGCACTTCCTGAAGACTCAGGTTAAAGTCGCCGCCGGAAGTTATACCAAGAATCCATCCTATAGTGACAAAAGCGATATAAACAGCAATCGGCGCCAGCAGGTCGCCCGCACGGAACTTCATCGTCTTGTAATAAGACATACGAACCAGGGACATGAGCCCCATCAATACAACAATGATCTCAAAGAGGTTGACCGGGATAACGTGCGGGTCCACATAAGTATAAAGCGCGATAATCGTATTTATATTGAACCAGAGAGGAAACTTGGCATTATCAAAAACGGCGTCTGTGAAAGATCGTGGAAAGACATCGAACAGACAAACACAGGCTAACACCAGATAAAGACCGAATATTGGGTAGCGCCAGAGTAGCATTGGAACTGCGACAGCCACGATCATGGCTACAGGCAGCGCGATATTATCCCATCCTGTCAATACATAGGCGCTACCCAGAATCAAACTGCAAAGAAGAGCCGCAATAATGGCGCTTAATTGTTGCCGGTCCGCCTGCCTTTTAAAATCCATCGCGGTTGGCATGGCGTAAATATTTTGATGGATTTTAGCCTCGGTCGGTCGCGCTTCTTCACTGACAGTGGTAGTTTCGCCCTCCCACAGAAAGCGTAGAAAGCTTCGGAATTTCCCCCACCGTTGTTCCATTATTTCGTCCCTGTTCCTTTGCTAAACACGGCTAACGTCGCTGAATACGGCGGCAGTATGATTGTCGCCCTGCCTTCTTTTAAAGGAGCGTTGGTCGTTTTTGAAATACGCCCGGCAGAAGCGGCGGAAAAAGAGTACAGTTCGTGACCTGCCATCCTGGTCGCCCCGGATACGGAAAGCGGAACGGTAATAGTCGTGTGAGCAGTCTTATTTACCAGAACCAGAGTCACTGCCCCGCTCATACTATCCTTAGCGGCAAAGCACGATAAACGATCCGGAGACGGACTGATCGCCTGACAGGATATATCGCCAAATTGCGCTTTCGCGTTACCATCCGGGTTGCGGTAAAGGGCGAAGCCCAGTGCGGCGGGTGATCCCGGCTTGGGTCGTGTCCAGTAATTCGCCAGATCGACGCCTTCGCGTCCATAAATGCCTAATACTTCCACCACGGCTAATCCGCCACTGATGTCCTGCTCCGCGCCGAAGTTCCATTCCGTGATTCCCAATTTTGTGCCCGGATAATTTTCCGCGACCCAACGCTTCATTCGTGGAACCAGTTCGACCGTATCATTTATCCACGACTCATCACGATAGTTAGGATCCCACAAAGAGCGAGTCGAACGCAAACGAAGGCGCCGCATTGACGCGCCGATTTTATCGGAGAAAACATCGCCTTGTGGATAATAATGGATATCGAGGACATCCAGAGTTCGCCGCCCTGCCACTTTATCGCGACTACGGACCGATTTCAGGAACCAGGGAATAAAAAACTCATCTCCATGAGCGCGACGGTCGGGACGACCGGCAAAATTATCCAGGTCTTTGGGCGAGGTCAAGTAACCCGCCCATCCCCAGGATACCGGCCCCGTTACCAGCGCTCCCGGATCGACATCTTTAACTGCGGTCGCATATTCGTAGAACCGTTGCAGTAGATCATCATAACCCGGTAATACCGGTTGCACATCCGTATGCGTCTGCGCCCAGAGATCCGGTTCATTGTCCATCGCATAGAATCGGACGCCATCATGCTGAGCGTCGCCGAACCGTTTGGTAAGATGGTGAACGAATTCATCCTGATACACGGTATAATTCCCATCCGGCGATGGAGTGGGACTCAGGATAAAGGGACTTCCCTTACGCGCCTGACTTCGAACGCTGGTTCGATTTCGGTTAGCGGAAGGATCGTAGCCAGCAATTGAACCGGTGAAATCGCGCAGGGGTAAGCCGCCTGTCTTCGGCACGTCGAGAGATTTTGTCGCACGATTACCGTCTTTCGCCACCCACCCAATCGTCGGGATGGTGAACAGCGTCGCTGTTCCAGCCGCCTTGTTCGCCGCGACGAAGGCATCCGCTTTCGCCCCGGCAGACTTTGACGCTCCGTTTTCCCAGCCGTAATTGGTGAAATGCCAGTCACGTGCGGCATTCCAGCTTTCAGCGACCCAGTTATAGCGCGTATTCGGGTTCCCACCCCAGCGATTCAACCCTAATCGGTAACGATGCGCTTCTTCCCCGGTAGCTACTGACATTCCATAAATCAGCGGGGAGATCGGTCGATTCGACTGGTTGACATCCACCGTTACCATAATCGTCTCCGCTACTGGCGCCTTCGGCAGGTTCTTATCGACGGTCAACTGAATATCGTCGATATAAACAGTAGTATTCGTTCCATTCAGAGCCTGAAATCCAACGCCGGAAATACTGTCATCTTCCCGTTGCAGACCAAATTTGGTCAGAGGGACGCTCGCCTTACGCCAGCCGTCCGACGTAACGAGGGATAGATAATTTTCCAACGGTAATCCCGGCGCCAGTTTCCGATCCTCACCAGCGATACACACCGCCAGTTGTTTTTCGACACCCGATGGCATCCATATCCAGAATTCTAAATTGCCGTATCCCGCAATAGGGAAAGGAAGATGGGACAGATAGATTCCTTCATATCCTTTGAGGATCATAGACAGAGCGTATTTACCGCTCCGGGTCCGTCCAGGATCTTGAATTTTGCGGGATGCCCAGGACCAGTCCGCCCAACCGGACGCCAACCCGTCTTGATAAATCAGTAACGGCGATTCCGCACGTTCTAACGGATATTCCGTTCGGGGATTATCGTTCCCGTGCAGGCGGGTCGCGAGATAAAGTCGCTTAAGACGAGGACGCAAGGCGGGATCGCTCAGGGCATAGCGAACGCCTGTGTAACCCAGAACGAGAACAGTGATGCCCCCGATCAGGGCGCGTCCAAGCCATCGGTTCATATATCAAACAGGTCCCTTGATATAGTAGCGAATAACTACCGCCACAATCCACAAACTGAGAGCGATCCATTCCCCCTTGCCCATTCGGGGACGAAACAGGCCGAGCGCGACTGCAAACATTATGATAGGTGCAATAAGATTCATTAAGGCGTTCCTTCCGACGAAGAAGGCGGAGTCGACGGTGAAGAGGTGGACGTCGGTTGAGTCGGCATAGCCGTCCGTTCCGTACGCACCCATTCTTCCGCATCAGCGCCCGCCGTTTGCGCTTTTCGACGACCCGGAGCGAAAAGGAGAGCAAATTTCCAGAGGGCGTAACCCGGAGCCCGTAACAGCGCCGAGTACGCTTCCGGTCGCGCCCCCGCCACTTTCAATCCGCCCAGAACATAGCAAATATAGGCGATGAAGGCGATGATGGGCGGTACAACGGTCATGACAGGATTCAAGCCTAAAAACCAGCCGATAAGTCCGAGGACAAGCCAGGCTGCACACAGAGCGAACAGTTCCGCCAGCGGTGGAATCAGCAAGTCTAATGCAGCGTCGATCAGGCGAAAATTGCCGCGACGGATTCCTTCTCCAAGAAGCGGAATCGCACGTTGACGCATCAATTTGTAACGCCCCCGTTCCCATCGTTCCCGCTGGGATTCCGACTGTTTGGCAGTTACCGGCATCTGTGCAGTCACAATCGCTTTCGGAGCGTAACCTACCGCGATACCGCGATTTTGTAGCAAATCGAGACCGTAATCGATATCTTCGGTTATACTGCTTCCCTGCCAGGGTGAGTTGAGCAGGAGCGCACGTGTAAACGCCATGCCATTACCCTTCAAACCTACAGAGAACCCCAGATAGTCACGTCCCAGAGGCTTCACATGATTGACCAGATCAAAAGCGGCCGTCATCAAAGCGGAACGCCATGAATCGGAGGTATTTAGGACGCCATAACGCCCCTGTAAGGCAGCTTGATACTCCCGACGTTGAGCGGGAGCCACGTTTTTCCATAGACGGCGCGAAATCTCTCGCAGGAAATCGGGAGCGACTATCGTATCTGCATCAACGATAACGAAGGCGTCCGCATCGCTGGAAAACTCTCCTGTATCCACCAACAAAGAACGGAACGCCCATTCGAGAGCGTAGCCTTTGCCACGCTGTTCCAGGTTGTTTCGCTCCATAACCTGTACACTCATTGCTCGGACGATAGATATTGTCGCGTCCGTACAGTTGTCCGCAATAACGACTATATGAAAACGATCAGCACGATAATCGAGCGCCTTCAAGCTGTTGAGCGTTGCGCCAATTACCATTTCCTCGTTATGTGCAGGAATGACGATGGTGAATTTTTCTTCGTTGCCTACGGACGCATTGCCCACAGGCTTTCGGCGACGGGTTGCGCTAATCATAAGCGTCAACAAATAGCCGACGCAACTAACGACAACCACTCCCAAGATAAGGTAAACAGCCCAGAACAGAGTCGTGACCGCCGCTTGTACGGGGAACATAGTTTACCGTTTCCGCATTTCGTTGAAAAAGTTCCGCTAAATGCGGGCAAGCCGTTTCTGCACCCATATCGGTGAAGAAGGCTTGATACGATTCAGGACGACTCCCAGGGTTCGTTTACGTCCGATCCGATCAAGGGCGTCATTGACAACGTCACGAGGCGTAACGCCCGCACAGACGACCATCAAAACACGATCCAGATACGTAGCGATAGGAAGCGCATTGCCCGTCAGGACGGCGGGCAGGTCTACAATAATAATGTCGAACATCTGTCGCGCCGCCGTAATTACTTCCGGTACGGCAGGGGAGCGTGCAGCGCGTGTCGTATTCTGCGGTAACGGTCCTCCCGGCATAATGGAGAGATCACCACAGTCCGCCACTTCCAGCGTTTGAATGACTGAGTCTTCGCCATCCAGAATATTGGCGACGCCGAAACTTTGCTTGACGCCGAGGCGGCGGCAAATTTCGTCGTCGCCCAATCCCATGTCGATCAGACAGACTTTCTTGTAGGAGTTTCGAGCGATCGAGAATGCTAGGTGCATTGCCACGGTAGTTTTCCCCTCACCGACCAGAGCGGAGGTCACGCCAAAAACCGAAGGCGCGCCGACGCCGGGCGCGTCCTCACCTTCATGACCATCCCCGGCGAACGCATCCGAGAGAATAGACCCGCTCAACGGAATATCGAATTTTTCCAGGATCTGCCATTCCAGTGAAGCGAGAAGGTTCGCAAACTGATAATCGCTCTGCTCAATCGAGATCTGCACCCGCTTGAGATTTTCCTGCGGCAGAGCCGTCAGGCTGGTTTCCGATTCCGCTCCCCCGTCCGTGGCGTTATCGTAGTCTTCGTTCCCTGCAAACGATTCCGGCGGATGGGAAGAATCCGTACCATACAGGGACGGATCCGCCCCGCCACGTTGACCATTGGCATTTTCTGACATAACGTAAGATTCCTGTAACTCCTTGATATTCTAAGCGGCGGGTGGCATCGGAAGCACCGGACGAGAGAGACGTTTGCCATCATTTTCCGGTAGCGCCAGGACTTCACGGCTATCAAGCAAACCCGCAAGAACCGGGACACCCAGAGACCGTTCCACATCGGGTTCGTAGCGAATCGCCGGATCCATCCATTCGCGTGCCATAACAATGAGACCGCCTGTAGCAAGACCGAGCAAAATACTGCCACCAATCATGGCAAGTAATTTCAATGTGGACAAGGTAGGCTCAGCGGTAATTCGCCCCACTAGCTCGATGGAGCTATCAGACGTTATTTGATCGAGTTTGGATTTTAATGACAGCTTCTCCTTTTGCATCTGCATTTCTTGCATCATTTTCTGGTAGACATCGGCATCGCGCGTCTTTTCCGTCAGTTCACGTTCAGCTTTGGGCAATTCACCTGCCGCTTTTTCGTACTTGGCGATTTCGGCCGCTAACAGTTTGCGCCGTTCTCGTTGCGTCTCCGCCAAAATTTTCGCTTCGGAAATGGAATCTTCCACACTAAAGAGAGCAGGGTTCGCTCGAACGGTCTGGGTATCCAGGCGTTTGCCCGGCGCGATACCTTCCGGGTTAGCGGCGGCCTCGCGGCTGATCACTTTCTGCATTTCCAGAATCTGTCGGTTGACATCCTGCACCTCCTCGCTGGTAATGATATATCCACTGGCGATCAACCGGTCGCGTTCCTGGCGTAAAACATCCAGTTTGTCAATATTGGGAGAACGACTGATGACGCTTTCCGCAACGATATTGGGATTACTCGCCAGTTGTTGTCGTCGATTTTCCAGAAAGGCGATGCGTTTTTCATAATCGCCGATGGTAATGTTAAGATAGTCCTGTTCCGATTTCAAAGCCGATAGGCGTTCGAGGATGGTTTGTCCGGAAGACGGCAATCTTCCAAAGTTTTTGCGGCGGAAGTTTTCAAGAGCGACATCCGCGTTGGACATTTGATCTCGATAACCCTTGAGTTGAAGATCCAGAAAGCTCACGGATCTGGTAGAACCGGCAGTCTTTTTGTCGCTTGTGTATTTTTTGTATTGCACAAAGAATGAATTCAGGATTCGTTCGCATTCCGCTTTGTCCGGCCAGTTTAGACGTATAGCCATGACGTCTTTACTCACCCCGTTAGCCGAAACATTTTTCAGGAGATAAGTCAGGCGTTTATCCTCGGTCGCCCCGCTGACATCTATTGGCGTTCTCAGCGATGCTCTGGTAACGACCATGGAAAGGAAACCTTCGGGGCCATTATCCTGTAACCGGTTCATAAAGCTTTGCGCGTGGTCGTTGGCAGGGTTGACCCAGGGGTCTACCCGTTCTCCTAACGGGCCGACAAAGTCTTTATCGGTATCGACTCCTACATATGCCACCGCCGAGTAGCCCTGTGAACGGAACAACAGGACGCCTAATACGAGCAGGGTGGTCGCAAGAGTCGAAATCAGAAAAATCCATTTATGACGGAAGAACGAGTCAACGACCCGGTAGGCTAAATTATTGCGCCTGTACATTGCAGCAATCGCTCCTATCGCCCCGCCACGGGGGCGCTACACTAAAAACGAACCGGGGCGTCCTTCGCCAGAAACGGCAATATCGTTCCAGAGATAGAGACGGTTCGGTCTTGATAATTTCTAACGGGTAACGCCACGCAAAACACCGAACGCGGAAATGTAATACAGAATTTCCTGAGCGCTGAATCCGCTACGTTGACCCTTGCGAGGAATAACTATTTGATCTTCAGGCAGCAACTCGGTATCGATGGTCGCTACCTGCTTGACGGTCGATACTCCCGTGGTCTTACCGTTATTTGCGCCGGACTTATCCTCACCCGTCTTGGCGGTTGACTTGGAACTGGTTTTGCTGCTGGACTTGCTTTTGGTAGTCTTTGTCGTCTTTATGGTTGGATTACCAAGTTTCTCTAGGTCCAGGGGAATGATTACGGATTTGCCATCAGCGCCCTTTCGAAAGATGCCCGCCTTCTTCAAATCCGCTTCCGGCGCAAGGTTTCCGGCAGCGCTAATCGCGGTCAGCACGGTCACTTTTTCATCTTCCGGGTACATGAATTCGCCGGAACGAGCGACCGCGCCCAGAACGGTGTAACGCAGCTTGTTTTCCGGAATGATTACCGTATCGCCAGGTTGAAGTTTGACATCCGGCTTGATCTCGCCTGTCGTTACCAGACCGCGCAAATCAACAGGAATCGTTTCGCCGTTGCTACGTACAATCTTGGAATGGCTCAACCATGCGGATTTCTTAGTTTGTTTCGCAATATTGATGGCGGTTTGTAAGGAACCATCCTCAGGATAAACCTTGTCGCCTGGATCGTTGACTTCGCCCAGCACGCTGATGGTCATCTTCTGCTGTTCGACCAGCCGAATATATAGCACATCCAGATCTTCCAGCAGGCGATTTTGCGAGGAATCGCCCTCCAGCAATCTCGCCACATTGATCGGAATGGCGGATCCCCGGCGGAACAGAACCGCATTAATGAACTCCGGTCGATCGCCCGCCAGACCACCGGACTCACTGATCAACTGAAGGATACGGTAATCATCGCCGAGTAAACGTTTGCCAGGAATGCGAACGCCATTTCCCATCGTGGCCGCCTCACGCGGCGCACGGCGCACAACACGAGTTAGAACACGTGGATTAGATAGTTCCGATCGTAGCCCACGAGACACGCGATCGCTGACCTGCTGGATCGTCATTCCCTGAACATTCATCTGGCGAATGACCGGCAAAACGATATTGCCATCGGGCAAAATGGTCGCTTCGCTCGAAAGTTCGGGATGACCAACCACGAAAATTTGAATGGTATCGCCAACAGATAATTTGTAATCGACGGGAACCGCTTCAAAGGCTGGAGTGGGTTTAACGGTCGTTTGCTTATTCGCCGGCGCGGAGGCGTCAGGAGAGTCGGCTCTGGTTCCGGCGGGCGGAGCGGACGCCCCTCCTACCAGTGGCGGCAGTCCACCTGTAGAGTTCGTATTCACCGGGACTTGTACAGCCCCTTGAGCTTGTACGCCGGACGCTACCAGAAGAGGCGCAACCAGAAGGCACAAGGCAGATATACCCTGCCCCATTCTCGGACACCGGGACGCATTTTGCAGACGCATCCAGGCGTGCAATCTCGTCATCATTATTTTCCTTTCCCTACAGGATACCCGACCAACGAAAAATTGAAACCGTCTCCGTACGCCGTGACAGTAACCGGGCGAGCTCTGCACGGACGCAAAATTATTATAGCGCACAAAATCAGATGGAATTAAAGTGAACTGAAGCGCTGGCGAGAAAAGCCTTAACTCATAGCCAATAGACGATTGGACATATCTAATACGGATGTTCGTTCCGCTTTCTCAATGCCCTCTACGTAGTTTTCTCTGACGCTGTCACCAACATTATAAAGTTTATCATTTTTTTCCCTGTGAAATAGTTCACAAGACAATTTACATTACCAAACAAGCATCAAAACAAACATCCCAATAATATAAAGGAAGAAATATGAAATAAGGTGACGTGTATTTACCGAAAAACGCATTGGCATAGCAGGCGCTCTCAATATATATTTCCATCATATAACCGGATTCGACATGTATATTTTGTAAAAGAACGAGCCTTTTAAAAAAGTTACATTGATTCAGGTGTGAAACAAGGCTTATATGGGTATAACCAAACGTATAGAACTATAGTCAGGTCAGTATATGCTCGGAGACCGTTAAGTATTTAAACGGCATTACGACAGAAAATCTCACGCCGAAAATCTCTCAAGTATCGCTCGTTATTCATGTGCAACAATATCCATATAAAAAAAGTAAATCACTGGGGATCAAAATTTAAGAAGGGCGACGTGGCCGGTTCTGCATGATAACAAACGGGAAGATAGACAGTAATTATGAAGTCCAGTCTCTCAAAAACTAAAAAAATGGACAGAATAGTCTCGCCCTCAGACAAAAATGTCCGCTACACACAAAATGAATTTGCTGGAGCGGTTCGGATCGCTGGCGTTCGTTTCGACAATCTGACGATGGAAGAAACCGTCAGCCGAATTGTTGAGATCGTCCAGAAGGCCGATACCCCCCAACATGTCTGCACCGGAAACCTCGATCATCTAGCGATGCTACAAAAGGATGATGAATTCCGTGCGATTTATGACAATGCCGCGCTCGTGCTTGCTGATGGCATGCCGATTGTCTGGTTATCGAGATTGGCGGCGCGGCGTGGCGCCGCGCTCGCGCCATTGAAAGAACGAGTTGCGGGAAGCGACCTCTTCTGGGAACTGGGACGCGCTTCCGCCCACACAGGTCTGCGTATTTTTCTTCTGGGCGGTATGGAAGGCGCGGCGGAATGCGCTTCCGCCGTTTTGAAAGAACGCCATCCCGGCGCCGTCATCTGCGGAATTTACTGCCCTCCGCACTCCACTTTTCACACGGATGAAGAGCAGGAACGAATTCAGCAAATTATCCGCGCCGCCAGCCCAGATGTACTGATGGTCGGACTTGGCGCTCCCAAGCAGGAAAAATGGATCGCGCGATACAAAGATGCGCTCGGAGCTCCGGTGTGTATCGGAGTCGGTGGCTCCTTTGAGATGGCGGCGGGCATGGTCAAACGGGCGCCGTCTTGGGTTCAAAAGGTCGGTATGGAATGGATTTGCCGTATGTTGCAGGATCCGCGCCGGCTGACAGGTCGTTATCTGGGTCGGGATCTCCCCTTCCTTTTCCGCGCTCTTTCGCAGACCTTGCGTCAACAACGACCGAACGATGATTCGGATGATGATCCGACGCCCATGCAGGATTCTGATCCGCCCACGCCTTCTGCAGCGATGGTGGCTCCGCCAGCGCCTTTCCCGCCGCGTCTGCCAGTCGCTCGCCAGCGCACTCGGGCGGAAAATACTGCTTCCGCGATGCTAAGGTTTGTCTGAAGGGGTTGTAAGATTTATGCTACCGGGTTAGAGGGTAGCGTCGTACGAGCGAGGCGTATAATTTTGCCCATTATGCGCCTCCGCCTTGCATGAACCCTTCCAATAGAAAGGTCATGCTATGATTCCTGAAAAAATGCGATCTTCCATTGGGAGCGACATCCCCTGCATTAGCATTATCACAAGCGCTTACAATGGCGAGAACTCTCTACGCCAATGTATAGATAGCGTCAGGTCACAGACCTTTACCTCGTGGGAGCATATCATTATCGACGACGGAAGCAAGGATGGTTCTCGACGCCTTGCTGAAAATTCCGCTCTCGAAGATTCCCGTTTACGCGTATTCATCCAACCCCATCGCGGCGCACCGCACGCCAGAAATCGCGGAGCGCGGACGACGAACGTAGGATCGCAGTATTTTCTGTTTCTGGATCAGGAAGATTGTCTTAAACCAGATGCTCTGCAACGTCTCTACAACTATCTTGAGGCGAGTCCGAAAGCTTCCGCAGCTTTTGGCGGGGCGATATGGCAGGATGATGATGTCCCGATCGCCATTCCCCCGGTTCGTCTGCAAGCCATTCCGGGCGGTGTCACGCTCAGCCAGACGGAAAAGTTGCAATTCGCTCATGTGATAGCAGCTTGCCCTATCTCTGCACCGGGACAATGTTTGATACGGCGCGACGCCTTTTTTCGGGTCGGCGGATTTGACAGTTCCCTTGCTCCTTGCGATGACTGGGAACTCTATCTTCGCCTGACAGCGCTAGGGACGATTGATCGCATCGGCGCCTCCACGCTGGACTGGCGCAAATTAGGAGAAAACGATATCGGTTCAAAACAGAAGATTCGTGACGCCCGTGCGCTTTTATTCCGACGCTGGATGCACTCCAACAACGCCTCCCCGGAGCAACGTCTGCTGGCGCGTGCGTCATTCGCCTACGCGATGTATGGCGGCGAAGCGGACGCTTGCCGGGGATGGGCACTATCCGCAGCGGCGGACGGCAACTGGCGGTATGCGACTTTCAATCTTTTGCGTGCGATTCGGCTTGAGTTAGCCGCCCTCCCGGTTCGGGTTGAAGCCTGGATCGCGTCCATCCGACCTGAGAGCGAGGACGCTCTTGCCGCGACCTGAAAGGGCATCGTCCACTCACCCGACGCGCATCGGCTTCGCTCTTGAATACGCTCTGGGACACATTACACACAGCGACAACCTGAAGCGAACGCTCAAAAACGACGCCTCAGTAATTCCCAGCTACGTTGATCTGCCTTACTTCGATACCGAAAGCATTCTCCCTGCCGCAACGCGTCTGCCCGGAATCCGCTCTAACTGGACGCTACGCGCCTCGCTGGGCGCTTATCTGGGGTTACGACAGGGAGTGAGAAATAAAGCGTTCGATACATTGTTTTTCCACACCATGGTTACTTCGCTCTTCTCCGCCAGTCTGATGCGAAAGACGCCTTCCGTCATTTCACTGGATGCGACGCCCCTGCAGTTCGACGCACTCGGGAAGCATTACGGACACACAACCAATGGTAATGTCACTATTGAACAGTTGAAAAGACGTTTGAACCAGCGGGCTCTGTCTGCAGCCCAGGCGATTGTTACGTGGTCGGAATGGGCTAAAGAGGGGTTGATCGACGAATTTGGAATCGCGGCGGATAAAATCACTGTCATTCCCCCCGGAATCGATGCGGAAAGGTGGGATTTTTCCAGGGAACGATCCGTTCGTGAAGGCATTCCCGGCGTGACTCGCCCGGTCAAGGCGCTGTTTGTGGGGGGGGATTTTCTCCGAAAAGGTGGCGATACCCTGTTAGAAGCTCTCAAGGCGATGCCTGCAGGCGCTAACATTCATACCGATATTGTCACCAAGACGGAAGATATCGACTCTAACGCTCTGCCGGAAAATATCGACGTGCATCGCGGCTTGACGCCGAATTCCGACGGCTTACGAAAACTGTACGCCGAAGCGGATCTATTTCTCTTTCCCACCAGAGCGGACTGTCTTCCTCTGGCGGTCATGGAGGCTCTTGCGGCAGGACTACCCGTTATCACCACCAATATCGGCGCCCTGCCCGAAGCGGTGACGCATGGCGAAAATGGGTGGATCATTCCCATGGATGATGTGGGAGCCCTGAACGACGCCTTGCGCCGTCTGACAGAGGATCATACCCTTCGCCATCAGTTAGCGGAGAATGCGCGTGAAACCGGTCTTATCCGATTCAATGCGGCGACAAATTATCGTCGACTGACGGAAACAGTCAAGGCGACCAAGACCGTATAGGCAATCGGTAACAGGTAAAAGCGTGTTTGGATGGAATCCATTTAAACACATCCGAAAATTTACTCTCATGTTTTGTTGTAGTGTCAGCCTTTTATGAATACGCTTCTACTCATTCCCAGCATCTTGAAAAAGGATGTGGACTCCCTTGTCGCAGCCGACCGGCATCCGACAATGGACTATTACGCCCTTGCTCAAAGACTCCGACAAGAAACGCAACCTTGTCGAGTCGAGATACTGGATTATGCTGCAGTTGAAGCCAGCAGTGACCCACGAGTTCAACGCATGGCAAAATATGCAGGCAGAGATTTTGCGCTGGCGATGATGGGATTCTTGCGTAGGAATGAATTCGACGCCATTTTCACCAATGGTGAGAATGTCAGCATTCCACTGGCGCTACTTTTGAGAGGAGCGGGCGTTTCAGCGCCGGGTCGTCGTCCCGGCCATGTGACAATCGCGCACAAGCTTTCTACCGGGAAGAAACGACTGTTTTTTAAAGGGCTGGGGTTGCATCGGGAAATAGACACGCTGTTTGTCTATGCCGCATCACAAAAAGCGTTTGGAGTGGAGCGCTTGGGAATCCCGGCGAAAAAATTACGACTGATTCCTTTTCATGCCGATTCCGACTTTTACCGTCCCCTGCCTGATGTCAAGGTCAATGAGAATCAAATCAGCGCTGCGGGACTGGAATGGCGCGACTACCCTACCTTGATTGCGGCAGTTAAAGATATGTCTGACCTGTTGACATTACTGGCGGCGGCTTCGCCCTGGTCGAAACATGCCAATGAGACGGCGAAGCGGGAACTTCCGCCAAATGTCAAAGCGCGTCGCTATGAGTACGGAGAGTTGCGCGATCTGTATGCATCGTCCGCCTTTGTGGTCGTTCCGCTCTATGAAAACGATTTTCAGGCGGGAGTCACCACCCTATTAGAAGCGATGGCTATGGGTAAAGCGGTGATTGTCACCGAAACCACGGGTCAGCGCGATGTCGTCGTTCACGGCGAAAACGGACTTACCACGCCACCGGGTGATGTCCCTGCCTGGAAGGAAGCGATAGTGCGTCTCCGTAATGACGCCGTTCTACGAGAAAGATTGGGCCGTAACGCCCGTCGCTGGATCGAAGAAAGTGCGACGTTGACCCTCTGGGTCGACAATATTGTCAATGGCATACGGGATAGCGTTCCCCAAAGACCTGATAAAACACGTTATCCTGATCCACATATCGCCCTAGAAGCGGCGCAACGTACCGGAAAATCAACCCCGGAGGTTATTAAATGAAACGAATTCTGCCAATATTACTGGCCCTTATTGCTGTCTCCTCACTCATCGCGAATGTCCTGCTCTACATGCGATACTCCACGACCCGTCCGCTCATGACGATGAACGACACGGTGATTACCAAAAAAGACTATCAGGACATGATGGACGCTCTCTACGGTCGGCAGACGCTCACAAAAATGGCTTATGCGAAAATTATTCATAACGCCGCTGTGAAAAATAATGTAACGGTCAGTGATAGTGATGTCGATGCAAGGATCGCAGAAGTCCATCGTCGCAGTCCTGCCGTCGTTGAGGCGGCGCAACGTGATCCTCTCCGCGCTCAGCTTCTCAAGGATGAAGTTCGGACGACTCTGGAGTTGGAAAATATCCGGATAAAAGATATCAAGGTGACCGACGACGAGGCGTTAGCGTTCTTCCAGCAAAACAAACAGGCATGGGTCTTGCCGTTACAGACGAAAACCACCATGGCTGTTGCAGAAAATGAGACGGATGCAAGCGCCGCGAAAGAAATGATGGCGAATAAAGTTGATCTGAATGTCATTAGTCAGTCGGCGCGCATACGTGTCGTCGGTATCAATGGATTCGCTCCAAACTGGAATGTCATGCCGCCGGCGGATCGTGGACGACTGACTGCAGAAGTCAATCAAACACCAGTAGGGCAATCAAAGATCATTACGGTTCAATTGCCCAAAAAACGGGACGATGGATCGGTCATTATGGCGAAATATTTCTTCGTGGTTCGGGTGGACACCCGTAGCGATGCAGGAGTGCCGCCTTATGAGACCATAAAAAATAGTGTCCTCCGTCTGGCGAAACTGGATCGAGCCAATAAGGAAAACAAGAAGGCGGAAGATATACTCGCGCAACTCTATCGGGAAGCGAATGTCGTCTTCGAAGTTCCCAAGTATGCCGCTTACTTTGAGGATGTCAACCAGTACATGAAGAATATTGACGCCACAAAGGGTACGGAAGTAAAATAAAAGCGTCGCAAGCTGTATATTAAGCCCTGTAGCGCCGGCGATTATCCGTAATATTACCGATTATCGCCGGTGCAAGGAGGCTTTCCATACAGAATAACAAATTAATCGCTTTTACTGGTACAAATAACACAACGGGTTACGGAACTTAAAATCATTAATCGTATATAACATTGCGAATAATAAGATTATTGATTGTGCAGATTCATCTTTTGCGTATCCACTATTGTCAATTATTTACGTCCGAAATCATAAAATCGAATTACCTTAATATCTACCGGAAATGTCTTAACGAAGAAAAATGACCTGACGGAGACCAAACGAATATGTCCACTCTTACAACCGCTAATACCGACGCTCAGGGAAATGCCGACGCGAAGCCACTGGTACTAGATATACCTTTAATAGCATTTGCCGTTATCGCTATCGGGTTGTTTATCGCTATCAGTTTTCGCCTGCTGGAATGGTGGTACTGGGAATGGACGAAGCCAGAATCGTTTTACGGTCATGCCTTTTTCGTCCCGGTTCTGGCAGGGGTTATGTTCTGGCATTTACGGGACAAGCTCGCCGCCGTGCCCAAAGAGCGTAGCTACAGCGCTTTATTGCTGTTCCTTCCCGCAGTAGCGATGCTGGTCGTGGCGAACCACCGCGCATTGCTTTCGCTATCCTCGCCCCTGTTTATTTTCGCCCTGATTACGGGAGTAGCGTTTGTTGTCGGATGGAAATTTGTACGAGTCGCCGCTTTCCCTTTCCTGTTTCTGACGCTGATGCTTCCGCTACCCGGAACTTTGCTCAATGACCTGACGCTGGGAATCCAGGGAGCTTCCACCGCCGGCGCAACGAAGATTCTCAATACGATCGGAATTCATTCCCTGCGTCAGGGCAATATTATCAGCATGGACAACTACGTGATGAACGTAGCGACCGCCTGCTCGGGATTCAACCTTTTATTGCGTCTGCTTACCTTCTCTGCTGCGTTCGCCTATCTGACGGATGGCCCCGCATTACGCCGCATCGGCCTATTTCTTTTCAGTCTGCCATTATCGGTGGCTATCAACGCAATCCGTATCGCGATGATTGGCGTTGTTGGTGAGTGCCTGGGTAGCACCGCCGCTTCCACCTTCCATGATTACAGCGGTCTTCTCTCGCTCGTTTTATGTATGTTTGTCCTGTTCAGCGTTGCGAAGTGGATGGGATGTCGTACTTTTGCAGGGCAGCCGATTTTTTAGCTCCTGAAAGAAATATCGCTCAGAAAGCATTCGACCATGACTCAAAACATACGTACATCACTGATTGCTGTTAATATTCTGCTACTCGGAGCGCTGGGAGTCGCTCTGACCTGGCCGGAAGAAAAACGCGTTGAATTTTCCTACCCCGGCGAGCGGGTTCCCCGAAGCGTTGAAAATGCGGGCGTAGCCTACGAAGCGATCAGCGACTTGCCGGTGGATAAAGATACCCGAACTCAACTTTCGGCGGCCAGTATTATTTCCCGTACCTACCGGGAAACCGGAAAAATGGTTGCATCTGATCCGATGCTTTTCACGCTCATCGGTGGCAAAGATCGGACCGTTATCCATGACCCACGATCGTGCTTCCGCGGGGCGGGATGGCAAATCGATAACGATCGCAATGAAGTTTTGCCGGGAACGAGCATCAATGTACATACCTGCGTCATACGCCAGCCACAAGAAAATATCGCCCACGATGTTATCTACCTTTACACTGTCGATGGGGCGATTCTTAACAGTGTGACGCAGATTCGTGGCGAAATGGTCTGGAACGCCTTTCTGGGTTCTTCCAATCGCCCCACGTTCTTCTTCCGTTGCTCCCGACTTGTCAACCCGGCATCCATTAATAAAGACGGCGGCATCAGCGACGAAGAGCATAAAAAGCTTCAGGATTTTGCCGCAACAATGTGGAAAACGGTCGGACCAGATTTACTGAAGATGCGTTCTGCGAATTAAATCACTGCCCATTTTAATGGTCATCTACGTTACTGGTAGAAATATTATTGCAAAAAGCGATAAATCTTTCTGTATGATGGAACAAAATGCGGAGTTATTTCTTCCATGAAAATTGAAGGTATCATGTCCATACAGAGAACTCCCCTTCGCCTCGCCTCCGCTATTCTTCTTGTCCTTGGATTATTTTCAGGACAGGCGATGGCGCAGACGAACGAATGGTCAAAGACAAATACATTTGGGGCGACAACGTCCGGGCGACTCGGCTTCTCTACTCTGGGGAATCCCTCTTCACGCTCGAAGACTTTTACGCCCCGATTAATACAGCCCCCCGCTACGCTTAAGAGCGCTAACAGAAATTCTTCCCAGCGGAACGCAAATACGTTCGCGCCGGATCGAGGAATTTTTCTCTCGGGCAACGCAGGGTCTTTGTCTAACAGCGGTAGTGGCAATCTTTTATCGCCTCTTGTAGTGGACAAAAAAATGGAATTGAGTTGGTCACGCCGCAGTAAGTCTTCGGCGGATGCAGACAAGACCAACAAAAAATCGTCAACCCCGCGTCGCCGTCTGTCCGAACCGTAATTTTACGATCTGACAGAAAGCGTTCAGCCTTCCGCGATTGTGACGACAACCTGACCGGGATTCTTTAGGAAAGCGATAACGGCGCTTTCCTAAAGGACGCTCTCCTCCGTGACTATAGCAGTCTGTGAGGGAGGGAGATAACTCAACCGTCGGGAAATCAACGCTGCGGAAGGTTCTGTCTTTCCAGTAGTGCGCTTCCGATACGGTAACCCAATGCGGGCGAAGCCCAATCGACACGGCATTCGCTAAATTACCCAGGGAAAGACGAGGAACAAGGAGTGTCCCATCGCGCAACACTCAAGGATGTGGCGGCCCGCGCAGGCGTATCGCCCACCACGGTTTCATTATTTATCAATGGTCATGAGACGGTCTGCTCTCGTGATACCGCAGAGCGGATTCGATCCGCCGTTTCCGATTTGAATTATCGCAAAGGCCGTAGCGGTCCCCGTCCCGGCGCTATTGTCGGCCTTGGTCTTGCCCACAACGTACACTCTTTTACTACCTCATACGGTGTTCATCAAGGCGCTCAGGGAGTCGGAACTCTGGGCTATTCGCCGGCGGTCAATCGTGTATCCACCCCATTCACCGTCCGCACTATCGGCGTCGCCTTCTCGCCCGCCTGTGATATTTATGATCCTAACTCTCCCGAACCTACCAATCTCGCTTCGCAGATATGGCAGGGAGCTTCTCAGGTAACGGATTGGGACAACTGCCGCCTGCTCACCTATCCTGTAGAAGCTCGACGTTCGACCGATATCGTTCCTTTTCTGGATGGCGCCACGTCAGGCGTTATCCTGATTCCGGGTAACGATGATCCTCGACCAACCCGCCTCGCTCAGGCTGGTTTGCCGGTGATGCTGGTCGGACGCTCTACGGATATCCCGGACGGGTGCGGAGCAGTCTATGCTCTGGAACGCGACACCGTAGACCTTGCTCTGGGGCACCTCTGGGAACTGGGTCATCGCCGTATCGCCCATTACGCGGGACCGACGGCAGGAGTGGGATATGCGGACGGGAACGGAACGAACGGAAATTACTATGAAGACGTTTCCTACCAACCCAGCGATATCGCCCAGCAACGCGTATCCCGTTTTCAATCCTGGATGAAGCGGCATGCGATCCCAAACGAAACGTCGGAGCAGGAAGCCCTGATATTCACCGATACGAGTTGGCGCGGCGAAAATGTGGAGGAGGCTCTGGATCGCTGGTTCGATCTACCGGCGGATCGTCGGCCTACCGCCATCTTCTGCGCCAGTGATGTGCTGGCGTTGCGGCTTCTGGAAGCGGCTCAGGCACGTGGAATCTCGGTTCCGGATGATCTTTCGATTGTCGGGGTCGATGATAGCCCGGAGGCATGTAAAGCGTCCGTTCCGCTGACCAGCGTTATCACGCCCGGTTTACAGATCGGTCGAGAGGCGGCGCGTTTGTTGTTACGCTTGATGGAAGGATGGCCTGCATCCTCCTGCCGGTTAGCCGTCCCGGTAGAGCGAATCGCTATCCGCCAGAGCTCCGCCCCGCCCAAAGGCGTATAGTATGAATCATCGTCTTCCTGCCTCGCAGATCGCTTGAGAGCCTGAAGCGTACAAAGGAAAGGGACTGTCTGGGAGACAGTCCCTTTTTTGTCGCTTTACTTTTTACTTTGGCGCGCCGTCTTCGCGCACGGTCAATGGCTTGTTCGCCGGGACATTTTTCAGAGCGGAGGAGACGCCATTGGGCCAGTGGACAGTCACCGTATCGGCGACAGTGGCGCTACCCAGACCGAAGTGAACGCGGGAGTCAGAGGAGGACATATACGAACCGCACGGCGAACACTGGCGTAGCATTTTCTGACCGCCCACGGTGACTTCCACTCGCGCCCCGTAACCATTACGGTTCGCCTTGCTTCCCACAAGCCGGATAGCCAGAGCGTTTCCTGCGTTCACGGTCTCGTTGTGTAACAGGAGAGGCGTCCCTTCGCTATCGACTATCAGAACATCGATCTTGCCATCGTTATCGTAGTCACCCGTCGCTAAACCACGACCGACAATCGGGCGGCGCGATCCTTCATCCAGCGACGATGCGCTGATATCTTCGAATCGTTCGCCCTTATGATTCTGAAATAGTTGCACCGATTGTTTGTACGTAGTCGTCTTGTCGATGTCCGATATATTGTCCTGAACATGCCCGTTCGCGAGGATCAGATCCAGGTAGCCATCGTTATTAAAGTCCAACCATTTGATCCCAAATGTCAGCGAGGGGGTCGCGGGAGCCATTCCCAGCATCGCCGATTTATCGGTAAAGAGATCATCGCCATCGTTATGATAGATGTTTTTGGGCTCATTCTGGAATGTGGCTACCACGAGGTCGATTCGCCCATCGTTGTCGTAATCTCCCCAATCGACGCCCATACCGCCATGGACGCCGCCATTCTCATCGTAGGCGGTGCCGGAGTTTTTCCCGATGTTCTCAAACTTTCCGCCCCGGTTCGCCAGAAGATCACCCGGCATTTCATCGTTCGCCAGCGCCAGACTGATTTTTCCAGCGCCGTCGTAGTCGGCGGTGGCGACACCCAGCGTTTTGCCTTCGACAAGATGGGCATTCCAGCTCTGGGTGATATCCTTGAACTTTCCGTTAGGGCCGCCCAGATAGAGATGGCTGGTTTCCGGTTGATAGAACCGGGGACCGCAGGATGTCTTGTGTCCATTATTGGTACAGAGTTGTGGGTCTGTATCCGGTCCGAATTTGACATAGCCCCCGATAAACAGATCGAGATAACCGTCGCCATTGATATCGGTAAACGCGGCGGAACACGACCAGGGTTGCGCCGGAATGCCAGCCGCGACGCTGACATCCTCATACCCTTGCCCTTTACGATTATGGAGCAACGCTCCGCCTCGGTAGGCAGTCAGGTAGATGTCATCGTACCCATCGTTATCGTAGTCGCCCACTGTGCATCCCAGAAAATAGCCTTTCAGAGTAGCCAAGTTGGTTTCCGCCGTGACATCTTTGAAATGCCCTGCGCCATCTCCCTGGAACAGGGCGACACTGGAACCGACCAGCAAAATGTCAAGCTTACCATCATTATTATAATCCAGAAAAGCGCAGCCGTTCCCAATCGTCCCCAGGATATTCAGCGGTCGCGTTCCCTTTGGACGCCATTCATAATTCAGACCGGACGCCTTCGCCACCTCTCGGAAAACCGGTCCGGCGGCGTCTCCGTTAGCCAGGGCGCCGGGGCTGGCGTTTTGCGATTTGGACGACGATCCTACTCCCGGCGAGTCCCCATTCCCACCTGTCGTCCCGCTCTTTGGACTGCATCCTGTCGCTATAGTGAGCGCAGTAGCACATATAAAAATCAAGATAGTGCGAAAACTCATTCTGTCACCTCGTTGTTTTCCCGTCCTGTCGTCGCGTCGGTTCATTCCGGCGCTCAGACCCGTGGAATCGCGCTCCCGAGAAGGCGTTCCTGCGCCGACAGATTCTTTTGGCGGTAGCGTCATTGAGGAATCCTGCGTTGAACACTCCCATTATGATAGCCAAAACTATCAATACGCTTCCTACTATCGCGGAATTTTAGTTCATATCGCTCCTATTTACGCATGTTGAGGGCTAAATAGTTGCGGCTCACGCCCACTGGCAGGAATCGTCAGCAGGAAACCACCAGGAGACGACTTCGTTTCCTGGCAGGGATTCATCAGGGAGCGTTTCCTGAAGTCTGCTTTCCTAACCCTTTCGGCGGGCGAAGTCCGTCAGTAGTTGCGCCAGCGCCGCACAACCTTCTCCGGGGAAAGCGTTATAGACCGAGGCGCGGAATCCCCCGACATTACGGTGTCCTTTCAGACCATCCATCTGATTCACCTTCGCTTCCGAGAGGAATGCGTCGGTCAGTGACTCGTCCCTCAGACGGAACGTAATATTCATCAGGGAGCGGTTCGCTTTCACCGCGACGGCGGGTGACCAGAATTCCGGCGCGGCATCCAGCGCATCGTAAATCAGCGCCGCCTTTTCCCGGTTCCGGGCTTCCATCGCCGCAACTCCGCCCTGCGCCTGAATCCACTGCATTACCAGATTAAAAACATAGACGGAAAATACCGGAGGGGTATTGTAGAGCGACTCTTTATCCGCCTGCAATGCATAGGAGAACATCGGGGGCAGGTCCTTTTTTGCGGTTGCCAGAAAATCGCGACGGACGACAATTAGTGTCACCCCCGCTGCTCCGGCATTCTTTTGCGCTCCTGCATATAGCAGGGCGAACCGGGAAAAATCATGGTTGACCGCAAAAATATCGGAGGACATATCCGAAGTCAACGGAGCGCCATTGGCGTCCGGCAACTCCAAATATTGCGTACCCTCTATCGTGTTATTGGTCGTAATATGAGCGTAGCGGGCGGCCCCACGAGGGGAAAAGTTCAGGGGAGTCGGGAGACGGTCATACTTTGTACCGGACGATGATCCGGCGACATTCACCGTTCCGTACGCTTTCGCTTCCTTGAGAGCTTTGGCGCCCCACTCACCGGCATCCACATAATCTGCGGTCTCGCCGGCGGCGAGAAAGTTCATCGGCAGTAGCGTGAATTGGGTAGATGCCCCCCCGCCCAGAAGGATGACGGCGTACTCTTCCGGCGACAGATTCAGGACTTTCAGCGCATTTTCCATCGCCGCTGCGTGAATCGGGTCGTACTGCTTACCCCGGTGGCTGACCTCCAGAATGGACATGCCCGACCCGCCGATTTCCAGAATCGCCTGGCTCGCTTCCTCCAGAACGGGAACCGGCAAGACGGCAGGACCAGCGGAAAAATTATAAATGCGATGCAACAGAAAATCCTCGTCAATCGTAAACGTTTCGCGTCAATTCTACCGACCCCGGGAGATAGGCGCAAACATCGATTATCCCGAAGGCGTTCAAGCCTCAAGTTCGCTGTAGAAAACGGACATACCTACTTCGTTGGCGGGGCCAACGGCGGAGCCTGGTCCCATAGAGGACAGTATGCATTCCTTGGGTTGGGCGTCAGGGGAGCATTTTCTGTAACTCGCGCTTTAGCGGCGGCAAATCACGGACGACCGCCTCCCAGACGACGTCACGGTCGATGCCGAAATAATGATGAACAAGAATGTTTCTCATTCCAATAATCTGAGCCCAGGGAATTCCGGGCGACATTTTCTGCGTCTCTGGAGTCACTGCGCGGGCCGCCTCGCCGATTATCTGCAGGTGATGCAAAATCCAAGTCTGAATCAATTCATCGTCATCGAAGGCGGCGCGTCCTCGTAGCGCGTACCGTTCAATCCGTTCTATCGCTTCCTGAATATCCGCGATACGTTCAGGGTCGCTCCTCACAGGGGAATCGCCTCGCGTAGTACACGTTCCCGGATTCGCTCACGGAGGCCAGGACCGCTCACCACGTCTACCGGAGTTCCCAGTAACGCTTCCCACTCCGCGAGCGCCCCGCCCATATCCAGCAGGCTGCTTCCGGGTTCCATATCGACCAGAAAGTCAATATCGCTATCCGAGCCGTCGTCGCCCCGTGCGACAGAACCAAAAACACGCACATTCCGTACGCCATAGCGTTGCGCGATAGCCAGGATTTCGGAGCGATTTTCCTGTAGTAAATCTCTGCGTGTCATAGCGACATTATACAGTCCTGTTCTTGAGACATTCACCTGAGCGGCGGGAGCAGTCGGGCGGCGAAAGCTTCCGGGGAGACATAGCGCGTATGGTAGTTGAGCCAATCGTCAGGGTGGCGGCGATAGACTGCGTCATCCTCCAGACGACCCGGCGGCGTCTTGTATTCTTTCAGATCATGCGCCGGATACGGCATGACTGTTTTGCCCCATTCCGTGTTAACATTACCGTCCTTCACCCAACCGTCGCCGATGAGGACGTAATCGCGTTTCCACCCGGACGGCGGCGCCGGAATCTCGGTGAATTTGAACTGCATTTCATCCCCGGCGTTCATGATGACATAATGATCGTCTACTGTGGTCAACAGCGGCTTGATATCGCCGTAACGCGTGTAGAATCCCGCCAGATCACGCCATTGCGGACCGGTTCCCGCCAGTTTATCATAAGACTCCGGCAGTTCCGGGGACGATTTATCCGCCGATTTCACATCGGAAAAGCCCCTGTACCGCAGGTTCGCATCGGCGAGAGTAAGCGTTTGTTTCTTGATTTGGGCATTCGGTTTCGCTTCCGCCCAGGCAAGCGAATCCCAGAAGACTTCGAGATTCGTGCGCAGTCGTAGGCGGCGCGGGGCGTTCAGTCTGAAGGTATCGTCCACCCGGAGAACGACCGTCTTTACCTTGCCCTCCGGGAAGCCCAGAGCGTCCCGGGAGGTCGTCCATTTGCCGGAAGCGTCCGGGGTCTCGATACGCAACCCGGACGGCGGCGCGGCAGACGGGTTCTGTCCTAACGCGACATTGATAGAAGTATCTGTCGGATGCACCCAGCCATGCGCCAGCAGATAGAGCGGTTTCCCTTTCGGCGCATCGGACAGATCTATTTCCACCCAGTGATCGCGGGTGACTCCCTGATACTGCCCGCGTCCGAAGTCATCCAGATACTTTGCATCACGGGCGCGAATAATCTCGGTCACATCTTGCCCGTTGGTTCCCCATGCCTGCTTGACCGGATGGACAGCGCCGGTAGGAATGACAGCGAGTAGCGGCGGGGCTGTTGGCGAAAAGCGTTCGTCAACAAAGATTTCCGTATCGGCGGGATGATCCACCGCCATCAGACCGACTTTATCGAAGAAATGCGTCTCCCGCAGTTCCGCCGTAATAGACAGTTTGTAGATTCCATCCTGTGCGACCAGTTGATCGCCGCGAATCTTTACCCAATCTTCGGTCTGCGTCACTCCCGCCGTCACCTGTGCGTTGATTTTCAGACCGAGCGGCGAACGCCAGATGCAGTCCGTTACAAACACCATCTTCTGACCGTCCCAGGTGTAGAGAAACGGGCAGGAGCCACCCAGACGTTGCTGAGCGACAACATTACCAATCTTGAGATCGAACTCGCCTTGCGGGTTGCCATTGGGCCAGATAATTCGCGCCGCATCGACATGATCGTAAGTCCCAAGCCCGAAGTGCAATTGCGGCGTGGTGATCGGTTGCTTCTGGTAAAGCAACCCCGACCGGATTTCCACTTCGCCGCCGATACTGAACGGGTTGATGCGGGAATCTTCTCTGGGGTGATCCGCCGCCTGTAGCGTCACCGTCTGCCATTTGTAGTTTTGCGATGCGGACGCCAGCGCACGTACCGGTTTTCCGCCCGCAATTCCCGCCAGATCCAGTAATCCGTCCGCGTTCAGGTCGGCGATGGATTGGGCGCTGATCGGCGCAGTGACCGGCTTTTCGGCGAATTTCCCCGGGCCATCCGACAGGAGAATATCGGTCGTATCCGCTCCGGCGACAATCAGATCGACCGCTCCGTTATTGTCCATATCCGCCAGGAAAAGGCGAGCGGGTTTCGCGATGCCGGATTTCCCCAGCGGTTTCGGGCCATCCCATTCCGTCCCGTTGTTTTTATCGGTCAGAGCGACAATCGAACCATCTTCCAGCAGGATCAGCAGGCTAAATTGCGAGCTGTTGTCTATGACGCCCGCGACCAGAGCGACCGCCTTTCCGGGCAAAACGGGCGTCTGCCGCCGCTCGAAGCGCCCGGAGCGTTCGTTGGTGAAGTACATCAGGTTTCCCGATGCATCGACAAAGGCGGCATCCGGGTCGCCATCGCTATCGAAGTCCGCCCAGGCAAAAGCGCGGAGGGGTGAAGCCACTCCGACGAACGGCGTCTTGAGCGGCGTGAAGGTTCCATTGGCGTTGTTCTGCAACACGGAAACGCAGCCAGCGGTGGCGGAAGACAGGACGATATCCAGATCGCCGTCCGCTTCGATATCCGCCGCCCAGACCCCGGAATACGGCGCGTTTACGATAGCGGGAGGCAATTTTGCGGCGGCGGTAGCATCCTCAAAAGAGCCGTCCGGCTTCTGCGGAAAAAGGCGCAGACCGTTCCCACCTGCCATCGCCAGACCGCCACGGAAATCGCCGATGTAATCCAGAGCGCACAGAGGAATGGTAGGAGCCAGAAAGGTTTTCGCCGCCGTCTGCACCGGGAAAGGGAGAGTAGCGGGCTTGTCCGTACGCTTTACCGTTCCCCCTTCGAGCGAAAAGACGGCAGGAGGATCGGTAGCATTGAGCGGGGCCGCCAGCGCGAAGGAAGCGGTAGCGCCCGCGCCGGGCAACGGCGTGACATCGTATTTAAGCGAAGCGTCCACCGGAGCAGGTTGCGAAGGGGGGTTCGGAGTTTTGATCATCGCGGGAATCGGGTCACCAGTCGCCAGCGAGGAGACTTCCGCCAGATTCGCCTTGTAATTGGGATCGGTGGCGAGGAGATTTTTGATCTGCACCAGTCCGAGCGCCACTGGTCGCAGATTTGCTCCCTGCGCTTTTTGCGCCAGAGATGCCGCTATTGGGCGAGCCGCTTCCGGGAAAGTCGCCGCTCGCGCCGCGATTTTCCCGATCAGGGTAGCCAGCGCCGCTTTATCGCCGGAAGTCGCCAGCGTACGCCCCAGTTCGATTTGCGCCGCCAGATTATCCGGTCTGATTTCCAGAATCTTGCCGTACATTTCCGCCTTGACTTTGTCGGCGTCCGGCCCGCGTTGCTGATCGGCGATATCGGCGAGAAGCCAGTACGCCTTCAAATTCTTCGGGTCGGCTTTGATCGCATCCTGCAGGGCTTTCTGCGCCTCGTCGAACTTTGCCGTCGTCCGGTATAGCGAACCCTCCAGAATTGCGACTTCCGCATTGTCCGGCGCAAGTTCACGCGCTTTTTTGAGAGCGGCGGCGGCTTCATCCGGTTTGTTGGTTCGCATCAGATGAACAGCCAGATTCGCCCAGGCCGCCGGTTCGCCGGGCATCAACTCCACCGCTTTTCGCAGGAACGCTTCGGGGCGGTTCTGGTCGCTGACCTGTAATGCCAGCGTGCCTCCGTAAAACGCAGTCATCGCCTCCTTATACGTAGGCGCAGTCGGTTCGAGGACGGCGTTCTGACGGAAGCATCCGACCAGCAGGGTGGCGGCAGAACAGAAAACGATGGCGATCAGAGATTTTTGGAGATTCATGGCGCGATTATCAGTCAGTGCGTCGACGCTCATTCAGAACGGTAGAGATGATGGATACAGCGCTTTACATACGCCTGTCAGACGTCCGAGGGCAGGGTACTCCATCAACGGCGACGCAAATCTTTCTGGACGGGCGGAACGCCGCCCGATATACTTGACTCATTCAGAGTACTCTTCTCTGAGAAAATACGCCACCCCGGAAACGAACTCCTTTTTCTTTCCGGTTTTAAACAGTCCGTCGCAGGGCTGAATCGATAGATTCCACATAGAATGTACGCCGCGCTATGCGCCTTAAAAACGAAAATGCTCCTCTTATCGCCCGAATAGGTCTGCCGCTCGTCGTTCTGATTCTGGTCATTGCCCTCTGGACGATAACGGCGGCGATGCGGTTTTATCCGGAATCGGCATTCCCTGATCCTCTGTCGGTCTTAAAGGCTTTTCCGGAAGAAATCCGTAGCGGGTCGCTCTCCCGGGATATCATCGCTTCCTTATTTCGGGTATTTGCCGGATTTCTGCTTGCCTGCCTCCTCGGCATTCCGCTGGGTCTATGGATCGGACTGAACCTTCGCGCCCGGCTGGCGCTTTTACCGCTGGTCAACTTCTTCCGTAATATTTCGCCGATTGTGTGGATTCCGTTCGCGGTGCTCTGGTTCGGAGTCGGCGATAACTCGGCGATCTTTCTGATTTTCAACTCCACCATTTTCCCGCTGACTCTGGCGACCGCCGCCGCAGTGGCGAATATTCCAGAAATTTATTTTCGTGTCGCCCGCGATTATGGCTTGAAAGGGACGGAGTTACTGACTCAGGTAACGATTCCCGCTATCATGCCGCAGATAATTACCGCTCTGCGTGTCGGTATGGGTTTGTCATGGCTGGTAGCGGTGGCGGCGGAGATGATTGCCGGGCAGGACGGCCTGGGCTACATGGTATGGGACGCCCGTAATGGCTTACGCACAGACAGAATGCTGGTTGCGGCAATTGTCATCGGGATTATCGGCGTCCTTCTGGATCGACTTCTTATTCAATTGACGCAACTGCGTAGCGTCCGCTGGGGGTACGGGCAATGAGCATGATAGCCGAAAATCGGATGCAGACCGCTCCGTCTTCTTCTCCACCGGATGTAGTCATTTCTCTGAACGATGTCAGTTGCACTCTGGGTGACACCAATGTGGTGGACGGCATCACCTTGAGCGTTCGTCGCGGCGAATTCGTTGGAATTGTCGGGCCTTCCGGTTCGGGTAAAACCACCATTCTGGGATTATTGACGGGTTATCGGCAAGCGACTTCCGGAACCGTCCGGGTGGAAGGCGTCACGCGAACCGTCTATCAGCAGGACGGGCTTTTCCCCTGGCGCACCGTTCGGGAAAACATCCTGCTCGGGTTACGCCATCTGCCGGAAGGGGAGCGCGAAGCGGCGGCGGCGCGTGCGCTTTCTCTGATTGGAATGGAAGGCTTCGCCGGTCATTATCCGCGTGAACTGTCCGGCGGAATGCGTCAACGGACAGAACTGGTGCGAGCCCTCATCAGCGAATCGGATATCTTGCTGATGGATGAGCCGTTTTCGTCGCTGGATTATCTTACCCGTCTTCGTTTACGACGAGAACTGTCACGGATGCTGGAGGAGCGTCCCCGCACGGTCGTCCTCGTGACACATGATATCGAGGAGGCCGCGCAACTGGCAGATCGCGTCATCGTGCTTACGGAACGTCCCGCACGCCTGCGCCGCGAACTGATCCTTAATGCCCCGCGACCACGTAACCCTACTTCGCCGGAAGTAGTGGCGGCAGTGCATGGCATCCTCACCGAGATGGGCGTCGAACGATAGTTCCGCGTGATGCGGAGAAAAACAGGAGAGTGATCGGAACAGCGAATGGGCTGTTCCGATCACTCTCGCCGCCTGAAGCTTAAATTTGCGATGCCGGGTCGGTTACGGACTCGCCGGTAGAGGCAGCAGCGGACGTTTCCGGAACGATGGGCGCGCTATCGCCACGGGTAAGGGCGGTGCGAAGTTTGGCTTCCTGCTCATCCGAGAAACTGGTCTTCAGCACCGTTCCACCGAAATGGGCGAGACGCGGCACCACTTTATCAGCCGTCACCTTGCGGAACAGGACTAGAAGCGCGGAGCCATTGATGGACAGATTACCGCCCACCTGTTTGGCAAACGCATCATCCACGCCGATATCCGTAAAATACCCGCCGAGCGCCCCAGAACCTGCCCCTACAGCGGCGCCCAGCAGAGGATTCAGGAACAACATTCCTACCAGGCTACCCCACAGAGCGCCGCTTGCCGCACCCGCCGTCGTCAGATTGACGGCCTGATGCAACTGCACCTTACCTTCCGCATCTTTGACAACGACGACCGCATCTTCGAGTTCTACCAGATGCTCTTTGGACATTTCATAGAGCGCATTTCGCGCTTCGCCCGCCGTATTCACGCCGGGATAGGAAATTACTACCAGATCACTCATTAAAGGTCTCCTTCAGAGGTCAAGAGAAGAAAAGCTACTTTCCTCTCTTTTCAGGATACCTTCTATAGCGAAAAAAAGAGGCTTTCTGTCCGCTTTCGATGAAATAGAAGTAAAATTCGGGGTAGAGCTTATGAGAATCGGAATACGTCCCTTTTATCTTGCCCTGGCGGCGATCATCTGCCTTGTTGCGGTGAGCGCCGCCGCGCCACCTGCATCAGAAAAAAAGCTAGCCGTCGCGCCGGACTTCAATCGTGATGTCCGCCCGATTCTTTCCAATCACTGCTTCAAGTGTCACGGACCGGATGATAAACAGCGTGCGGCGGGACTGCGCCTCGATATCGCGTCCGTCGCGTATGCAAAACTCTCCAGCGGACGACGCGCCATCGACGTAGCACATCCCAGCCAGAGCGAAATTCTGAATCGCATCGCCCCCCATGCCGGGGCGCTACAGATGCCCCCTGCCAGCGCAAACAAACCGCTTACGGATGCGGAGAAACTTATCCTGAGCGATTGGGTGAAGGCGGGAGGTAAGTATGAGCCACACTGGGCGTTCGTTGCGCCGAAGCGTAGCGTAGTCCCGAAAGTGCGAAACACGAAATGGGTACGGAACCCAATTGACGCCTTCATCCTCTCGCGCCTGGAAAAAGCGAATCTGACGCCGGAACCGGAAGCGGATCGCTACACTCTGATTCGTCGCGTTTCGTTAGATTTGACGGGCATTCCGCCAACGCCAGAGGAAGCGGACGCCTTTGTTCGCGATACGCACACAGATGCTTACGAGCGGTTGGTAGACCGCCTTCTGGCGTCTCCGCACTACGGGGAGCGGTGGGCACGTCTCTGGTTAGACCTCGCCCGCTATGCCGATACGAACGGGTATGAAAAAGATCGTCCCCGCTCTATCTGGCCGTATCGGGACTGGGTGATCCGCTCCCTGAACGCCGATATGCCGTTCGATCAGTTCACTATCGCGCAAATCGCCGGGGATATGCTCCCTGGCGCCACTCAGGACAACCTGATTGCAACCGGATTTCACCGGAATACGATGCTCAATGAAGAAGGCGGCGCGGACCCCCTCGAATACCGTTTCCATGCGATGACAGATCGCATCGCGACAACCGGCGGAACATGGCTGGGGCTGACGGTGGGATGCGCCCAGTGTCATACGCACAAATATGACCCGATTCCGCATCAGGATTACTACCGCCTGATGGCATTTCTGGACAACGCCGACGAAATTCCCTTACCGGTCAAAAAGCCCGATATCGCACAAAAACGCGCTTCGACTCTCCGTGAAGCCGACCGGCGCGAGGAGGAACTGGCATTACGCTATCCCCTGCCCGGCGTCCTGACCTGGGCTAGCCCGACGATTCCCGCCCGCCCGATGCAGATCACGACCTCTAACGGAGGAATAATCGAAACGTTGCCGGACGGGTCGGCGCGTCTCAGCGGAGCCAACCCGGAATCTAATGTCTATACCGTTACGCTGGAAGCCGAACCCGGCGAAGTGACAGCCATCCGTCTGGAAGCGTTGACTGACCCGACGCTGGGTCATAACGGCCCGGGTCGTACCGAGCACGGCAACTTCGTCCTGACCGAAGTCTCAGCGACCATCGCTTCTGTAGATGCTCCCGCGAAGCCGCAAAGCGTTCGCTTCCGACGTGCGGAAGCCGACGCGCAACAGAACGGCTTTCCCGCTTCCGCTGTACTCGACGGGAAGGATAATACCGGATGGGCGATTTCAGGCGACGGAAACTGGAACGTCAATCACACGCTGATTTTAACTCTCGATAAACCCCTTTCCCTGCCGAAGGGCGGAAAATTCAGCGTCCGTCTTGCACAAAACTATGGCAGTCAACATACGATAGGCCGATTCCGAATGAGCGTGGGGCGCTCCATTACAGAGAATAATCCTCGCCCTGAGGCGGAACGACGGCGCGAACGTTTCGATGCCGCCTTCGCCGCCTGGAAACGAGAAAACGAGGCGAAGGCGGTTCGCTGGACGGCCCTCAAGCCCCTCCGCGCACATGCGGATGTTCCGGTTCTGCGTATCCTGCCTGACTTTTCCGTTCTCTCGACCAGCGATATCACCAAGAGAGATGTCTATGAGGTCGCCTACGAATCCGTTCCCGCCGGGGCGACTGCTCTGCGTCTGGAAGCGATTCCGGATGAGCGACTGCCGGGCGGCGGGCCGGGACGCGTTTACTACGAAGGCGAAGCGGGCGATTTCTTCCTGAACGAGCTGTCCGCCAGCATCGGCGGGCAAGCGATAAAACTCACGGGAGCAATCGCCAGCATCGGGAATCCGAAGGCGGCTGTCGATGGCGATGCGCTGTCCGGTTGGTCGATCAGTGGTGGTCAGGGAAAAACACAAACGGCGATCTTTTCGCTACCGAAACCACTGTCCGTCGCGGGCGCTCTTTCCATCAAGATGGTCTTTGAGCGGTATTACGCCTCATCTCTGGGGCGGTTCCGTATCGCGTACAGCCTTGATCCGAAGGCGGGACAGGCGGCGCTGCACCCCGAAACCGAGGCGATTCTAACAACTCCGGAAGCGACGCGCACCCTCACTCAGAATGACCGTCTCCGCAAAGCGTTCCTTGCCGCCGCGCCCGAACTTGCGGGAGAACGCGCCGAAATCGATGCGCTACGCCGTTCCGCTCCCGCGTTCCCCACCACATTGATCTTTCAGGAACGCCCGGCGGACAATCCCCGCACGACCTATATCCGACATCGTGGAGAGTTCTTACAGCCGGAGAAAAAGGTAACACCGGGAGTCCTCTCCATATTGAACCCGTTACCGAAAAACGTCCCGGCGAACCGACTGACCTTCGCTCGCTGGCTGGTTTCTCCGGAAAATCCCCTTACCGCGCGCGTCACCGTGAACCGGCAGTGGGCGGCGCTGTTCGGTAAAGGTATCGTTCGCACGGTCTCCGACTTCGGCTATCAGGGAGAATCGCCGTCCCATCCGGAACTTCTGGATTATCTGGCGGTCGATTTTATGCAACAGGGCTGGTCGCTGAAGAAACTGCACCGCCTTATCGTCACCAGCGCCACGTATCGACAATCAAGCCGCGTCACACCCGGAAAACTGACCCGAGACCCGGAAAACCGGCTGCTGGCGCGTGCGCCTCGTATCCGGTTGGACGCCGAACTGATCCGGGATGCGGCGCTTTCGGAGAGCGGATTGCTCAGCCGCAAAATGTATGGTCCCGGAGTCTTCCCGCCGCAACAACCGGGCGTCACTACCGAGGGAACCTACGGCCCGTTGAATTGGGAAGTCAGTCCCGGCGAAGACCGCTACCGGCGCGGTCTGTATACCTTCGCCAAGCGCACCGCACCGTATGCCACCTTTACGACCTTTGATGCGCCCAGCGGCGAAGCGACCTGCCCACGCCGCGAGATGTCCAATACGCCGCTACAGGCGCTGACCCTGCTCAATAACGCTGTTTTCGTGGAAGCGGCGCAATCCCTCGGTGGAAAGATCGCCCAACGACCGGGTTCCACCGACGAAAAGGCAGCCGCGCTTTTCCGTAGCATCGTCACGCGCCCGCCGGACAGGGCGGAACTCGCCGCGCTCACCCAATTCTATACGATGCAAAGAACGCGCCTGACACAAAAGGAATTAGACGCAAAATCGCTCGCCGCTCCCGGCGACGGCGACCCGACCGACCGCGCCGCCTGGACTCTCCTTTCCCGCGCCGTTCTGAACCTGGACGAAGCGTTCGTCAAACGCTGAGCCGTGCGCCCGAATAGAGAAAATTTCTCGATATCCGACAACCCGATACAGGTACATAGACAGAGGTGATTCAGTATGTCCCATGAATGTGAAAAGAATAAAAAGCGATCCGGCGAGCATCCGATCAAGGTGACGCGGCGGCACTTTTTTCAGGAGTGCGGGGTCGGAGTCGGCAAGATCGCTCTGGCATCCCTGCTGACCGACGCTTTTGCGGCGCCTTCGTTCTCCGCTCCTCCGGGAGCGATGCCAAATCCCATGGCGGCGCGAAAACCGCATTTTGCGCCAAAGGCGAAGCGTATTATCTATCTCTTTATGTCGGGAGCGCCGAGCCAGTTAGACCTTTTTGACTACAAACCGGACTTGCTGAAATATGAGGGCAAGCCCCTGCCACCCTCGTTCACCAAAGGGCAACGATATGCCTTTATCCGTGCGGACGCCGCCGTGATGGGACCGCGTTACAAATTTGCGAAGCACGGACAATCCGGCGCGGAAATCTCAGAGATTCTGCCCCATCTGGCGAAGGTTGTCGATGATATCTGCCTCATCAAATCCGTCAAGACCGATCAGTTCAACCATGCCCCCGCGCAGATCTATATGAATACCGGTTTCGGGCAACCGGGACGCCCCAGTATGGGTTCCTGGGTGACGTACGGATTGGGCGCGGAGAAAAACGATCTTCCCGCCTTCGTTGTCCTGTCCACCGGGGCGGGCATCAGCGGCGGCGCGGCGAACTGGTCGAGCGGGTTCCTTCCCAGCATGTATTCCGGCGTCCGCCTCCGAAATCAGGGCGATGCTATCCTCGATGTAAGCAGTCCCGCAGGGATCGATGACCGCCTGCAACGCGATTCGCTCAATTTGATATCCGAACTCAACCAGCGAACGCTGACACGGGATGGTGACCCGGAAATCGCCGCCCGCATCGCCGCGTATGAGATGGCGCACCGTCTGCAAACATCCGCGCCGGAATTGATGGATCTACGCTCGGAGTCTAAGGAGACGCTGGAATTGTACGGAGCCGATCCCGACAAACCATCCTTCGCACGGGCATGCCTGCTGGCGCGGCGCATGATCGAACGCGGCGTTCGTTTCGTCAACATCTACCATGAAGGCTGGGATGCGCATTCCGATGTCGCCGGAAACCTGAAAGGCAACTGCCAGGCGACCGATCAGGCATCGGCGGCGCTGATTATGGATTTGAAACGGCGCGGTCTGCTCGAAGATACGCTCGTTATCTGGGGCGGCGAATTCGGGCGGACGCCGATGGTGGAAAGCAATGCGGCGCTCGGACGCAGTCAGGGGCGCGACCACCACCCGACCGCCTTCACGATGTGGATGGCGGGCGGCGGTATCAAGCCCGGTCTGACCTATGGCAAGACGGACGATCTGGGTTTCAATGTCGTCGAGAACCCGGTCCATGTCCACGATCTTCAGGCGACCATCCTGCACCTGCTGGGAATGGATCACGAGCGACTGACCTACCGCTATCAAGGACGCGACTTCCGCCTGACGGATGTTGAAGGAATCGTCCTTCGCGACTTGCTGGCATAGACTCAGGCATGAGTCTTTTGTATCAAAGGGTCATCCATGGCTCACCGACGAGAAATCGAATAAAAGAGAACCCGATAGGAGAGGAACGGTATAATTGAGAGAGAAAGAATTTTAATGAAGGCGATTGTCAAAACTGAGCGGGGATTGGGAGCCGAACTGCACGATGTCCCAATCCCGGAAACCCCGCGCGATGGCGCATTGATCCGTATCCGAAATGTCTCCATATGCGGGACGGACTACCATGTATACTCCTGGGACAAGTGGGCGGAAGGCAGGGTCAAGCCGCCGGTCATTATGGGCCATGAGTGGGCGGGCGAAGTGGTGGCGGTCGGTTCCGAGTGCGAGAGCTTATCGGTGGGGGATTACGTCTCCGGAGAGTCCCATAAGATTTGTGGTCACTGTCTGCAATGCCGCACCGGACAAGGCCATGTCTGCCAGAACACCAAAATCTTCGGCGTGGATATCAATGGCGCGTTTGCCGAGTATTTCGCCGTTCCAGAGTCGTCCGTCCTTAAGAATGATCTTCGTATCCCCCCGGAAATTGCCTGTATGCAAGACCCCCTCGGAAACGCTGTCCATGCCGCTCTCGCCGGGGATATCATCGGTAAGTCCGTCGCGGTTCTGGGTTGCGGCCCCATCGGTCTTTTCGCGATTGCCGTTTGCAAAGCCGTAGGCGCGGGTCCGGTTTTCGCCTCCGATACGACCGAATACCGCTTGAACCTCGCTCGTAAACTCGGCGCCGATACCACTGTCAATGTCCGCGAAAACGATATCGAAATTATTGTCGCAGAGGCGACGCAGGGTATGGGAGTGGATGTAGTTCTGGAGATGTCCGGCGCTCCCATCGCGATTCAGCAGGCGATGCGTCTGACGCGCCCCGGCGGGCGCGTTTCCCTGATGGGCATTCCATCCCGCCCGGTCGAACTTGCCGTCGCCGAGGACATCATTTTCAAGGGTTTGACCGTACAGGGCGTCGTCGGGCGTCGTCTTTACGAGACGTGGTACACCATGAAAGCCCTTCTCGCCTCCGGCAAGCTGGACGTAACCCCGATTCTGACCCACCGCCTCCCCTTCGCCGACTTCGCCGCCGGAATGGACTTAATGCGCTCCGGTCAGTGCGGGAAAGTGGTATTGGAGCTATGACGCTTCGGCGAGGCGCAACCACGAATTTTCGGACGTGTCCGAGTGTGAAGTAGCCTGTTGGTGGATGCAGGAGACGACATGGAAGACGGTGGGGACGATATACCGGCAGTCTGGGGTATGGATGAACCGATTACCTGGCGACGCGCTCTGTCAGCGGCGTCTTTCATCGTATGGCTCATTCTTTGCATGATGCCCGGTATCCTGTTTTTGCCGCCGGGAAAACATGCCGTCAGCATCTATGACGTGACGTCATGGCTGTATTTGTCTCTCTGGAGCGTCAGTGCCGTACTGGGCGGTTTAATTGCAAAATATGGATGGCTTTATCTGATGTCGTTTATCGTGGGGAAGGCCGAGGTCGGGCCAATGGTCGCCTATGGCATCCCGCGCCGCATCAGCCGATTCGACCACCGATTCATCCATAAACACTTCCGGCGGTAAGAGACCCTATGTGTTAACTCGTTCTATTCCGCGAACAGTTCCGCCAATCCGTCTAAAACGGCGGTCTGTTCGTCATGGCTCAGGCTGCCCCATTTTTGCACAAGGCGGGTTTTGTCCACCGTCCGCAGTTGGTCAAGGACGACATGGCCTGCCTTGCCCTGAAAGATGCACGGGATCCGGGTCGGATATACCTTGCCCTGCGTCGTCATGGGGGCGATAATGACGGTGGCGATTTTGCCGTTCATTTCATCCGGGCTAATGATGACACAGGGACGCGTTTTCTGTATCTCGCTGCCAACGGTCGGGTCAAGGTTGACGAGAAAAACGTCGAACCGCCGGATTACCACTGCCATTCCTGGCTCTCCCATTCGGTCGGCATCAGTTCATCGCCCTCTAATAACGCGTCATCGCCCGCCGATGCCATCGCCGCGAATTGTTCTTCCCATCCCTGTCGGGGTCGCTTCGCCGAACGAATCACCAATTGCCCCGGCGACGCCTCAATCTCCACCTCGCCCGTCAGTCCCGCTTTGTCCAGCAGTAATTTAGGCAGTCGGACGCCCCGCGAATTGCCGATTCGGATAATTTCCGTTTTCATAGGCCTCCCTGGGCGCGGTGTTTCAGGCGCCCGTTTGTAATTACATTGTAGTCACCATTTTTCGTTTGTCAATCTCTTTTCCCGACTCCGCTAAACTGGTAAAATAGCCGTATGCCGACTATCACGATTGATCGACCGACGGAGACGGAGATTCCGCCGCTCGGAATTCCGCTGGGGGATCCGGCTGATTCGACGTGGGGCGAGGATCAGGGATTTCGCGAATACGAACCGGAATGGGTCATCCTCCTGCATAATGACGACATCAACACGATGGAGTGGGTGATTGTAGTCCTACAAAAAGTCTTCGGCTACAGCATCGAAAAATCGATCCTTCTGATGATGGAAGCCCATTTTGATGAACGATCCCTTGTCTGGACCGGTTCGCTGGAAATCGCCGAACTTCATGCCGAACGCATCGTCGCCTGCGGTCCTGATCCGTCTCGTCTCGATGCGGGAGCCGGGCCGTTGCGCGTCAGTGTCGAACGAGTTTCCTGAAGGTCGCCCCGCCGTTATTGCCGCTATTTACGATACAGCCTCGCTTCGTCGGGTGAGAGATGAGAGCGCTCTCACTGCGCTTCCAGTTTCGCTTCCGCCCGGTGGAGAAAATTGAGGACGACGGGGACAAGTAGTTCTGGGGCGGAATACTCGATCGCATGCGCCGTTTTAGAGACGCAAATCTCCGCCGTGCGAAGCGTCGAATCAGAGGCTAATCGACCAGCGGGCGAGAGTAGTGACAGAGCCATTCGTTCGCGTGATTACGCTCGTAGAAGCGCACATCCCAGGCGACGGGCGCGGACGCATCTATCATTTGCGCGGCGAGTCGGGCGAGCGTTTCTTGTGAATCGGGCGGGAAGCCATAGGCGAAACTGACGTGCAGATTATCCTTGAGGCGAATCGCTTCCGGGCGGGCGGGCGAGGTGGCGTGGGTCGCAAAGGCGGCGACGCGTCGCCGCAACTCCTCCGCCTCGATTGTCAACCCGAGCCAATCGGGCAGGAGCGGCATCCCGGTGATACGAACGGCGGCGGGTTCCGGTTCGGCGAAGACTGTTTCCTCCAGAGTCGCCGCGTAATGCGGCGCGGCGGAGACATCATCGCGGAAGAATCCGGTCAGCGAGATATGTGGCATATAGTCGTGCGCGAGATTGCGCCCGACTTCGTTCAGAGTGCGCTCGTAATACGCCTCTATCTGATCATGGAGCGGCCCTCGCGGGCAGGCATAAACAATAAAGCGGGTCGTTTCGGGCATAAATCCACCTTACCCTAACCCGGCGCGTTTTCGCTGTCGCGGCGCGAATCAAAGCGTTTTCAACCGAGCGAAAAAAACGACACCATCTCTTGCGCCTTCATCGCCGCTGATCTGTACGCGTTGACCGGTGGAGTCCCCGCCCTCGAATCCCGCCGCCATAGGAGGCGTTCCGTTGACAGGGATTTTCTGGACAATGTCACCGGTCCTCATATCCAGCGTCCAGAAATGAAAAAGCGAGGGGCGGCTTCGGAGCGGCAAATCGGCATCGTTTCGGACATAAAGACCGCTGTTGCGGGCGAGAATATACAGAAATGGCGAGGCGGCGAGTATATCCAGTGAGGTTCGGTTTCAAGCATGTTTACAGACGATAGTTCCCCCTATAAAGATATTTATTCATAGCGAAAGTTATGCCTGTACTCCACTTCACCATGCGGCTTCAGGCGCAGGATTTCGCGGTGGGAGTGCGGTATCATTAGCGCGAGACTTTAAAATGAGTGAGATAAACGGGGAAAATCAAATCGCGCCTAAATTCGCTGATAAGGACGACCTGTTGCGTCTTCTCAAGTCCCAATACGTCCGCCTCGGCGTGACGTTCGACCCGGCGGCGACCGCACAACAGGCCCGCGCTCTGGCGTTACAGGACGGGGTGAAGCCCGAAGAGAACGCCTTTTCTTGCGCCCTCATCAAAGCCCGCGTGCCTGCGTTTTTAGCAATTCACTGACTTTGTTGCGAACAGGCTACAAGGTTTGACGCTTACTTCCAGGTTCCCTCCGGGCGTGGCGGATTGGCTATGTCTTGCTCAATCAGAAACCTATTCTGAATCTCCGTCATTGCGTGGTAAAGCAGGTAGCGATACGCCCGCTTACGTTTTTCATCCACGAGGTCTTACCGTCAGCGTTTGGTCAATTTCCGGGTTTTCAATCATTACTGTTGCGCCTCCCGGCCAGATGATCTCCGCACGTTCGACTTGCGTCGTTTGCCCCAGGCCAAAGTGCGCGACTGGTTCCATCTGGCAGAGGTAGCCGCTTCCGGCGTCAATGGCGCGGATTTGCGTCCGTCCTCCGGCAGTCAGTCGAACCAGAGCGCCACGGGCGGGAGCCCCTTTCAGGGTAAGCGGAAGGATACGCAGGAAGTGATTGTCATTGGGCGGGGTGTGGTAGAGGCAAAGCGGTTGCGAACTCTGCTCGCCATGTGAAGTCAGCAGTTCCAGACGCCCGTCACCGTCTAGATCCGCCACCGCCGCGCCGGTGCCCAGTAAATCTTCTTCCTCCGCCTCACCAATGTTGATGCGTCGGTACATCCCATCACGGAGGGCGAACAGACGGTTCGGTTCACCCAGATTGTTGAAGAAAATCTCTTCGTAGCCATCATTATCGAAATCGGCAGCGATGACGGTGCGGGCAGCGGACGGACGGCGCATCTCCGGCGGAGCGACATCATCGAAAAAGCCGGGGACGACCTGCGAGAATAACCGATGCTCATCCTGCCAGTTGCCAATCGCCAGATCGAAACGACCATCGCCATCAGCATCCAACGGAGCCACTCCCCGCCCATGACTGCCGATATCGGCGATACCACGCTCCTCGGCTTCTTCGCGGAATGTGCCATCCATCTGGTTGATTAGGAGAAGGTTAGGCCCGTTTTCGGTAGCCGCGAAAACATCCATATAGCCGGGAAGCGACAGCAACGGCAGAGCGACCAGCGATCTCCCTCCGGTCACATGGGCGAGATTGGCGCGAAAAGCGTTGTCCTCAAAGATATCGCCCGCCTTGCGCTCGTACAGGCGCATGGGGCCGCCGTAGTTAGCCACCAGAAAGCCGTAGACGCCTTTTCCTTCACGATCCAGCGCACAAACAGACCTGCCCGCCACACGGTTGATGATCCGTGCGTTCTGCGGCAGTTCGAACAGATCCATCCACACGCCTTCGCGCCGGGCGAAACAATGGTCGCCGAAGCGTTTGGCTCCAGCGAAGGTATCCGTATTCAGAACATAGATTTCTTCGCGCCCGTCACCGTCCATATCCGCCGCCGCGACCCCGATTGCCTGACGCTCATACGCGGAAAGCGTCTTATCGAAGCGGTCGACAAAATGTTTCCCGTCCCAGGCAAGCGTCCGATTGGGAAAGCCGAATCCGGCGACAAAGAACTCGAAACGCCCATCGCCGTCCACATCCGTCACGCAGACGCCGTAACCAAGCATGGGCGGGTTGTGCAAAATTAAATCACTGCGGTCAACAAACATCGTTTTCTCGCTTTAGCAGTATTCTACTCCATACGCCCGGGGAAAACGTCTGATACCATTATTTTATGACGGAAACGCCCGAAATCGACGCCCGTGACACCGTTATTTCTTCTATCGTCGCTGCCTTTGACGGGGTTGGGCGCGGGAACGGCATTACGATCCATGAAGCGGAAGCCATTGACTATTACCCCGGCAGTCAGAAGGAAGCGCGACTTCTGGACACAGAGATGCGCTGGCAGGACATTCCCGACCATGTCATTGAGACTACTCCAAGTCTGGCGTTTCTGGACGCCGAAGGGTTCCGCTACTATATCCCCGCCTACATGATATGGACATTACGGAACGCCCCCTCCAGTGACTCTATTAGCGTGGATTATACGATCTACGCCTTTACGCACGACCCCCCAGAGGTTGGGCATCAGATCGCCTTGCTCAACCAGGAGCAACGTTGCGCGATCTGTCGTTTCCTGCGTTTTGTTGCGGAAAGCGATCCAAACCATTGGGGATGGGATGTAAAGGCGGCGCAGACTTCCCTCGCTCTGGGTTGGGAACGCTATTGCAAGGCGGAATGAGAGAGCGGGTTCAGGATGCGGGCAAGGCGTTGGGTGACGATGATCGCTTCCTGATCCGTGACGGTCATGGGGTTGAGGAAAAGAGAATCATCCGCGACGGCGACAGCGATGCGCGGGTCGCCGTCCCAGAGACGTCGCGCCACTTCACTGGCATCGAAGCCAAAGATGGTAGCATTGATCCGTACCTGAGCGCGAGGCATAGGTTGTCCAGCTTCACTGGGCCACGAGCGAGTTACCGTGACGCCCGGAATCGCCGCTAATGCAGTGCGCCAGTCCTCCACGACACGCTCATCACGAGCGACGCGCTCCTCATAAGGTATCCTCAGGTAGCGACGGACGGCGGCGAGTAATCCTGCCATTTCCTCCTTACCAACCTTCATCGGACGCGCCAGACCGGCGTTCGGACTCCCCAGAGGGGGTATCATCTCTATCAACCATTTCCGCCCGACGATAAGACCGGTGGTCTGCGGGCCGCATAAATCTTTACCGCCGGAGAAGATCGCCGCCGTCGCGCCCATCTGTGTGAAGCGCCACAGGTTTTCGGCGGGCGGAAGTTGTGCGGCGGCGTCAACCAGTACGGGTATTCCATGCGCATCTGCGATAGCGATAGTTTCCGCCAGCGATGGTTCTCCCTGTCCTGTCATCACTCCCTGAAACCAGAGAATACAGGCGGTTTTATCTGACAACGCCGCTTCCAGTTCCGATGCGGTCGCTCCGGCGGATGTCCCGACATCGACCATGCGCACGCCGACCATCCGCGCCGCGAAATCGTAACCGTTGCGATGCGTTTTATAAACGATGACCTCGTTTTTCATGCCTGTGGTGTCGGGCAATTGTTCACGCCATTTCGGATCGTCGCGGGTGACACAGGCGGAGACGGCGAGCGCAATTCCCGCCGCCGCGCCCGTGGCGACATATGCCGCTTCGTTGTGCGTCAATCGCGCCAGTTCCTCGCCGATGCGATACTGTAAATCTTCCAGATCGACCCAGTGGCGGGATGCTTCCTCCATCGCCGCCATCACTTCGGGGGGCATAAGGGAACCGCCTAGCCGGGTCAGTGTGGCGTTCGCATTGATCAGGGGACGGACGCCCAGTTCTTCATAAATGCTCATGGTTTCGCCCGTTGCAGTAGCCCGACACTGTAAAATTCATAGGATGCCGCCTTGTCCGGCACATCTACCACATGGACAGTAAAGCGGCAGGGCAGACCGTTATCAGGACAGTGCATCGTCCACCAATTGCGATACGCTTTGTAGTATTCGGCGCGTAAACGTTCGCATTCCCGGGCGAAACCTTCCGGGTCTACCATCGGGTTCGGGCTTTTGGGCTGGCAACCGAAGACATGCATCTCGATAAAGTCGATTTCGCTGAGTTTTTGACAGATACCCGCCATCTGCACCCATTTCTCCCAGCAAGCGAAGACCAGAGGAATTTCTTTCTCCGGTTCCATGACGACCAGTTCCTCAAGATTCAGAACGTTTTTTGCCGAGTATCCGCCGGTCAGTCCGGCGAAATGGATCCGCAGATCGCCGTCCGCCTGCTCCTCTGTGACCAGCAACGAAAATACCGGAGCGTCGCCTTCGGAATAGTAGGTGATTTTCCCACGCTTTTTGACTGTAAATGCCATCGCTTTTCCTTACACTCCCTGCATTCGCCTTATGAGATTTCGATTTCCTGCAACTGTGTGATCCGCTATGATTCCGCCGCTTTTGTCGCTCTACGACGCATGGGAAGCCAGTAGCGGAAGGAGACCCAGAGTATTATTGGTACTCCGACTATCGCTGGCCAGGTCTGCGCGAATGTGATCGGCAAAAATTGCTGTAGAACCGTGCCGGAGAACGCGGACGCGACGGCGATATACGAGCCGCCCATCTTCGCCAGATGCTCGATCAGCCATGCGGCAGGGTAACGCGACAAAGCGGCAGGATACAGAAACCGCCAGAGATCAAATGCGGCAATAATTACCGCAAAAGCCAGTGTCCCAAGCACAATCGCTGCCTGATCAGCCTGGTCGCCGAAGTATCCCCCGCGCCAGAGAAAGACAGACGCTATTCCCACCGCAATCGTCGCCAGCGCCGCCGCCCAATCGATTCCTTGCGCCCGCTGAAGTGGTTCCGGCGGAAGAATGTGCGCCCGCTTTCGCAATAATACCCGCCAGGCGGAAAAGCATAGATAAAACGACAGCGCCGAAAGTGAGAAAAAAAAGGGATTCCAGCGAAAAACCAGCAATACGGCGGCAGTGGATGCCAGCAGAGCCATCAGCCGCACATACCATAATCCATAACGACGATGCAGGACGCCTCCCTTGGGCCGTATCAGCATCGCCGCCGGGCCAGCAGCGATACAACCCAATCCGGCACAGATATGAATAAACATCAATGATTCGATAAATGTCTGCCGCATCACTATTCACTATAACGGATTCGCCACGCTTTTGAGTCCGTATTTCTCTGGCCGGACGTTTCTGCTATAATTCGTCACATGGAACAAGGACGCTTCATTCTTTCGCTTGATTCAGGGACGACATCGTGTCGCGCCTTGCTTTTTGACCACAAAGGAGAGATTTTCGCCTCCGCACAGCAGGAGATCACACTCTCCTATCCTCACCCGGGGTGGGTGGAGCAGGATGCCACAGAACTGTGGCGCCTTCAACGGGATGTGATGCATCAGGCGGCGCGAGCGGCGGAAAAGGGCGAAATAGTCGCTATCGGTATCGCGAACCAGCGGGAAACGACCATTCTCTGGGATCGTGTGTCCGGAGAACCGCTCGCTCCAGCGATTGTCTGGCAATGTCGCCGCTCTCAGGCTCTCTGCGAACGTCTCAAGTCCGAAGGCAAGGAACCTTTTGTCAGATCAAAGACAGGGCTGGTTCTCGACCCCTATTTTTCGGCGACGAAGATCGCCTGGCTTCTGGAAAATATACCCAATTTGCGCGAAAAGGCGGAACGGGGGGATGCGCTTTTTGGCACGGTGGATTCCTGGCTACTGTGGAATCTCTCTCGTGAAGCCGGACAAAATCCGGTTCATGTCACCGACCAGACAAACGCTTCACGAACCCTGCTTTACAACCTTGCAACCGGCGACTGGGACGACGAATTGCTCGCCCTGTTTGGAATTCCACGCGCCATCCTGCCGGAAATAAGACCCTCTACCGGATTTTTCTGCGAGGCGATGCCATATGGCGAAGGAAGGTTGGTTCCCGTCTATGGCGTCGCCGGCGATCAACAGGCGGCGCTTTTCGGACAGGCGTGCTTCACATCCGGCATGGCGAAAAATACCTATGGGACAGGTTGCTTCCTGTTGATGAACGTTGGCGGCGAAGCGCCAGACCCGATTCGCATCGGTCATGGTCTGCTGGTGACAGCAGCTTGCGGCATCGACGGCGCACGGGCATATGCACTGGAAGGAAGCGTCTTTGTTGCGGGGGCAGCAGTACAGTGGTTGCGGGATGGACTGGGCATTATCGCCCATGCCGCCGAGACGGAAGCGCTGGCGCGGAGCCTGACTGACAATGGCGGCGTCTATTTCGTGCCCTCCTTCACCGGGTTGGGAACGCCGTATTGGGAGCCTTCGGCGCGGGGCACGATTACCGGGCTCACTCGTGGCGCCACTCGCAGTCATATCGCCCGTGCGGCGCTCGAATCCATTGCCTTCCAGTCAAAAGCGGTCTGTCAAGCGATGTCGGACTCAGGAGGCGTTCCTTTGACGATGTTGAGGGTAGACGGCGGCGCCACCGAGAACGGTTTCCTGATGCAATTTCAGTCCGATATTCTGGGCGCGTCCGTCGCCCGCGCTACCGTTCGCGAAACGACGGCGCGTGGCGCGGCGTTTCTTGCAGGGCTTGCCTCCGGATTCTGGCGCGATACTGAAGCGCTTTCCCATTTATGGACAGCCGATCAAATTTTCCACCCGTCGCTGGATGAGGACACCCGTCAAGCGCTTCTACACGGTTGGGAAAAGGCGGTGCAGGGGACCTGCATCGTTGGTTCCTGATGCCCTTGAGAGTAACGTGAACCGGGATGGTTCTCATTTCGCCGGGTTTAGAGGGCGCGACAGCTTTCACGAATCTGGAGTGTCACCGGGACGATATGTTGCACCAGGGGATCGGGATCTTCCGTTTCCCCGGAGGTCAGGCGGGCATGCAGTCGCTGTACCGCCAATCGTCCCATAAACTCCTTATTGACCAAAAGAGTCGTTAACGCCGGATTCAAGTGGATGCTGATCGGGATATCGTCGAAACCGATGACGCTCAAATCTTCCGGGATAGAGATTTTTGCCTGACGGCAGACCCGTAACGTCCACATCGCCGTTTCATCATTTGCGGCGATAATAGCGGAGGGGCGTTCCGGGAAGCTCAGCCAATCGCTGATACGATTTGAGTTTTCTTCCTCGCTCATCTCAGATGACAGAGAAAGAATTAATTCTGGTTCCACCGTTATCCCCGCCGTCCGCATTCCCCACTGATAGCCGCGCAGGCGCTCATCAAACGATACAATGTCCGTTTCGCGAAGCAGGAACCCGATACGACGGTGACCTAATTTCAGCAGGTAACGGGTCGCCTGCAACGCACCGCTGAACCCGTCCGAGGATACACTCTCAAATTGTCCGGTCAAATCGCGGTTGTCGAGCAAAATGAGATGGCGGGCGTGCGAGGCATATAATTCCGCCAGATGCGCTCCGGGGAATCCCCCGACCAGTAAAAGCCCTTCCAGACCCCACTCTTCGACAAGACGGGGCAAATCCTGCTCCATCAGATGCCGCGAGGACGTGTGCACCATGATGTTGAGCCCCAGTCGCGCCGCTTCCATTTGCGCCCCGTACAGCATCGGCGCATAAAACAGATTTCCCTGCAACGTATCGGCGGGCTTATCCGCAAAGAACTCGAAGGCGATGGTGTGACGATGCGATTTCCTTGAAATAGAAGGCTTTCGGACACGGGGCGCATAATCCATCTGGCGCGCCGTCTCAAAGATACGCCGTTGCGTTTCCGCATTGATGACGCCCGACTCCCGAAACGCACGCGAAACCGTTGTCGCAGAAACTCCCGCCTTTCGGGCAATATCATGGATTGTCGGCATGCCATAGTTTAACCCGTAGCCTTGATAACGTCAAGACATTAATGGTTGCAAAATCACTGACGCGTCATAGCCATTTTCATGAAAATATGAAGTAGCAAATACTATTTCTGATAAAATCTGCCAGTGGTTCGGCAGATGGTCATGCGTTTTTTGTGACTTCAACCACAGTTGTTCTTGACAAACGGGGAAATGTGCCGTATGAGTAATGTACTTTCATGAAAATGATATGAAGGTTTGGGACGCCAGCGTTGTTGCGTTCGCGCCTTGCTACAAAGTGGTCATAGCGCCGGAATATAACATTTTGAGCGAGGATCGCTCCGGGCAAGATGCGAACATACACGCTTCCCACGGTTTTACCGTCTTCTATGACGAAAGGTGGTTCCTATGAATCTACGAAAGGCGAATGCCTTAACGTTGCGTAATCGTTCCGCGTTTACGCTTATCGAGTTGCTTGTCGTTATCGCCATTATTGCAATTCTCGCAGCTATCCTTTTCCCTGTCTTCGCACAAGCGCGTGAAAAGGCGCGACAGGCTTCGTGCTTGTCCAACATCAAGCAGCTGACCCTCGGCTGGATCATGTACGCACAAGACTATGACGAACAGTTCCCATCTTGGGGCTGGGCGGATAACTGGAGTGGTGGCAACATCAAGCCGGGCAACAATGCCACCACCCTGTGGTGCAATGCCATTTATCCCTACGTCAAGAACTCCAAGGTGTATAACTGCCCCTCCGATGCTCGTGGCGTCACGGCGAAGGATGCCTTCGGCGGATGGTTCAAGTTTGATGATACTCTGATCGGCTTTCAGCCGGCGTTGCTCGATGCTGTCATGAGCTACGGAGCCAGCGAACCGATCACTGCTAATCAGGGATCGAACGCTCTTGCTGCTATGGACAAGCCGGCGGAAACGTTCCTGATTGGTGACATGATCACGCCGCTTTCCGGTTGGAGCGGATTCGACGAATGGAAGGCCGCCGAAGCGGAAAATGCGCCTGCGAACGATGTACGACGCACCGCTATCATTCAGCGCATGGCTTTCCCGAAGGGACCAAACTGCCTGTCGAATATTACGGCCGACCAGTACTGGAACTCAACCGTCCATGTAAGCGATCTGACTGGCGCGAACGATTCCTGCGCTCGCCACTCCAATGGTAACAACATCGGTTTTGCTGATGGTCATGCCAAATTTACTCAGGCGAAAAACACGAAGAACAGCCTCTACGGCGTGAAATAGTTCGACATATCCGATAGAATCGTATCTGCAACGTTTTTCTCGAAGGGATTTCCTTTCCAGAGAACGCAGGGCGGTTTTTAACAGGAATAGTAATGACGCCCGTTTCCCGGTACGCCGTAGAGACGGGCGTCCTTTCATCAGAATCAGGGTGAATTTTGGATTTCAAGCAGGTAATCACCCCTGAAAGTGAGGATACAATAGTGGCAAAGTATAGACGAAATTTCGCAATGGCATTGTTATTCACAGGAGTCCTGAGCCTGATGAGCGGATGCGGTCAGGATAAGGGAAACGAGCCCGTCGCGGACAAGAGCCAGTATCAGGCACCAGTTGATTCCATGAAACAAAGATATGGCGGCGGAGGCGGTGCGGCCGCTCCTGCGCCCGGCGCTCCTCCGCCCGGTCCCGCAGGCGTAGCGCCCAAAGCGCCCTAAACCGAGGTTATCAGAACCTTCTGGAAAGATAACGCCCTGAAAGTTTATGCTTGATTTTATGACGATGCCAGCGGAAAATAAGAAACCGCCTCGTCTTGGTCTACTTATCGGGGCGCTACTGGTTGCTGGGGCTCTGTATTTTGTTTCCCTTCCCTGGCAACGAAGCCAGTGGGAGCGGACACAGCGTTTACGCGAAGAAACCGCAGTTCAGGAGCGAAGGCTCAAGGAACTCTCCACACAAAAAAAGCAGGGAGTCGCTCCACCGCTACCGCAAGGCGCAACAGGCGATATTCCCACTCAGTTGGATGCCGCCCGTGCGCTTCTGGCGCGTGGCGACCGTAACGGGGCGGGAGTCCTCCTCAAAGGCATCGAAGACGCCCCCTCTATCAAGAACGATTCGGAACAGTCAGTAACTCTTTCCCAGTTATTCCAGCAAGCGGGATGGATGGACAGAGCGCTCACCCATGCGCAACGGGCTGTCTCACTTACCCCAGATAATGTTCCCGTGTTGTTACAACTGGCGATTGTCGAAGCGCTCATCGGTTGGTCGGACGAATGCCGTCAGCATATCGCCCGCGCCATGAAGTTAGCCCCCGAATCTGCGGAACCGCATATCGCGCTTGCGCTTACCCATGATCAAGTGGGCGCATTGAAAGAAGCGGAAGCGGAACTGCTTATCGCCGACCGTATGCGTCCCAACGATCTATCCATCACCCTCCTGCTGTTTCGGAACCAGATGCGCCAGAGAGCCTATGACAGGGCGCTCGCAACCGCCGAGAACGGGCTTCGGACATATCCAACGGAATCGTCCCTGATAGGAGCGCAGGCGCAAGCCACCATTGAACGAGCGCTGAGTCAGGCGGGGGGAAAATCAGAAAATCATTCTCCTGATTTGCAGGCGGCGCTTGATATGGCGCGGCGATATCAGCAAGTTACGCCGGATGATCTCGATATCCGTTTTTTGATTGGTAAGGTCTTACGCGCCACAGGGGATGAGGCGGGGGCTATACGCGAATGGGAAGCCTGTTACGCCGCAAATCCACGTCAGGCGCAACTGGCGCGCACTCTGGGACAGGCGCTTATCCGACAGGGAGAAAAAGATAGGGGTCGGAAACTGATGCAGGCGGGCGAGGCGACCCGCGCTGAGGCATCGGATTTTAACAGTTTGCTACTGGGGGCAGGAATGGGGCGACGTAATCCGGAGAAAAACCGCGAACTTGCCCGCTGGTGTCAGACCCGGGGACGCTGGTCAAACGCCATTCTCGCCTGGGAGCAGGTTCTTTCCGTCACGCCTACCGATCCCGAAGCCCTTCGCGAACGCGAGAAATGTCTTACCGCACGGGCATCGAACGCTACCGTCTCCTCCCGTCCTCCCGCGCCTTGAACCGGATTCATGACAGAGAGTAAGGCGAGCGTTCGCATTTAACTTTCCGCCATTTCTCACTGCGCCTACTCCGTTGCGCTTTTCGCCTCTCACATCGCGAAGCGAGATAATAATCGACGCTTGATGAGTTCCACCACTGCCAGATATGTCACGGTTATAGCCAGTACGAACCCCAGAAACGAGAGCGGTAAAGGAACGAACCCCAGAGGGCGGGCAAGCGGCGAATAAGGCAGGATCACGGCGACACAGACCGTGACGAACATCGTGATGAGTAACGGAGCGCTGGGGCGACCTTCCCAGAAACGGCTCGACGTCCGAATGACAAAGATAACCAGCGTTTGGGTCGCCAGCGATTCTACGAACCATCCGGTATGAAATTCCTTCTCACTGGCATGAAACACAACTCGTAACGCCCAGAAAGTTAGAAAATCGTACAGTGAACTGATAGGACCGATATAAAGCATGAAATCGCGGATCAAACGCATATCCCAGCGACGGGGACGGCGTAAGATCGCATCGTCCACATTATCGGTCGGGATGGTGACCTGCGATAGATCATAGAGCAGATTATTCAGCAGGATTTGCGTGGGCAACATTGGCAAGAAGGGCAGAAAAGCGGCGGCTCCCGCCATACTCACCATGTTTCCGAAATTGCTACTCAAATTCATGAGCAGATATTTCAGGACATTGCCGTAAGCGCGGCGTCCCTCGGTAATGCCATCGTGCAAGACCGCCAGGCTTCGCTCCAGCAGAATAATCTCCGCCGCATCGCGTGCCACATCCGCCCCGTTCGCAACCGAAATCCCGACATCCGCAGAATGAAGCGACGGAGCGTCATTGATGCCGTCCCCGATATAACCGACGACATGCCCGCGTCGTTTCAGGGCGAGTATAATCCGGTTCTTTTGCACCGGGGAGACACGGGCGAAGATATTGGCTTCCTCTGCCACCTGCCCCAGAGCGCTATCACTCATATGAGCTATTTGATCGCCCATAATGATTTCGCTCCCCTTCAGCCCCGCCAACCCGATAGCATTACAGAGATGCGCTGTAACCAGTTCATTATCGCCCGTCAGAATTTTGATTTGAACGCCGTCCTCCTGTAATTTTTGAATCATCCGGGCGGCATCGGGCAGAGGCGGATTTGCCAGCGTCAGGAAGCCTGCCAGAACCATCTGCGTTTCCTGTCCGGCGTCCGGATTCGCTTCTGCTGTAAGCTCTCGGTACGCTACCGCCAGGACCCGGTAGCCCTGTTCATTACTCTTCTGGTAAGCCTGATTGCAAATTTCACGTGTGGTATCGTCGAGGGGCGTAACGCTTCCCTGCGCATCCCGTATATACGCGCAAATCGCCAGAACGCTCTCCGGCGCGCCCTTGGTAATCAACAGGAAGCGCTCGGCCCCTTCCTTCTGGTCAGGCAATCCGGGCGTTGCGGCGAATACGGACAGACGGCGACGTTCGAAGTCAAAAGGGATCTCGCCCAGTCGGCGCGCTTTTGTATAGTCAGGCTCTCCGTCGGCGAGGGGAGCCGCCAGAATAGCATCGTCCAGCGTGTTGCGAATACCATTTTCGAAGCGGCTGTTTAGACGCGCCAGAGCCATCGTATAGGGGGATGGATTTTCCCCGTGACTGTCCAGCGCCGCTTCCAGTTTCATCTCTTCGCGAGTGAGCGTCCCGGTTTTATCGCTACAGAGGATATCCATACCACCCAGATTCTCAATCGCCTGTAAACGCTTCACGATGACCTTCTTACGGGACATGCGCACCGCTCCCGCTCCCAGAGTTATGGTATTAATCATGGGAAGAAATTCGGGGGTCAATCCGACTGCCAGAGCGACCGCGAATAAGAGCGACTGAAAGGGATCACGATGCATCACGATGCTGACAAGCAGAACGAAAAATGCCAGAAAAACCACCGCACGCGTGACCAACAGGCTGAGTTCACGCATTCCACGTTCAAACTCGGTTTCCGGTCGGCGAACGCGCAGAGAAGTCCCTATTTGCCCAAAAGCCGTCTTCGCGCCGATGGTCTCAATAATCGCCAGTGCGCTCCCACTGGTGACGGAGGTTCCCAGAAACACACGGCAGGAGTCATCCGGGTCCGGTGGCGTCGCTGGCGGCGCTTCCACAGACTTCTTCTCAACCGCGACCGATTCCCCTGTCAGGGCAGACTGCTGCACAAATAACGATTCCGAAGAAATAACGTAGGCGTCTGCAGGAACAAGGTCTCCGGCTTGCAACCGTATCAGGTCGCCGGGCGCAAGTTCCTCCGGGGCGATATCACGCCATACGCCCGAACGTTTGACCCGCGCCGTAGGGGCGACCTGCCTGCGTAATCGGTCCGCCGCCTGCTGGGAGTGATATGTCTGTGCAAAGTCCAGCGCCGCGCTGATGAAAACGATGCAGAGAATCAGGATTCCACTGGTCCAGTCCCCCAGAGCGCCCGATACCAGAGCGGCAATAATCAGAATGATAACAAGGGGACTGTTGAATTGATGCAGTAACTGCAGGATCAGTGTCGGTCGGTCGGCGAGCGCGGCGACATTGGCGCCGACTTTCGAGCGAGCGTTTGCCGCATCGATGTCGTTCAAGCCAGAGGGTTCTTGCATTTTTCTCCTTTAACCAAGGAGTGCGCTTCAGGCAAAATGAAAGTTCCCCGAAATCGATTATGCTTTCATCCAGAGCGACCGGATCATCAGGAGAATACTAGGAATCCTCGGTTTCCTCTTCGTCAGGGACTTCATCCTGAAGAAACGGATTGAGAGCGTTTTCCAGAGGAGGAAAATAGCGATCCCACAGGCGGACCATTCCACGCCCCTGCACGAAATCGTTATCGTACTGATACACATCTTCGAAGGATTCCTCGAAAATGCCTCGCGCTTGCATCCGTGCTATTCGTCCGCGTTCCCGCCAGGAAAGTGCGCCATCCAGTACGAAGCCCAGATGGATGATGACGACGCAGAGACGCCGGATATATTCGGGCGAGGAGTTCAGACGCATTTCATAATCGTCGGGTAACGGGTGCTTCTCTTCTGGCGGCACTTGATAGAAATTAAATAGCACACGAGTAAGCGTGTAGTGATTGCGATGGTAATCGCGCTTGTTGACCGCAATGAATTGCAGGGTATCGTAAAGCAGGGCGGATTCTTCCGCCGTCAACGCCCGGGGCAACAGTCGCCGCCGAAAATTCAGAATGACCGCCTCACCCATAATGATGAGCAGGGATTGATGAACCACTTTACGGGCGCCGAGGGCGTTCAGGGTCATATAGATAGGAACCCCGCTCCAATCCAGCACTTCCAGAACGGTATAGCCACCCAGCAGACGAATCAGAATTTGTCGTAGTAACTGCGCCATAATCGCCCCCTTAAATAACAGGAGAGCGTTATAAAACAGCAAGGCGAACCGATTGACCCCCTGAAATGGGTCTATGCCGAATCCCTGTAGTTCCTGACTGGGGGTAGCCAGTGCGATACGCAGAACATCATTGGTTCGCGCTACTTCCGTCTTTTCGTTAATGTACCCGGTAGCGACGGCGACCTCGTGCACAGCGGCGATGTTCAGCAGTGTCAGTAATACGATTTCCAGAAAAATCAGGAAACCCATCCAGGCCGTCTTTATTATCGGGAGCGGAACCGGTTCCGCGAAAAAAGGGAGTTTAAGGACAGTCAGCGGGAAGAGATGCGGCGCTAATTGTAATGGCGCAAACAGTAAGACATTGCAAATGAGAGCCGACAGTGCGCCCAACCACATGGCGCGCCGTCGGATCCAGTGCAAATAGGCGGCTTCCTGCTCATTGAGGATCTGCAAAAAAGCATCATGCTCTATATGCCTGACAGGAAGCGCGATAAAGAACCATCGGTAAAAAGCCCACATAGCATCTCAGAAAAAATACGTATTTTGCCAGAAGCGACCACACAGGCGATTCAAAAGTTCCCAAATAGGAACTGTCGCCCCTCAGTGTTACAGTGGGGCGACAGATAGCGCGTCTAAACAGGAAATCGTCAAACGGAACGGTTTGCGAAGCGATTGGAGCCATCGCGCCGTACATTTCCGCCACCGTTTCCACCTCCGTTACCGGGACGTTGCGGGCGGCGGGAATTTCCTCCGGCAAAAGAGTAGTTGTTCCGATGCTCAAAGGATCCACCAGAGCGGGGACGGCGTCCCGTTCGATCATCCCCGTAAGAGGGACGTAGCATTTCAGGACGTCGTGCAGAATCGTTTCCTTCGCCGTTATTTCCTTCTGCGCCATTGGTCGTTCCCTCCATCGAGGCGGGATTCGCCGCACGGAAAGCGGTGACACTGAAGCCATGCGCTTCCCGTCGCTCGACGGGCTTCCCAATCATTCGTTCGATAGCGTTCAGGAATTTTCTCTCGTCCGGGCTAACCAGCGAAATCGCTTCGCCTTCGCTGCCCGCCCGACCGGTACGTCCGATACGATGGACGTAATCCTCCGGGGCGTTCGGCAATTCGTAGTTATAGACATAGGGAAGTTGTGGGATATCGAGACCACGCGCCGCGATATCGGTCGCTACCAGAATCCGTGTCGCTCCCGCCTTGAAATCGGCAAGAGCCTTGATCCTCTGACCCTGTGTCCGGTTGCCATGAATCGGGGCGGCGGAAATGCCGTCCTGAATCAGTTGCTTCGCCAGACGATCCGCGCCATGTTTTGTCCGTGTAAAGACCAGCGCCTGTCCGCTCGCCCGCTTTTCCGTTAGCAGGTACGTCAGCAAATCGCGTTTGTTTTCACGCGAGATGCCGTACATCGACTGTGTCACCAGTGGCGACTCCTGATTCGGACGCGCGATCTGCACTTCGACAGGATCATTGAGGAAATCATTCGCCAGAGCTTTGATCTCATTGGAAAAGGTCGCGGAGAAGAGCAGATGCTGACATCGCGGCGGCAGGAGCGGCAGTATACGACGAATATCGCGGATAAAACCCATATCGAGCATTCGGTCGGCTTCATCCAGAACCAGAATCTCCACCTGACTCAAATCGGCGGTTCCCTGATTGAGGTGATCCAGCAATCGCCCCGGCGTCGCCACCAGAATATCGACACCCTGTCGTAACGCCCGGAACTGCGGTCCCATGCTGACGCCGCCGAAGATGGCATGCGATGTCAGCGGCAGGAACCGTCCATACGTCTTGACGCTTTCCTCTACCTGTGCGCACAATTCGCGGGTAGGGGTCAGGATCAGTGAACGGACCGGACGTCCGGAGCGGGAACGTCCGGGCTTGGTCGGTTTGGCGTTCCCATTGGCGGAATAGCCGCTTTCCATCAGCAGTTGCAAAATAGGGAGGGTAAAGCCAGCGGTCTTACCAGTTCCTGTCTGCGCTCCTGCAAGCGCATCTCTGCCCGATAAAATCAGGGGAATCGCTTCCGCCTGTACCGGGGTCGGAATCGTGTACCCGGACATTTCGATAGCGCGTAAAATCTCAGGCCGCAACTTAAGGGCGGCAAACGACGAAGCGGCGTTCACAGTTCCCTCTTCGGGGAGCGTGACGCCGTTTTGCAAAACGGACATAAAATATTCTTTCCTGAAACGGCCTGCAATCACTCAACATCTCTTCGAGGGAGACATCAGGAGTCCGGTTCAGGCGAAGTTTAAGTCAGCGCATGTACGAGGTAAATCGGGAGAAGAACCGCGAACGGGGCAGTAACGCAACCGGAGGGCGAAACGACTAAAGCGCAATGAGCGACGATATGCTCCATTATATCACAGGAAAAGACGCCTATAGACACGAACTTACTGATATGGAACAACCCCGCTTGAAAATCGGCATTCTGGGCGCAGGGCATATTGCGGGAGTACATGCGCGTCACGCTGCGCGAGTCCCCGGCGTCGTCCTTTCCGGTGTGACGGATTTACAAACAGAAAAGGCGGAAGCGCTGGCGCAACAGTACGGCGCGACCGTTTACCCGGATGTCAATTCCTTGCTGGCATCGGACATAGATGCGGTGGTAGTGGCAGTTCCCACCAATGCACACATTGAAATGACGGAATCCGTTCTTTGCGCCGGAAAATCCGCATTTTGTGAGAAACCACTCGCTCTTTCCGTCGCCGATTGTGAAGCGCTGATGAAGACGTTGCAATTGTCATCAGAATCCTCACAACGACCCCTCATTCTGGCGGTAGGGCACGTTATCCGTTTTTTCCCGGAGTATGCCCAGGCGCGACAACAGGTGCAAAGCGGCGCTATCGGCAAAGTGGCGGTGGCGAGGACGCGCCGGGCGGGAGCCTATCCGAAAGCGCCCTGGTTCGCGGATGAATCCAAAAGCGGCGGTGTCCTGTTCGACTTACTGATTCATGACCTTGACTTTCTGCTCTGGACTCTGGGACCGGTGGAAAGAGTGTATGCGAAAATCGGGCGTTCGGAAGGGGTTGAGTATGCCAGCGTCGTCTTGCGCCATCGTAGCGGCACGATCAGTCAATCCGATGGCCTCTGGGGCGATCCTGCAGGCTTCTCCACTTCGTTCGAGTTCGCCGGCGATGCAGGGTTGATTACGTTCGATTCGCGCACCGCCTCCACCGTGACCATTGCGACGCAAAGCAAGGCGTCCCTCGCCCTCGCCCCCCGCGAACCGGACAGCGATCCCTATTACCACCAGTTCGCCTCCTTCGCCGACGCCGTTCATGGGTTACCCTCGCAAAGCGTGACCGTTACCGAAGCCCGCGACGTTGTCGCCATCGCCGAAGCGGCGCGTCAATCAGCGCTTACCGGAAAACCGATGCTGATGTGAATTTCGTACGGACTCTACAGGAACGGAACTCACTTGAACGAGGGCAGGATGATTCCGCGCAGGATGACTTTCTGCGCTACGAGGAAAACCAGCAGGGTGGGAAGCGCGGCGAGGGTCAGCGCCGCCATAATGACATACTGCGGCGCCTTGTCCTGCAAATCATAGAGCCATACCATCAGAGTCCACATGTTCGGATTCTGGCAGACGACCATCGCGAAAAGGAACGCGCCATACGCGGCAGTAAAAGCGTTCAGGGCGATCACAGAAAAGATCGGAAGCGAAAGCGGGACGGTTATCCGCCCGAACATCATCAGTTCGCTGGCTCCGTCCATAGTCGCCGCCTCATACAGTTCGCGGGGCAGGCTGTCAAAGAAGCCCTTCAGCAGAAAGATCGAAAATCCGCTGGCAAGCGACGGAAGAATCAGCGCCGCGAACGTATTGAGCAGGTTCAATTCCTTCAGGAGCAGGAAGTTGGGGATCAGGACGACTTCCGCCGGGAATGCCATCGTCGCCAGAATAAAGACCAGCGCATGGTATCCGTAGGGCAGGTTATAGCGCGATAAAGCGTAGGCGCACATCGGATTGACGATCAACGCCCCCAAAATGGCGAGCAGACAGAATAACAAAGTATTCCAAACCGCTTTGCCATGTAACAGAATGAACCCCGTCACCGATTTGAAGTTTCGGGTTGCGAACTCCATCCGCAGATTTCCCGCATGCTCCTTCACATAAGCATGGTCATCAAAGGCGATGGGCGGGACAGAGCGGAAGGACTGCGGTTGGGATTTGCCTGTGTTCGCATCCCGCCAAAGGTTTTCGGTAGAGTTCGCCCGAAGCGCAGTAAGCGGCGCAGCGGAAGCGATAAATTCCATCCAATCGGTACGGGGTTGCCCGGAAAGAGGTATCTCCGTTGGTAACTGAGCTTCGGTAGCGTTCGCGCGGTTTCGTGCAGTCAGAAATTGACGCCATGAGGGAAGCGCGGCGGCATCCACCTGAAGCATTCGCAGGGGGAATTTGGTTCGTATAAACTTTTCCCAGTCGGCGCGTCGGGCGATTCCGCCTTTTTCGGCAGCATCCGGCGCGGTCGGGGGCAACAGAATTTCCTGCCAGGTTTTATAACTCGTCCCCCAGGCGACATTGAGATTCTCGATTTTGTCTTCGTACCGATCCTGTCGCAGAAAGGTCTGATATACCGGGTCCAAACGGACGGGAATCAGATAGTTTTCCGGCAGGGACTGGCGAAATTTATACCAGTACTGGATTTTGGGATTGGTCAAATCGGGCGCCCATTCGCGCAGGGCGGTACGCTCGAACGGCGGAGTAACGCCATCAAAAGACCCATTTTCTTCCGTCCATGCGACGTTCAGGCGCCCGATATCATCGCCGAAATCCTGACGTAACCGGTCACGAAAGCGCAGCAGCAACAGGGAGGGCGCGTTGTCATGTTCGCCGAACCCGACTTTGAAATAGGAATCCGGGAGCGTCTTTTTAAAGCTCCGCCATGCCGCAATCGCTTCCGGCGATTCTGATATCGCTGTCGGCGGAAGGACATCGATGGGTTTCGCAAAGTCGGTATTGTAAGCGGCGTTGATTTCGTCCAGATTATTGGCGTACTTGTCCTCCGCGTACTTGGCGAAAAGCAGGTTCTCGTCGTACCAGTAACGCGGAATCAGCGCCTTCGGAGTGAAATCATTGAAGTCTGTCTGACTTTTGGTGGCGACCGATATCATCAACAGGAACGGATAAAGCGTGGTAATCGCCCCGAGTATCAGAATCACATAAAGGGCTGCGATTCCGAGACGAACCCGGGGCGATTTCCGCCCGACCTGTGCGATATGGGCCACTTACGCCCCGTTCTTCTTGGAGTTGAGATACGCTTCCTCGGCGGCATCCAGATCGCGAGCGGTGGCGCGACGCGCTTCGTCCGCTGCGGATTTATCCGCTGGCGTTGTGGCAGCCGCTTTCAAATCGTTGATAGAGGTCAATATAGCGTAGTTCAAGGCGAAGTTCTTCTCACGTTCCGCCGCGCCGCGCCGCGCCTCTTCGGAAAGCCGGTCCAGATACTTCTTACGCTCGGACGATTCCGATTCTTCATGGCGCTTGAGAATATCGCGGGGCAATGTTTCCCTATCGACCAGCACGGAAGCTTCTTCCCCGTATACCTTCAGAACCGTTCCCGTCAGATGGGCGTAATGGGGGTAGTACATACCGCTTTTGATATCCGCTGCTGTCTGATCACGGGCGATCACAGTGACTCGGTCACCTTGCTTATATTTTACAGGCATTTTTGTCGTTCCAATTTCGTCTGCGCTCACGCAGATTTTTTCGTTCCGGGGAAGTATTACGATAGTGTATAGTCGCTTGATGAAGGTGTCAAACCATCCGCCTTTTCTCTCTCATTATTCGGTATGTTACCGTTTGCCAAATTACTCAACCGAGCGATATACACAGGAAATTCAGTTTCCCGACGCAACGCTCAGCGCCGAAGTTTATTGCCCATATCCGGGACTGTGATACCGAACTCAGCGTTGTCGCCTGGGATAGAGGTGAAGTCGCCGGAGTCTACCTGTGCGGGCGTCGGGATGAGGTTGGCGAAATCTCGCAGGTAGCTGTAGGTACAAAATGGCGCAAACAGGGAATCGCTCGTTCGCTGGCGATACGTAGCCTTCAGCAGCTGAACGCCGCCGATTACAAGACGGTTCGCCTTTTTACGTCCATCGGCGCTGATGATATCGAACCGGAACTGGGACCTTACACAATGTACCGCAAGTTCGGCTTCTACCCCATCGCCCGACATCTACGCTTCCGAAAGCCGATGCTTCCCCCTTAAATTTAACTTTTTCTTAATTTCATTTACCTACCATTTATGATACACTCGCGCCGGAATTAATGAATAAACGCCTTTCATTTCGCGTCGTTTTTGCGGAAATAGTCCTGCTTGGCGCCTGCGCTACGCTTGTTGGATGCGGACCTCAGCCGGGTCCCGCCCCTACTGCCGCCCCGGTTACGCAGCAGGATCAGACGGTACTGGATAAAATACGCGACCGTCGTAGCGGCAAAGCGCGTCGCGGGAACAATCCGCCTGCGGCGACCGTCTCCCCAACCGCGCCATAATATTTTCACTTCGTCTTTTGCGCCTTTTCAGGAACGATTCCGTCATGTCACGGATGAACTTCCGAGACGGGCGCCTGTCATCACATCCCAGGAAAGGGTTGTAACCTGCATGAGCGCTAATCGCCCCGACGTCCGAATAAGCCGGACGCGGGCTTCAAAACCCCATCTCTTCGCTTTTACATCACGAAAATCCTCCGGATTTACGTTAATTGAGCTGCTCGTCGTCATCGCGATAATAGCGATACTGGCGGCTATACTCTTCCCGGTATTCGCTCAAGCCCGCGACAAAGCGCGGCAAGCGTCTTGCCTTTCCAACGTGAAGCAGATTTCTCTCGGAATCCTGATGTATACGCAGGACTACGATGAGACTCTTCCGCTGGAAGCCAATGAATCGGCGTCCGACGCCTACATTTACGATTACACCTGGGTACGCTATACGCAACCGTACATCAAAAACCTTCAGGTGTTCGTCTGCCCCAGCGGTAAGATGTCTCCTCCGCTTACCGGTACGGGCGACGAATCTTATTCCGGGCAATCTTACAGTGGCGTCGATTACGCCCCTTCCGTGAATATTCAGGATGGCGGAACTGTCGGCGCGTTATCTTCCCCCAAAGGAGGACCGTTGGTCAGTTACGGGATGCCGTCGCGCACCCTGTACTGGCTTGGGACGCCGTTCATGAGCTCTATTGCCGTTGGTGATGCGGACTACTATCAGAACGAGTACAACGGACGCGCCGCGCTTTATGATGGCGTCGGCGGATATGGTTCGTCTCTGGATGCAGCGCAGGACTGCGGCGGCCCAACTTACGCCGTTCCCAGCCTGACGCTCGCCGCCATCTCACGCCCTGCCGACCAGATACTGGTTCAGGAAAGCGCTTCCTACGATAACGGCGGTTGTACAGGAATCGTGAATTTCCCGCGCACCCGGCATGGCAACCAGACGGTGAAAAGTCCGATCAATGAAGCGGGAGGCGTTCAAATCGGTTCGATCGGATTGGGCTTCGCTACCTGCGCCTTTGTCGATGGTCATGTCAAAGCGCTACGGGGACAGCAAATCTATGAGATCGTCGATGACGGGGTCACCGGAAGCGAAGGCGATTACTACAAGCACTTCTATCCCGGCAAGTAAGCGGGCGTAATGGCGACATTCTCTTCTGCTGTTCCTAATAGATCAGCAGAAGGGAATCGAACCTTCGTCACCGTTACCGGGGCAACGCTAAAAACCGTTACCGGGGCAACGCTAAAACGTTACCGGGGCAACGCTAAAACCAGATAGTAATACGCCATCGGAGCGGTAAACAGCAGTGAATCGAAGCGATCCAGAATGCCGCCATGACCCGGCATTACGGCTCCGAAATCTTTGATGCCTAAATCCCGCTTCATAGCGCTCTCCGCCAGATCGCCCATCTGTCCGAGCGCCCCGATAAGCGCTCCCAGAAAGATCGTATGAATCAGCGGGATTCCGATCCATGTCCCCCAGAGAATCGACATGGTAGTCGCAGCGATCACTCCCCCGATTGCACCCTCGGTAGTTTTTTTGGGAGAAATATGGGGGGCCAGCGGCGTTTTCCCCCAGCGTAACCCCACGAAGTAGGCGCCGGAATCGGTGCTCCAGGTCACGGCGCAACAGTAGAGAACAAGCCATGCTCCCAGCGATGTCATATCGAAATAGGGAATCACAGCATTCTGGAAGGGCCAGACATGCACGGAGCCGGGAATCATCCGCAGGAAAATCAGATACGACATCAACCAACCGACATAAACAACGCCGACGAAGGTAACCCCCAGATTCGCAACCGGTTCCGGATCACGTCGAAAGATCTGATAAATAAGTGTCAGAATGACAAGCGTGGCGAAAACGGCGGGCAAGACGGACGGGTAAAGATTCACGCTGATCGCCCATGCCGCGACCTGCATCATTCCGATAGCGATAATGCCCAGAATCCATGTCGGACGAAAACCGCGTAGGCGAACGCCCCGGAAAAATTCCCAGCCTCCCAGAAGAGCGCTCAAAATGATCGCAGAGGCGAAGGGCACTCCCCTCACCGCCGAACCGATATCCGCGAACGAGACCGCCAGACTGAAAGGAATGCCCACAAAGGAAGAAAGAAGCCGGACTAGCAACCCCGGCGGCATTGTTTCCGCCGCCAATCGCATCCGCTCCCGCGCTTCATGCGCATGAGCGCGGGCGAGTTCCAACGCCTGCTCCTGCGCCTCGCGGAACAATTCCTGCGTCTCTTTCGCCCGCTCCTGTGCAATTTCCTGGGCGCGGTGGAATTCGTCAATCAGCGCCACAACAACCCCTACTCCCGCTTATGATCCCTGCCGCTTTCCCCTGTTGCGCGGCGTACAGCGTATTCCCAATCTTGAACGGTATCGATATCCGCCGCCAAACGCGCATCGGCGTTCAGCAATGCGCGACACTGGCTTCCTGTAATTTGCGTCGCTTTGTCTTCCACTTCGGGAATGGTCAATCGTCGAAGAAGAAATTTAAAGAAAAAAGGCATTCCCAGTAGACGAGCCATCGCCCACTGGCTTTTTCTTGCTTCAAATACCGCTTCAATGATCGCATGGTTCCGTTCGATTGCCACCGGTTTTACGAACGTTAAGCTACTGCCGGTGTACTCTTCGCCATCAATAGGCGCCCAGATATTGGGCGAATCGGGAAAGCGAGCCTCGTAGGCGGCTCTCGTCACCACAGGAAATAGTATATCGCCCTCTGCATCGGCGGCTCGTGCGATAGCGTCTGCCACTGCTATCGCGGAAAGACCATACATATCCGAGGCGGCGAGGATCGCCCGTCCCTTGCCTGCTTCTCCATGAATCGCTCGCAATCCGGCGATCATATTGTCCGAACCGCTTGCGCCTTCTGGCAGGAGAAGATTTGCTCCCGCATCCAGAGCGATCTCCCGGACGCTCTCTGGACCGACGACGGCAATTGTACTGACGCCGCCAGATTCACGCAAGGCGGAAACGACAATCTCCAGCAGAGGAACGCCCCTGATCTTCAACAGCGCCTTGATATCGGTTCCCACTCGCGCCGCCAACGCTTCCGGCAAACGTCCACCCGCCGTCACGACCGCCGGAATCAGGCTTCCTTTCATCCGTTACCGTACCAGAACTTTCAGTCCGCGCGGAACCATCGTCACATCCATCGGCGTTAGTCCGTTGATTTCACCGTCGATATTCAGGGGAAGGGACGGAATAGTCTTCAGCGAAAATTTCCGCGCTTTCATCATCACCACGCCCGAATGATTCAAGTGCTTACCCTGAGCGACCAGAGAAATAAGCGGCAACAGTTTCGCCTTGGGTAACGCCTTGATGATGAGAATATCGATCAGACCATCATCCATCTCGGCGTAGGGAGCCGCCATCATGCCTGCGGCGTACACCTTACCATTCAGGGCTGACACCATCATAGCTTTGTCGGTGTACTTCTCGCCATCGGAGGTTTCCAGTTCCAGACGGAAAGGCTTGAAGCTGGGGAATGTTTTGGCGATAGCCAGATAAAACGCCAGGCGTCCTTTCGTGAAGCGAATGGACTGATTCATCGTTCGCATCACCTGCGCATCGAAGCCGGTGCCGCAGTTGTTAATGAAGGGCGTGCCGTTGATTAGTCCGATATCGATACGTCGCAGGTTCCCCCCCAGAACGGTGGCGGTAGCTTCCGGCAGATCGAGACGCAGATTCAGATTCCGCGCAAAATCGTTCCCGGTTCCGACAGGCAGAACGCCCAGCGTCGCTTCCGTACCGTAGATTCCCCTTGCGACATCTCCGACCGTACCATCACCGCCGTAGCCGACGACAATATGATTGCGTTGCGCCGCCTGCCGCGCGAGTTCCACGGCATGCCCCGGTCGTTGCGTCGGTATCCATTCCCAGCCCGGCCCCATCAGTTCCCGAGCTTGCGCCAGCATTGCCGCTCCTGTCTTACGACCCGCGACAGGATTGTAAATGACCGCTCCACCCTCTGTGACCAGTTGCTCCATGTTGCCTGAGGCTACTTTCCGCCGGACGCTTCTTTACTGCCGGACGCTTTTACCAAAAGTATACCGATGCAACGAAGAATGCGTCAATGGGAATAATGTTCTGATCATGTAATCTCCTTAACAACAACTGACAAGCATCTTTAGTTTCCAGAATAAAAGCGGGCACATTCTTCATTTATTCCTCGTTTATAGCAATGACAAACAAGAAGCGAAGCGCAATAAATAAACTCTTACATAGCGCCTCGCGGAGAAAGAAAGACAGATGCTTAAAAAATTCATGACGGTCTGCGCCGTCGCCGTAATCGCGCTTAGCGCCAATATCGCCCGCGCTCAGGACAAGACTATTGTTGAAATCGCGGCGAGTGATCCGCAGTTCTCGACGCTGGTCACGGCGGTCAAGGCAGCCGGGTTGGTAGATACCCTCAATAGCGCCGGACCTTTCACCGTGTTCGCCCCGACCAACGATGCTTTTGCAAAAGTTCCCAAGGACGCTCTTACGAAACTGCTCGCGAACAAGGAAGCCCTGAAGAAGGTTTTGCTGTACCACGTCGTTTCCGGCAAAGTTTTGTCCACCGACCTGAAGGATGGCATGAAGGCGAAGACCGCCGCCGGTCCGGAAGTGACGATCAAGACCAAACCGGCGCCGATGGTCAATAACGCGAAGATCATCAAAGCGGACATCGCGGCAAGCAATGGCGTCATTCATGTAATCGACACCGTCATTATGCCGAAGGCGCCTAAGTCAGGCAAGATGACCCCCAAGATGTAATCGGCATATTTTCGCTCAAAAGCGAATTTGCAATAAAAAAAGTCCTCCTAATAATCATATAGGAGGACTTTTTTTATTTAAATTGCGTGAAATTAATCTATAATGGGTAAAATAGTATTATCACGCCATGAAAAAATCCGTTTACCGCATTCCTTCCGAGGAAATTGTCGCTATTCTCGATCAAAAGCAGACGCCAGCAGCAAGCCTGTCGCCTGATCGCAGCGCTTTATTACTCGCGGATTACGAACTATACCCCTCCATAGAACTACTAGCGCGCCCCTTTTTACGACTGGCGGGTATCCGTGTCGATCCTGCTCTCTCGGCGACGCAACGAACCATCCGATATACCGGGCTGTCGATTATGGAAATCGATACCGGGGCGTCGCAAACAGTTACCGGGTTGCCGGAAAATGTCAGCATCAGTTTTCCCTCCTGGTCGCCGGACGGACGCCGCTTCGCCTTTACCTGTGATACGGATCAGGGCGTCACCCTGTGGATCGGCGAACGTGATACCGCCACCTGTCGCCGTATTCCCGATGTCTATGTCACCGATATCCTTGCCGGTCCGCTTCTGTGGCGCGACGATAATCGATCCTTATGGATTATGCAGATTCCCACGCAACGGGGACGGGCGCCGCAAGCGGAACGTATTCCCGCCGGCCCGGTGATTCAGGAAACGGAAGGGAAATCCACCCGGGACGCCACTTATCAAGACCTTCTCCAGAACGCCCATGATGAGGCGTTGTTCGTTTACTATGCCTCATCACAACTGTCAGTCGTCGACCTTGATACGGATGTCGTCTCACCGATTGGGGAACCCGGTCTGTTTCTCGCGATTCGCCCTTCACCGAACGAAAAACATCTCCTTGTCATCCGTCTGCACCCTCCCTTTTCCTACCGGGTCCAGTACAGTGATTTTGCGCGAACGCAGGAAATCTGGGACGCTGAAACCGGCGCGACCGTCCACCTGATCGCCGATTTACCCGTTGCCGACGAGGTTCCTCCGCAAGGCGTTCCTACTGGTCCCCGCAATATCCAGTGGCAACAGAAAAAAGACGCGACGCTGTTCTGGGCGGAAGCGCTGGATGGCGGTGACCCTCTTGCCAAAGTCTCGCATCGTGACAAACTTTTGCGTCTTTCCGCTCCCTTCGATAGTCCTCCACAGGAAGTGACACGGGTGACACACCGCTTCTCCGGCTGGGACTGGTGTGACCGTGAAGACGAAGTCCTACTGACGGAATATGACCGTGACCGCCGATGGCGCACAACCTATCACCTTAATTTGACAGACCCAGAGGGGACACGTAAAGTCCTGTTCGATCTGTCGATCAATGATGCCTACAATGCTCCGGGCAGTCCTGTTTACCAGATGCAACCAGACGGGCATCGGACGATGATTCAGGACGGTGACAGCATTTATCTTGCAGGGCGGGGCGCGACGCCGCAGGGAGACCGCCCCTTTCTCGATACGCTCAATCTGCTAACCGGGACTAAAGAACGTCTATTCGTTTGTGCGGAGGACTGTTACGAGTCTTTTATCGCCTTTGTTGGCAATGACCGAAGCCGCTTGCTGACCAGTTACCAGACCCGAACGCAACCGGCGAACTATTTTATCCGCGACCTTACCTCCGGGGATAGAAAAGCGTTGACCCATTTCCCCGACCCGCACCCGCAAATCACGGGGTTGAAAAAGGAAATTGTGCGCTACGCCCGCTCAGGAGACGGCGTCCCGCTTTCCGGCGCTCTTTATCTCCCCCCGGGCTATCAGCCGGAGTCCGATGGCCCTTTGCCACTGATAATGTGGTCTTATCCGCTGGAGTACAGCGACGCCGCCACGGCAGGGCAGATCCGTGGAAGCGAAAACACCTTTACCCGTCTCGCCGGAACATCGCCACTCTGGTTTGTGACACAGGGATACGCCGTCCTCGACGATGCGACCATGCCGGTCGTCGGTGACCCGGAAACCATGAACGACACTTTTGTGGAGCAGATTGTCGGCGCTGCGAAAGCGGCGATCGATGAATTAGCGCAACGGGGTGTCATTGACCCTAATCGCGTTCTTGTTGGGGGACATAGTTACGGTGCGTTCATGACCGCGAACCTTCTTGCGCATGCGCCCGGTATGTTCGCCGCAGGCATCGCTCGCTCAGGCGCGTACAACCGAACACTGACTCCCTTCGGCTTTCAAAGCGAACGTCGTTCTTTCTGGGAGGCGACGGACATCTATATCAAGCTGTCTCCGTTTACCTATACCAACCAGATCAAAGAGCCGATATTACTGATTCATGGTCAGGAAGATAATAATCCCGGCACTTTTACCATGCAGAGCGAGCGCTTCTTTCAGGCGTTACAGGCAAACGGCGCCACGGCGCGTCTGGTTCTTCTTCCGCACGAATCGCATGGCTATCGCTCCCGCCAGTCCGTTCTGCATACGCTCGCAGAAATGATCGACTGGGCGAATAAGTACGTGAAAAACAAAAGTTAGCTCTATATTCCCCCTGCGTCCCCAGAACTAGCGCTGCCCTCTTTCTATCCTTTTGGATCGTTGGCGGATTCCACATCAGGATATACGCCCGATGAATGAGCTATCCCACTCTCACCTCTTTCGCTTTTTTGTTCGCGTTAGTCGTTGACGGTAGTACGAGACGAGCGTACAATCAGAGAAAGCGTTTTACCGGAAAGGGAAATAATGTCTTCTATTGTTGCAAACAGGTCAGTCACCGAGGCGGAGTTGCCAGAACTGGACAGTGAATATCCGCTGACATCACAACAGATCGCCTCCTATCAGGAAAAGGGGTATATCCTTCTCCGTGGAGTCGCCTCCCCGGAGGAGACGGAGACGTACCGCGCTATTATCACCGAAATTACCAATGAGTACGCCAAAACCTACAAGCCCCTTTCGGAGCGAGATACATATGGCAAAGCGTTCATTCAGTTGAGTAATCTCTGGGAAGAACATGAGGCAGTGCAAAAATATGTTTTTGCTCGACGCTTCGCTCGTATCGCCGCCGAACTGATGGGCGTGGACTCCGTTCGTCTCTATCATGATCAGGCTCTCTACAAAGAACCAGGTGGCGGACATACTCCCTGGCATCAGGATCAGCAGTACTGGCCACTGGATGGGGTCAAGTGCGTCACCCTCTGGATGCCGCTGGTGAACGCCTCGGAGGACATGGGAACGATGCGCTTCGCGGCAGGCTCGCAACAACTGGGCTATCTGGGACCAATGAACATTTCGGATGATTCCGAGGTTCAACTTTCCAATATGGTAAAAGAACATGGGTACGAAATCGATTACGCCGGGGCGATGCAGGCGGGCGACGCTACTTTTCACAATGGATGGACGATTCACGGAGCTCCCGGCAACTCTTCCCTGACCCAGACACGGGAAGTGATGACGATCATCTATTTGGAAGATAACGCCATCATTACCGAACCAGATAGCGGCAGTCGCCAGAACGATCTCAAGCGCTGGTTCCCCGGATTGGCGCCGGGCGATATCGCCACCAGCAAACTCAACCCCTTGCTCTACCATAAGGAAAAAATGCCGTGATGATGTATGTGGGTGCGGAGGGGGACGTATTGCAGGGCAAGACACTGAAGGCGCGGGGCGCCGTGATGGATATGTCTCCGGAAGCCTTCGGTTTTTTGCGTTCCTCGATAGATATCGTAGACGATGTCGAAGCGTTACGCGCACGCATGACCGAGGACGGCTATCTTTTTCTGCCCGGCTTACTGAACCGGGAACAGGTAATCGCAGGACGCAAGACGATACTGGAACGCGCCGCCACCGAAGGGATTCTCGACCAAGAATTCCCGGTGGCGGACGGGATTCTCAAAAAAGGCGTCAATCCTTACTTCCGCCCGCAATACACACAGGAAAACTCCGACCTGTTACGCGTGGTCTACGATGGTTCGATGATCGCATTTTTCGACCGACTTTTCGGCGAACCGACCCGTCACTTCGACTATACCTGGCTTCGCGCCGTTGGGCCGGGGCCAGGGACATCACCGCATTGCGATATCGTCTATATGGGACGCGGCACTTTCAATCTGGTCACTGCATGGACGCCTTTTGGCGATATTCCGCTGACAGTTGGCGGTCTGATGTTGCTGGAAAACTCGCATCGCCGACGCGACCTGACGAGCGATTATCTACAGCAGGATGTGGATAGCTACTGCCAGAACGGCCCGAACGCCACCCTGATCCGCGAAGGAAAGATGCACTGGGAACACTGGCGTAACTGGCGCACTAAGGGCGCCGATTGGGATGGAGCAATCTCCAATAACCCTGTCGCGTTACGTCAGGAATTCGGCGGCAGGTGGCTTACCTGTCCTGAGTATCGTATGGGCGATGTCCTTTTGTTCAGTATGGCGACCGTCCACGGCAGTATCGATAATCAGACACAGGTTCTCCGCCTATCGACCGACACGCGATATCAGCCCGCCAGCGAACCGGTGGATGAACGCTGGATCGGCGATAAGCCGATTGCGCACGGGATTACCGCCAAACGCACTAAAATCTGCTGACTATCAGGTATGCTTAGAAAGGTCACGTCAGGAACGAAAATCCATCCTGACGTTGCGTGCGGCGAAAGCTTTTAGGCATTCGCCGCAGCGCATGACACTTTTGAGAGGAACCTAAACCATGTCGGATATTACGACGTTAACACCGGAAGAATTAACAGAATTGCGCGAAGGACCAGCCCTTGCAGGCGCCATCGTTGCGTCCGCCAGCCCGAACCTGATGGATATGTTCTCGGAGATGGGAGCGGCAGTACGAAAAATCGCCGCTGCCAAAAAGGAATTTCCGAATAATGCGCTGATCGGTCGGTTGATCCCGGATGCCGAAGAAGCCAAAACCGCCGAAACTCCGAAGATGCCGGAAATCCCTTCCGGAGCGGATGCGGCGGGTCGTCAGGCGGCGCTGGTTGCAGAATTAGCGAAAATTGCCGCCATCGCCGATAAGTACGGCGTCGAAGGCGCAGAGTACAAAAAATGGGTCTATTCGGTCGCGGTTGCGGTCGCCGAATCTGCTAAAGAAGGTGACTTCCTGGGTTTTGGCGGCGTTCTGGTCAGCGAGGATGAAAAAACGGCTCTTGCCGCCATCGCTGGCGCACTGAATGTAACGCCATAGGCGCGTAAAGACACCAGACTCAACGAATCCAACTAAACCACCAACGGTTATTATCGCCCCGAGTCTCCTGTTTCCTGATTGTCTTTACCGGCAATCTCTGAGACAGGAGTCTCGGGGCGATCATTGTTTTTGATGCCGTCAGCAGGAAAGTCTCGCGCCGGAACGGAAAGCGTTGCCCAAACGGGACTTTAGAGGCAAAATCGCAGGGAGGTAAGAAAAAAAGATGAATGTCTTGATTATCGGCGGAACCGGACTGATCAGTACAGCGACGACGCGGCGACTTCTGGAAAAAGGCGCTACGGTCACTCACTACAACCGTGGGAAACGTTCTGCGGAGTTCGATGGGCGCGTTGCCACTATCACCGGCGATCGTTATGACCATGTTTCCTTTGAGGCGCAAATGGCGTCTCTGCCCTACTTCGATGTAGTGATTGACATGATCGGCTACGCCCCGGAGGATGGACGGAGCCTGATACGCGCTTTCAGCGGCAAAACGAGCCATCTTGTTTTCTGTTCGACAGTGGATGTTTATGATCGCTTCGCCCTGCAAAAGAATCCCTGCTACCCGATCCCGGAGGGTGTACCGCTGGGCGGGCGTAACGATTATGGACGCAACAAGGTAATCTGTGAAAATATTCTACAGGAAGCGTCCGCAGGCGGAGCGTTTCCCCTGACCATTCTGCGTCCGGCGCACACCTACAACGATGGCGGGGCGATAATTCACTCCTTCGGATGGGGAACTTTCTGGATTGACCGCCTGCGCAAAAATCGCCCGATCATCGTCCATGGGGATGGCATGTCGCTCTGGACCGTTTGCCATGCAGATGATGTCGGGCCGGCTTTCGCAGAGGCTGCCGGAAACCCGGTTGCGATGGGCAAGTCTTATAATGTCGCCGGAGCGGAATGGCTAACATGGGATGAGATGTACCTTCTCGCCGCGCAAACTCTGGGAACGTCCACGCCGCGTCTGAAACATATCCCATCAGAAATACTGGTGCGGATCGCTCCTAAAGTCAGTGGTATTTTCCCGGAAAACTTCATGCATAACAATATATTTGATAACTCTGCGGCGCAACGCGACTTAAACTTTGGCTATACAGTCCCCTTTACGGAGGGCGTACGCCGTGTTGTTAACAATCTTGATAGCCGTAATGCGGTGCAAAATAGTGACGACCAACCATGGTACGATACACTCCTTGCAGATTGGGAACGGATAATTTCCAATATTCCTCCATTAGCATAACCATAACACTTTTTATTAGGTGTAAAAGAGCATGATATATTCCCCCTGCCGGTCGTTATCATAACGCTTCCGTCTCCTCCCCCGACCTCAGTAAAGAGTATTCGTTTTGTAATGTGGTATTCTGGGTAGACTGAAGTAAAAATGATGTAACCAAGCCTCTCCTGTGGAATCAACAGAAAGAGTCAGGATGATGGGGCGTTCCGGCAACCGCTACAGGGGATTTATCTCTGGTTTGTGGTTAGCGCTATTTTTAACATTGTGGAGCGGCGTTGCCAGAGCGCAATGCTACAGCGCGCTCGAAATCGTGTCATCGCCTGAAATGGAGAAACTCACTTCTCCGCTTGCAGAAGCGATGACAGATGATTTCCCTCATCTCCCGAATGGCCCGTCACCATACTCTCTGACATCACTGGGCGGGTCTCGCACCCTTGTTCTCTATACCGATTCCAATAGACAATCCGTTGGAGCGTCCTATCTTGCTGGCGACAAACAGTTTCATGCCATCTTTTTGAATACACATGGTTTGTATAATCTGGGGACTCTCGGCGGGGATTACAGTATCGCACGGTTCATCAATTCTTCAGGGACTATCGTCGGCGAATCCACTACTTCTGGAAATAAAGAATTACACGCTTTCCTATATCGTAACGGTCAAATGTATGACCTCAATCGTTTTGTCAAAACTCGGGGATGGATCATTGAGGAAGTCGTTGGGTTGGAGGATGATGAGCGTATCACCGTCTTTGGCAGGTACGGCGGAATCCGCCGCGCCGCCATTTTACAGCCAATAGAACAACCTGTAACGCATATGTCGCCCCAGGCAGGGATTCTGGGAGCGTTAGCGCTGGGAGCAGGGGCAGCTTTTTTAACCAAGGAAACTTACCTGAATCCGATTGGACTTTCCTTCAATACGAGGCAAATTCCGTCGATTAACCCCTCGCTGAGTTCCGATGGCGACAGTCTATCGACTACGCTACCGAAACACTTTCCTCCTCTCCTCCTGCCGGGTGAACGCAATCCGCAACTGGCTACCGTTCCAGAACCGGGAATCCTGGTGTTTACCGGAGTTTTTGTCGGGGCGCTACTCTTACCCGGTATTTATCGTCAAGTCTACGGTTTGCGACGCCCGATGGACTGATCACAAACCACAAACATACTTTCGTATCCAGCAGAGTTACTCTTGAGGCATCTTAAGAGGAGGCAAGTGCGCTTCCAGTTCGCTACGGAACTTTTCATACTGTTCTGGAAGTTTCAAACCTTCACCCAGTTTCTCCGCCGGTTCGTCCGCCGCAAAGCCTGGCGGGTCTGTGGCAAGTTCGAATAAGATGCCGCCCGGTTCGCGGTAATAGATGGAATGGAAGTAAAAGCGATCCATCACCGGCGAGACATGAAAGCCTTGCGTCTGCAACTTCGCCAGCCATTCCTCCTGCGCTGCATCATTGGGAACACGAAACGCCACGTGGTGGACAGTCCCGACGCCATTTAACCCTCGCGCCCGCGGATTCGCCGCCAATTCTTCCGGTAAATCAATGACCGCCACACGGGCGAAAGACGCTCCCGGCTTCGCTTCAAAGACCTGTCCATTTTCGTTTTGCGGCGTAAATCCCATTATTTCCGTGAGAAGATGAATTGTCAGCTTGACATCGCGCACCGTCAAAACGACGCCGGTGATACCACGAATAGCGAATTCGGGGGGAACCGTTCCGCTCCCGGAGCCATCGCCCGGATACTCGCCCTCTTCCAGCGTCAGGCGCAACCCGTCTGGATCCGCCAGTCGCAGGGCATCCGCTCCCGCTTCGGTGAACTCGATGCCTCGGACAGCGAGTCGCTCTCGCCAGTAGTCAAGAGAACCCTTTGGAACCCCCAATGCCGTTTCCGTCACCTGTCCGATGCCGACGCGCCCCGGACTGCCCGGCCCATAAGGGAAGAAGGTGAGAATCGTCCCGGGACGCCCCAATCCATCGCCGTAATACAGGTGGTAGGTTCCAGGGTCATCGAAATTGACGGTCTTTTTGACCAATCGCAGTCCAAGGACTCCTGCATAGAAATTCAGATTTAACTGTGGATCGCTGGCAATTGCAGTGACATGATGTATTCCGGTAATCACGGGCGAAATTCCTTCCAGTTGGAAATATCTTCCACAGTCTATATGCCCGGAACCCTGAGGAAGTTCCCGTCAGGTTTCGACTGTCAGGTTTCGACTGTCAGGTTTCGACTGTCAGGTTTCGACTGTCAGGTTTCGACTGTCAGGTTTCGACTGTCAGGGTTGCGATCAGTCCTTCGATCGTGTAATCGCTGGCGATCCGATCCGGTTCGCGGAGCGACTCCCGGCAGGTCTGAGCCGTGACCGGTCCGATACAGACCAGTAAGACCGATGCAGGAATAGATATGTTACCGCCCAATGCCTCCGCAAAATTCTTTACGGTCGATGATGAGGTAAACGTGATCATGTCTATTTCACCTCGTTCCAGACGCTCGCGGATATCGTCCGCACCTTCATCCGCCCGTTCCGTTTTATAGGCGGCCACTACATCTACCGTCGCGCCCGCCGCCCGCCAGGTTTCCGGCAGAACATCACGCGCCTCCAGCGCTCGTGGAATCAGAATCGCTTTACCGCTCAGGTTCTTTTCAGGGAATTGTGCGGCTACCGCTTCCGCGACAAATTCCGTCGGAACGAAATCCGCGATAATTCCTCGCTCGCGTAATGCGGCGGCGGTAGCCGGGCCAATAGCAGCGACCTGAACGCGACCAAACGCGCGTGCGTCCCCTCCTCGTGCCGCCAGTCGGTCGAAGACATATTTCACGCCGTTAGCGCTGGTAAAGACCACCCAATCGTAATGGGATATACCCCCATCGTTGTTGAAAAGCGCCCTATCCAGCTCTTTATAGTCACCTTCCGACATTGGCATGATGCGAATCGTAGGAAATTCGATTGGTTCAGCGCCGAGTCGCAACAGTTTGTCACTAAGTTCGGACGCCTGCTCTCTCGCCCGAGTTACCACAATGCGCTTACCGAACAGCGGCCCAACATCGAACCAGCGTAATGCTTCCCGGTAATTGACCACATCACCAATGACGGTAACGGCGGGGGCGGTAATCCCTTCTGCTTTCGCCACATCAACAATGGTAGCGAGCGTACCTGTAGCCACTTTCTGACGTGTCCATGTACCCCACTGAACCAGTGCAACAGGCGTATCGGCATCGCGTCCGTTCTCGATCAACCGGGCGGAGATTTCCGGCAGGTTTTCCACCCCCATCAGAAAGATCAGGGTATCCGCCGCCCAGGCGATCCTGTCCCAGCGACGGCGCTGTTCCGCTGCGCCAGCGTCCCTTGTCCCGCTTTCCTTTGCATCATCCCGTTCATGCCCGGTAATAACGGCGAAGCTAGAAGAAGCGTCCCGATGGGTCACCGGGATTCCGGCGTAGGCGGGAGCGGCGATAGCGGAAGAAATGCCGGGAATAATAACGAACGGAATGCCGCGTTCCCGCAGGTACTCCGCCTCCTCGGCGCCGCGCCCGAAGACGAAAGGATCGCCGCCTTTGAGGCGCACCACCTGTTTTCCGGCGAGCGCCGCCTCCGCGATCAGGGAGTTGGTATCTTCCTGTTTGACATAATGGGTCGCGGACTTCTTACCGACGAAGACCCTCTCTGCACCGAGACGGCAATAGTTCAAAAGTGAGGGATGCGACAGACGGTCGTAGTACACAACGTCCGCACCAGCCAGCGCATCTCGCGCTGCTATGGTTATCAACCCCGGATCGCCCGGCCCTGCCCCTGCCAGAAAGACGGTTCCGATTTTCGCCTGATTCTCTGCTCTGTTCACAGCGGAATTGTATCGTAGAACCCGGATAAAGACCCCGCTTCTCCCACCTTCGCAATTTCAAGGGCGGTATAATTGCCTGTTCATAAAGATAGAACAGGAAGAAAGCCTTCCGAAAAAGAATTCAAACGACATGCAATACCGACCACTGGGAAAAACCGGACTTTCGCTCTCCGTCCTCGGATTCGGAGGGGCGCCGCTGGGCGGCGTTTACGGCGTGGTAGAGGAAACGGAAGCGATTCGGACGGTTCATGCGGCGCTGGATGCCGGAGTGAATTACTTCGATGTCGCGCCATTTTATGGAGATACCGCTGCAGAAGCGGCGCTGGGAAAATATCTTCAGGGCATTGCCAGAGAGAAATTCATCGTCTCCACCAAAGTCGGGCGCTACGGTAACGGTTTCGATTTCTCGGCGAGTCGCATCCGGCGCGGCGTCCATGAGAGCCTGGCCCGCCTTGGTCTGGATTACGCCGACATTCTCATTATTCACGATATCGAATTCGGTGATATCCAGCAAGTTATTGCGGAAAGCATTCCCACGGTTCGCGATCTCATCAGTGAAGGTAAGGCGCGGTTTATCGGATTTTCGGGATTGCCGCTCGCCATCTTCCCGCACGTTCTGGATGCCGTTCCCGCAGGAACGATCGACTTGATTCTGTCCTACGCACACTACACCATCGCGGATACGTCTCTGGACACCCTCCTGCCTTATCTACAGGCGAAGGAAGTGGGCATTATCAACGCCTCGCCTCTGGGAATGGGCTTGCTGACGCCCAATGTCACTGCGCCGGAATGGCATCCCGCTCCGGATGAATTACGCGATGCCTGCCGGAAGGCGTCGGATTGGTGCGCCAGTGTTGGTGTGGATATCGCCGATCTGGCGCTGGCGTTCAGCGTTTCCCGTCCGGAGATTACGTCAACGCTGACGGGTATGGCGAAAATGGACGAGTTGTCCCGCAATCTTGCGGCATATGACAGCGTTCCCGCGCCGCACCTGTTGCAGGGCGTCCGCAAAATTCTTCAGTCTTACCGTGATCTGTCGTGGCCTTCCGGCTTCCCGGTCAATGACCCGGAATATGGGGGAAGTATCCGAGAGGGATCGCTCTGATCAACCGCTTTGCGCGAGTTCCGCTCCGATACAGAGGCGTCATCACCAACCGGCGCAAACGCAAATCACATCCATCCGGGTACAACAATACGCTATGTTAACCATCGAGAAATATTCTATCGGCGTCGGCGACCGTTTCGCGCATCAGGCGAAAGCGCAACTTGCCGCCTGTATCAAAACCGCCGAAAACGGCGTCGCCGTCGTTCCCGTCTGGAACAAGTCCAACCGAGAACACCTGACCATCGGTTCCGAACCCGAGTCCGTGCGAATCGCGGCGGATCGTGCGGTAAAAGAACTGGGTTGGACGCAAAATTACTACGTCGATGCCGACCATATCGGTTTACAGACGGTGGATCGCTTTCTGTCTCACGCGGATTTTTTCACCATCGATGTCGCTCATGCTATCGGGCAACCGGCGGATGTGGACGCCCTCAAAAACTTTACCGATAAGCATTCGGTTCTGGCAAAAACGCTTTCTATACCGGGAATCTCTGAGCCCTCCGATGTGACGCGGGCGGATATAGAACGAATCGCCGGTAAGTACCTTGCGGCGGTGCAGGAAGCGGGACGCATTTATCGTTACATCGCGGAGGCAAAGGGAGTCGGGAATTTCATCACGGAAGTTTCGATGGATGAAACGGACGCCCCGCAGACGCCGCTGGAACTACTGGTAATCCTTGCCGCAATCGCCGATGAAAAGATCCCGATCCAGACTATCGCTCCCAAATTCACCGGGCGATTCAACAAAGGGGTGGATTATGTCGGCGACCTGGCGCAGTTCGAGAAAGAATTCAACGACGATGTGGCTGTGTTGAGCTTCGCTATCGCGGAATTCGGGCTTCCGGCAAGTCTCAAATTGAGCGTTCACTCTGGCAGTGACAAGTTCTCGCTGTACGCGCCGATCCGACGCGCCCTCCAGCGCTTTGATGCCGGCGTCCACCTGAAGACGGCGGGAACGACCTGGCTGGAAGAAATTATTGGTCTGGCGGAATCCGGCGGCGACGGTCTGGAGATCGCGAAAGAAGTGTACGCACACGCCTTTGAGAAAAGCGAAGCCCTCTGCGCTCCCTACGCCGCCGTCATCGATATCGATCTGGTGAAACTCCCCACACCGGAGACGGTAAATTCCTGGGATTCCGCGCAATTCGTCGCCACGTTGCGCCACGATTCAAAAAATTCGGCTTTCAACCCATCGTTCCGCCAACTGATCCATGTCGGGTACAAAGTCGCCGCTCAAATGGGCGACCGCTACCTGAACGCTCTGGAAGCGAACGAAGAAGCGGTGTCCCGCAATGTCACCTTCAATCTTTATGAAAGGCATCTCAGACCGCTTTTCCTCGGCTGAGCGTTTTTCTCACGACTCTATATCTTATGACAAATCTTTTTGATCTCTCGGGCGAAGTGGCGGTTGTACTGGGCGGAACCGGCGGGCTGGGCGGAGCGATGGCGGAAGCGCTTGCCTCCGCCGGGGCGTCCGTAGCCGTACTGGGCCGCAATGCGGAACGAGGCGAGGAACGTGTTCAGGTTATCGAGCAAGCGGGGGGCGTCGGAGCGTTTTTCATGGCGGACGCTCTGAGTTCCGACTCACTGACAGCGGCGCGAGACGCCATCCTGAATAAATGGGGACGGTTGGATATTCTGGTCAATGCGGCGGGCGGAAATCGCCCGGACGCTACCCTGCCTCCCGGCGCAGATTTTTGCAAACTGCCGGGGGAAGCATGGAACGAAGTATTCGATCTGAACCTGACCGGCGGCGCTCTGTTACCCTGCCAGATTTTCGGCGAGACGATGCTGGCAAAGGGCAAAGGTAGCATTATCAATATCGCTTCGCTTTCAGGAATGACTCCGCTTTCGCGTGTAGTAGCATACTCGGCGGCGAAAGCGGCGGTTCTTAATTTGACGCAGTTTCTGGCGCGAGAATGGGCGACTAAAGGAATCCGCGTCAATGCGATCAGTCCTGGCTTCTTTCCCGCAGAGCAGAACCGCCGTCTCTTATTCAATGAGGACGGCAGTTACAGCGCACGCGGAGGGCAAATTATCGGGCATACCCCGATGGCGCGGTTCGGCATCCCGGAGGAACTGGCAGGGACAGTCGTTTACCTTGCTTCCGACCGGGCTTCCGGATTTATTACCGGGCATAATCTGGTCGTGGACGGCGGTTTCTCGGTAACGACGATTTAAGCGAAACAACATGAGCGAAACAAACCAGAGAACAGGCGGAGTCTCCGTTTCCACAGGGGAAGCGGTGGGTTTCGGGGGCGCGGATCGTACCCTTACCGTGGAGGAAGTGCAGGATATCGCCGTCCGTGCGCTTACCCCGCTTGCGCTGACCGGCAAGCGCATCCTCCTGATTATTCCCGATGCGACGCGTACCGCACCGGTCGGTCTGATGTTTCGCACCCTTTTCGATGTTCTGACGGATATCGGCGCAAAACTCGATATCATCATCGCTCTGGGAACGCATCCCCCCATGTCAGAAGATGCCATCAACAAGCGTCTGGAAATCACGGCGGAAGAGCGGGCAGGTCGGTATCAGAGCGTCCGAGTCCTCAACCATGCCTGGGACAATCCAGAAGCCCTCGCTTCTATAGGCATGATTTCCGCTGATGAGACAGCAGCGCTGACCGACGGACTGTTTTCTCTCAATGTCCCCGTAACTATCAATAAGGCGATTTTCGATTATGACCGTCTGATCATTATTGGGCCGACATTCCCGCATGAGGTCGTCGGGTTTTCCGGTGGCAACAAGTATCTCTTTCCCGGTATCAGCGGCCCGGAGGTATTGAATTTCTTCCACTGGCTGGGCGCAGTCACCACAACCCCCAAAATTATCGGGCGGAAATGGACGGCAGTACGCAAAGTCGTTGACCGTGCAGCGTCGCTCGTTCCGATTCCTCGAACCGCTTTCTGTCTTTCGGTCAACAATCGGGGCGAACTGGCGGGGCTTTTTGCCGGGACTCCGGAAGCAGCCTGGTCGGAAGCGGCGGATCTTTCCGACAAGCTTCACGTCATTTATAAGGAAAAGCCATTCCACACTGTCCTTTCCTGCGCCCCGCCCATGTACGATGAGGTCTGGGTCGGGGGTAAGTGTATGTACAAACTTGAACCCGTAGTCGCTGATGGCGGCGAGTTGATCATTTACGCACCTCATATCCATGAAATCTCGGTGACGCACGGAGCCGCAATCGAGCGGGTAGGCTACCATGTTCGGGATTATTTCCTCAAGCAGTGGGATCGATTCAAAGACGAGTCCTGGGGAGTTCTCGCACATTCCACTCATGTCCGTGGCATCGGGTCTTATGAGGACGGAGTGGAAAATCCCCGTATTACTGTCACTCTGGCGACTGGGATCCCTGAGGAAGTCTGCCGACGTGTCCAATTGAATTACCGCGACCCGGCAAGCATTCGCCCCGCCGATTACGCCAACCGCGAGGATGAAGGGGTGTTGTATGTTCCCAAAGCGGGCGAAATGCTGTATCGGCTTTCTGATCCGCCAGAATGGGCGCGAGAATAAGCGTTTTTCGTAAGAGGTTATTGACATGAGGTTATTGACATGAGGTTATTGATTTGAAGACGATTACTCTTACCGAACCGGGCGCTTTCGCCTTTTCGGAAACCTCGGAGCCAGCGGCGCCCGGTTCGGGCGAAGTAATGGTGCGCGTCCGTCAGGTGGGGATATGCGGTACGGACTACCATGCCTACCGGGGACGTCAGCCGTTTTTTTCGTATCCCCGCATACTGGGGCATGAACTGGGCGTGATTGTCGAAGCGGTGGGCGCAGACGTCAATAGCGTTCGGGTCGGCGACCAATGCGCCGTCGAGCCTTATCTGAACTGCGGCAAGTGTATCGCCTGTCGGCGCGGGAAATCTAACTGCTGTTCGCGTTTACAGGTGCTGGGCGTTCATACGGACGGCGGCATGCGGGATCAGATTATCGTCCCCGCCCATAAATTACACCGTTCGGAAATTCTTCCTCTGGAACAACTCGCTCTTGTAGAAACGCTTGGAATCGGGGCGCATGCGGTCGAAAGAGCCGGAATCGAAAAGGGCGAGACCGTTTTGATCACGGGCGCAGGTCCTATCGGTCTGTCCGTTCTGACTTTCGTTCTGGCATCAGGAGCGGGGAAAATCATTGTTCGGGATGTCAGCGAAGAACGCCTGGCGTTTTGCCGTACCGCTTTCGGAGTCACGAACACGATTTCCACCGCGAACGCCGATGAAGCCCTCGTTCAACTCAACCAACTCACCGATAACGACCTACCGACCGTCGTTTTTGACGCCACGGGGAATCCGTCCTCGATGCAGGACGCTTTTCGTTGCGTCGCCCCCGGCGGCAAGCTGATCTTTGTCGGTCTGTTCTCCGGCGATGTCACGTTCCATGATCCGGACTTCCATCGCAGAGAAATTACCCTGTACGCCAGTCGTAACAGTCGCCCGGAAGACTTCACGCGAATAATCTCCCTGATGGAGTCTGGAGCGATCAACACCTCGCCGTGGATTACGCACCGTATGCCTGCGGAGTCGCTTCCTGCGGCGTTTCCCGATTTGCTCAAACCGGACAGTGGCGTCTTGAAAGCGATTGTCGAATTTTAGCGGCGTCAGACACGGGGCGTCTGAGCGTCCCACATTATTTGCGGTTCGCCTCGCGCCAGCGAGCGGCTAACGTCAACCCGGCGATGGTCTTCATATCCTGAATTTCGCCGGTCGCGATAGCCGCTATCGCCTCCGTCAGCGGCATCGGTACGATTTCGACAAACTCGTCTTCATCGCCGTCCTCGGGGGCATCCGACAGATTCAGGGCAAGAAAACCGTATATCTTTTCGGTTGTGTAGCCGGGCGCGACATACGCTTCGTAGAGGGGAATCAACGTTTCGGGAACCTGCTTGATTTCTTCCGCCAGTTCTCGACGGGCGCAGGTTTCCGGATTCTCGCCCTTCTCTATGCCGCCTGCCGGAATTTCCAGTAGCGGCCCGCCCGCCGGAAGCCGAAACTGCCGTACCAGAATGACGGTATCGTGATCCGCCATCGGCACAATCGCCACCGCCCCGCCATGTTCGATCACTTCACGCTTCGAGCTTTTCCCATCGGGTAAAGTGACATCATCGACACGAAGATTGATAATCCGTCCCTCATATATCCGGACGCTGCCGGTGACCGCTTCGTTTAAGTCCATAGCGAATTGTACCGCTTTTCCGCCTTGCTCCTGTTGTCCATCATCCCAAATAGTTTGCCGGATGCGGCGGAAGCGTTCACCGTATTCGGTAAAAGTGTCGGAGGGCGTTGCGAATTTTTGCCGGGCGCTGAATGGCGTCCCGAACCGAGGGAACGGCATCAGGATACGTCAGACGAGACCCGGTGTGCAGATCGGCGACCAGAGACGCGAACAGAGCGGCATCGGGAGCGGGAGCGTGTCCGCCCAGAGCGGGAAGCTTGGCGGCGGCGGAGAGACGCAGTGTGGAGAGCAGAGTCAACGCTTCTGCGGCGTCCAGACGGTCTGCACGTTCGATACGCGTCCAGGCGTCGCGGGCATTCTGGACGATGCGAGCGGTGTGCAGTTCCGCGATCTCACGACGGGCAGCGCGTTCGGCGGCAATCAGGTAGTCCACTACCGGGCGGACGCGTCCCGCAATATGCGCCGATGGCAGACCGAAGGTGAAGGCATTCGAGACCTGGAACAGATGTCCCGCCGCCTGCGTCCCTTCGCCGTGCGCTCCTCGGATCGAAATATCCAGCGTGTGCGCCGCCTGCAATGTATCGAGCAGGCGTCCCAGAAAAGCGAGCGCTGGCAGATGCGTCAACACGGAGACGCGCATTCCCGCCCCCATATTGGTCAGTGAGGCGGTCAGAAATCCCCAGCGAGCGTCACGGGCGTAAGTCAATCTGCGTACCAATCGGTCGTCGACGTCCTCAGCGGAACGTAATGCCGCTCCCATCGCGTTTCCGGCGGCGAGCGCCTGAATCCGAATATGGTCTTCCTCGTTGATGAAGATAGAGAGATATCCCGCTTCATCCAGAAGGGCGTAGCGGTTTGCGCCCGCCGATGCCAGTTCAGGTGAAATGCGTCGAGCGTCCACTAAATCCGCCCGATCCCGCGCCGTCAATGAGGACACCGTAACCTGCGCCAGATCAGCCAATCGCTCATTGTCTGCCAGGGCGGCGCGGCGGACTTCCTGCGCCACTCGTCGTAAATCTCGTTCGGAAGCCTGTTGCGGAAACGGGAAATCCGCCAGATTTCGCGCCAGTCGCGCCCGTGCCGAAAGCGCTACATCGCTGTCCGGCGCAGTTGCCGCTTCAGTCGCCCAGACGGGGGCTTTGAGATAGGGAGCCAACGCGCCTCGTGTGGCGGCATCGCGGTCAGAAGAGGTCATGGCGTGGTTGTATTGTACCCGTTTTTTGTAGAGCATTGATACAGGAAAGTACGGTCGGTTGATAAATATGAAACGGCAACGACGTAATGGGGTACTAATAGGTGTATGACCACGCCAGAAAGACATTCCCCTGCTGCACCGCACGGTCCGCATCGGCATGACCCCTCTCTAGACTCAACAGAAGAAGCTATTGAGGAAACGGTCAGCGCCGCTGGTGAGGGATTGATTCTGTGGCCTCGTCTGGCGGCGCAAGCGTTCGTAGCGATGTTCGTTTATCTGGGAGAAATCGTTGCGCTTCTGGGTCAGACCTTGGTTGCTCTACGACGCGGCGTCAATGTCAATGACCTTGTCCGACAGATGTCGGTAATCGGCGTTGAGACAGTCCCTATCGCTCTGATGACAGTCGGGTTTTCAGGGGCGGTTTTGGCGTTGTATAGCGTGGATTCCCTGCGGCGATATGGCGCAAGTAATCTTGTTGGCGGTATTGTCGCGATTGCGATTGTACGCGAGACCGGACCGATTCTGGCGGGTGTCGTCACGGCGGCGCGAGCGGGGTCTGCTATGACAGCGGAAATCGCCTCCATGAAAGTATCCGAGCAGATTGACGCTCTGCGCACTATGGCGGTATCACCAATTTCTTATCTGGTGTTGCCTCGTACTCTGGCAAGCTTTCTGGTTCTGCCGCTTCTGGGGATACTCTCGAACGTTGCGGGCGTCATTGGCGGTTCGCTTGTCGCAGCGGCGAACGGCGTTCCTTATACCGCGTACTTTAATTCGATACACCTGATTCTCTGGGCGGACGGACGCGATGTGACGCGCGGTCTGTTCAAAACCTTCTTCTTTGGCATTATCGTCGCTCTGGTCGGCTGCCGCGAGGGATTGAACACCTCAGGAGGAGCGGTTGGGGTTGGTAAAAGCACGACACGTTGCGTTGTTATTTCTATCGTGCTGATTTTTGCCGCGAATTTCTTTCTATCGTTTCTCCTGTTTCAAAGCGGTCTTTTCTAACCTATGCCTGACTCCCCATCACAAATGAGCGAAACGCCTTCTCAGAGCGTCTTTCCCAAGATTAGAGTGCAGGATGTCCATTTTGCGGTCGATGAGCTTGAAATCCTCAAAGGCATATCGTTAGAGATCGCTCCGGGAGAAATACTGTGTGTTATGGGACTATCCGGGGCGGGCAAGTCCACCCTGACACGCTGTATCGCAGGTCTGATTCGTCCTACCCGGGGAAATATTCTGATCGATGATGACGATATCAGTCGGATGACCGAGGATCAATTGCTGAAAATCCGCGCTAAAATCGGTGTCGTTTTTCAGTACGCGGCGCTTTTCGACTCGATGAATGTCTATGAGAATATCGCTTTCGGGCTTTTACGCGGTCCGATGCGTCAGGAAAACCGCCGCCTGTCGAAAGTTGCCCTGATGCGTCGCGTCGCGGAACTGTTGCACGAGGTGGGTTTGCCAGGAATCGAAAAACGAATGCCCGCCGACCTCTCTGGCGGGATGCGCCGACGGGTCGGATTGGCTCGCGCGCTTGCCACGAACCCGGAGATTGTCCTTTATGATGAACCCACGTCCGGTCTTGATCCGGTGACCGGAGCGGCGATTGACCAGTTGATCCTTTCCACCCGTGACCGGAATGGCGTAACCAGCGTTGTCGTTTCTCACGACATGAGTAGCATTTATCATATTGCGGATCGTATTCTGATGATCTATGAGGGGAAAAAGCAAATCCTCGGAACCCCCAAGGAGATTCAGGAAACCGACGACCCGATTGTCCGTCAGTTCATAACGGGGAGCGTCGAAGGACCGATTAACGTTAAAAGAAGATGATTGTCAGGGGCTAACCCATCAAAAATCGAAAAATTTATGAATAAACAGGTCGCCTACTACTTTCTGGTAGGACTCTTCTCCGTGGTTTCCATTGTGGCGCTCGTAGCGTCCGCGCTTTTTCTGCGCGGGCGGCTCAATAAAACGCGTCACTATACCATTATATTTAATAATGCCCTAGGCCTTCAGCAGGGTGAAAATGTCCAGATGTCCGGCGTCAAAATTGGAACCGTAGACACCGTCGGCTTACGTCCTGATCATAAGGCGATTGTTCAAATTGGCATCGAGGAAAAATTTATCGTACCCACCGGTTCGCAGTTCGCGGTGGCGTCCCCCCTGCTTTTCGGAACGCGATTTCTGAATGTGTTGCCAAACCCGAATCCTTCCGCGCCGCAAATGCCCAATGATTCCATCATAGTCGGCGTGGACAAGCAACCTATCGATGCAACCATAGATCAGGCGAATCGCCTCCTCAAGCAAGGGGAAACGTTTGCGAAAGAGAGCGAGGCGCTGGTTGTCACCCTGCGACGCAATATCGAAGACCCGGCGCGACAGAAGGCGCTGAATCGGACTATCGACAACACGGCGCAAATCACCGACGATTTGAAACAGGTGACAAAGACCCTGCCTCAACTGCGCAGTCAGTTGGACGGGATTCTGGCGGACTTGAAGCAGACTACCGGAAGCGCAAAGAAAGCGGCGGGCGGAGTGGACCAGATTGTCGCGGATGCAAAGGGATTGACCCAAAACGCCAATTCCCTGATCACCGATGTGCGCGGCGTGACAGGCGAGGGTAAGAAAATCGCTCAGAACGTCAATGCCACTATTAATGAGAACCGCAAGACGATCAAACAACTCATTGAGAGCGCCGATGAGGCGGCGGCAGGCATCGCCGGATTGACGACTACGTTGAAGGATACCCTCAGCGACACCAAACTGCGGGACAATCTGAATAAAACGACCGGGAATCTTGCCGCCATAACCGCAAAGCTGGACGCCACCGCCGCAGACCTGAACAAGATCACCGGAGACCCGAAATTCGCTTCCGATATCCGTGATACAGTTGGCAATATTCGGGAAACGACCACCTCGCTACGGAACCTCCTTTCCCGTGTGGAAACGATTCGGATTCCCGGCGAACAACGCCCGCCCGCCCCGGAGACGACGCCTGCGAACGGTGGGGGAATGGCTCCTGCTCCCCCTCGTCCAGCTATAACCCTGCCTGAGTCAGGTTTTGCGTTCGACGCGATGTATGATACAAAGGGGGAGCGTTTTCAGTCGGACGCCCTGTATACCCTTTTTATGGGCAAGCGCGGGACGTTCTATCGGGTGGGCCTCGGCGACTTTACCTATGGCAACCGCCTGATGTTAGAACGTGGGCAGGCGGTTCCCGGCCCGGTTCCGTTTGATTATCGCTATGGAATCCTTTATGGAAAGCTGGGCGCAGGTCTGGATTTCCGAACGGGTTTTCTTGATTGGCGGGTGGATTTTTTCGATCCGAACCGCTTCACGACGAATGTTCGCCTCAAGGCTAACCTGAGTAAGAATGCCGCTATTATCGGCGGTATGGACTCGGTGGGCCGCGAGAATAAAGCGATAATTGGTTTGCGCGTGAGACCATGAGTCTGCACGGGCCGTTTTCTGGCCTGTAGCGCGTGACCGCCGAATAATAAAGATAAGGTCAGGTTCGATGAAAATCATTCTGCAACAAGATGTTGCCAAATTAGGAAAAGAGGGCGAGGTAGTCACCGTCGCCGATGGTTACGCCCGGAATTTCTTACTACCGCGCAATCTGGCGGTCACCGCTTCCGGCGGCGCGCTCAAGACGCATCAACGCCGCATCGCGGCGACCGAAGCGCGTGATTCGCAGATCAAGGCACAGGCCGATAAGGATGCGGAGACGCTGAACGAAAAGACCGTCAAGATTGCGGCGCAATCCGGTTCCGGCGACCGACTTTACGGTTCCATTACCACGCAGGATATCGCTGATGCAATCAAGCGTGACCTGGGCGTAGCGGTAGACAAGCGAAAAATCCATCTTGCCAACCCCATCAAAGCGCTCGGAACCTTTACGGCCCCGATCAAATTACACAAGGACGTTTCCGTCGCAGTGACGGTTGAGGTCAACAAAGCGGCATAATTTACCCCTCGGTGAAAACGGCAGTCGGTTTCATCGAGGCGCTATTTATTTTCGACGTGCAGACGGCGAAACGGAGAACGCAGTGAATCGCTTCGGCGACATCGCAGGGCGCGGCGAAGGATCTTCGCCGCGCCGTCGTTTTTATAATGGACCGCGAGAAGGCGTCCCGGCAGGCGGGCGCGTCCCGCCGCATAGCATCGAGGCGGAAATGGCCGTCCTCGGCGCCATGATGCTCGGTGATCGCACCGGGGTCGAACGCGCCCTCGAGATGCTGACCAAGGACGATTTTTATCGCGATGCCCATTCCCATATCTTCGACGCTATGGCGAATCTGAACGCCAAAAGCGAACCTATCGATCTGATTACCCTCAAGGATGAACTTCAGAGTCGGGGAATCTTGCAACAGGTCGGCGATGTCGCCTACCTCATGCAACTCGGTGAAATCGAATTCACCACCGCAAACCTGAATTTCTATGCAAGGATCGTTCAGGAAAAAGGGGCGCTACGCCGTCTGATCGATGCCTGCTCACAAATCGCGGGCGATGCCTATAGCGAACCGGAAGAAGTCTCCGACCTTATGGAACAGGCGGAGCGATTGATTCTGGATGTCGCCCGTCAGAAAGACGCGAAAGGTTTTGCCGCCCTTCGCCCATTGCTCAACCAGATTTTCGATAAGGTGGATCACCTTTATAACGAAAAAGGCGCGGGAGTCACCGGTATCGATACTGGTTTTGTCGATCTCAACATGATGACCTCGGGTCTGCAAGGCGGCGATCTCTTTATTCTTGCCGCACGTCCTGCCATGGGGAAGACCAGTCTGGCGATGGGCATCGGTCAAAACGCCGCGTTGATCGGTAAAACTGTGGCGGTATTCTCGCTGGAAATGAGCAAGGAGCAACTCGTCCAGCGTATGATCTGTTCCGAGGCGCGCGTGGATGCGCACCGGGTACGAACCGGTTTTCTCCGTGAGGACGACTGGTCGCGTCTGGCGGAAGCGGTACAACGGCTCTGGGACTGCAACCTGTTCATCGATGATTCCACCGATATGACAGCGCTGGAAATGCGTGCCAAATGTCGCCGGTTGCACGCCGAACATGGCCTTGATCTGGTAGTAGTGGATTATCTGCAACTCATGCGAGGCGGCGGACGCAGTGAATCCAACCGCAACGAAGAGATCACCACTATCGCGCGCGGTCTGAAATCGCTTGCCCGTGAAATGAATGTTCCCGTGATCGCCTTGTCCCAGTTGAGCCGTGCGGTCGAGCGTCGCGAGGACAAGCGGCCCATGCTTTCCGACCTTCGCGAATCCGGGTCTATCGAAGCGGAAGCGGACCTGGTAACCTTCATTTATCGCCCCGCCTATTATGAACGTAAAGAGACCGTCAGCGCCGACAACAACGATGGCGACGACAATCAAAATCAGGGCGGCGGTAATGATGAGTTCGGCGGTGGGGAGGAAGCGGAGGTAATTATCGCTAAACATCGCAACGGGCCTGTCGGCACGGTAAAACTGGCATTCCTGCCCAAGTATGCACGGTTTGATAATCTGGCGGAGTTCCGGGAGGACAACCCTTTTTGAAAATTCTGGTTATTGGCGGCGGCGGACGCGAACATGCGATCTGCTGGAAATTATCGCAAAGCAAGGCATTCCACAAAATCTACTGCGCTCCTGGTAATGCCGGGACGGCGCTGGTAGCAGAGAATGTCCCGATTTCCGCAACGGACATCGAAAAATTGCTCCTGTTTGCCGAACATCAGAATGTGGATTTAACGGTCGTGGGGCCGGAAAAGCCTTTAATCGCCGGAATCGTCGATGCATTTGAGGCGAAGGGACTCCGGATTTTTGGCCCTTCCCTTGAGCCGGCGATGCTGGAAGGCTCTAAATCGTATGCGAAAGAATTGATGCTAAGGGCGGGGATTCCCACAGCGCCCTTCCGGGTCTTTGATAATCCGGCGGAAGCGAGGGATTACCTACAGGCGCAAGCCTATCCCATTGTCATCAAGGCGGATGGCGAGGCGGCGGGCAAAGGCGTCATCATCGCAAAAGATTTTCCAGAAGCGGACGCCGCCATTCACTCGCTGATGGAAAAACGGATCTTCGGCGCGTCCGGCGACCGGGTGGTTATAGAAAAATGTATCTCCGGGCAAGAACTCAGTATCATGGCATTTGTCGATGGCGAGACGGTTCTGCCGATGGTGGCGGCGCAGGATCATAAACGCATCGGCGATGGTGATACCGGCCCCAATACCGGGGGGATGGGGGCGTATGCGCCCGTCCCGGCGGCGACTCCCGCCGTCCTGAAGTTCGTACAGGAAAAAATTCTCTATCCCGCCGTTTCCGCCGTGCGAGAAACGGGTATTCCGTATCGTGGAGTTCTCTATGCCGGAATCATGCTGACGGAAGACGGTCCCTACTGTATCGAATTCAATTGCCGATTTGGCGATCCGGAAACCGAGGTCGTGTTACCCCTGCTGGAAACAGACCTTGCCGAGATCCTGAATGCCGTCGTCGATGTCGAACTGGATAAAATCCCGGTCACATTCAGCGACCGGTCTGCGGTCACGGTCGTTATGGCATCCGGCGGCTATCCCGGCGACTATGAAACGGGTAAACCGATCACCGGGCTGGATGCGGCGGCGAAGTTGGACGCCGTCGCCGTTTTTCATGCCGGAACCGCTCACAATACGGACAACGAAGTCGTCACTTCCGGCGGCCGTGTCCTGACGATTACCGCGACCGGGGAAACTTTTGAAGAGGCGCGAGAGCGATCCTACGCCGCAATTTCCCGCATTTCTTTCGAAGGAGCGCAATTCCGCACGGATATCGGACGCTGGGCGCTGGGCATCGTGTAGGCGTCTGACCTGGAGCGCACCTATCGCCTCTTGCCTTGCGGTTCCTGCCTCCGGTAAGATACTCGAAGTGAGTGAGCTTGAAGTAAAAGGGGAAATAATCGGCGACCGGGCGACAGGATATCCTCATCTGGCATTATGTGTGCTGGATGCTGTCTGGACGCCAGGGCTGCCCGCAGTAACGGTACGCAATGTCGTCTCTCGTTACTGCGCCTTTGCGGAACTTCCCAACCCGTTTGCCGGGTCAGGTCTGATAGCGGAATCGCCTTCACCGGAACCGTTGCGCCGTTTCGTGGAAGCCATTGAGCGAGATGGAGCGGAGGGATTCGCCAGAGACGCCCTGCAAAACCGGCAGCGCACCCTCGGCGCCAATAGCATTTTGAAAGCGGAGGCTGCTTACCGTGTGGCGTCGCTTCTTCGGACTCACGGCGCTTCGTATCCTGCCGATGTCGTCGCGCTTCATGGACGATCAGATTTTGAGGAAGCGTTCCAGAGTATTCCGGGCCTCGGTTCCGCCGCTCTGACGCGACTGTACGCTCTCTGCGGCATCACGGATGTTGCTCCTGCTCCCATCAGCGGCGCGGTAGCGAAAAAGAAGCGACCTGAGACTAAAATTGTAGAAACTTCAGCGGGCGTCCTGTCCAATGAGACGCAACGCAAAAATCTAACGGAAATCCCCCCTCAGCGCGATATTGCTCCAGTGGAGCCGACCTCACAGTTTCTCGCTGAAATCGCTCTATCGGAACCGCCTTCCCCGGCAGTTCCCCATCATGCCCCAAAGGAAGTGCAGGAGATCGCTCCTTCTTCCGTTCCCTTTGCGCCGGTTGACGCGGTTCCGGTCTTGCCGCCTTTCCCTCTGACTTCACTTCCCGCGCCTGTGGGAGAATCGACGCCGGAATCAGGAGATTCCGAATTGGAGGTTGTGGAAGCGCGTTACAATGTCCGCATCGTGGAGATGCCGCTGGATGAACGTCCCCGGGAACGCTTAGCACAGTACGGAGCGGAAGCGCTCGGTCATGCGGAATTGATCGCAATTCTCCTGCGCACCGGCACCGAAAAGTATAATGCCGTTCAGGTTGCGGAGCGTCTTCTGGCGGATTTTGACGGGTTACGCGGAGTCGCGCAGTTGACTATCGATGAGTTGAGCAAAGTTCACGGCATCGGTCTAGCAAAAGCGGCGCAAATCAAATCGGCGATCGAACTGGGACGGCGATTGGTGGCGGAAAGCCCGGATTCGCGCTATCGCATTCGCAGTCCTCAGGATGTATACAACCTTCTGGGGCCACGTTTACGTGATGAAAAACGTGAACATTTAATCGCTCTGCTACTGGATACCAAAGGCGGAGTCATCCGTCAGGAAACGATTTCGATCGGCGATTTGTCCTCGTCTATCGTCAACCCCCGTGAGGTGTACCGCCCTGCCGTGCGCCATGCCGCCAATTCTCTGATTGTAGCTCATAATCACCCGTCGGGAGACCCTACTCCCTCGCCGGAAGATGTTTCGGTAACACGCCTGCTTCTGGAAGCGGGCAAGTTGCTGAGTATCGAACTGCTGGATCATGTGATTCTGGGGGACAACCGTTTTCAATCACTGAAAGAAAAGAATCTAATATGACGTCTGTTACAAGGAATCGCTCGATTCCAGAAGTCCCGGACCTGACACTGGAAGAAAAAATCGGTCAGATGCTGTGCCTGGGTTGGAGCGCCCCGGACTGCCTCCTCCAAATGAATGAGCAGGCGCGGGAGTGCATCGCCGAAATGAAGGCGGGCGGCATGATCATCATGAGCAGGAACGTTTCCCACAATCAACAACCTCTGCCGCCTGTTGACTCCGAAGCGGTATCCAATATGCTCCATGAGATGCAATCGGCGGCGGAGATTCCTCTATTTATAGCTACCGATCAGGAAGGGGGACGCGTCGCCCGATTCGGGGCGGCTCCCTTCACCCGGATGCCGTCGGCGTTGACTATCGGTCAACGGGGTGACGAAGAACTGGCGTATCAAGCGGCGTTTGTCACGGCACAGGAACTGGCTTCCGTTGGCGTCAACTGGAATTTCGCTCCCACTGCGGATATCAATTCCAACCCGGCGAATCCGGTCATCGGCGACCGCTCTTTTGGCGCAACGGCGACAGTCGTCGATCCGATGGTCAGAGCGCAGGTGAAGGGTTATCAGGACGGCGGCATTCTCGCCTGCGCCAAACACTTTCCCGGTCATGGCGATACTTCGCAGGATTCTCATTTTGATCTGCCGACGCTTCCCTTCGGCAGTGAAATTATGCAGGAGCGTGAACTTGTCCCCTTCATCGGCGCGATTCAGGCGGGCGTCGGGGCGATTATGACCGCACATATTCTGTTCCCGGCGCTGGATGCGGAATTTCCCGCGACGCTATCCCATCCCATCCTTACCGGACTATTGCGCGAAAAACTGGGATTCGAGGGATTGATCGTTACTGACTGCCTGGAGATGAAGGCAATTGCAGACCACTGGGGAACCGCCCGCGCCGCTGTCCTCGCGGCAAAAGCCGGAGCGGACGTTCTACTAATCTGTCATACCCTCGCCCGTCAACACGAGACGCGAGACGCCTTGCTGGCGGCGGCGCGTTCCGGGGAATTACCCGAAGCGCAGATCGACGACTCGGTCACACGGATTCTCGCCGCCAAGCGGCGCCTTGCCTCTGTCTCGCCGCCGTCTCTGTCATGGCTTCAGTCCCCGGAACGCGACGCATTACGTGACGCCTTCGAAACTCCCGCCAATACACTCCCTACCACACTGGGGGAATCAGTTCCGGGCGTATAGTAACGAGCGGGCGGCATCGCCCGCTCGTCACTGTACCTCAGGGGCGTTGAGGATCGTATTTGTCTATCGCTGGCGGTTCACCGGCTTTTTGTTGCCAGGTCGCGGCAAATTTCAGCCATTTAGCGTGACCGTCGGCGAAGGCGTAGTTGGAGCCCTCGGTGTGGCGGCGAATCGCCACCTGCTTCGGTTCGGCCTTGTCGGCGTCCCATTGCTCTTCCCTACCGTTGGGGTCGTTGACCTTTGGCGGGTTTCCCCACATCATCGGCATAAAATGGTCTTCCGTTACCGGGTCGGCGAGTTCCGCAACCAGGATACAATCCGCCGGATACATAATTCCCGCCATCGAAAGACCGAAATACGGGGCATGGTTGGGCGTGAAGTAGGCATTCAGACCGTAAGAGGTGGTGCGAAGTTCTTCCTTATCGTTCCATGCGGCGCTGCTATCGGACGGGCAGCGGTGCAACAATCGGGACTTGACATAAGGTTGGACGCTGTCCACCCAGCTTTGAGCGTCCCCTTCGGCATCCGCGTCATTGACATGACCGAACGGGTAGCGTTCATCATTGTCCTGCGCGTACATCATCAACGCCAGCCCCAACTGCTTATCGTTGGACAGGCAGGAGATCGAGCGGGCTTTCTCTCTTGCCTGCGCGAAGACCGGAAACAGGATGGCGGCGAGTATCGCTATTATGGCGATGACGACGAGGAGTTCGATCAGCGTAAATGCTTTACGCGAGGTAAACGCCCGATTTTTCGGCGTAAACATGGTTGTTTCGTTCCTTTGATTCTGAGACAAGGGCGTGACGACACGAACGGCGTGACAAAACGCGCAACGTGGCGACGCCCGAACAACGACGAGGTTCTGTATTCGCAGTTGGCTCAAAGGGAACGAGGGGGTTGTAACGTAGGTTCGGGCATTCGCCCACTCCCGTCAAAACGGAGGGCGGACAGAGTACTGTCGTGAGGAAGCGACGGCAGGGCGATACTAATCGTCAGGGAAGCGCACGTCGCACGGGGCGATTGCTCCGTCACTTGCAAAATATCCTGTGGCGTGTCGCAGACCGCTTTGAAAACCTTACAGTCCGCTCTGCTGTCCGCCTTTATACAACAGCATTTCTTGCGGTTGTTCAGTCCCGAACAGTTTTTGCACAGACAGGATCGCGAATGTGTCGTCTGCTGTAGAGACGACGCAAAGCCTAGCAAAACAGGAGTGGTATCGAACAACCCCTGAAACGTCAGAATCAACAGGATTCCGAGAGGCAAAGCGAAGTTTCGGCGCAGAGCGGCAAGAGACATTGCATTGATCAAATTGTGACGAAGCGGAAATCGTCCGATAAAGGATTCACCACGATTATACTCTATGATTCCATGAATAGTAAGCCAGATGCGCTAATTAAATTGATAGATATTATACATTAACGTGGAACTAACTTTCCACTCACTGCGCTATTCCCCCGGGATTTTGGATACTTATGAGCGACACAACGGAAAAGCCAGTCTTCTTTGACCCTACCCAGCGGCGAACAATCTACTTCACCAGATTTCTGGCTATTGCAGGATTTACAGCGACGATAGTTCTCACCATTTTCTGGGCAAGCGTCCTTACTGTCCCGGTATCGCATCGCATCCGGTTGAACGCTCCGCGTTTTCTGCCCGATAACGCTTTACGCGCCGCCGCTACTCTGGATCGGAAACGGAGTGCAAAAACGCCCCGCGAGGATACCCGGAGAGTACATAAACATTCCGTGCCGGTAAAAGCGCCGATCCTTTCGAAATCCTCGCGATATGACGCCCAGAATCCCATTATCGGCGCATTTTATGTCAGCTGGGACGAAGTAAGTCTGGCATCGTTACGGCAACATGCCGGGGAATTGACGCATCTCTTTCCGGGCTGGCTGCATCTCGATAACGATGGCGGACGCTTGATTATCACCGATAATGACAACGCCGATATTGAGGCTCGCCGCATCGCACAGGAAAAACATCTGACCATCGTTCCCCTGCTCAACAATTTCAGCGCCGATATCAACGATTTTGAGGAATCCCGATTACACGCTCTACTCATCAGTCCCGAAAAACGACAGAAGGTCGCAATCCAGATTCGGGATTATCTTTTGCAAAACGGATATGCTGGGATCAATATCGATCTTGAGACGGAAGATGAAGACGACCGGGCGCTGCTGTCAATCTTCACAGCGGAAGTTGCCGCCGTCCTGCGGCCCGCTCACCTTCTGATTTCGCAGGACATTCAGGTTGGCGATGGCGAGGAGAACAGCGCCATCGCCAGTTCCTGTGATTTTGTCGTTCCGATGATCTACGACTTGCACTACGCCGGAGGCGAGGCAGGCCCAATTGCGCCGCAGGAGTGGGCGCAACAGGAACTGGATAAGGTTCTGAAAACCATTCCCGCGTCGAAAGTCGTTCTCGCCATTGGTAACTACGCCTATAACTGGGAGCGAGGCAAAATCGGCGCTCAAACTCTGACCTTCGGAGAAGCCATGGCTACCGCTCGGGAATCTCTGGATTCCGGGGAATCGCCCGTCCGGTTTGACCGGGAAACGCGCAATCCTACCTTTTCCTATACGGAAAGCGATGGCAAGCGGCATGATGTCTGGCTTCTGGATGCAGCGACCGCTTACAACTTTCAGCGATATGCCGCCGAAAAAGGCGTCAACGGGCGGGCTTTATGGTACATCGGTTCGGAAGATCCCACACTGTGGACGTTTTTTGGCAAAGGCAGACGCCCGCAAAGCCCGCAGTCACTTTCCATTGTCCGTTACGGCTTCGAGATCGATTTTGAAGGCGAAGGTGAGATTCTGGATATCGTCGCGCAACCGCACGCAGGGAAGCGGACTCTCGACGTTGCGTCCAATGGCGTGATCGTCAACGAAAGTTTTCTTTCCTATCCATCCACTTATATCGTCCGCCGCACGGGGTGGAACCGGGACGCGAAGGGGAAACTGGACAAGCGTCTCGCCCTTACCTTTGACGATGGTCCGGATATCAACTGGACACCGCAAGTCCTGAATGCCCTCAAGAAGGCGGATGTCCCTGCCACTTTTTTCGTCATCGGCGAGTATGTGGAATCGTACCCGGAACTCGTCCGACGCGAATGGGATCAAGGTCATGAAATCGGCAACCACTCTTTCTATCATCCTAATCTGGCGCTGGTGAGCGGAACGCGAGCGAATCTGGAAATCAGCGCCACGCAACGTGCCATTCAGGCGGCGACAGGCCGTTCCACAACACTTTTCCGTCCTCCTTACGGTGTGGACGTTGAGCCATCCACCGTATCAGATTTGATCCCTGTGGAAGAGGCGGAAAAACTCGGTTATGTGACCGTAGCGGAGGGAATCGACCCGAAAGACTGGCATCTTCAGGATCATCCCACGCCCGAAATTATCGCGCAACGCATCATTGACGGCGCTCATTCCGGGCAGGGCAATGTTGTCCTGTTACACGATAGCGGCGGCGACCGCGCCGCTACTGTTGCCGCCATTCCCCTTTTCGTTCAACGACTGAAGGCGGAAGGGTACACGTTCGTCCCAGTCTCCGCGCTCATTAGCGGAGCGCGACGGGATACCATCATGCCCCCGGTTATCGGACGTGAGGCATGGGTCGCTCTGGTTGATCGCCAGGTGTTCGGCATCACACGGCGAACCATTGAGACCGTGACATTCCTGTTTATCTTTACGCTGATCGCCGGGACGATCCGTCTGATTTTTGTCGCCGGCCTGGCGGTGGCGCAGAAGAAACAGGAGCGTCAGTCTCTGACGGACCTCGATGCCTCAGGAGCGACGCCAACAGTTTCTGTGATCATCGCCGCCTATAACGAAGAAAAAGTCATTGCTCAAACAGTTCGCGCCCTGCTGGACGGCGGTTATCCACATCTGGAAGTTATCGTTGTGGATGACGGTTCGCGAGACGGAACGGCAAAAGTGGTAGCGCAGGAATTTGCGACTGATCCGCGAGTCCGCCTGATTGTCAAAGAAAATGGCGGTAAGGCATCCGCTTTGAACCGGGGCATCACACTGGCGACGGGCGAAGTTCTGGTCGGGTTGGATGCGGACACGCTGTTCGCACCAGACACCGTCCACCGATTGGCGCGTCACTTCGCAGATCCGAGCGTCGGTGCGGTGGCAGGCAATATTGAGGTCGGCAACCGCATTAATCTTCTGACTCGCTGGCAGGCGGTGGAGTATGTCACATCCCAGAACTTCGACCGTCGCGCCTATGCGATGCTGAATTCCGTCCCGGTCGTGCCCGGTTGTGTGGGGGCATGGCGAGCGAGCGCCGTGCGTGAGGCAGGGGGCTATGAGAGCGATACGCTGGCGGAGGATGCAGACCTGACCTGGCGCGTCCGTCGTCAGGGATGGCGCATCGTGACGGATGCGACCGCCCGCGCCTATACCGAGGCGCCCGATAAGTTGCGCGACCTGATGAAACAGCGCTACCGCTGGACCTTTGGAACGTTACAGACGCTCTGGAAACACCGTGATATCTGCTTTCGGCCCCGATACGGGTGGTTTGGCTGTCTGGTAGTTCCCTCGCTGTGGATTTTTCAGATCGTTCTGCCGCTGGTGCTTCCGTTCGCCGATATCGGTCTGATTCTGGCAGCGCTTTCCGGAAGTCTGAATCAGGCGCTCCTCTACTTCGCGTTTTTCTTTTGCGCCGAATTCCTTGCCGCGTACCTTGCCTTTCGGATGGACAACGCCTCTTGGTCGCGCCTCGCCGATCTGCGTTACCTGTTTTTGCAACGCATCGTCTGGCGTTATCTGCTTTTCTGGACGCTGGTTCGCGCCCTGACAGCGGCGATGCGAGGGGGAAGAAACGGGTGGAACAAACTGGAGCGCAAGGGGACTGCGGTAGTCCGAAACACGTAAACTCGCAAAGACGCCGACGCTACCGACAGGAACAGATCATTCAGGCTCGCCATTCGAACTGCGCCATCAGACGACCGGACGACTCCCAGTGACGTAGGGCGTTTTCGGCGCGGCGTTCGGTCAGGAACAAAGGAAGCGGGGCGCGTTCTCGCTCTGAAAGACGCCGGACGACTTCCCGGGGAGTGCCGGAAATAACCCATCCCCCGGCGGTCACGACACGAACAAACAAACGGGACGATTGGTTCGAGAGGTCATCCGGACGCTTACCGCGACGCGGGGCTTCCCGAATCAACAGTTCCATCATGGTCGCCCCTATCAGCAGGACGGGAATCAGGGCGACGATACCCAGAAATAACGCCAGAACGCCTTCCGTCATCATGGCTATAGAATATCGCTGATTTTGTCAGAACGAAAGGGGTTCGCTTCCCAGTGTCCAAATTCGATGGATTGCATACGGCAGGAGGATGACATCGACTTTACATCACCCTTTCAAAAGCGGGCTCAGGAGAATATTTCCGAACGCTCAGGAACCGGGTTGGGAGCGCCGTCGTTAGAACAAGCGGCGCAGATGAGCGCCATGGAACAGGAACATTCAACGTGGCGGACACTATTTTAGCAGGTAAGACGGTTCTTTTGATCGGCGCAACGGGCGGTATCGGGGCGGCGGTTGCGCCCCTGCTGGCGCAGGAGGGGGCAAGGTTAATCCTCTCCGGGCGAAACAGCCAGAAATTAGAGGCTGTCGCGGCGAGCGTCACGGCGGTATCTGGCGCGGCGCCACTGATTATCAAAGCGGATATCACGGATAACGCCCAGATCACCAGCCTCTTTGAAGAAGCCGAAAAATATGCCGAAGGCGCTATCGATATCGTTATCAATGCGGCGGGCATCGGGACGATAAAACCGATTGAGAGCCTCACCCCGGCGGATTTCTACAATGTGCTATCGATCAATCTTTACGGACCGATGCTCCTCTCACGAGCGGCGGTCAAAGCGATGGCGCCGCGAAAGTCAGGGCATATTTTGCATGTGGTCGGCATTCTGGGCAAAGCGCCCATGGCGAACGCGACCGCTTACTGTGCCAGTAAATACGGTCTGACCGGATTTCTGCAGTCTTTGCGAGCCGAAGTATCACGACGCCACAACATCAAAATCACCGGTCTGTACCTCGGGGGCGTGGATACTCCTTTCTACGATAACCCGAACATCGAAATGAAGGTGCAACGGGACAAAATGCTCACTCCGGGCGATGCCGCACGCGCCATCCATTATGCCCTAACCCAGCCCGCACATCTGGTTCTGGGGGAACTCACCCTGCAACCCGAAAGCCACCAACTGTAAAACCGGACGCCTTTCTCTCCAGCGCAGACGATGTTTCCGCCATGGAGATGCTGGCGGCGGTCTTTTTGCGAGAATATTTCTGCGATTTGAAAGTGATGTTTCCCGCTAATCGCCTCCCATATTGCGCAGCCAGCGCACCCGCTTCTTTTTCGGGTCAATGGAGGCGATTTCGGGGACGTCGATACTCCAGCGCTCCGCTTCTAACGGGATCATTTCTAACGGGATCACGGCGGAGGGGTGATCATTCTCCGAGACAATCTCGATGGTAACCTTGAGGACGCCGTGAATCGCCTCTTTCTGGATAATCGCCCCGGATAATCGCCGCCTTCTCTGTCCGAATGAAAAGTATGCAGGGAAGCTACTCATGGTTCCTGATGACTTTCACCGGGGTACGCGCCACTGGAACGTGACCCTATTGGCGATGACTCATGTAGGAGCGCAGGCCTGTTGCCGAGACGGGCGGTCACATTACTCTTTTTTTGGAGTCTGTGGAGTGAAGGCGACATTTCAGGTAAAATGGTGCGTTTGACGGAGAACCTTTGTAATGCTGTTTCTCGTGCACTTCCGCATTCGTCACAAGGTGGGAGGCTCACTCAGTAAGCGTCAACTTTCTACTACCCTCTTCGCTTTCGCTATTTTCTGGCTTTTCTCCGGACCTAGTGTCGCTCATGCAGGATTGGAGTTGTCCGAATCCTTTCTGGAACCGCCGCAGGTTGACAAACCGACCCCCGTCAAGATGTACCTCTATCTGGATGACGTTAACCGAATTGATGTCTCCACGCATACATACGAAGTCACCGCTCAGTTAGTGATGGAATGGCAGGACGCTCGCGTCTCTTCTCTCTTCAAGCCCGGCAACCCCGAGTCGGTACTGGAATTTGAAGGCGTCGAGGCTGTAGAAATCATGAAAAAGCTCTGGCATCCTGAGGTGGAAATCATGAACGAACGAGGGGAACGGAAAATAGGCGTCCGAGCGCTGGATATCCATCGCGACGGCCGAGTCAGTGTCTACGAAAAGTTCGACAGTCAGGCGCATCTGGAAGGGGATATGTTTTATTTCCCTTTTACGGTGGCGGAGTTGCGGTTGGCTTTCAACGCCTTTGAGCAGGATAAGAGCGAGATGGAATTGCAACCCGCAAAATTCGAATCTCAGTCTGGCGCGACCATGGACGATGTCATCATAGGTCCCTGGAGTTACTTGTTAAAAAGTACCGAAACAAAGACGACTCACCGTTCCAATGAACCCAACCGCAAATACTCCCGCGTTGATTTTTTACTGAAAGTCCGGCGCGATCTGATTTCAGGCATTTCCATCGCCCTTTTACCCATTTTACTTATCTGGGTCTGTTCGTCAGCGTTACTTTGGATTGATGCGGCGGAGTTCAGTTCCTATGGGAGTCCACGTATCGGCGGACTACTGACGCTACTGCTGACTTGCGTTACGCTTCAGTTGACTATGGAATCCCGTCTTCCCAGCGTCTCTTACCTTACTTTGCCCAACCTCCTGTTTTATGAGACCATCGTGCTGCTTACGGCGGGCATCTGCCTTTCTGTGGTCTATGTCCACCGTTACCATCGTGTGTCGAAAGAAAAGGCTCGCGCCTTTGACCGCACCTTACGCATCACGTACCCTATCGTTGCTGTGACGGTCTTCATTCTGGCGCTCATCGTTTTTGCTTTTCAAACTCGACTTTAGGTTGAGAGCATCGCGGCAGTTTTATTCTCGGAGGTTTAGCGATTCACACGCCAGAGACGGCGTTTGAGACGTTGCCAGACATTGAACACAATCGGGCAAGCTTCCACATTTTCCATCATTGTCATGGAGCGCTCACGAAATCCGGCAGTATGCAGGTAGGGGAAATCGCGGCAGGACTGCGGTCGGTCTTCGTAAACCTGACACAGGTTATCTTCTCCCAGAAACGGACAGGGCGATGAGGAGAAACGCTTCGTGCCGTCTTTTTCGGTCGAGACGTACTGCGCCAGAAACGAACGCAGAGAAACGCTCAGGCGGGCGGCGAGACGCTTGATATCCCGGTCATCGATGACGATCTCAAAGGTTCGACAACAATGGGCGCAAGCCGTACAGTCGACCTGCGCCCAGACAACATCTGTCGTTTCCTGAACAATGCCATCGAGTTCCCCGTTCGACATTTTCAGGCGATTTTTCAGGAAAGCGCGGAATTGCATGTCCTCGCCGACGTTATGCCGCGAATACCGCCGGATCAGGGGCAATTCGCGAATAATGCGTTCAGACATATCCGTTTTTTGCGGCTTCGCTTTTTCTTCCGGCGTGTCAGGCATACAATCGCTTTTCCCGGTTACTGACGGGGGTCGAAGTTACCCTGGTAGACTCCCTGTTCCGGCTTCTGGAACCAGACTTGCGACCATCGGTGGAATTTGCTATGTCCGTCCATAAAGACATAGTTCGCCCCGCCGGTGTGACGTCGCAACGCCAGTTCCGTTGTTTCCTTGTTAGCGGCATCCCATGTCATTCCCTGCATAAAGGGATTGAATTGCGGATTGGGCGGCGTTTCCTGATCGCCATTCCAGTTGTAGGGTGCGAAGTGATCGCGAGTGATATTCTTTGCACTCTCGGCTAATGCGATGACGCTTGCCGGGGACTGCACCGACGCCAGATTCCCGTAAGAGTTTCCCCCGGCAATGTAGGCGTTGATGAAGTACGAAGAGCGCCGTAACCCATCCTGACCGAAGCCCGGATTGGAGAGAGGCATTGTCCAGTTGGTGGAATCATCCGAAGGACAGCGATAAAGCTGACGGTTTTTGATATAGGGCTGAACCTGATCTGTCCATGTATTCGCCTCAACAGGGAAACTGAGCAGAGGAAGGTTTTCTTCGTTGTCCTGAGCGTACATCATGAACGCGATTCCTACCTGCCGTCCGTTCGAAAGGCAGGAAACAGATCGCGCTTTTTCACGGGCTTGCGCAAAGACCGGGAAGAGAATGGCGGCGAGTATCGCTATTATCGCGATGACGACGAGAAGTTCGATGAGCGTAAACGCCTGACGATTGAGTGACGCAAACCCGTCCTTACGACGGAGAAATGGGTGGAATATTAACATAAACAGTACTATTGTATCCGATGGGAAGACGCGGAATCATGGAGATCCCTGCTAACCTGACAGCAGAAAAGTTTGCAGGGGCGTAAGTGGCACAGTCCGAAATTACAGGGGGAAATAGTCATTGATTTGTTCGGTGGGCAAGCTTCTGCCATACTCGCTGATTTCAAAGACTTCCGCATAGCGGATGGCGTTCCCTTTTTCCACTCCATAACGTTGTCGGAGCGCATCCCGGAATCGGTCAGCGAAGTAGGCGTCCCGGCGCGCCACCCATGCCGTTACCCAGGCGAGACGGCTCGTTTCATCGGCAGGCACTTCGGCAAGCGTCCCGCTGTCATAGGGCAACCACTCGTACACCTGTGAGGTATGGCAGTGCAGCATCTTCCCTTTGTCATCGATCACCTCATCGGTCGCCAACACGACATCGGGCGTCAGGGGATAGGGTTTCTGGAAATGGTCGCGCATATACAGTATGACAGGCGTTTCCGAAAGATGCGGAACCAGTGGTGCGATATTCGGGACACGAATCAGGTAAGATGCGTCCTGTACCAGAATTCCGGTGCGACGATGGTCGGGATGGTAGTCATTCGGTCGGTGAGTGAAGAGCAAATCTGGTTGAAAATCGCGAATCAGCCGGATAAAGCGCTCGCGGGTCGCGAGGTCTGTATCCAGTCGACCGTCCGGATAATCCAGAACTTCATACTCGACGCCGGAGACAGCCGAAACCGCCTGCGTCTCTTTCAGGCGCCGTTGCGCCAGCGGCCCGCCGCCCATTTCATGATGTCCTGCTTCCCCATTGGTTGCGGAAACAAATTTGACGGTATGCCCTTGAGCGATGAGTTTGGTCGCCAACCCGCCGGAAGTAAATTCGCAGTCATCGGGATGCGCCCCGATCATCAATGCCCGGATTCGTTTCTCTGCCATAATGACGCATTGTCCTTACTGAATAAAAGGGATGGATGAGGATCCGTCCCCCGATTTGTTTTTCGCGGTTTTGCTTTATGCCGCCAGAGCGAAGAGCGGTTTTTCCAAATTCGCCCGCGTTTCAATAGCTTCGCGTTCCGCTATCGTTACCGGGGAGTAGCGTTCCCCAATATCGAGCGCCAGACGGAAAAGATCAGGGTCGCCGGGAGGAATGGCGGCAGTGATGGGCAGGGAAAGAGTCCAGCGCAAGGCAAGTTCCGCTTCATCGGGATCGGTATGGGGTTCATACCAGGTATTCAGCGCAATCGAACGGTCGGCGTTTTCTCCCCAGGGGCGACGCGCCATGCCTTTCAGGGCGAGTCGTGCGACGCCTTTCGATTGCGCCATTTGCATTACCTGCGGCCCGAATCCCGCCTGATAATACGTTGTATAGTTGAACGGAAAAAGAATAGAATCGAACGCGAAACTTTCCATCAGCTTCACCGCCGCCTCAGCAGAGTGTGCGGAAAATCCGAGGTAACGCACCAATCCGGCATCACGCGCCTCGACAAACGCTTCCAGCGCCCCACCCGGCCCCAGACATATCTCGGCTTCCTCGACGCTACTCACCGCATGCAACTGGTAGAGATCGAGATGATCCGTCTTGAGACGTGTCAACGATTCGCGCAACTCGGTTGCGGCCTCTTTCTTTGTCCGGTTACCGGTTTTGCAGGCAAGGAAAATACGGTCGCGTAATCCTTCGATGGCGGGACCGAGTTTCGCTTCGGCGTCGCCGTAGGAAGGAGCCACATCGAAATAATTGACGCCACGATCAAACGCCTCCTGAACGCGCCTTTTCGCCTCTTGCGGTTCCGCCCCCATCACAACGATGCCGCCAAAACCGATGATCGAGAGTTGTTCGCCTGTATTTCCGTAGGGTCGTCGTTCCATCATCCGTACTCCTCCCCAATTTGCTGAGCCGGAATAGTATTCCCTGTTACGCCCGGCATTCCCTCTCTCAGATCACCGGATTGTTACGACACATTAACGACACGACTATAATCATTTCTGACAGCATTTCTGAGTCAAAATCTATTCGCTATGCCTTTTTGATGATGAAACTGGTAAAATCATACGTATTCAAATACAGAAGACAATATCCTTTCGATTGGCGTAAAGCGCTGAAAAACGGTATACTATAGTCATATTCAGTTCCTGATGGTTATTCATTCGAAGACTACCGGGGAAATATAACGAGTAGTTCAAGCGACACGGCATCCGCGCCGGTGTCGTTTTTTTGTTTTCCACATTTTTAAAAGATTCAGGGGGCGTCCGTAACGACCGCAGTCACCACGGACACCCCTCAGTTCAACTAACCTTTAAGAATGGTCTGAATCTGGGTCAGGTCTTCTGCGGACAGTTTGACGCCGGAAGCCTTCGCATTTTCCTTAACCTGTTGCGGACGAGTCGCTCCGATAATCGGGGACGCCATTGCCGGCTGATGCAGAAGCCAGGCGAGCGCCAGCTGCGAGAGAGTTAATTCTCTTTCGTGCGCGAAATCTCCGAGAGACTTGAGGATCGGCAGACGTTCGCGCAGATTGCGCTCCCATTCCTCGCTTCCTTCGCCGCGACTGCCTTCCGGGATCGTTCCGCCAAGGTATTTCTCGGAGAGCATTCCCTGCGCCAGCGGAGAGTAAGGAATCAGACCGAGTCCTTCTTTCACACAACGTGGGACGTCTTTTTCTTCGATATTCCGGTTCAACAGATTGTAAATCGGTTGTGAGGAGATAAATTTCGTCAGTCCATCCCGTTCGCAGATTCGCGCCGCCTCCCCGATCAGTTCGCTACCAAAATTGGAGCAACCGATATAACGCACTTTGCCCTGACGCACCAGATCGTTAAGCGTATGCATAGTTTCTTCTAACGGGGTTCCGCCATCGGGCCAGTGGCACTGGTAAACATCGATATAGTCGGTCTGGAGACGGCGCAGGCTGTCGTGGCATCCATCCATCAGGTGTTTGCGGGAAAGACCTTCGCCATTGACGCCCGACCACATACGCCCTCGTCCTTTGGTGGCAATGGTAAGCGTGCGTCGGTCTTTGCCCTGCATCCAGCGCCCCATGACTTCCTCCGCCTTGCCGCCTGCGTAAACGTCGGCGGTATCGAAGAAGTCGATGCCTTCCTCTATTGCGGCGTCCAGAACGGCGAAGGTGGCGTCATCCTCTATCCTGCCGCCAAAGTTGATCCATGCCCCGAGGCAAATTTCAGAGACCCTGAGTCCCGAATTTCCCAGCGTTCGATAATTCATAACAATGTCCTTCCGTATAGTGAAAAATAGTTTCTCACAGACCTTTTTGCTCACCCATTTGTCGGGTTCAGATTCTGATAAAGCGTGTCCAGCAATACCTGGTCAGGGTCATGGCTATGCTCCCAGTACATAAAGCCACCAAGTTGGTTTTCCATAATGAAGTTCGCTTTCACGCTCAACGATTCCGGGTCTTCATAGGAGATAAAGGTAGATGTCTCTGCATTCCAGAGGTACGGAACATGGACTTGATCGTCCCAGTATCGCACATAGCCATTACAATCAATGAAATCCTGCGCCAGATTGGCGTAGGCGAAGTCACCGAAGTACCGTCCGTAGGTCTGGTAGCGCCCGTTGTTCGCCGGATTTACTTCCGTCCATCCACGCCCGTAGAAGGGGACGCCCAGAACCAGCTTTTCCGGCGGAATCCCTACCGCCAGGTGCTGTTGCACCGATGCTTCCCCATACCGAGCGGTGGGCGGAGCGTGAGGCGAACGCCCTAATCCAGCATGGTGCCCGGTCACCGGGGTCAGGCTGCCGAAGAAGTCGTAAGCCATGATATTGATCCAGTCGAGATGGACATGGAGTTTGTCCATTTCGGTGGTATCGAAGTACTCACGATCCGCTGAAGCGATGGTGACGGTGAAGCGGTCGCTTCCCTGTCGTCCCTGAGCGTCACTGAGGGCGTCCAGTTCTTGCCGCATCGCCGCCAGCCACAGGGTGAAGTTTTCTTTATCTTCCCGGCGATACTTGATGCCGGGGCCGGGTTGACCCGGATATTCCCAGTCCAGATCGATTCCATCGAGGTCATGTTTCTGAACAAACTCGACCACGCTGTTGGCGAATTCTTTGCGGGAAGCGTCCGTCAGAGCGGAATCGGAAAAACCGTCCGCGCCCCAGCCGCCCACGGAGACAATAATCTTCAAATCCGGGTTGACCGCCTTGAGCGCTCGCAGTCGCGCGATGTTTTCCGGCGCTTCCGGGTCGTGCAGGATAACTTCGTTACCATCGCTGACATGAGCGAAGGCGTAGTTGATATGCGTTAGTTTTTTTGCGGCGGAAGGAAGTATAGGGGTCGATCCTGCCACATATCCAATGATGCGACGCGGGGAAACTTTTGTCGCAGCGCTGTCCATGCCATCGGGCATACATCGTTTCTCTTTCTTTGAGGGAGCAGTGCGTTTACTATACCCGCTTGATTACATCGTTACAGCGAAGCAGTTCGATAACGGCGACAATTTAACCTAATTTCAACAGAGGGAGGGAGACCGGGCGAGCATGGCGAACTGAACGCTATGTTCAAGATTTTCTGGGCGTTATGCCTGTGCGTTATTGCAAGCTCCGCCTTCGCCGGGGATACTCCCGTCTCTCATCGCCTCATCGGTCAGGACAAAGGCAAGGTAGCCATTGTCGGTACAGACGGCAAAATAGAATGGGAGTACCCCTGCCCCTTTGTCTCGCACGATATTCAGGTGTTGCCGAATAAGAATATTCTTATCCATAATGCCCCCGCCTCGATTATCGAAGTGACGCCCGACAAGCAAATCGTCTGGCAGTATCAGGGCAAACCGAAGGCGCCGTACACGGGCGCAGTGGAAATTCATGGCTTTCAGCGGTTAAAAAACGGCAGAACCATGATCGCTGAGACGGGTAATCTACGCATTATTGAAGTGGAAAAAGACGGAAAAATCGCCGTCGAAGTCCCGCTGACCGTGAACGCGCCGAACTCCCATCGCGATACGCGCCTGGTTCGCAAACTGGACAACGGGAACTACCTTGCCTGCCATGAAGGCGACGGTATGTTGCGCGAATACGATAAAACGGGCAAAGTGGTCTGGTCGTACAAAATGGATTTGAACGGGCAGGAGCGGACGCCGGGACACGACGGACACGGCACGGAAGTCTTCGGCGCCATCCGCCTGAAAAACGGTAATACCATGATCGCGGGCGGCAACAACAACCGCGTTTTCGAGGTCACTCCCGAAGGCAAGACCGTCTGGAGCATCGAACGGGACGAACTGCCCGGCATTCATCTCTGCTGGGTCACCACCCTTCAACAATTGCCCAACGGCAACCTGATTTTCGGCAACACGCACGCGGGGACGGACAACCCGCAGCTTATCGAAGTCACCCGCGACAAGAAAGTCGTCTGGACTTTCAAGGACTGGACGAATTTCGGCAATGATTTCGTCGCCTCACAGGTTCTGGATATCAAAGGCAAAGTCACCCGTTGACAGCAGAGGAAAAACAGAGAAGTCACGACGCGGTATACGCAAACGGGAATCTTAAGCCCTTCGAGCGTTGCCGTGTCGTTGACCGTATCTGGGCGGGACGCAATCCGCTGACCGCACTGGATGTGGAGGAACTGGCAAGCGATGGCATCACCCATATCCTCGACTTGCGCGAACCGCAGGAATGGACGCCGCCCAAATACGGTGCGGAGGCTTTGATCGCCGCCAGGGAATGTGGCATCGTCCGAAAATCCGTTCCCATTCGTGACACGAGCGCCCCGACGCCGGAAAATTTCGACGACGTCCACGCCTTCCTGACCGCCGTCCTCGCCGACCAAAAGGCGCAGGTCTATATTCACTGCCGCGCCGGGATAGAGCGCACCGGGGCCATTCTCGTCGCCTATCTTGCTCGCTCAAAGGATATCGCCTTTGAGGACGCCTATCGCCTGGCGCGCCAGGGACGCCCCGCCATCAACCTTCTCAGCAATCAGACTGCCGCAACACAACGCTGGCTGAACGCACAATCATAGGCGATCAGGTACCGTTTACCAGAGGACTTGCACGGGATACGCTTTAAAAACCGTATCAACGCTGACGATGGGGGATTCCCTCGACAATCGCCTGAGCGATGAGAATCCGGTCGAACGGGTCTTTATGGTGCGGCGGCAGAAAGTGAATGTGGACGGTGTGGCGTATCTCTATGGGCAGCGCTTCAATGCGATTCGACGCCATACGATTGGGGATATAGATGTCAGGTGGCGAGGGTAGAGTAAGTTTGCCTGTGCTATATTTAATGGCGATTTCCCATGCACTGGCGGAATTGAGCAAAATCCGATTGCTTGTATCACTCACAATATCCTGCGCCGTTTGCGAGAGTTGCGGGTCGCCCGCCACCCACCAGAGAAAGGTGTGCGTGTCTATAATGACCGTTTGATTGCCTTGAGCGTTCGTCATTGATAGAAGGCGTCCACAATCTCATCAGGAAGTGGGTCGTTAAAATCGGGGGCTATCCAGATTTTCCCCTTATCCTGTCCCGGTATGCGCTTCGTTGGGACGGACACGCTAAAACTATTCTCACTTTGCAAGCGAATGACCAGACTCTCGCGCTCCTCTGGCAGGAGTTGGCGGGCTAACTCATAAATCTGTTCGGCGCTCAGTTCCAGTACAGCCATCGGACGATTCCTCTTATCGGCAGTATATCGCCCATCCGCCAGCGCCTCCCGAACGGCGACTTGATTTTCGGCGACACGCGTCAGGGAAGAAGGAAAAGACGGGCTTCCCCGTCCGCGAGGGAAATCTGTAACCCAGGCATATCGGGGCTTTCATCCCGCACCGGTATCAGACGTCCGGTGAGAGGATCTACTTCACGCGCCGCGTCTGCAGGGGCGTCGAAAACCACGGTCGGCCAGGCGGAATAGGCGAAGCGATAGTTCATCAGCAACACGGCGCGGCGACCGTCCGCGTGGCGAAAAGCACCAACCAGATAATCGCCGGGCGGGTCGCCCGGAGCGCGTTTCAAGTCCAGAAGTCCCGAACCCCGCAACGCTGGCGCGGGCTCCTCGTTTGGGCGCACACGAAACGTCCCTGTACTTGTCAAGCGCATGAGGGTCGGCCCATAACTCTTTAGGACGCTATTCAGTCGCTGCGCCTGAGCGTAATGCCGCGTCTTTGTCCCATCCACTGCGATAATCGCCCCGCCTTTGGGGAACTCCGCGCCCTGAGGCGTAAAGTAGCAAAAATAAAGAACCCCCTTCGCGCCATAGCATAGCGACGCGAATATCTGCCACCGTAACTGCGCCTCCGTCGGGTCTGTATGCGGCCCGTAGGGCATCGTATTGAAGAAATTCCAGAACGGGATTTGCGCCTTCAGACTCTGCTCGCGTAACGCCGCCAGATTTTCGCAATAACGGTCACGCCCATCGGCATCGGGCCGGAAAACCGGATAGTGATCCATGGAAAGGACATCGGCGTCCACCTCGCGCAGAAAGCGCGTCAAATACTCTTCATAGTTTGCTGCGCCCAGTTGGGCGGGCGTGGCGTAATTAGGGAAAAGGTTGACGTAGGCAAGTTTTCCCGGGCGTTCCCGACGAACGGCGTCCACTCGCATCCTCAGTTGCGGGAAATCGCCCGTACCCGGCTCATCGCGCAGCGAATATCCCAGAATCGCCGGGTCGTCCGGCCACGTGTTTACGGCGTCTCCCTTCGGCGACAGAATCGCCTGCAACCCGAACTTCCGCATCACACCCAGAAAGGCGCGGGGTTCCGCGTTCGAAAACCCGGCGATGACGGTATTGAAACCCGCTTCCGTCACCTCGCGGTAGCGGGCTTCCGCACGTCGGTCGAACGGCGGCTCGACCCAGAACCCGACCACAAAACGCTCCTGAACAAACCGCCGGGCGCCCATCAAGCAATCACTTTATCGGCGACTTCGCCGTAGACGTCGGTGAGGCGGAAGTCGCGTCCGGCGTAGCGGTAGGTCAGGCGCTTGTGGTCAATTCCCATCAGGCGCAGGATAGTGGCATGGAGGTCATGCATATGCATTTTGTCCTGTGTCGCGAACCAGCCATAGTCATCGGTGGCGCCGTAGACGAAACCGGGCTTGACGCCGCCGCCCGCCATCCACATCGTAAAGCCATGCGGGTTGTGGTCGCGTCCGTCGCCACCTTGCGCCGTGGGGGTGCGCCCAAACTCGCCGCCCCAGACGACCAGCGTTTCCTCCAGCAGACCGCGCGATTTCAAATCCTTGAGCAATCCGGCGATGGGCTTATCCACCTCGGAAGCGTTCTTCTGGTGATCCGCCCGCAGGTTGCCGTGCTGATCCCACTTATAGGAATGGGACACCTGTACGAAACGAACGCCCTTTTCGCTGAACCGACGCGCCAGCAGACACTGCCGCCCGAAGTTATCGGTATGCTCGTCGCCGATGCCATAGAGATCGCGAGTCGCTTTAGTTTCCTTCGAGATATCCATCAAATCCGGCGCTTCGGTCTGCATTCGGAACGCCAGTTCAAAGGAATTGATCCGCCCTTCCAATTGCGGGTCATGGTTAGCGACACCCAGATGCTGCATCTGCTCGGCGTTCATGCCTTTGAGCAAATCCAGTTGCATTCGTTGCAGATCTCGGGGTTCGGCGCCCTTGATGTAGTCAATCGCCGCTTTTTCCGCTGGGATTCCGGCATTCCCGATGGGAGTCCCCTGATGAGCGGCTGGCAAAAATGCGGAAGACCAGTTCTGCACTCCGCCATGCCCGAGCGTCGGGCAAATGGTGATAAAGCCGGGAAGGTTCTGATTCTCCGTGCCCAGGCCGTAGGTCAGCCATGAGCCCATGCTGGGGCGCACGAAGGTGTCGCTGCCGGTATGCAGTTGCAGCAACGCCCCGCCGTGCGCCGTGTTGTCCGCATGAAGGGAACGCAGGATACACAAATCGTCCACGCACTTCCCAACTTCAGGAAAGAGGTCGGACACTTCGATACCGGACTGCCCGTACTTTTTAAACTCCCACGGCGATTTGAGCAAATTGCCCGTCTGCGCGAAGACGACGCGAGGCCGCGCTCCGGAATAAGGCTTCCCGTTATCGCGCGTCAGGAGTGGTTTGGGATCGAAAGTGTCTACCTGAGAAGGTCCGCCGTGCATAAACAGGAAAATCACCCGTTTCGCTTTGACGGGAAACATAGGCGGTTTCGGAGCCAGCGGGTTAGCGGATGTCGCGGATCGTGCTTCCTCGCCTAAAAGCGCGGTCAACGCCAGGGCTCCGAACCCGTTCGCGCAGTCCTTCAGCATTTCCCGGCGCGTCCGGGGCCGCAAAAATCGGTTACAGTTTTGGCTCATTGCAGTTCATACTTTCGTTTTGCACCGCCGCAGAAAGGAGGTTATCTGGAAGATACAGCATTCCGCTCTGCGGGTCAAATAATGTCAGACCGTACTTTCTTGTCATGTCTAAAACTATCGACCCAACTTCATCTACACGGGAATAACTCATAGAAATTATAGCATGTCTATCTGAGACATCATGATCGCCGCTCCAGGGACTGTTATCCAGCTCATCATCCGGGATTTCATGCCGTGAAGGATAGATAGCGTTCAGCTCATTGAAAAATTCGCTTACCTTAACGCCTGGCGTCAGTGGATATGGCAGAGTTTCGTTGAACTGGCACAGCGCTCGATAATACTCTCTCGATAATACTCTAAGGCTTCTTGCGCTGTAATGGCAAAGGGACTATGGAAAATGGCAAGGTCAAAACTCACCGGAGCAATTCCGTGTCTATCCCTAACTCGCGTAACTTGGCTGCAAGGCGGGCGTTCTCTTGGGCTATTTCATCCCTTTCCGCTGCCGCTTTGTCGCGCTCGGCGGTCGCTTTATCGCGCTCGGCGGCCAGACGCGTATTTTCCGCTTCCGCCTGTTCCAGCGCTTCGCGGACTTCGAGCGGCGTTTTGAAGGGAGAACCGTCCGGGCGGTAAATCATCAGTTCCCCGTCGCCGGTAGCGTCGAAGCGGACGCCGAGACGGGGGCTTACAAAACCGTCTATGGGGTCAATCAGGGTGAGGCGAGCGCTCCCGGCATCCCGCCGCCAGCCAGAGAGGTCATAACCATCCGGGTTATAGATATAGTATTCTTCGACGCCATACCGTTCATAAAACAGGAATTTCCGGTGCATGTTCCCGATGCGGTTTCGCGGAGACCAGATTTCGAAGACTACCTGAAACGGGACACCTTCTTCCCACTGTTTGTACGAACCGCGATACCCCTTACCTGCGCCGAACGCCAGCATGACATCCGGCGCCATGCGCGTTTTGTTGTCGCCTTCGACGGGATACCAGAGCAAATCCATGGCAACGAAAACATCCGGATCGGAGGCGAATAAGTCGTCAAAATTTGTTTTCAGCCAGACCATTATGTCTGCCTGTTTGGTGTTGTCGGCCATCGGCTCTCCGTCGCTATCCGGGTAAACGATTTCAGAAGAGCGCTGCGCCGCCGCCTTTGTCTGCGGCAGGACTTGAAGCGTACTCATGACGGCATCCTTTACCGATAATTATACCTCACACAAAGAGAAGAGCCGGAACACTGAGCTTCGTTTTTTTCGGGAAGCGCGGTCAATGGGCACTCGTCTGGGAAATACGCACCTTGCTAATTTTGAGAAGGCCGCCGCCCCGTTGAATCAGTTCCGATACGGTAATAGGGATCAAGCCCCGCGAGCGGATATTAGCAAGAATGTTGGGCAACGCTTCAACTGTGGGTAAAACGCCGCTATGAAGCAAAATGATACCGCCCGGCGTCAAATCCCGTGCGACGAAACCTTCAATTTGCTTCGCCGTGCGACCGGCTTTGTAATCGGACGGATCGTCCGTCCAGAGAATGTTCGCATACCCGTTGAGTTCGATGATCCGCTGTACGGCGGCATTATATTCGCCCCCCGGCGGGCGAACCAGTCGTGTGCGAACGCCCAGAATGGAACGAAGGACATCGCGGCAAAGGTTAAGTTCTGTAGCGACTTCTTCCAGAGGAATCAGCGGAAGACGGTAGTGGTGATAGGTATGATTACCGATTTCGTGGCCTTCCATCGCCATGCGCTCGACAATACCGGGGTAACGGCGCGCCTGCATCCCTACCAGAAAGAAGGTTGCGGGACACTTCAGCCGCTTGAGCGTATCCAGCAAAAGCATCGTTTTATCGCCATGCGGCCCATCATCGAACGTCAACGCAACATAGGGCTGTTTCGGGTCGCCGGAGATGACTTTGAAGGAGCGAATGCCACGTTCGCGTTCTACATCGTCCTGCAGCGCCAGTTCTACCGACTTGCGATAATCCCCCTCGACGACTTCGGGACGAGGAGGAGGTGCAGTCGCTCCCTGTTGACGACGTGTCGCAGGTTGCGGTTCCGGCGAGGTTACGGGAGGATTTGGCATTGGTTCACGAGCGTTGAAACGCATATTCCAGACGATAATCGGCGATAAGTGACGATAGAATTATGAAGAAACCGGCAACCACGTCAAGAAGGAGCGCGATGCTCAACCACTGACAGATTGCCGGTTATCAGGAAACTATTTAGATAGCGCGGGCGACTTTGTTTGCCTTGATACACTTGGTGCAGACATTCAATTTCCGGGACGTACCGCCAACCAGGGTGCGGACGGACTGCAAATTGGGTTGAAAGGTACGCTTGGTGCGCGGGGCGCGGAAACGCCAACCAACAGAGTGTTGATTTCGGATATTCTGACCGTGCATTGCGCCTTTGCCGCAAACTTCACAGATGTTCATTTCTATTCTCTCTTCCTGTATTCTGGTCGCTACCAAATTACGGCGTTTGCCCCGACAATGCGACCTGGGGCGCAATCGTTATCTATCTTAAACAATGAAAAAGTTCAAGCAGGTGACGCAAACAAACGCCCGATGGAATCGGGCGCGAGCAGTAGTATATCATTACTACGCCAGATAGACAAGGAATTTCGATGGCCGGTGGCGAAACAGATATCTCTTATAGATCGGATACGGTAGTGAGCGATTTATTATCTGAGATAATCACACAGGGAGTGTCCTACGGACGCGGCGATGGAATGCGTGGACGGCGCGTTCTGGTTGAGTTCGTCTCAGCGAACCCGAACGGTCCGCTGACCATAGGTCATGGGCGCGGCGGGGCGCTCGGAGACGCCCTCGCCGGAGCCGCACGTTTCGCCGGAGCGGACGCTCGTAGCGAATTTTATGTTAACGATGCGACGAACTCGCGCCAGATGACCCGCTTCGCGCAAGCAGTCAACGCTCGCCTTTCGGCAAAAAGCGACAGCGGTTATCTGGACGATGGCGGATACCCGGAAGAATATGTCGCCCGCGTCGCCGAAGCGGTGGCTTCCCGATTGGCGCAATCCGCCGGAGCGCAGGATTTGCGAGCGACTTTGATGGCATCGGCGGCGTTCGTTCGTGAGGAGCAGGAAGCGGTTCTTCGCCAGTTCGGCCTGCATTTCGATAACTGGTTTTCCGAGGCGGATTTGCATGGAAAAGGCGTTGTCGCGCACACGGTGCGCCGCCTTCGCGATTCTGGCTTCGCTTTCGAACAGGGCGGTGCGCTCTGGTTGCGCTCGACGGCGTTCGGCGATGAAGATGACCGGACATTAGTTCGCGCCGACGGGACGCCCACCTATCTGGCAGGCGACCTTGCTTACCATGCCGACAAGTTCACACGGGGTTATGACATCCTGATAGATGTCTGGAGCGCCGACCATGCCGGATACGTAGGCAGAACCCGGGCGGGACTCGCCGCCCTGGGATATGACCCCACCCGCCTCAAAGTCGTTTTGCATGGTTCCGTTCGTTTTATTCGTGATGGCGCGGAGGTGCGCGGCGATCTGTCCGGGGCGGGCGGCGTCTCTCTTGAGGATGCACTGGAAGATATTCCGGCATCGACCGTGCGACTGATGTTCCTGAGGGCTCCGGCGGAGGCGCCTATAGACCTCGATGCGAACCTTGCCCGACGCGCCGACCGCTCCAATCCGGCATGGCGGATTCAGGAAGCGCTACGCCTCTGCGCGAAAGCGAAGATTGCTGAGGGAACGGGGGCTTCCTCCGATACCATCACGGACAGCCTTGCCGTCTTTCCAGAACTGGTGCGACGGGCGGCGGAATCGCTGTGGCCGCACCACATCACCGATTGGGCGCTGGATCTGTCTGACCGCATCCTGATTCTTGCCGCTACGGGCGGACTATCCTCTAAGTCCGCACATGCCGTTCAGATCGCATTGACGAATGCGCTTGACCTTCTGGGCGTTTCACGGGAAAATGATACTGATGTATAACTGTAACTCCTGTTACCTGTCCCTGTGCAGAGCGATTTTGCTTCCGTCCCTTGTTTTATTGAGCGCTTTAAGCGCATTCGCGGCGCCGCCAGAGACGACGGACAGACCCACTTCCAAGCCGGGACAAGAAACCTTACGAAAGATTACTCCCACCGTCGCTTCAGGGCAAGCCGATTCCGCTGCGTCCGCCACTCTACAATTGACAAAGGGGTTGATCGCTGGCAATAAGTACGAGACACAGGGCGCATTCACGGATGGGGATGGCGTTCGGCATACATGGTCGGTCAACGCTTCCCATGTACTGGTCTGGGACAATCAGCCCTTTATCCCCGTAGGAGGGCGTTTTCAGGCAAAATCCTGGTCGCCGAAAGCGACAGATCAAGATTTCGCCTCCGATGTTGAGGCATTGGCGACCCTGAAGCGCACCGGCATCACCGATATATATGTGCAGGCGCCGCAGGGAGGATTGACGAGCGTCCCGGTCGCTTCCATTCAACGGCTTTTATCTCATCTGGACACCGAGGGTTTCACCTACGGCATTTCCATCAATGATGGGCCGGATAACGAACTACTTGCCTACGATATCCGTCCGGGGCGCTATCGTCAGATTTTGCCGCAGGGAGCGCTTTCGCTGCGTTTCCCGGTGGAGAATGCGGTCTCGGCGCTGTTCTTTGTGGTGCCCGAAACCGGTGACGATATTCTGGAAGCCAGCGAGGCGACCATCGTTTCCGAGGGAGCCAGACTCGCGCCGCGTCGCGTTCCGATGGATACGGTCACTCTGCTTCTCCCGCGTCGTGTCTATTTCGCTAACGGGAAACTCGGCCTGCCCAATCTGTGGGATGGTTTTGATGGCTACCGCGATACGCTACTGACCGTCCTACGGCAAATCAAGTTCGGTAAGGGTTTCCGTTTCTTCGTAGACCCTTTGCCCACCAACCTGAAGTTGTCCGAAGAGTCGCTGGCGTTACTGCCAACCGGTCCCGGCTTCCAGACGGAGTGGGCGGCATGGCTGGGGAAACGCTACAAAAATCTGGATAATGTCGGCAGCGCCTGGGCGATGAGTGACCGGGAACTCCGTGATTTCAAGGACGCCGCCCGCCTCCTTCCGCTCTGGGGCGGCGGTAAAGGCGTCCAGTATCTTTACGATCCGGTAACGGATCGCCGGTTACGGGTCAATACGGAATTCTCTGGTTTCTGGCGCGACCTGAACCTGTTTAAGGCGGAGTCGGTAAGCGGGTACATGAACGAATTGTCGGTGATTCTGAAGAAGAATGTCGCCAATGTCCCAATCATTTACCGCTCCGGCGGATACTCGGAATTATTCAATAATATCCCCAATATCCGTGGCTTCGATGGTATCGGCATGGCAGCCTATGGACGGGGAAGCGATCTGGCGAATCTGTACGCCGGTAATGTCTACGGACAGGCGGCGGAGGCGACCAAGACTCTCTGGCTTCCCGTTATCGCTACTGCCGATGCCGCTCCCGGCGAGAAAATCGCTCCGGGCTACGCCTCGCGGATCGCGTTGCAAAGCGATCTAGACCGATTACGTGGCATTGGCGCACGTGGCTTTTTCGTCGATGGCGTCCGCCTGACCGACCCCGCCCTGAAGATGTTCGACCTTTCCCGGTCGGATGAACAACTGGCGTGGCTCGCTGACTACGGCAAAATGATCGCGGCATCCAACATCAGTAATTCTCAGGCTCCGGAGGCGTTGTTCTTTCCGCGTGGAATTCAATACGCCTCAGTGAAGCAGTTACCGGATGGTTCGTGGTGGGTGCCCTCAGCAAGAGTCAGCGTCGAACATGACTTCGGAGTCTGCGGGAAAGCGTACGCGATTGCGGATGTCGACGGCGGAATCGCTTACTACTTCTGGAATCAGACAGGCAAACGTCAGATCCATATCAAAATCCCAAAAGCGGCGCGGGCGCCGGGTATGCCGCCCATTCAGTGGAGCCGCCTAGCGGATGGCTCTATTCGTCGGGATGTACTGACCATGACCATCGGCCCTGACCCGGTTCGCCTGACCAATTTCCCCTATCCGGTGATTCCCGTACCAACCGAAGCGTTCGGAGAAAACGCCGCCGATACCAAACGATTGATCGAGGGATTACGCAAGCGTAATATGATGGACGCCGGACGGTACGAGCTTTCTATGGAAGGCGCGACCAAGCGATTGAATGAAGATAATCCGATGCTTAGCATTTCGGAAATCATCAAACTCAATCAGGAATTGCGGGCTCAGTTACAACCTTACGCCTGGCTCGAAGCGGAAAAAGCGATCAATCACACCTTTGATCAGGTACGTCAGCAGATCGGGGCGAGCGGAGCGCGAACGCTAATCGTGGATCGTCGTCCGTCCGGTTCCCCGGTTCCGACAGCGCTGTACCGTATCAATGTCCGTACCGATGGCGCTTACAATATCTGGGTAGCCGCTTCCCCCGGTTCGATTCTGAACTTCCGGCTCGATGAACAGACGTTGCTGGACGAACCCACCGCCGCCCGACCCGTGGGGACGCCTTATGGGGATCAGAAACTCGTCTGGATGAATATCGGTTCCGCCACGATTCCGCGAGGCGCACATGTTCTGGAAATGCGAGCGGATGGCCCGGCTACTGTAGACGCTATTCTGCTAATACAGGGAGAATTTACCCCAAATGGCATCATGCCTCCCCCGGTAAATCCCTGATTGACAGACAAATAGCGTAAAAAATCCACTCCGTTAATGTTGTGTTAACAATCGCGTGGTAGCATAAGTATGGTCATCGATGACCGCCGTCACGATTCAATAAGGAAGCGGGGCGGAAAAAACATTCAAGGAGAGAGTACTTAATGAGGGGTACAGTGCTGGCCCAGAGGCCTCTGGCGACTTTGTCGCATATCGCCTCGACGACTTGGACGCCGCGTGTGGTGCGGTGCGCTCACTGCGGCGAGCTGGCGCGTGAAGAAGCGCGTGAGCGAATAGGGGACGATGAGATTGTCGTTCGATACGCCTGTGCGGCGTGCCGATGGCATCAAACCCGCCACTATCATGAAGATGAACTGTAGGCAAGCCTACAGTCAATAATTGTAGCGACAACCGACCCGGAGGGCAAGCCCTCCGGGTTTTTATCTTGTCAGTTGATCAAATTTCCGTTGAGGTTCTGGCGTTTAAAAAAAGTCTATGAGACTTTTTCTAAACGCTCCAAGAATTTAAACCGGCGTTTCCCTGCGGTTTATTTATCCGCAGCGCTACCCCCAACAGAAACGTCCGAAACAACGCTTTCACCACCCGGTTCCTCGTCTGCATCTTCGGCAGGTTTCTCTGGATGGCGCTCGAATTCGCCGCTCAGAAGGCGATCCGGGAGTTCTTCGACGGCGCGATCCAGTAAGGCATCCAGCTTTTCCGTATCGGCTTCCTCCGCAAGCAGGGAGTATTCGCTCAGGAGGCGAGCGCCGCATTCATCCGCCACAAAAACCGCCCAGGGGAGATCATCTTCCCCTGTTACATCCCAAATAGCGCAGAGATAACCGCTGGCAGGATTCTGATAGATCAGACTGCATTCCACATCGGTGAGACCCAGTTGCAGTTCCGTTGGCAGTAAGCGTAGCCAGTTGAACGCTTCCGGAATCTCTGCATCCGGGTCGACATCTTCCTCACCATACTCAATAGCCAAAACTTCCTCAAACCAGCGGAAACGCTCCAGCAGAGGCTCAAATTCTTCATCAGTCGGATTGAATAAGGGCATGCCGTATTGTATCTCAGGATAAAACCAACGCCCGACGATAGCAAAATAAGATAGGCGTGTTTATCTGGAGAAGAACGGGCGCTGGGGAAGAACGGGCGAGGCATGCTGTATGGCAAGTCACGATAGCGAAAGGAAACGCTAAAAATCAACCCTTCCCTGCAGGGTCAGGCGCCGCGTTGTCTGTGTCGCCGACCCTGCAGGGAAGGGAACGTCCCGTTCGTATTCATAAAGCAAACGGGCGGAAAAGTTATGCGCGAAGACAACATCCGCGCCCCCCCCTATCGATCCGGCGGACTCCGGTTTGTTGGGGAAATTCCAGCGTTTTACAAAGGTAAGAAGATTGAGCGGACCACGGATGCGCCAGTTTCCCTCCGCAAAGTAGCCCCAGACCGGTTTGTCATCATCGCTACCGAACATAATTTCCCCACGACCGGTAAACGCCTTGAACATCCAAGTCCCATCGGCGGCGAAGCGGCTTTTCTTGACATAAGATCCTCCGGAGGCGTAACCGGACGGAGGCAATTCCGTATTGAATCCGGTGCGCGGCGCATAGCCATTGAGCAAAGAACCGCCTACCTGCACATTGCCATTGCGTGTCTGGAACGCGCGTTCCAGTCGGAAGGTAACCAGCATATTGGTATCAGGGTCTTTGCGGTTCGGTCCTGCTCCGGTTGTCAGCGCGACCCCGTAATGGTATTGAGAGCCATAATAACCTTCCAGTGCGATACCAGTATCTACACGAAGCCCGAGCGATTTCTCGTATAGAGGTTGAACCAGTTGTAGCGGGGTGTCATACACCGCTATGAGCCCGAAGGGGAGGACAAACTGCCCGACTCGGACGGTCGCCGAAACGCCAGGAAAGAGAAACTGATAGTAGCCGTAGACTTCGGAAGCGCGGACACGGTTCAGAGAGGTTTTTCGGGCGTCGTCTTCCAGCACCAGTTGCATTCGGACGCCGCCACGTTCATCTCCGGTTTCCGGGTTTGCACGAACAAAGTCAATTGTCGCACGCGCCGCCGCGATATAGGAGCCTACGGTTTCCTTATCGCCGCTGGTGGTCAATGTCCGATAGCGGAAATCCAGCGCTCCGCCATAGAACCAGTTGTTTTTGCGAGTGTAGTAGGGCAACGGCGCAAACGGATCGGAGCGACGGAACCCGGTAGAGGGAGGTTGCGTTGGTTGCACTCCGGGGGTCGGTTGCGGCAATAGCGTCGGCGGTGGGGTAGGTTGAACAGACGTTGGCGGCGCCGCCGCTTTGCTCCCCGCCGGAGGAATGCTGGCAGGAACAGGGTTCACAGGGGGTGAATTCTGGGCGAACGCCGGCGGCGCCAACAGGACGGAAAGCAGAGCAAGGACAGCGGTAAATCGTGGGGCAGGCATTATGACTCCGCTCTATACGATATGTGCTCACCTGTCGGAGTTTCGCCTTTCCCTCAATTGAGCGATTGTTGTATAATTTCCCATGCAAATCACTGAAGTGGAAACGATCATCGTCCGATTGCCCCAGATAGAAGCGAAGTGTGATGGGACACAGGACGCACTACTCGTTAAAATCCATACGGATAACGGTCTAACCGGCTTTGGGGAAGTGGATTCTTCGCCCGAAGTCGCCAAAGCGATCTTCGATGCGCCGTTTTCTCACACCATCGCGAGCGGACTGCGACAATTACTTTTAGGCGAAGACCCCCGCGATGTGGAGCGTCTGTGGGAAAAAATGTACCGGGGTACGATCTACTTCGGGCGGCGTGGTGCAGCGATCCATGCTCTGAGCGGCGCCGATATCGCGCTCTGGGATCTTCTGGGCAAGGCGACAGGACTTCCCTGCTATCAGATGCTCGGGGGAGCGTACCAGACGCGACTGCGCGCCTATGCCAGTGACCTGATGCCTCCGACCCCGGACGCAGCGGAACGACGCGCCGCCCAGATGCGTGATGCCGGTTTTACCGCGCTTAAATTTGGCTGGGGTCCGCTGGGTAAGGATGAAAAGACCGATATCGCCCTGGTTGCCGCCGCACGTCGCGGGTTCGGCGATGAAAACGATTTTATGATCGATATCGGCCTTTGCTGGGATGCCGTAACCGCTATCGCCCGCTGTCGCCGTCTTGCCGAGTATAACCCCTACTGGGTGGAAGAGCCCCTGCCGCCGGATGATCTGGTCGGGTACGGACGACTCGCGGATGCTGGAACCGGCGTTCGGATTGCGGCGGGCGAGGAAGAATCCACCTGCTGGGGTTTTGCAGATTTGATCGAACGAGGCAAGATCGATGTCGTGCAGGCCGATATCAGCCGCGCAGGCGGATTGACCGAAAGCCGACGTATCGCTCAGATGGCGCATCAACGGAACCTTCTCTGCGTCCCCCATGCCTTCAGTACAGGCGTCCTTCTGGCGGCGAGCGCTCACTGGGCGGCGTCTATCCCCAATGGCGGACTGGTCGAGTACACGGTCGCGGAATCGCCGCTGGCGACGGGTCTGACAGGGACAGGACTGCTTCGCGAACCGCTTCGCGCCGTCGATGGCTATCTCTCCCTCAGTGATGCGCCCGGCCTCGGTATCGAACTGGACGAAGAGTTTATAGCCCGTTATCGAGTAGCCTGACAATGACGAAAGCCGGAAAAGGAAGAGGGAATCGGTAAGCCTCGCTTACTGGTAAACTCTTCCTTTCCATGCATGACCTTTGCCGGAAATTCCCAGATAGGCGGAACGAAGCGCGATGCCCGTGAAGACAAACCATCCGAGTGGGTGGGTCAATGTCGCCCACAGAGCGTTCTGGAAGCGAACGGCAAGAGCGGCGCGGATTCCCAGAGCGACGAGACATTGCATCAATGGAAGCGCAAAACCCGCCAGCGAATGGTCGCCACGGATCAAAGCGACGGTAAGAAACGCAAAGGGCGCTACCTGCGTCGCCAGAGCGAAAACGCTCCACAGGAGAACAATGGGAACGCTTTTCCCCATCGCCGAAAACAGGTTCTTGGAAAATCCCGCCCATATCTCCTGAAAACTCGCATACATTCGCACTTTATAGACCGCCGCGCCATCGCCGTAGAACAGACGATAGCCGCTGCGCTTGACATGGCGGGCAAAGAGCACATCTTCCGCCATTTCGTCGCGCACAGCGGAATGCCCACCCAGTGCGGCATAGGTCTTCGCAGAAATCAAAATAAACGCCCCATTGGAAGCCGCAAAGGCAGGATTGGCGGTCTCCGAAATCGCTCTTACCGGCAATGTAGCGAAAATCAGGAAGTATTGCAGGGGTATCAGGACATTTTCCCAGAAGGAATCACATTGCAAGAACGGAATCAGCGAAAGTGAGTCCGCCTTTGTCTCCTCTTTGAAGGCGACCGCCGCCGCAATCGCGCCGGGGAGGAAAACGCAATCGGCATCCGTCAAAAGCAATAATTCTCCGCTCGCCTCCGTCGCCATCTGCCGGAGCGCATTGGGCTTTCCCTTCCAGCCGGGAAGTATTTCGCCTCCCTGCATCAATTTCAGGGTCGGGCGTGATGCCTGCGCTTGCCGCTGACGTTTTTGCACTTCCGCCGACGTCCCATCTTCGGAACGGTCATCCAGAACAATGATTTCCAGAGGGCCCGGATAGTCCTGAGCCAGCAGAGAGTCGATACAGTCTCCGATATGCGCGTCCTCATTTCTTGCCGGAATCAATACCGATACGGAGGCGATATCCTTCGGCGCGGAAACGGAGCGGGGTCGCCGAAAGTAAAACCAGTCGAGCGCCGCATTGATCAACATGAATGCGGCGATGACTGTGACCGCAATCTGGTAGACTAACAGCGGCGCGGGAAAAAATCGCCAGAGGGCGTACAAATATTCCATGCCTTTTTTACTATAACAGAAAGCGTCGCGACGCGTTGCAGATTCTCTTCGGGCCTCAAAATATGAGGCGGCATATATCTCCCGATGACCCTGGTGGCTATGAATGGCGGTATTTTGACAGCCTTTCGAAGGATGGGCGATTTGCTCTGGTAGTTATTTTTTTTCTGGGATCGCCCATGTCGACCTACTATGCACGGGTGGCGTCCGGGGAAAGAGTCTTACCGCGCGATTATCAGGGCGTCTCTTTTACTCTGCATGAAAATGTCGACGGACAATGGCGAGAGCGGGCGTATGCCTACAATCTGTACCGGGAGGGAGAATTCGCCAGCGACGGTTCGTGCATTCGCATCGGGAAATCCTCCCTGTCACAAACTTCCGACGGATGGCGATTGACGCTTTCGGAACGTCGCCTCTGGCGCGGCGTCATCGACGCGGATATTACTTTTCGCCCTGTCGATTCGATGCCCGATCTCCCGCCGCACGGCGTCGATGATGGGCACACGTGGATCTGTATCGCGCCGCACTGTGACGTTTCCGCACGGGTGACGACGGCAGGCGGTCAGGAAATCGTCTTTCAGGGGACGGGTTACCACGATGGCAACTTCGGTTTGTTGCCGTGGGAAAGGAATATTCTCTGGTACTGGGGGCGCGTTTTACCGGCTGGCGAGGGTAAAGACGCTTTTATCTACTACCATTTTGAAAATGAAGGGGGAGATTCGCAAAGTACCACCGTGATTACTCGGGACGCCTCCGGCATCTGGCAGGCGGAAGAAGCCGATTTCGTCGGTTCCCACCCTCTCATGACCGACAGGACACCGGAGGAGAAGAGCGCCATTCTTATTTCCCCGCAATGGCGGCATCTATCCTTCCAAACGCTCACGACAAAACGTATGGTACAAGTCAGCGCTGATAAGGGATGGTTATTGGAAGGTCCTTTTTATAATCGCTGGTCGATTTCAAGCGATGCCCGATCCGGCATCGGGGAAGTTTTCCGACCACATTATCTGACTCACCCGCTCTGGCGGATAATGATGAACACGCGTCTGCGGCGGAGATCCGCGTAAGGCGGTTCAGTAGCGATGCAACGGTCAACAATCGTCAACGATGGATGGGACACCCGACCGAATCCAGTATTCCGCATTATTGCGGTGCGAACGGCGCAGGCAGCGCTCCCGATTCTGGCTGTCGTAACGGGAATCGCATGGTTTGCTCCGGCTCTGGCAATCAACGCCGTGATCGGCGCGGGAATAGTCACTGCGGTCGGGTTATCTGTCTACTTCGGCGCCACCTTCTACGCCCGCTCCACCTTTGGCTTTCCACTTCTGATCCGTCTTCCTGAAGATGCTGGGGAAGCGGCGGCGCTCACCATCGACGATGGCCCACACCCGGAGACGACTCCCCTTCTTCTGGAAGTCCTGTCAGAGCATCAAGCAGTTGCGACCTTTTTTCTGGTTGCAGAGCGAGCAAAGGCTTACCCGGAACTGACGCGCAGAATCGTTCGCGAGGGACACGTCATAGGGGTCCATGGTCTACGCCACCGGGAAATGGTTCTTTTGTCTGCGGATGAGATTGCGCGAGAACTGGCGGAAGCGGAAGAAATCTTTGCGGAAATTCTCGGCGCTCCCTTACCATCCCATCTTCTACGCCCGCCGCATGGGTTTAAGACCCGGACGCTGTGTCGCACAGCGACACGGTTGGGATGGCAAATCGTGGCATGGTCACTCGATCCACGCGATTACGATGCGCCGGACGCCGCGACTTTGACGGCAAGATTGAAAGATGCGCAGGCAGGCGACATCATTCTGCTACATGAACGACCGGGTCATTCGGAAACTGCGGTCGTAGCCCTGCGAAACGCCTTACCCTCTGTCATGGCTTCGCTATCGTTGCAATCGCTTTAAGCGGTAAATACGAAGGTTTACTTTCTCGGTCCGGATTTTATAGAATCCGAACCGAGACGATCATCATAGAAATAATAGTTGATTAGACGGATGCCAACTTTGCCGCTTTTTCCTTATCCTTAGCGATCTGCATCCGGTTTAGCTCCTCAAGTTCTTCTCTGGCATCCCGGCGATTGATGACCGGTCCGTCCTCTACGACATCGCCGTCACGGAAGCGAATGATACGGGTGGCATGATCGGCGACATCCTGTTCGTGCGTCACCATGATGACTGTACGACCTTCACGATTCAGTTCCTGAAAAAGCCCCATGACTTCGATAGAGGTGCGGCTATCCAACGCCCCGGTCGGTTCGTCCGCCATGACAACAACCGGGTCATTGACCAGCGCTCGGGCAATAGCGACGCGTTGCTGTTGACCGCCGGAGAGTTCATTCGGCTTATGGTGCGTTCGATCACCAAGCCCTACCCGTTCCAGCGCCCAACGCGCACGCGCCTCACGGTTGCTTTTACCGGCGTACAACATGGGAAGTTGAACATTCTGCAAAGCGGTCGTACGCGCCAGCAGGTTGAACGACTGAAAAACAAATCCGAATTTTTGATTACGGATTTCCGCAAGCCGGTTATCGTTGAGCTGGGCGACGTTCTCGCCCTCCAGAAGATACTCGCCATGAGACGGACGGTCAAGACATCCCAGAATATTCATGAAGGTGGATTTGCCCGAACCGGATGGACCCATAATAGCGACGAATTCACCGTGCTGGATATCGAGGGTCGCGCCTTTGAGCGCAGGGACCTCCAGCGATCCATTGCGATAAATCTTTCCCACATTCCGCACTTCGACTAAAGCCATAACGCTTCCCTTACTTTCGTTTTCATTGTTGATGCATCAGAACCAGTACGCTTGCACAGTTCCCATCGCTACGGTTTCCTTGCCGCCCGCATTACCGGTTCGCTTTCGCTTCCACCGTCATCGTCTTGGTGAGAATTTTCTCGACCGGCATCGTGCCATCGAACTCACACAGCAGGCGAGGAACGCTGTCCTGAGGTGCGTAGTCCGGCAGAATATCCTTTTCCATAAAATACATACGGACGGAATCCACACCATCCCGACTATTCTCGTTCCATTGCCATGTCAGATACCGACAGAGATAGATACGATACGGTTGGTTGTTCGATGACCACAGATTCATCATGTACTTACACCATCGCGAATTAGTATAAGTATCGGCAAGGTTCGGCGGCTTGCGCCAATCGAGTTTCGTCGCCTGAATCAAGGAGTTGTCGGCAGGAGCGTTCCACCGAAGCCGTACCGCACGAAATAAATCGATATCCTGACCGCTGGTCGTTCGCGCCGGGATAATCCACCAGCCATCTTGCTTAAGCGGAGCTGGGGAGAACATTGCCCATGACTGGTCGATTCGCGTGAGCCACTGCACCGAGGACGGTATATACGGCGCCCATTGCGGTACATAAGATCGCAAATCGGTGGTACGGACATTCCAGAGAAAAACGATTGCGAGAAAAACTCCCGCAACCGCCTGCCCGATCATCGTGGGGCGTAGCGAAGGGGTTTTCCTGCCTTGCTGTAAATCCGTCGCGATCCGTCGACTGCGCCAGGAAATCAGACTCTCCCGCAACGCTTCCATATCTTTCTTTACGGCGAGGTCTGACAAGCTTCGCCACCAGGTCGCTAATTTATCCCAGAAGAGACCCGGTAAAAAGACGGACCATGCGACAGCGCAAACCCAGGGAAATGAGCCGATATCCATCAGTAGATTGATGCCCAGCAGATGGAAAATCCAGAACCCAGCAACCACAAACAGTCGCAATTTATCGCTGGCGAAGGGCAAAAACGCCAGAATCGGTCCGATGAGTTCCCAGACAACAGTCCCCACGGTCAAAGGACGCAGGGGCCATTTCAGAGCAAGGATCCAACCGCCCAGCGCTGTTCGGTACTGCTCCAAACTCAACGCGTAGTAGAGGGCGGTAAAATCGGAGCGCCATTCCGGACCCGTTTTCAGCAGGATCGTAAACCAGTAGACGAACGCTATCTGTAACAATAGCGCCGCAGAAGCGATAGAGAGAATCCGCGTCGGGAAAGGATTACCGGCGGCTACCTGTCGCGCCGCCAGACCATCCACCGACCATCGTGCGCCCAGAGGCAGGAAAAGCGCCCAGAAGAACATGAGGCGTGTCAGCGTATCGCCGCTATGCAGGATCAACGGGTTCCGCATGTGCAATCCGCAGAGCAGAAACCACACAATGAAGGTCATCAGACGCGTTCGCCAACCCACCAGCATGGCGATGGACGCCAGAGCGGTAATAGTGAACAGGACGCTCACCCCGAACGAGGTCTCGACCCACATATAAGGTGAGATGAAAACCCAATCCGTGCGGTCATTCAATCGCCGCGCCACTTCCAGCGGCATAGTTCCCCGCTCGGTATAAAACGCAGTAATATCCGCCGAACGGACGATCAAATCAGCAAGCATCAGTAACGCCAACGCGATACGGAAGAACGCCAGCGTTCGCAAATCGATCCCGAATATGCTACTGAGAATAGCCCGTGAGGCGGAGGATTCGGTCTCAGCAACGCCTTGCGCTACCGATTCCGAATTCTCCGCCAATATCGCCTTTGCCATGCATTTATCCTACCGCATTCCCATATCGACGTTTTCAGGGATTAGCGCGAGGCGGAGCCGCCGCTCCGCCACGAGGCGGAACGCCGGGGACTGCAGGCGCTCCGGGAGTGGCGCCTGGCGCGGTCGTTGGATCTGTTCCCGCGCCGGCGCCTCCCGCCACCCGCTCCGCCTGACCGACAGCGCGAGCAAGTCGAGCATCTGCTGCGTAGAAGCTATAGATCGCGTTGAAATAGTTATTCTGCGCCTGAGTCAACGCTGTTTCCGCCGTAATGACATCAACGATGCTTCCGACACCTTCCCTCTGGGACTCCAAGGCCGCCTGATAGTTCTTTTCCGCCGCCGCAACCGCTGCCTGCGACGCCGGCAACGCCGCTCGGCTCTGCGCCAGAGTTCGATACGCCTGCTCGACCTCGACAGCGACCTGCTGTTTCAGACTTTCCAAATTGGCTTCACTGGCGCGGATCGCCGCCTGATTCTGCTTCACCTGAGCGCGTCCCAGACCGCCATCGAACAGAGGGTACGACAGAGTCAACTGAAATGCCCGGTCATTGGAGATGGAACTGTTGAACCGATCCGGATTGAGCGAGTTATTGTAGGAAAGGTCGCCCGCCGCCTGCAGACCGGCATTCACCTTAGCCAGATTGAGATTGGTTCGCTGCTGGTCTATGCTCTGAAGCGATTGCGCCAGATCAGGACGGAGACGGAACGCCGCCGATGTATAGCGACCAATGACATCGGTCAGCGCCGCTTCATCGTTCGGGTCTACAGCAGTTACGGGCGCCGGCGCATTGCCATCCGGGCTTGCGGTAGTAGGAGTCGCTCCACTGGGGAGAACGACATCCGCCAGATTCACCGGCGCGACGCTAACGACTCCAATAGCGTTTTTCAGGCTTGCAATGGAGTTCGCCGCATTATTACGAGATTGCAGAAGGTTGACCTGAGCATTCAGGTAATCCGCCTGCGCTTGAAAGATATCTTTGGGAGCCGCAGCGCCGACTTCCACCTGCGCCGTTACGACATCCAGCGTATTTTTCGAGCGGGCGACCTGCGCTTCCGATACCCGAACCAGAGCCCGATCACGCAGAGCGGTAAAGTAGGAGTCCGCCACATTCGCGATGACGGTCTGGTACGTATTCTGCTCATTGTACTGAGAGCCTCGCAGAGATTGACGCGCCAATCGGTTTTGCAGCTCGCGCGAACCGCTGTCGAACAGGCGCACCCCGGCATTAATCTGCGCGCCTTTCACCGTTTGACTCGCCGCCTGATTGACTGTCACGGTGGAAACGCCGTCCGGACCGGATACCACCTGCGAACGCGGTCCATAGTTGTAAGAATCGTTGAGGCTATAGCGCGGGGTCAGCGTGGGATAGTAATTCGCACGCGTTTGATTGACCCTTTCCTCAGATATCTGGCGGTTTGCGACGGCATTGCTAATCTGCGGTTGTGAGCGTAATGCCAGATCGATGGCGGCACGCAGGGTCAGCGGGGACGGAATATCCGTACTGGAAGCAGCGGCGCTGATCTGATTATCAGGTCGACCCGTTTCCAGCGGCTTTACCTCGCGCGGATTCAGCGGCGTTTGCGCCCACAATGGCGCAGCCCCTGCCAGCAGTACGGAGACCGCCAGCGACCGACACAGAAAAGAACGGTTTATAGTAAGCGCGTCAGTTTTCAGCGACTTTAATAACGGCGATTGACGAAACGATAACGAACAGGACTTCACGAGCAAAAAGACCTCCCGACCGGGGACGCGCTTGTCGGTCCGGTCTTTCGGGTATTTGGGTAGGATTCACCTCTGGCATTAGCGGAGACACGTAGGCTAAGCTTATAGATGCAATTTTTTCAGAATAGTTCGTTTTTCCTGCCGGCTTAGTCTTTTTCTTGCGGAAATACTTGTTCCCGATGCGTCGGTACATCAGTAAACGCTTCAATATCTCCAATTAGCGAGCGGAGGGTTGACCATACTCTAAGGACATTCCGGGGGACGTTAAGATATACTCTTGACGATAGAATGGAAATTTCCTGCGATGCGAATATATACAAGAACCGGCGATGATGGAGAAACCGGTCTATACGGCGGGCGACGGGTCAACAAAGACGATATGCGGGTGGAAGCATACGGCGCGGTCGATGAAGCGAATGCCTCTCTGGGATTCGCCGCTTCCCTGCTGGAGAATGATCCTGAACTCCGCGATGTCCTCTTCCGATTACAGAGCGAGCTTTTCACGGTCGGGGCTGATCTTGCAACCCCGTTGGAACGCGAGGCGGTCGCCGGCAAAAGTATCGTCCCCCGTGTTCAGGGCCGGCATACCGCCGCTCTGGAAGAGCTGATTGATGCGTACGAAGTGGATCTTGCTCCTTTGCAAAACTTTATCCTTCCGGGCGGAACCGCCGCCGCCGCCGCGCTCCATCAGGGACGAACTATCGCCCGCCGTGCGGAACGCCGGGTCGTCACTTTGCTACGCGCCACCGCAGAGGACACGAATCCCGAGACCCTGCGCTACCTGAACCGCCTCGCTGATTTACTCTTTGTCCTCGCCCGCGCCGCCAATCACCGGGCGAATGTCAAAGACGTTCCTTGGTCACGCCCCGAGTAATATTAGCCTTAAAGATACAAACGCAAAACAACCAGAAAAAGCAAGGGATTATAATCATGGCAGAAAGACCTATCGAAGGCGCGGAAGCGCCTGATTTCACCCTGTTCGCTACGGCAAATGACACGCCAGTGACCCTTTCCGATTTCCGGAATAAGAAAGTGGTCGCTCTCTATTTTTATCCCAAAGACGATACGCCTGGTTGCACCGTGGAAGCGTGTGCATTCCGTGATTTGACTACGGACTTCGAAGCGGCGGGTGCTATCATCTTCGGGATTTCCATGGACGATATGGACTCGCACCAAAAATTCGCCGACAAGTTTCAGTTGCCGTTCCCGCTGCTTGCCGATGTGGAAGGAATTGTCTCGAACGCTTACGGCGTTTATAAAGAGAAGAACTTTTACGGCAAAAAGAGCATGGGGATCGAGCGAACGACTTTTATCATCGGCAAAGATGGGAAAATAGCGAAAGTGTATCCTCGTGTCAAAGTCGATCAGCACGCCGAAACCGTTCTGCAATTCATACAGGAATCGGCGTCGTAACGCAGGGATACGGGATCAGGGTCGTACCTTCTTTGTTGCAAATGATTCGCGATTAAGATACACTCAAGACAGTTTTGCAAATGAGTGTCATAAACGCTGTTTCGGATAAACATCAGGAAAACGTGGCTCTTACCGTCCCGGTAAAAGACTTTGCGACTTCGGCGCGACTGGATAAAGTCGGCGCTACCGCTTCCCTTCTTTGCGCTGTCCATTGTGCGGCGATGCCGTTATTGCTGACACTGCTGCCGCTGGTCGGTCTCTCTTTTTTCGCCAGCCAGTGGATGGAATGGCTTCTGGTCGTTTTTTCCGCTGCGCTGGGGACTGCCAGTTTGTGCCTGGGATACCGTGAGCATAAATCACGCCGTGCATTCGCCGTCTTGAGCGGAGGGCTTGCCCTTCTGGCTCTGGGACGAATCATGGAGCAGTGGGGAATCGGCGGGTTCTGGGGAGTTGTCATCGTCGTTTGCGGCGGCCTCACTGTCGCATCCGCGCATTTCCTCAATCGCCGCCTCTGTGAATCCTGCCACGCCTGCCATACCCATCAGGGTTAACCTCAGCGGCTATCAAGAACTCTGCTTGACCTTCTCCGTTTCTTTCGCTATCTACGGATCAACAACAAGCCCAGTAGCGATTCTTCCGGCGTTCCATAGCCGTTTTCGGCGCGTTCCCGGAACCGCTGGAAAGCGACATTGTCCTTCGGGACGATGGGTGACAGCAGTTGAAGAAAAGTGGCATAGTCGGCGGTGGCGAAAGCGTCGATCAATCGTGCGGCGTCTTCAGCGGGAAATTGATCCGGGGAATCGCGACGCAGGGCGTTGAGGAGACGGTTTACAGCTTCATCCCGCGCCATTTCTCTCAAACTAAGGTAAGGATAGAGGGCGCCGGAAGGAAGCAACAGGTCTGAAATCGCCTGTAATATCTGCTTGTAAGCAAGCGATCCGATTCCCGCCCTGTCCAACGCAGGAATCAGCACATTCAAAAGTTCGTCGATATCTTGGTGTGACTGCTTCCCGATACGACTGAGCGCCAGCGCTTCCTGCGCCAGAACGGCGGTATCTTCTTCGGAGATGGTGCGCGAGCGTAATGTAAGGTACGTTTCCGGTAGCCCGGCTGCCTGAACCGAGAGCGAACCGAGAGCGCGGGCGGCGGCAAAGCGCATTCCGCGCTCCACTTCCGGCGAGAGCAGGTACAACAGACGCGGCAAAATCGGGGCGATCTGTTGTAGCGTGAGCGTCCCTCCCAGCGATGCGAGCGCCTGACAGGCGGCTTCACAGGCGGTAGGATGCTGCGGCGTCAGAGCGACGACAAGAGCGGGCAGAGCGTCCGGGTCCGCCAGTTCCGCAAGGGCGCGAATTGCGGCGACGCGCACTCCGGCATCCGGCCCCTGAGCGGCGGCGACCAGATAAGGGGTCGCCTGCCGATCCCCAATCTTTCCCAGCGCATGGGCGCACAGTTCACCGATACCCGCCGCCGGGTCGCCCATCTTTTCCCCAAGAGCGGCGATGGCGCGAGAATCCCCGATACTTCCCAGAGATTCCGCTGCCTGTTCGCGCACTTCCAGTGAGACATCTTCCAGAGCGTTGGTCAGTTCTTCTACCGCCAGGGGCGAACGCAGGTTTCCGAGGTCTTCTGCGGTTTGCCGGCGCTCGATAGCGTCACTGGGACGCGATAACCGTCGCGCCGCGAAATAAGACGATATGGGACGCGCCGACGCCAACTGATCCAGAACATAACGTGTCGAGTGACTTTCCTCGGTTGTCCGTACCGTCCGTAGCTGAAATAGCATTCCTATTCGGATGAATGCCGTCATCAAAAATAGCAACTTGTAATTATTGAAATCGATAAAACCGAGCGAAAGATGAACGTGGGAAAGGGCGTTCATCGCCGCGCCGCCCAGAATCGGCGAAGCGAACCCGACAAGCCCGGTAATCGCGGAGAAGACCGCGACATAGGTCGCCCGTCGCGCTGCATCGGACATATTCAGGAGCATATTGAACTGCGTCAGGCCGACTCCCGCCCATGCCGCCCCGGAAAGGAGATTCAACAGAATGATCACCCCGATATTCCACCAGAGAAGATTCGGAATGGTCAGACACCAGAGAAGCGGGGCGAAAATGGTCACTGCCGACGCCATCATGAGGACTGGTCGCGAACCGTATTTATCGCTGAGGTAACCCCAGATGGGCGTCATCGCCAGACCCGATCCTGCCGCCGACGCCCCAAGAATCTGTACCGTTAAATACGGCAGATTGAGCGCTGTCTTATCTAACTGCCATGTCATAAAGAACTGACCGGCGAAGGACTGACTGAGAACCGCGAGTGCAGAAAACGCCAGAAAGGAAACGAATTTTTTATCCGAAAGCGGAGCCGCAGCCGCCTTGAGGGGGTTTTCCCGAACGGCGGCATGCATCATCGGCGGTTCCGGTTGACTGAGAATCATCAGAAAGGCGGCGACCGCCGCAATACTGGCGACCCCAAACAGCACGGCAAACCCGATGCGGGGATCGAACCGCCCGTATTTGACCGCCTGATCCAGAAACGCACCTGCCGGAAGCGGAGCAAGCATCGCCACAATACCAGCATACATGTTGCGCCGCCCAAAGTAATCACCCCGGGAAGTTGCCGGGACGAGATCACTCATCCACGAAGACCAGGCAGGCATGACAATTGTCAGCAGAGCCGACGAGAGCGTGAGCAACAGGAGAAAAGTGGTAAGCTGTGCGGTATGAGGAACAAGAAACGGAATCAGCAGAATAGGAATCCAGAGCAAGCGACCCAGAACCGATGAGACTCCACAAAACACACGACGCTCTCCGCGACGCTCTACATATGCGGCGGCAGGGATCTGTAGCAGGTTGACCGCCGCCGGAAGCCCCGCCAGCAGTCCGAGTTGCACGGGAGTCGCTCCCAGATGAAGAGCAAAACCGGTCTGAAAAGGTCCTGTCGTTAGCGCCATCCAGACGGTCGCCCAGACACCTTCCCAGATGGAAATGCGAAGGCCGCGCAAAATATCGAGACGAGAAAGCATGAATATATTTAATCTGTGCGGCGCTATCTCTTATGAGATTTTATCAAACCATAATAACGCAATAGCGTCTTGTGGCGTGTATCAGCGCCGCACAGACTAATGTATCAGTCTTCCGGTCGGTCGCCGGGTTCAATTCCCTGCTCCGATGCAGTCTTCCAGAGTCGCACACTCATATCTCCTGCGACATGAATCTGGCAGGAAAGGCGGTACTTTTCGATAAGCGCCGGTTCTTCGAGAGCGGCGATTTCCGCCTCAGAGATCTCCGGAACGGTTCCGGCAAGGATTTCGACACGACAGGTAGTGCAGGCGGCATTACCACCGCAACGATGCAAAATATCTATTCCGGCATCTTCGATTGCAAGAACCAATTTTTTTCCTGCGGGAGCCTCGAACGCATCGCGTCCTTCAACTATCACTGTAGGCAAGGGGTATCCTCCGTCGTCAAAAGTATATACATTTATTCATTAGGCGACATTCGTCGCCCTACCCCTACATTCAACCCGGCAAAGCGGTTTTCCTTGTCCAATAAAGCCTGCAACGGGAGAAGGAATTCTTCCACACACGGTACAAAGAGATTTGTATGGAATTAACGATTTTAGGAACGGCGGCGGCGGAAGCATGGCCCGCTCCCTTTTGCCGTTGTGACGCCTGTCAGGAGGCGAGAAGACGGGGCGGACCGAATTTGCGCTCACGCTCCGGCGCGATTCTGGACAACGATTTCAAGATAGATTTCGGGCCGGATACGGTCATGCAACTGATTCGTCAGGGACGTGATTTGCAAGAGGTGCGCACGCTGGTTTTTACGCATCATCACTGTGACCATATCGTCCCGACGGAACTGGAATGGGCGAACGCCAACTTTACCAATACTCCGCCTACGACGCCGATTGCAGTTTACGGGAACGAAGCGGTAATGCAAATGCTACACAACGAATTTTCCCATCATAACGCGTCAAATCTGGATTTTCAGCCGGCGCTACAGGCGTTTCACCCGGTCACGACGGCAACCCGGGATATAATTCTGCCGCTACCCGCTGACCATGCGCCAGGGTCGTTCGTTCTGCGGATCACCCGGGCGAAGGACGGCAAATCGCTGTTTTACGGGCATGATTCCGGTCTTTATCCGGCGGAAACGCTGGATGCCCTTACGAAAGCCGGGACGCTGGATATCGCCGTTTTCGATTGCACCTTTGGCGGGAAGAAGACGGCGAACCGTGGACACATGGATATCGACGGCGTCGTTCAGATGGCGGAGACATTACGCGAACGAGGCGTCATTACGCCGCAGACGCACTGCATCGCCTCGCACTTTTCACACAATGGCAATCTGATGCACGAAGAACTGGTTCAGGCGTTTCTGCCGCATCGAATACAGGTCGCCTTCGATGGAATCGTCGTCCGGGCCTGACGCCGCTGTGTTTAGTTGTCCTTAGCGCTATCGCTCCCCGATGCGACAAAGCATCGGAGATGAAATCCAATGGAAGAAATGGAAAACGTCCGAGTATTCGGACTACACGATGAGAACACACTGGCGCAGATGAAAAACTGCGCCAAAGATAACGCTGTGGTCGCAGGAGTCCTCTGCGCGGATGGTCATCTGGGCTATGCCGTCCCCATCGGGGGCGTCCTCGCCTACGACTATAAAATCAGCCCTTCTGGCGTCGGCTTCGACATCGCATGCGGGAACAAATGTATACTAACTGATATGCCCGCTCGAGAGGCGCGTCGCAAGATCAAGAAGATCATGGACGATGTCTGGGCGAAAATATCGTTCGGGATGGGGCGCAACAATCAGGAAGAGGTCGACCACGAACTTTTCGATGACGAGGCATGGAAAATGCCTGCGCTACGCTCTCTCAAGCAGACGGCGCGCAACCAGCTGGGGACGGTCGGCGGCGGAAACCACTACGTCGATATCTTCGCGGATGAATTGGACCGTGTCTGGGTGGGGGTTCACTTCGGGTCACGCGGATTGGGACATAAGACCGCAACGCACTTTCTGGAAGCAGGAGGGGCGACCGATGGCATGACTGCGGATCCGCTGATTCTGGATATTCGCTCCAACCTGGGAACCGAGTATATCGAGGCGATGCAGTTGGCGGGACGATACGCGTACGCCGGACGCGACTGGGTCTGCGGCAAAGTAGCGCGTATCCTCGGCGCGAAAGTGTTGGACGAAGTTCACAACCACCATAACTATGCCTGGAAGGAAACGCACAACGGGCAGGAGTTATGGGTCGTGCGGAAAGGGGCGACTCCGGCATTCCCCGGACAACGCGGTTTTGTTGGGGGGTCGATGGGCGATATATCTGTGATTCTGGAAGGGGTCGAGTCGGAGGAATCGAAAAAGGCGCTCTACTCTACCGTCCATGGCGCAGGTCGCGTACTGAGCCGCTCCGCTGCGAAAGGGAAGTGGAAAGGCAAACAGGAAATTCGTCCGGGTCAGGTATCGCGGCGGATGATGGACGCCTGGATCATGGAAAAGAAGGTGGAATTGCGCGGGGCGGATGTCGATGAGTCTCCGCACTGCTACAAGCGTCTGCCGGAAGTCCTGAACTATCACGCCGACACGGTAAAAATTCTGCATACTCTCACTCCTCTCGGAGTTGCGATGGCAGGCCCGGATGTACATGATCCCTACAAGGACTGAGATAATGAGATAGTACGAGGTTGAGTTGCGGCGGCGTTCACACGCCGCCGCAAAGAAGGGATTGCATGGATTTCTTTATCGTCGATGCCTTTACCGATACGCCGTTTCAGGGAAACCCGGCAGGAATCTTCTTTGAGGACGATGCCGCGCTGTCCGATGAACAACGGATGCGTCTCTGTGCGGAGATGTCACTGGAATCGGCGTTTATCCTGCCTGCCTCCGGGGAAGCGGACTTGCGAATGCGCTATTACACCGCGGTTATGGAAATCCCTTTCTGCGGTCATGCAACAGTAGCGGGAATGACGGCTCTGGCTGCATCAGGACGAATTTCACCAGATAGAACCTATCGGGTGGAAACGAACGCAGGAATCCTACCAGTGACCGTTACCGGTCAGGGAGACAAGGTAGCCATTACCCTGAATCAGCGCCCCGGTCAATTTCTCAAGGAACTATCGGCGGCGGAAGTGGAGGAGGTGACAGCAGCGCTGCGCCTGACGCGACCGGCGCAATATCCGCTTCGAGTGGTTTCTACAGGCTCCCCATGGCTCCTGTATCAGGCGCTGGAGCCAGCGGTGGTAGACAGTATTGATCCCAGAATTTGCTCGGATGCCATTATAGAAATATCGAAACGTCACGACGTTCTGGGCGTTTATATTTTCGCTATGCGTACAGACGGAGCGGCGAGAGGGGAAAACGGTCACATCTGGAGTCGTTGCTTCTGCCCTATTGCCGATTTGCCAGAAGACCCGGTGACCGGTAGCGCTCTGGGTTGCGTCGGTTGCTATCTGGGGGCTTATGGAGATATAACCCTTTCGTCCTCGGGAGGGGTGTTTCGGGCGACACAGGGGTTCGCCGGTAGACGATGGGGTTCCGCGTATGTGGCGATCATCAAAAATGAGAAGGATGAGTGGCAAGCATTTGTTACGGGATCGGCGATTGTAACGGCAAAGGGCGAAATTTTCCCCTGAACGCTTTCTGTTCTCCGCAAAGAACGCTCACATCATCCTTACTTCCTACCTACTCCCTAACCTCGAATCCCTCCTGTATAATGACCGCATGGAATACGAAGTCAGCGTCGGGATGGAATGCCATGCGGAGCTCCTGACCAACTCGAAGATGTTTTGCGGGTGCGAAAATGCGTTCGGCGGCGATGCCAACACACGAACGTGTCCGGTGTGTCTGGGACTGCCTGGGTCCCTCCCGGTTTTCAATAAGGCGGCGGTAGAACATGTCATCCGCACGGCGCTTGCGCTGAACTGCGAGATTTCGATGCACACGATCTTCCACCGCAAGAATTACTTTTACCCCGACCTGCCCAAAGGCTACCAGATTTCCCAGTACGGACAGACACCTATCGGTATCAACGGTTACCTAGAAATTGAGACGCCGGAGGGAGCGATAAAAAAAATTCATATCACTCGCGTCCATCTGGAAGAGGACACCGGGAAATCCATTCACATCGACGGTCTGGGCTACTCCGTGATGGATTATAACCGTTCCGGCGTCCCGCTGATGGAGATTGTGACCGAATTTCCGCCCGATGTGCAGTCCGGCGAGGAAGCGGCGCAGTATGCCGAGAATCTTCGCTCCGTCCTGCTTTATTTGGGCGTCAGCGACGGGCGCATGGAGCAGGGAAGTCTGCGCGTAGAACCAAACCCGTCCGTGCGCCCGGAGGGGAGCGAAAAGTATGGCGTCAAGACCGAACTCAAAAACCTGAACTCGTTCCGGGCGGTGCGACTGGGCGTCGAGTATGAGGCGGCACGGCATGTCGAGGTGTTAGAGTCTGGAGGCGTCATCGTCCAGGGAACCTACGGATGGAATGATGAAAAGGGCGAGACTTTCTTACAACGACCCAAAGAGTTCGAGCAGGAATACCGCTACTTCCCCGAACCCGACTTGATCCCGATTGACTTCGACGAGGACTATATCGAGCGTCTGCGGGTGACGATTCCCGAACTGCCACTGGCGAAGAAGCGGCGATTGATGGAGCAATACGGTCTTCCTTCTTCGGATGCCGCTCTGCTGGCGCAGGATCAGGCGAGCGCCGCTTACTTCGAGAAAGCGGCGAAATCCGCCGGCGATCCCCGGGCGGTCGCCAACTGGATGTCCGGCGATCTGACTCGTCTGGCGAACGCCGCAAATACTCCTGTTTACGCTACCCCGATTACGGCAGAAAACCTCCGTGAACTGGTAACCCTGATCGAAAAGGGAACTATCACCGGAAAAATAGCCAAATCGCTGATCGAGGATATGTTCACGACGGGCAAAACCGCCTCCGCACTGGTCGCCGAAAAGGGGCTGAAAGTTACGGGAGCTGACGAGGCGCTGAGCATTGTCCAGAAGGTCATCGCCGCCAACCCGGATGTCGTCGCTAAGATCAAGGCGGGTAATGAGAAATCGGCGGGGTTCCTCGTCGGACAGATCATGAAGGAAGCAAAAGGTCAGGCGCGACCTGACGATGTCAATCGGCTTCTGAAAGAAGAGTTGGATAAGCTGTAGAGGGTCACGGGTTCCCCTTCTCGATCGGATCGTCCGTTAGAAGGAACGTTCTTCCATGAGCGCTCCTTCTAACGGATGGCGTTTTCGCCCGAATTCAACCCGCTTTCATTAACTCGCTTACCGGAACGACTTTCAACCCGCGCTTCTTCAATGCGGTCAGAATAGCAGGAAGGGCCTCCGCCGCACCTTTTGAAGAGACATGCATGAGGACAATATCCCCTCCTTTTATGCGAGGTAAAACTCGTCTTTTGATAAATCTTGCGCTCTTTTCCTTACCAAAGGAGTCCAGCGAATCCAGGCTCCAGTAAATCGGCTGATATCCTGCCGCCGCCACCGTCCTTCGGCTCGCCTGGTCACTTTCGCCATAGGGGAACCGAAAGAGGGGTTTGACACCCTGACCAAAACGCTCCTGAAACGACATTTCCGCATTTTCCAGTTGTTGCTGTATGGATTTTTTGTCGAGTTTTGCGAAACGCGGGTGCGTATCCGAATGACTGCCAATCTCCATCCCCGCCAGCGCCAGCGCCAGAGTCTCACGGGGAAACTTACGACAGAAGTGACCAGTGATGAAGAAGGTCGCCCGCTCATTTTGCGCTTTCAGCGCATTGATGATGGGTATCGTATAAAGAGCGCTCCAATCGGCGTCAAAAGTAAGTGCGACCTCATTAGAACGAAGATCGCCATGTTCCACCTCTTTCCAACTGCACTTCCAGTAGGATAAATCGGGCGGTTGATAGACGCTTTTCGAAACGCCTTTAGGAGTCGGAACCGCCGTTCGAGATGTTGAAGCGGCGGAAGCGACGAGACCGCCATGCTCTTTTCCGACGAAAGGGGGCGGCGACGCTTTTGCCACAAGAGCAGGCGAAAAAGACGGGGAGGAATTACACGCCATTCCTGTGGCAGCGAATAGCGCTCCGAGCAGGGCTGTAAAAGCCGGATTTCGTTTCATGGTTCAACCTGTTCCTCGCTTCCGTGAATTTCCATTGAAAGGGAGGAACCATCCTCTATTCTACAGGAAGAATGAAGGGATGTTTATATCAAGGTATCGTCCATTCAGATAGAATATACACCAGTGTGACTTCGCAGGACATAGGCAGGAGATTCCTTTTATCATGCCGAAGGATAGCGACGAATACAAGCGAAAGTCTTTTCTATGGAAGCTCATTACCGATGCGCCTGATCGATTTATCCCAGCCTGTCACCGATAACGGCCCAAACTGCCCGGCTCATCCTCCTGTGCGTGTCAATATCGCTGCGGATCACCCGGCGGATGGGTGGCGTCTGGAGACGCTTTCCATGGCGACGCACACCGGCAGCCATGTTGATGCGCCGTTCCATAAAATGGCGGAAGGTAAACGACTCGGCGCTCTGCCGCTCGAAACCTTTGTCGGTTCTGCCTATATCGCGGATTTGCGCGGCATCGAAGCCTCTACGCCCATCACACCGGAGATGCTTTCCCTTGCATTGCCCGGTTCCTCGGAAAGCGCCGATACGCTTCGGGACGCGATCGTATTGCTGGCGACAGGATGGGGAGATATACGCGCAAAGACCGAGTTGTGGGAAAGTAAATCACCTTATCTGTCCCCAGATGGGGCATCGTATCTGGTTTCTCGCGGCGTCCGCGCTGTCGGTATCGACCATTATTCCATCGGCGGAAGCGGAGCCGACAATGACGCCACCCATATCAATCTACTGAGCGCGGATGTCTGGATCGTGGAAGAACTACGCTTTCCGGAAGAAGTTTTCGCCCTACCGCAACCCGTCCACTTCTGGTGTCTCCCCGTCAACTTTGGCGCCGACGCCAGCGGCGCATTCTGCCGCCCGGTAATCATGATCGATTAACGCTGCCACCGATTCCAGAATCACGGGGAATCCGTGAAGTGGAATTCTTCCCAGTAGACTTCGCCGTCTTCTATTAGTTTCTTAATCCGCCGTTGCTTCTCCGAAAGACGACTTTTGTTGGCTTTGAACTCGATAAAAACAATGCGATCTTCCTCAAATTGCACCCCGTCGATAGGGCTCCCCAGAAATCGAAATTCCTGCGGATTGTAAGGATACTCGCCGAGCAGGGGGAACCATTGCTCGGTAATGCGACCATAGGTGGAGGAAAGGCTTTGACGATGAAACTTTTCTTCCTCAAGCAGAGCATGGAAATGGCGAAGGCGTCGCGCCTGAATGATGAGGATAATCAACAAAATTCCCACAGCGAAGGCCAGAGCGCCCGCCAGTTCGGGCCAGGGAATCGGCGAGGCGCTGGCAGGGACGACGTTCATTTGGAGACGTTCCGTTCTCCCAGAGCGACGGACAGAAAACCGTCCGCTTCATCCAGCAATGCAGCGGCTTCTGGCGCAGGTACGGCGCGGCGGGCGATCACAATGGCAAGTTTCACCGAACCGCCTGCCTCCGACAACAGACGATCTGCGGTCGCATCGTCCGGAACTCCGCCGATTTCCTGAATCAAGCGACGGGCGCGTTGAACGAGTTTGGCGTTCGTCGCCTGAACATCGACCATGCGGTTTCCATAAGTCTTACCAATATGCACCATCGCTCCGGTGGAAAGCATATTCAAAACCAACTTTTGCGCCGTTCCCGCTTTCAGCCGGGTGGAACCGGTTATCACTTCGGGTCCCGTGACTGCTTCGATGGCGATATCTACGTCATGGGAAAGAGGCGCATTCTCCACATTTGCAACGCCAACTGTCGCAGCTCCCCGTTTTTTCGCACGGATCATGGCGGCTCGTACAAAAGGGGCGCCTCCCGAAGCGGAAATCCCTACGACCACATCATCGGGTCCGACTTCCACCTGATCCATTGCCGCAATCCCGGCATCGGCATCGTCTTCGGCGCCTTCCACCGCTCTGATGAGCGCTCCCTGCCCCCCGGCAATGATTCCAAAGATTTTATCCGGCGACATGGAAAAAGTCGGCAGACACTCTGCGGCATCCAGAACGCCCAATCTACCAGATGTCCCCGCTCCGATATAGATCAGGCGCCCGCCGCATTGTAGTCCGGCGGCGATAGCGTCTACCGCTTTTGCAATTTGCGGAAGTTGTCGCCGTACCACACCGGCGACGGTCGCATCCTCATCATTGATTCGCGTCAGCATTTCTATCGTGGGCAGTAGGTCAAGATTTTCGGTACTGGAGTTAATCCGCTCCGTTGCCGGAAGAGAGAAAGTTTCCATTTTCAAATCGCTCATACATACATTATACCGGGATACAAAAATGCGGTGCGTGATACAATGCACTGAAAAATTTCAATAACTTGAGCGAGGTATTGTCACGTTATGCCGACCTATGGCTATCGCTGTACGGTGTGCGACCACAAGTTTGAGCGAGTTCAGAAAATCACCGATGCGGCTCTGACGGAATGCGAATCTTGCGGCGGAGCGGTCAAAAAAATGCTTTACCCTGTAGGAATCGCCTTTAAGGGAACAGGCTTTTATGTGACCGACTATAAAGGTTCTGGCAGCGAAAAGAAATCCTCAGGCGGTGGAAAGACAGATTCTGATAGCTCCAGCACGTCCGAAGCGAAATCAGATTCCAGCGGAGAAGCGAAGACAGAGACGAAAACGGAAAGTAAACCGGAAGCCGCCAAACCCACCGCTTCGTGAGACTGGTTCAGTATTCAAATAAACCAAAAGAGCGAGGAACCGATGGTTCCTCGCTCTTTTGGTTTTTAGAAAGACCTAGCGTCTGACTACTTGCTGGTGATATCCAGATGACCCGTCGCCGGATCATACTTGATATTCACATCCAGAGCCTGCCCAACGAAGGACAACGGGACGATAGTACGACCTTTTTCAATAAAGGCTGCCTTATCCATAGTCACCTGCTGACCATTGACGGTGGCAGACTTTCCGCCGACCTTGATGATAATTTCACGATCCGCATTCACAGCGCGAACCACATGAGTCTTGGCAATCCACATTACCTGACCGCCGGTATGTTCGAAGATATGGCGGAAGGGAGCCAGCGGCATACCCGCTTCGACACGCGGTTGAACATCGAAAGCGATGCGCTGTCCGTCGAAAGCGACTGCCAGCGTACGGCGATCAAAAGCCGCCATGCCGCCCGGAAGAACAACAGCGCCCGGGGCGGCATTGGTCGTTCGGCGTGTCTTCGCTTTCAGGGGAACGGCGGGAGACGGCGCGGAGACGGTAACGCGTTGCGGCGCGACCGGAACCGGAGCCATGAGCGATGATTTTGCCATGGGTACGACCGGTGAAAGATTCATCGTTACCATGGAACGAACGGAACGGGAAACGCTGACCGTTGGCGCAGCATTCATCGACGTAATGACAGGTTTCGCGATGGCCTCGGTCGGTTTTACCATCAATGATTCCGATGCGGAGGTCTTCGCCGGAGCCTTTGGTATGCGCGGAGCGACGACAACGGTAGGAGCGGTTATCGGGGCGATAGGCGCAATATCCATCATTGCGGTCGCCGACACCATAGATTTCAGTCCGATTGGTTTCGCAGTGGAGCGAACTACCGGGGTGGACGGAGAAATACGAGCGGAAGCGAAATCAAGAGACAGGGAAGGCGCTATGCTACCGGCGGAAGGGCTTTTCACGACCGCCGATGTTGTCGTTTCCGGTTTCGCCAGGTTCGCGACCACGCTCTTTTTCTTGGTTTCACCGCCCGGATTGTCTACATAGACACGGATTCGGCGCGTTGTGGTATCGCGACCGGACTCCAAAAATCCTTTCGCTTCGATGGTGTGGAAACCATTTGCGACGGTAGTAGTATCCCAGGCATAGGAGTAGGGAGCGTAGTTTTTCAGCGTCTTAAACTGATCATCCACATAGAAGGAAACATAGGGATTGATACCATTGCGCGACTCCGCGTCAATGTTCAGTTCGACGACGCCGGAGACTTTCGCGCCATTGCCGGGACCGATAAATCGTAATGCAGGGCCGCCGGTTCCCTCGGAAACGCCGCCGCTGACGCCCGCCTGAACCCGGGTCTCCGTTTGCGCGGAGCCGCCCGCAACATCATAGACCTTGATGAGAAAGGTGTGCATTCCGGCTTCCAGCGAAGTGGCATCCACCTCGAAGGAGAGAACGTTTTTGATCTGCGGAGCGTCCAGGTTTCGGCGAACCCAGCGAACGCCATCTACATAGAGTTCAGCGGTGACAATGGGCGAACCGGTCCGGCTACGGAACGAAACGTCCAGCGAAAAAGTATTCGCCCCGATTGAATCGCCAGCACGCGGGGTAAGAACCTTCAGCGTCGCTGAGCCGCTCTGGGCGGGGTTAATGTTCGCTAATTGAGCGTGAGCGGGCGCCACGATGCCCGCGACGGCGACTAAGCCGGTCAGCGGCAGGGCCGCTGCGGTCAGGCGTCGGTAAATTGCCATGTCTTTCAAGTCCCCCTGCTAATTTTCCTGGCGCCCGATAACGATGAACAGGGCGCAAAGAGTGAGTCGGCGTACGCCATAATCAATTTCTTTTAATTACAGCCACCAATCCATTATTCTCCGATTGCGTACGGTCTGGTTAGCGTCATGGGCAGAACCGTCACTGGAATCTGCACGTTTTGCGCGAACGGCGTAAGGATAACGCTATATCATTGCCTGTGTCAAGCGCCGGAAAATCAATGCGGAGTTGAGTTCGCGTTTTTCCGTTATAATTCCTCCGTGGCCGAAAAAAAAGAAGAGAAAGAATCTTCACTTTATGCTCCGATAGACAAAAGCTGGTATATCCGGCCGGTAAACGCCCGGCTACGAACGTCGGCGGGGGGAATCGTTGTTCGCCGGGAGAGCGACCATATCCTTATCGCTCTGACGCGTGAGGGCGATATGGAACATTATCTCTTGCCCAAAGGCGGCATTGAGAAGAAGGAAACTTTACTGGAAGCGGCGCGGCGGGAAATTCTGGAGGAGGCAGGAATAAAGGAATTATTCCTGCTCGGGGAACTCGGAGTTCGAGAGCGGCTCGATTTCGACAAACGTCGGTGGATCACGACGCACTATTTTTTGTTTTCCACCTTTCAATTCGACTTCGATCCTGCCGATCTGTCCAGGGATTATCGTCCCGGTTGGTTCGATTTGCACGCCCTGCCGCCGATGCTCTGGCCGGAGCAACAAAAACTCATCGAAGATAATCGAGAAAAAATTATCAAAGCGGTTTTCCATAAACCGGAAGAAGGAAAATAATGCAGTCTGAACGCGCCCGAAACTATGTCATCCACGGTCTGCGAGCCAATCCGATCGTGTTCGCTCGCTTGCTGGAGGGAGTCTCGGAGGAGGAACTCGATATGAGACCAGACCCGGGGCGATTTACGCTACGTGAAGTTCTTTGCCATCTCGCCGATTGGGAACCCATCTGGCTGGATCGGATTCGAGCCATCGCCGAGCAAGACAATCCCCTGCTTCCCGGCTACGACGAAGGTCAGATGGCGATCGATCATCACTATGATCAGGCTAACGCTACGGAACAACTGGAACGATTCCGCGCCGGACGTACTCTTCTGGCGGACTATATCGCCGCTTTACCGGTGGAAGCCTGGACACGACGCGGGACACATGCGGAAGCGGGAACGCTCGTCCTCTCAGACCTTGTCACCATGATTCTCGGACATGACGGCTACCATGCACGGCAAATGGTAGAACACCGACAGTAAAAAGGTTCATTAATACTGTTGAAATCTTTAACAGTACGTCCATTTCCGCTTCGGATATTATGCTTTCATGGTTCAGAATTATCACAAATAGCATAGCCAAAATCCGGGGTGGAAAATCGCGTCATTAGTTGATCGAATCTCACAGGATATTCCCTTTTATCGGGCGCTACTGAAAAACGCTGTTCTCACCGGGACGACAGTCATCAACAATCCCTTCTGGTATGCGCTCGCCTCTCAACTGGGGCGCATTGATTTACTCAGGGGCGTCCTTTGATATTCCTTTTCAGGAACGATTTGGAAGATAATTTATGAGAAGCTAATCTATGAACCGATATTTTATGAGCGTCCACAACGCATCAAAACCATCGGTCCAGCGTATTTTTTTACCCTGTTGCTCGGTACGCGCCACATAGTTGATAGGAACTTCATGGATTTTATAGCCCCGTTTGAGGGTTTTTGCCGTTACTTCGGGACAAAAATCAAAGCGTCGGGAACGGAGTGGTAACTTCTTAAGCAAATCCAGTCGGAACACCTTATAGCAGGTCGCCTCATCGGTGATTTTCGCGCCGGGGTACAAAATATTGGTTCCCCAGGTCAACAGCTTATTGGCGACCAGATTGGTAAAGCGCATCTTACGTATCGAGCCAAGAAAACGTGAGCCGTATACCACGTCCGCCTGACCACTTTCGATCAGGGGAAGCAATTTGAGATACTCAGCGGGATCATATTCCAGGTCTGCATCCTGAACGATCAGGTATTCGCCCTGTGCATGAGCGATAGCGGTGCAGATCGCCGCACCTTTGCCTCGATTTTCCGTATGGTAGAGGACTCGGACATCCGGGTATTTGCCCTCTATTTCCTCTTGCAGGATCTCACGCGTTCCATCAGTCGATCCATCATCTACAATGATGATTTCCTTACGGACTGGAACTGCGCGAACGCGAGTAATAATCTCCCGGAGAGTTTCACGTTCATTGTAAGCTGGCATCGCTACGGAAAGTAACCCGGTAACAGGCAACGTCGCCGACGCCTGATCAGTAGCATCCGCGCTTGCGGGACTTGCGGTTTTCAACAAAACGTTATCTCTAAGCAACAGGGCGGAACCGCCCTTTCCGAGGTGAATCCCAATGACTTCATCGTCCATACCCTTATTTAATCGCCGAAGCGAGGTAGATGCAAAACGATATAAATCGACAAGCATCTAATGCCCCTTCACCTTCTAAATAATTTAACAGCCGCTTAACAAAAGTGGTGTATTACCATGATAGAACAGGTATTGTGAATACTTCGAGCTCTCCACCCTTATTCTTCTGACAGCGCCAGAATAAAAAATAGTAAATGCATATCATCATATTGCCATTTGCCTTTTCTTTATGCTAGAATTAGTCACTTTTAGGTTCAGAATAGTTAATGTGAGTTCGCTTTGTCATAAAAAGTTTCCGAGCAAGATACTCATCATATTCATCACTCTGGCAACTTCACTGTTCCTGACAGAAGACCGCCTCACTTTTCTCATTCGGAAATCGTATATCTAGGACAATTTCCGCTCAAAAGTAAAATCGTCTTTTCCTCGAAGAAGCGGGCCGTCCCGCGCCGACGAATCAAGCATCGTCGTTTCTTTAACTATTAAGAAAGGTAGTTCTTGATGTTATGCACTCATCGAAACGCGGGTAAAAGCGCGTTCACTCCGCGTTATAGCGGGGCCTTTACATTGATCGAACTTCTCGTCGTCATCGCCATTATCGCGATTCTTGCTGCTATCCTTTTCCCGGTCTTCGCTCAGGCGCGTGAAAAAGCCCGCCAGACGTCCTGCCTCAACAATGTCAAGCAGATGACTCTAGGCTTGATTATGTACACGCAGGATTATGATGAGACATGGCCCCGTGCCGATTATTGTCTCAATGACAACAAAACGCCGTTCCCGCTTATTCCCACCGCAACCGGCTGTTTCGGCGCAGGTCCCTTCGGTAACCGAATCAACCACTATAAATGGTGGTACTGGACTTATCCCTATGTGAAGAACATCGCTATTCAACGATGTCCGAGCCGCGCCACCTGTGAGCGGATGGATACCAAACCCGCTGGTACGGATGCGCTCTGCATCGGTCAGTATCAGGATGTCTACAACAGCGCTGAATACTTCAACGCCTACGCACTGAACCTTTCTGTCACTGGCGCATTGAATACGGCGACTGCCAGCGGCGCCATCAATCCAGGTAATGGGGCGTACCGCAACTCCTGGCTCGGCGGCGGACTTGCAGGTCTATCTCGACCAGCGGACACCATGCTGATTGCCGAATCTTACTGGCCGGGTATCGGCGTCCAGACGGTCGGCGGCAATGTTCAGACTGCTTATCCTCTGGCGATGCGTGAATACTGGACTAAAATGTTGACTCCCACGCAACTGGGTGGCAAGACCGATCAGCGTTCCGCCCCGCATTCGGACGGTATGAATATCAGCTACTGTGATGGTCACGCCAAGTGGATGAAGGCAAGCCAGTTCCTTGCCAACTGCCCACCTAACAGTGAGTATGGCGGAGTTGCGCCCTCGTACAACTACCCGAACCCGGGCGTTATGGCATGGACCGCTCCTGCTGCCCCGGCTTACTTCAGCGATCCCAACCGCAAGGCGTATCCGATGTGGGGTCTGGAATAATCTCAGTTCCTGA
>CAIVZM010000019.1 GCA_903910385.1 uncultured Armatimonadota bacterium
AAGAAAAAAGACAAAGAGGGCGCTGACGACAAAGTACATTTTGAATGGTGAGACGTATTTGGCGCGTCGACCGGCATTATATTCTTGTGTCAATCTTCCGGGGAAAAAGAGCAATAAACCCAGAGTTCTTAAGAGACGGCCGTCCCATTTGACAAATTCTTCCAGAATATCGGCGGTTAATTCGCCGATAGAAACGGCGTGCGGCGTGTTTTCCTGACCGCAGTCGGGGCAGAATCGGGTCGTCAAGGATTGTCGTCCGCAGTTGAGGCAGTGATCGGGGCGTGGGCGGGAGTCATAACGCTTTTTACGGCGCGTCGAAGCGTTGACCGCCACCGTTGCGGAAGATAGGGTTGATGAAGTCGCGGATTCCGACTTTGCCGGCGCCGTTTCCTGACCGATCAAATAGGGCGCGGAAGTTTGATCCATTGCCGTTACTGCCAGTATCCGCTTCTCTGCGCCCTATTGTCAAGTTTGAAGCGGAAATAGATCATCGAAAAACGCCTTAAACCAGTCCCTGCCGCGCCGCGAGGAGCGCCGCTTCGGCGCGACTATTGACTTCCAATTTCGCGAAGATATTGGAAATATGGTTTTTGACCGTCTTTTCGCTGATGAACAAAACGTCCGCAATTTCCTTATTTCGACGACCTTTTCCGACTTCCGTCAATACTTCGCGTTCACGGTCGGTCAACTCGGCAAAAACGGCGTTATCGGCGGCTTTTTGCGTCGAAAGGCGTCCGAACTCGGAAAGCACCCTACCTACCAGAGAGGGATTCATCAACGCCTCACCTTTTGCCACAGCGCGAACGGCGGCGATAGTGTCTTCCGGTGGGGAGTCCTTCAGGACATATCCTCTTGCCCCCGCCTTGATTGCGGCGAACACACGCTCATCATCATTATAAATCGTCAGGATTACCACACCGACTCCAGGCATTTCCCGGCGCAGGATATCGGTAATGTCTATCCCGGTCAACTGTGGCATCCCGATATCGGTCAGGAGGACGTCCGGTTTCTGTGCTCGCACCACTGAGAGGGCAAGTTTACCATCTCCTGCGGTTCCAACGACTTCCACATCCTCTTCCAGAGCGAACAATCGTGCGAGCATCTCTCGTGTCAGACGCTCATCTTCAGCAATGACAACTCGCGTTTTCTGCATTGTCTCCGCTCCTGTCCTGCGCTATACGCCGCTCTTAAAATATCACGGAGCTAAAGCGCCAAAAATAAAATCGGGCAGAAGCAATCGTGCAGGATGCGACATGTCCCCGGTGACGCTTAAAAGCGCATCCATCAGGTGTGGGCGTCTCTCTAACCGGGGAGCCGCCCATGCCATAAAATTGGGAGAATGGATCGCCCGTTCCACAAGGTCGCAGACGGCGTATTTTGGGGTTAGCTCACGTCGCCGTTGTTCGGCATACGGCGATAATGACCGGACGCTGACATTATCGCTATGTAGCGCTTTGACCAGCGTCTCCGCCGCCAGTTCCGCGCCGCGAAGCGCGAAATACACGCCTTCGCCGGTAAAGGGATCGATAAAATTAGCGGCGTCTCCTACCAGTAACGCTCCCTCTGCGATAGGAGTGATGGTTCGATGCCCAAATGTCCCGCAGGTCTGTGCGCGGAGGAATGTCGCCCCGTGCAGGGACTCCGCAACAGAGGGAAACAGGGTTGCCAGCGCTTCCTGCACATACCCTTCCGCTCCCAGCGCTGCGACCCGTCGCGCTTCGGACTCCGGCATCGTGAGCGTAATGTTGCGAGCGCCGTATCGGGCGCCGCCTACGCCACAGACCATCACGCCGGAACGATTCGGGAGAACGCCGACATGCATTTCAATGGCAGGAGAACTATTTTCCGGACGCCTCTCCTCAGAGGTGCATTGAAAATGACTGACGATGGCAATTTTTTGTAACCGGGCTATCGGTCGGACGACGCCCATTTCCCGTGCGACCCGTGAGCGTCCGCCGTCCGCGCCGATAAGGATACGGGCATGGAAATCGCCTGCATCGGTGCGGGCTCCCACAATGCGCCCGCTGTCGTTGCGTAACAGCGAACGCAATGCGATGTTCGAACGGGCGTCCGCACCGGATTGTACGGCGTTTTTCCAGAGGATTGCGTCGAGGATGCGCCGCTCTATAGAAAAACCTCCCGCTTTCGCCCAGGGATGTCGCGCTTCATCGAACCTTCCCGCGCAATGTCGCCCGGCGATATGCAAGGTGGCGGCGGGGAGACCGGAAATTCCCGCCGCAGCTACCGCGTCATATGCTCCCAGAGATGACAACAGGCCACGAACGGGTGGAGAATAAAATTCGCCGCAGGGCTTATTTCGAGGAAATTCCGCCCGGTCCAGAAGCAACGCGGCAAAGCCATGGCGGGCAAGGTGGGTGGCGGTCGCCGCTCCTGCAGGACCTCCGCCAATAATGATCGCATCGTAGTCGTTTCTCATGTTGCTCTGTCAATCCGCTCTAAACGCTCAGGGGCGTGCGCGTCTCCCGATTTTTGTCGGGTGATAACGGCGCGATACATCGGGTAGATGCGAATATCGCTCGCTTTACCGGGAATGCCCGCCGCTTGAAGCATTTCCGAATACTCCTGTTGTGTATAGGCGCGTAGAACTGAGAGCGGGGCGTCATGTTGTGTCAGACGGTTTGCCCCGACCACCCTTGTCAATGCCCATATTAGGCTGCAGGCGATTCGGTCTCGCAAGAGGTCGTTGACGATGAATCCCTGATCGGTCACCCGCTCCATTTCACGCAACAAGGCGACGCAACGTTCGAACCCAAAGTGATGAAACGCCAGAGAACACAGGGCGATATCGAATGCGCCGTCGCGGTAGGGGAGGTCGAACGCGTTGCCTTCGCGGATATCGATTTCCGGAAACTGGTTCGCGGGTGTTTGCGACCGAGCAAACGCGAGGACTTTAGGATGGTTATCGATTGCCGTAATCTCGATGCGTCTCCCGTCGCCGAACCTTCCGCGCCGGACCGCCTCCGTAATCGCACGCGGAATATCCGCCGAACCGGTAGCGATATCCAGAATGCGTACCGGACGATTCTCGGAAAAGTCACGGAAAAAGGGCTTGAGAGCGGACAGGATCGCTGCCGTGCCGCCCAGAAAGCGGTTGACTCGCGCCACATCCTGAAAACTCGCTGCGAAATCTTCGTCGGAAGGCTCCAGCGAATCAATCATCTCCTCACGCTCAGCGCGAGGTGGGGTGAGAAAGGAATATGCGAACGACATCAATGTTTACCTGATACCAAAAGAGAGAACGCTTCGCTTTTTTGTCGGAAGGCAGGAGAAAAGAGGCGTGAAGGGAAGAGGCGGACTGGCATTCTCCTGGGGGAGGGCGCCCGGTTGCGCGAATTTCCCCGACTTCGCTGTATCATTCGTTCCTTACGGCGTTTTTCAGAGGCGGAGAGGCGCGCAACCGGGATATCGGTCGTGATGGATATCGTGAGGCGGATCAGGCGCGATCCGTCTCAACCTGCAGACGAATGGACGCGATAATCGACGCGACGCGCTCACACTCTTCCTGAGCGCCAGAATAACAGATTGCGCGTCCCGAAGTATCCACTTCGATTGCGATTTGCTGAGCTTTTTCGAGCGAACAACCGGTCGCCTTCTGTAAGATCATTTCGACGTCATCAAAAGTGTGACATTCACAGTTATATAGAATAACAATCCAGGGACCGGTGACTTCGGAGCGTCCCTTCAAATCGTCTACTTCATCAAAGCCAGGGATATCGAGAGGTCCGTAGGGGCGCGTTGGCGCAACGGGAGTATCCAGTACGGGCATAATGGTCAGTCCTTAGCTTAACTTGCAAAAATGAGCGAGGACGCCGCAGAGCGTCTCCTGAATCATACCATAAATACCACAAGAGGAAGGAATGTAGCAGTCACTTCACTTCGCAACGAAAGGAACGCATACCGAAATATCTGTGTAGTAACAAACGATGCAAGGGCGATATTATATAAAGAACTGACGTGGGAATCCCGTTGATTCGCGCGAAATGATTTAGACCGGAGCCTTGAGAAATTTGAGCGTACTGACTCCTTACGATGATCTTCCCCTTACTTTCCCCCGGCGTAGGACGCGGGCGGTGCGCGTCGGTGGCGTCACCATCGGCGGCGGAAATCCGGTGGTAGTGCAAAGCATGATCACGGAAGAAACGCGCAATGTGGACGCCTGCGTTTCCCAGATCATTCAAATGTACCGCGCCGGCGCAGAGATTGTGCGTGTCACGACGCCTACACTGGAGGAAGCGCACTGTCTGGGCGAAATCAAGCGTAAAGTGGAAGCGCGTTTACTCACCGGAAGCGTCCCGCTGGTGGCGGATGTCCATCATCAGGGGACGCGTATCGCTCAGGTGGTGGCGGAGTTTGTCGATAAAGTCCGACTGAATCCCGGTCTGTTCGTTTTCCGTAAGCCCCGAGGCAGGGCGGAGGAGTATTCGGCGGACGAGATCGCCGAAGAGGTTGCGGCAATCGAGGAATCGCTACTACCGGTCATCCAGATTTGTAAACAGCGCGATATCGCCATGCGGATCGGCGTCAACCATGGTTCTCTGGCGGAACGTATGCTGGTCACTTACGGCGATACGCCTCAGGGCATGGTCGAATCCGCGATGGAATACCTGAAAATCTGTGAGAAGCATAACTTCCGGAATCTGGTGATTTCTCTAAAAGCGTCTCGCGTCCCGATCATGATTGCGGCGAACCGGTTGATGGTGAAACGCATGAATGAGGAAGGTATGGATTACCCGTTGCATCTGGGCGTCACGGAGGCGGGCGATGGGCAGTATGCCCGTGTAAAGTCCACCGCCGGAATTGCGACCTTGCTTTCGGAGGGGATCGGTGACACGATCCGGGTCAGTTTGTCGGAAGACCCGGTGAACGAGTTGCCGGTCTGTTACGAAATTTTGCAGGCGTTAGGGCTTCGGAAGACGCAGGTGGAGTACATCGCCTGCCCCTCGTGCGGTCGGACGAAGTTCGATTTGCCGACCATCCTCAATCAGGTGCGGGATGCGACCAAACATCTGGTTGGCCTGGATATTGCGGTCATGGGATGTATTGTCAATGGCCCCGGCGAAATGGCGGATGCTGACTACGGCTATGTGGGAAAAGCGGGCGGATTGATCACGCTGTATCGCAAGCGCGACCCCTTGAAGACCGTTCCTCAGGAGCAAGGCGTCGAAGAACTCATTTCCCTGATCCGCTCCGACGGCAAGTGGCAAGAGCCGCCTGCAGGATAATCGTATTTGCGCATATGCTCGTGACTGCGTATGCTTGTGACCGCATATGCTCGTGACCGCGTATGCTTGTGACCGCGTATACTTGTGACAATGGGCTTCTCGAAATTCATGCAAAAAGTTCTTGACATGAAAAGAAACCTGTTGTATGATTAAGGTTCGTGTCATGCCGCCAGATAGATCGGTTCTCGCCGACCGCCGCCCGCTTAAATAACCGTTTTGCGCCATTTGCGCGTGGGAGGGCGTTTGCCGTTCTGGTCGCGTCTTGTCCGCTTTTGCGGACGACTCAGGAGGGGTCCTAATCCGTATGGAGATTCAGCATTCCGCAAAGCGCGCGTCGCACGCTATCGGCATTCCTAATCTTGTCGAACTGCAGCTGAATTCGTTCCGCTGGTTTCTTGAAGAAGGACTGAAGGAACTCTTTGAATCGTTCTCTCCCATCTACGATTTTACCAATACGACCGGTATTGAACTCGTAGACTTCACACTCGGCGAACCCAAATATTCTTTGGCGCAATGCCGTTCCCGTGACGTTACCTTTGAATCGCCCATCAAGGCTAAGGTACGCCTGATCGGGCCTAACGATATCATCGAATCGGAAGTCTATCTTGGCGATCTGCCGCTGATGACCGATAAGGGAACCTTCGTCATCAATGGCGCGGAGCGCGTTGTCGTATCACAGCTTTCCCGTTCCGCTGGCATCTATTTCCGTGACTCGCTCAATCTCTCACTCAACTGGGAGTTCTTTGCGACTCTGATCCCGACCGAAGGGCCGTGGATGGAAATTGAGACGGACGCCACGGATGCTATCACTGTCCGCATTGGACAAAACAAAAAATTCGCAATCACGACGTTGCTTCGTGCGCTACATGCGTTCCCGGTCGCGCACCCAAACGGAATCTTCGAAGTCGGCTTCAATGAACTGATCGGTAAAACGCTGGCGGAACCTGTTGCAGACTCTGTGACGGGAGAACTTCTGCTGGAATCCGGTACGCTCGTCGATGCGGACTCTTACCGAACGACGCTCAATGCGCTGGGCGGCGAGGCCGCTTTGAGGACATTGCCGAAGTTCAAAGTGCGTGTGGAGTCGGTATCGACCGAAACCGATGTGCAGATTCTTTCGCACTTTGGAACGCGGGAAACCATAGAAGCGCCGTCGGCGGAATCTCTGACCGGAAAGTACACCGTTGAAGAAGTGACGGACGCCGCCGGAAAGACGATCCTTCCCGCCTACGCCAAAATCGAAAAAGATGCGGCAAAGAAAATCGCCGCTCTCGAACTGTCTGCACTCGAAGTTCTCGAACTGCCCAAATACATCGCGGCGACGCTGGAAATGGAAGACTCGAAAGTAACGGACGCTCACACGGCGTTGCTGGACATCTACCATAAGATTCGTCCCGGCGACCCGGCGACTGCGGATTCTTCGCGCTCGCTGGTCAACTCGATGTTCTTCGATACGCGCCGCTACGACCTGGCGAAGGTCGGACGGCACAAAATCAACAAGAAGCTCAATCTTTCGATGCCGCTTTCGGTTCGCACGATCACGACGACAGATATTCTGGCGATTATGGATTACATCGTCAATCTGGCGTCGGTGAACATGGGCGGAGCGGAAGTCAGCGAGGAATTGCGACGCAAGTACTCGACCGACGATATCGACCACCTGGAAAACAAGCGCGTTCGATCCGTCGGAGAACTCCTGTACTCGCAGTTGCGAATGGGCTTCCTGCGTATGGAGAAGGTCGCCAAAGAGCGCATGACCAGTATGGACAGCGATAATATCCTGCCGCAGGTCGTCCTCTCGGTGAAACCGATCTCCGCCGCGATCAAATCATTCTTCGGATCATCGCAGCTTTCTCAGTTTATGGATCAGACCAACCCGCTTGCGGAACTGACCCATAAACGACGTTTGTCTGCGCTCGGACCGGGCGGTCTTTCCCGCCAGTCCGCGAAACTGGAAGTCCGTGACGTTCACCACTCTCACTACGGGCGCATCTGTCCGATTGAGACACCGGAAGGGCCGAACATCGGTCTGATCGGATCGCTCGCTGTCCATGCGCGGGTGGATCAGTTCGGATTTATTGAGACGCCGTATCGTCGTGTGGTCAATGGTAAGGTCTCCTTCGATATCGACTGGGTTCCGGCGGACAACGAGCATCACTACAAGATCGTTCCGGCGTCCGTTCGTCTGACAGAGGATGGTTCGTTTGTTGAGAAGCAGGTTCAAGCCCGCTACAACAACGAATACCCGATTCTGCCGACGAACCAGATCGACTACATGGACGTTTCGCCGCAACAGCTCGTTTCGGTCGCGACAGCCATGATTCCGTTCCTAGAAAATGACGACGCTAACCGCGCTCTGATGGGTGCGAACATGCAACGTCAGGCTGTTCCGACGCTTCGCCCGGATGCGCCATTGGTCAAGACGGGAATCGAGAAAAAGGCGGCTGTGGATTCTGGCGCTGTCATCGTCGCCAAACGGGGCGGGCGCGTTCGCAAGGTAACGTCTCAGGAGATCGTTATCGAAGCGGCGGGCGGCCGCATCGATTCCTACCCGCTTCTGAACATGATGCGTTCGAATCAGGCTACCTGTATCACGCAGCGCCCGATTGTCAGCAATGGTCAGCGAGTGCGTCAGGGCGATGTTCTGGCGGACGGGCCATGTACGGATGGTGGCGAACTGGCTCTGGGTCAGAACGTGCTTGTCGCGTTCATGCCCTGGAACGGTTACAACTACGAAGATGCTATCCTGCTATCTCAGCGATTGGTACGCGACGATATTTATACCTCGATTCACATTGAGAAGTATGAAGGCGAAGCGCGGGATACCAAGCTGGGACCGGAAGAAATGACCCGCGACATTCCGAATGTCGGTGAAGATGCTCTGAAAGACCTTGATGAGGACGGCGTTATCCGCGTCGGAGCCGAAGTTCGCGCCGATGATATTCTCATCGGGAAGGTCGCGCCCAAGGGGCAGGGAGAACTGACTGCTGAGGAACGTCTGATTATCGCTATCTTCGGTAAGAAGGCGGAAGAAACGCGCGACGTTTCGGTGCGTTTGCCGCACGGCGAAAAAGGTAAGGTCGTTGATGTTAAGGTATTCTCTCGCTTCAAGTATAAGGATGCGAGCGGAACTGTCTTCAACTTCTCGAAGAAGCCGGACACGCTGGATTCGCCCCACGATGGCTCAGAACTCGAAAAGTTGCCGCCGGATGAACTTCCTGCGGGTGTCAATAAGCTGGTGCGCGTCTACATTGCTCAGAAGCGTAAGGTCATGGAAGGCGACAAGATGGCGGGACGACATGGTAACAAGGGTGTCGTCTCCAAAATTCTGGCGGAAGCCGACATGCCTCACCTCGCAGATGGCACTCCGGTAGACATCGTGTTGAACCCATTGGGCGTTCCTTCTCGTATGAATATCGGTCAGATCATGGAAACGCACCTCGGTCTGGTGGCGAAAAAGTTCGGCGATCAATTCGTGGAACCGATCTTTGAAGGCTCGACTGAGGAAGAAATTCTCCGCGAAATGAAGCGCTATGGCGAGACATTGCGTCGGACGATGCTGGCGAAATTCCTGAATTCCGACCTCGGTCTGAATATCACGCTGCCCGAAGAGACGGCGGAGGAAACGATCGAAGGACTGATGGGAGCGGTCGAAGCTGCGCTTCGTGACCTCCCCGCCCGTGAGTTGGAGCGAATCTCCGCCTTACTGGCAGGTCCAATGATCATGAACCCGGAAACGCCGGAAGACGCGGAAGTGATAGTGCCGGATGATTTCCCTTATGGGAAGTTGCTGGCGACGATTCACGAGCGTGTTTGGAAGCGCGTCGGATTCTACGAAGAAACCTGTAAATCGGATGTGTACGATGGTAAGACGGGAGAAAAATTCAGTATGCCCGTTTCCGTTGGATATATCTATATGCTGAAACTGGCGCACCTTGTCGATGACAAGATTCACGCCCGTTCGACTGGTCCCTACTCGCTGGTCACGCAACAACCGTTGGGAGGCAAGGCGCAATTCGGCGGTCAGCGCTTCGGCGAAATGGAAGTATGGGCGCTGGAAGCATACGGCGCAGCATATACCCTACAGGAAATTCTGACTATCAAGTCCGATGACGTTCTCGGTCGCGTTAAAACCTACGAGAGTATTGTCAAGGGCGACGCCATGTTGGAACCAGGCGTCCCGGAATCGTTTAAGATTCTGGTGAACGAACTGCAGTCACTGGGTCTGAAAGTTGCGGTGGAGGATGCGATGGGCACCGAAATCGACCTGAAAGACAAAGATGAAGATTATATGGATGAGGACGCCGCCCGTCGCCGCTCCGCCTTGCGCAGGCTGGAACCAGCGGAAGACGCCCTGCCATTGCCCGAGTTGAGTTAGGAAGTCTGCAAACGGCAGTCAGTAAGCGGTTGAAACTGAGAGCGGAAATAGATATTTCGCTCTCAGAATAACCCGTCCACTGACTGCCTGTCGCCGATTGTCGCTCTGTGATTTGTTGTTTGCAAACGCGTTCAGGAAGGTGAGTATATGGCTGACGCATCTACATTTGATAAGATTCGTATTGGCATCGCGTCGCCGGACCAGATTCGTACCTGGTCGTATGGCGAAGTAAAGAAGCCGGAAACGATTAACTACCGGACATTTAAACCGGAACGGGATGGTCTCTTCTGTGAAAAGATTTTCGGACCTACCAAAGACTGGGAATGCCACTGCGGGCGTTACAAAAAGGTAAAGTTCAAAGGCATCATCTGCGATCGTTGCGGCGTCGAAGTAACGCGGTCTAAAGTGCGACGTGAGCGGATGGGGCATATCGAACTTGCCTCTCCCGTTTGTCACATCTGGTATCTCAAGGGCGTTCCCTCGCCGCTTGCGCTGATACTGGATATGACGCCACGTCCTCTGGAGAAAGTGCTTTACTTCGCCTCCTACATTGTCACACACGTGGACAAAGGACGGACGATGGCGGGGCTCGATCAATTCCGGGATGCCGTCGAGCAGGAAATCGCATCTCTGGAAGATGAGCGGGATGACATCATTCGTGAGTATCGCGACGATTTCGCCCGTGAGACCGCTCTGGGGCGTATCGTTGAAATCGGGGAGACAGAAACCGGCGAAGATGACGACGCGGAAGCGGCGGTTGTTCTGGACCCGGATGCGGAACCTGAGCGCGTACCTTATACCGAAGAAGAAATCTTCGGTCGTCAGCGGCAGTTAGAAGATCGCATCAAGCAGGAAGAGAAGGACGCGACCGAACGCGCCGAAGAACTGCGTGAAGCGCTCAAGTTGTTGCAAACGCTGGAAAAGCGAATGCTTATCAACGAAGACCAGTGGCGTGCAATCGAGCGTCTGTTGCAAGTGCTCAGTGATCGCGTTTCGCCGGAACTCTATGACGGTATCAACGATGCTTCGTCCACTTCTATCGTTCGCGCTGGATTGGGCGGAGCGGCGATCAAAGAATTGCTGATGGAAGTAGACCTCGAATCCCTGCAACGGCAGTTGCGCAAAGATGTTGAGGAAACGCAGGGGCCACGCCGTCTCCGCGCCATCAAGCGTATCGAAGTTGTCAATGCGTTCCTGGAAAGCAAGGCGCGTCCGGAATGGATGATTCTGGATGCGGTGCCGGTCATTTCGCCGGAACTGCGCCCGATGGTGCAGTTGGACGGTGGGCGCTTCGCGACATCTGACCTCAACGATTTGTATCGGCGTATCATCAACCGAAACAACCGTCTGAAGAAGATTACGGAGATTCGCGCCCCCGAAAGCATCGTCAACCATGAAAAACGATTGCTTCAGGAAGCGGTGGACGCCCTGATCGATAACGGACGTCGGACTCGACCGGTCACCGGCTCGAATGGTCGCCCGCTGAAGTCGCTTTCCGACATGCTCAAGGGCAAGGAAGGTCGCTTCCGCAAGAACCTGCTGGGCAAGCGTGTCGACTACTCCGGTCGGTCGGTCATCGTCGTCGGTCCGGACTTGCGATTGCATGAATGCGGTCTGCCGAAGGAGATGGCGCTGGAACTCTTCAAGCCCTTCGTCATGAAGACGCTGGTCGAGCGACAGTTTACGTCCAACATCAAAACGGCGAAGCGTATGATCGACAAGATGCGCCCGGAAGTGTGGGATGCGCTCGAAGAAGTGATCAAGGAACATCCGGTTCTTCTGAACCGGGCGCCAACCCTGCACCGACTCGGCATTCAGGCGTTCGAACCGAAACTGGTGGATGGTAAAGCGATCCAACTGCACCCACTCGTCTGTAAGGCGTTCAACGCCGACTTCGACGGTGACCAGATGGCGGTGCATATTCCGTTGTCGGCGACGGCTCAGGCGGAAGCTCGCATTCTGATGCTTTCGACGCATAACCTGTTCTCACCAGCGGATGGTTCGCCAATCGTTTCGCCGCAACAGGACATCGTTCTGGGAAACTACTTCCTGACGATGGAAAAGAAAACGTTACGTCTGGATCGTGACTTCAAGGGGGCGACAGGAACCGAACTGGCGGATCAACTGGTTGGTTCGAAAGTTCTCGTTGATATCCTGCATCCGGAAACGTCAGAAGTGATCGTCGCTAAGGGCGTCCGAATCTCTCCGGATGCGGCGATGGCGATTGCGGCGAACGCGGTAGCGATTCGTGATGTCGCTATTGTTCGGCATAAGCCGTTCGCCTCGCCGGAAGATGCCTTGATGGCGTATGACCGGGGGCTTCTGGACTTACATGACTATATCGAAGTCCGTCTTCCTGTTTACGGTACAACGGATCGTGAACTGGTGACGATCACGGCGGGACGTCTGGTGTTCAACCATGAGGTCGTGCCGGAACCGCTTCGTTATGTCAACAAGACGATGGAGAAGAACTCGCTCATCAAGCTCATTTCCGAGGCGCATGACGCTGTCGGCGATGAAGGAACGATCATTCTTCTGGACGCGATCAAGTCTACGGGTTTCAAATGGGCTTGTAAGGCGGGGATCACGTTCGCTCTGACGGACATGAAATCGCCGCCGTCCCGCGCCGCTATTCTGAAGCAGACGGAAGACGATGTCAACAAGGTCAGCCAGAACTTCCGACGTGGCATGTATTCGCCGGGTGAGAAGAAACAGCGCGTCATCGAATTGTGGACGGGGGCTTCCGCCAAGATTGCCGATGAGATTATCGGCAATATTGAGCAGTTCAACCCGATCAACATCATCACGGACTCCAAAGCCCGAGGCTCCAAAAAGCAGCTGGCGCAGTTGTCCGGTATGCGCGGTCTGATGTCCGACCCATTCGGGAACATTATTGACTCTCTGCCAGTGAAGTCGAACTTCCATGAAGGTCTGTCCGTTCTGGAATACTTCGTCACCACGCACGGAGCGCGAAAGGGTCTGGCGGATACCGCCCTTCGTACTGCGGACGCCGGATACCTTACCCGTCGTCTGGTAGACGTTGCACAGGATGTCATTGTTCGCGAAATCGACTGTGGCACAGAGCAGGGAATTTTCGTCTCCGAACTCCGTGAAGGAAATGACACGCTCGAATCGCTCGGTGACCGCATCAAGGGACGAACGGCGCTGGAGGAAATCCTGCACCCGGAAACCAGCGAGATCATCGTCGGTAAGGGACAACCCATCAGTGATGAGAAGGCGATTGAAGTGCAGATGGCAGGCGTCAAGCGTGTCGGTCTGCGTTCCGTCCTGACCTGTGAATCGCGTCAGGGAGTCTGCTCTACCTGTTATGGTCGTGATCTTGCAACCGGCAAACCGGTGGAAATCGGCGTGGCGGTAGGTATTATCGCAGCGCAGTCCATCGGCGAACCCGGAACGCAGTTGACCATGCGAACGTTCCACACCGGCGGTATCGCCTCGGCGAACCAGTTGACGGGCGTTGCGAACGTCCGCCGACAACGCGCTCAGAGCCTCGGAATCCTGTATGAAGATCAGGAGAAGGGGCGAATCTCCCTCGGTAGCGAGGAAGGTCATGAGCGAGAGCGTCAGCGACAGGTTCAGCAGTTGCTCAAGGTTGCGGAAGAGCAGGTCGGCGGTCTTCTGCGCGTCGTCGAACTCTTTGAGGCCCGGAAGCCCAAGGGGCAGGCGATTGTCACCGAGTTCGGCGGACTGGTAGCGGACATTACGATGCAGGGGCTTCGTAAGGTCGTTATCCACTCGCCGGTCAAGGTGTCCGAAGACGCCAAGAGCATTCGTGAGCAAGTGGCGGCGGAATCCATTTATCTGCCCGGCGCAGATGGCGGCGAAGCGGCGACTCCGATTGTACCTGCTGGAGAAAACATTCCGGAACGTATCGCCAAGAAGATCGCGGCGGCGGGCATTGAGTATGTCAAAGTCCGTAAGGAAAAGGTTGTCCCGTACCGTGGCGAACTGGAAGTCAAGCCGGGCGATGAGGTAGAACCGGGTCACCGACTTACTGCTGGTCCGCTGGATCCGCAGAGCGTTCTGGAACTGCAGGGCGTTCGTGGCGTGCAGGAATACATGGTCAAGGAAGTGCAAAGCGTCTACAAACAACAGGGCGTAGATATCAACGACAAGCACATCGAGGTCATTATTCGGCAGATGCTCCGTCGCCGAAAGGTTGCGGAACCGGGCGATTGCCAGTTCCTGCCGGGTCAACAGTTAGACCGCTTCGAGATTGAGGATGCGAACCGCGAAGTGGAATCGCGCCCGACTCCCGGACGTCCGGCGACTTCTATGCCGGTGCTTCTGGGAATCACCGAAGCGTCTCTGGCTACCGACTCGTTCCTGTCGGCGGCATCGTTCCAGAAGACGACTCGTGTCCTGACGGAAGCGGCAGTGCGCGGTAAGAAGGACTACCTGGTCGGGTTGAAGGAGAACGTCATTATTGGACGCCTTATTCCCGCCGGAACCGGTCTGGCGCAGTACCGTGCTCTGGATGTCGTCTCTACCGATGGACGGAAACTGGAACCGGAGCGCCCGTCGCGCCGCATGCTCGATATCGAGCGTCTGGACGACGAGTTAGCGGAACTGGACTCCCTGAAGGCGGCGGCGGCGACCATGCTGGGCGCCGAATCCCCCGACCCGGAGGAATCCACGTCTCCCAGCCCGCTCGAACTCCTCGGTGGCTAAACAGGTAGGCTCGGCTAAGAGCGCCTAACAAAACCTTTGTTACGAGGCGCTAAAGAGCCTCGCCCAGAAGCTTCGCCAACCGTCCTCTGGACGGAATAAAGGATGTTTTGTTAGGTGCTCTAAAGCAAAAAACGCCGGACGGCTTAGGCCGTCCGGCGTTTCTTTATATCTTTTGGCAGGAACCGTCAAGCCAATCAGTGAAGTAAGATTCTTAGCTCCCTGTATAGCTACGGAAGCTTGTGAAGAAAGGAGATGCCAGACCAGATGAATATACAACTGTCCGAAATTGACCCTGTGATCGCTGAGGCAATTCGAGTTCAAAAACATTCTTTGGAAAAAAGTTGGCGCATGACAGACTTACATAGAAAATTAGAGGCGGTGCGCAACAGACGTCAAAAAGAAAAGGTAGGACAAAGGAGCTACGCTTTTATGGGAGTATGGCTTTCGGTAGTACTCTGCGCCGGTATTATCGCCTTAAACTCTACTACTCCCGGGTATCTTGTTGTTCTTGCCCTGCTATTCATTTTCTGCGCCTGTATCAGCGCCTATCTATTTAATCTACCAGACCTTCATTTTTATAATAGCTATAATCTGGCGCATCAGGTTGAGTTCTTCGGGTACATACCGACCGCCGTTGAAGCCTCGTATCTGAAATTAGTGTCTGAACTCACCAATACCGATGCAACGCAAGAACTAGCGGCCCGTAAACTGCTTGATCAGGCGAACCATTTGATGGCAGATTATCACAGGCTGACAAAACGCTTTGACATCAATCAAAGCGTTTTGTCAGAGAGCAAAGATTCGCTGGAAGCGGAATACGATACGCTGATCAAGCGACTGCAAACGGTCACCGATCCGGAAACTCAAATGACGCTGGAACAGACAAAGGCTTTGTACGAACAACGTATGGAAAGTATTGCCGTCGTGTCTGTGGAACGGCAGCGGATGAAGTCCCGGTTCGATGCGATTCAGCAGACCTTTGAATCGGTTCGCGCCATGCTCGTCCGCGAACGAAGCGTGCAGGGAATATCCGTTAATCCATCGGAGAATATAGCGCATATGACGGCAACCCTCGCACAAATGCGGACACAAACCGTCGCCGTAGAAAAAGCCCTTGAGGAAGTAGCGACTTTGCACATCGAAAGATAAAACGCCTGATGTCTTTCACAGGATATACGGCGTGTCATAAAACGCCGCCGTCAGGGACTTCATTATAGTAAATGGCGGGTTCACTTTGCCCCGGTAAGGTAAGACCAAAGTTCAGTCTTGGTTTTCCGTGTGATTCTTGCTCTTTATTAGCAAAAATCTTTGTGTCGTCGGTAAATTGTTGCATTCGGGCTATTTCCGCCTGTATTTTTGGAATCACAGGAATAAATTGGTTGACAAGGATAAGGCCGAGAAGCGTTCTCTGAGTTGTGTTTAGCGAAGATACAGGTTGTTTTTCTCCCACCTCTAAATTTCGCAGGGAGTCATTGAACAGACGGGTGGCGTTCGCGCTGATCTGAAAACCACGAGTGGTCGCGGAAGATGCCTCGTTCTGTAACGGATTTTGTTGCAGTGGTCCCGACGCTCTCGAAGGCGTCGCAAAAAGGGCAGTGCGAACCGGTAAAGGTAACGCCTGAAAAAGAGAGGGGATGACAGTAGAATAGGTCTGTGGAATGTTTGGGCGCATTCGAGCAAGAAGCAAACCTGATGTCCGACGCTCAATTTTCAGACCATAGAGCGCCTTGACGGCGGTTGCAGCCTGTTGCGCGGAGACATATTGCACTCCGGCGAAAACAACCGGCTTTTGTTGTAGCGAGGAGGACGCTTCGAGTCGCGGTTCACCTGGTTTGACGTCTGCACTGACCGCTTTTGTCAGATCAGCGAGTGTCTGCCCCGACTCTAAGCCATTTGTGAGAATAGACTGCGTTTCTTCGTCAAGCGTTCTGCCCTCGCCAAAATTTACCTTGAAGGGACGAAGGACATAGCCCGTCCGCACTACAGATTCTGGGTAGCGTAGTGTGGTAAACTTTTCGCTTTTTTGACGGTAAATATAACCCCTTGTTGCGCCTGTTAGTTGTCTACTGGCTTCCCGCGCCAGAGGAAGATTACCGCCAAATGCTCCGTCCGCCAGAATGTCTTGAAATCGGTCACGTTGGGCCTCTGTCAAATCCCCAACCCGCAATCCGGTCTTTTTTACCGTGCGAAGCTGCTCCGGGGACAGACTTTTGAGAAACAGATGGATATAAAGCGCCCAGGTGTGAAGTTTCTTTTCTGCTTCCGGAGAACCCGGTGGCGCATCCGTCGGTGGGCATATCGCGCTCAAAATCGCTGTCACATCCGCCATGCTTTCCTGTAGTTCTTCATAGGTGATGCAGGGAATTTCGCCGGGACGTTCATACGTGCGATTCAGAAGAAAGTAGCCTTTTGCGGCAGTGGCGCGATAGCCGCAAAGAGCACCTATCTGTGCGATCTTCATCACGCCGCTTTGACCCTGTGAAGCGAGAATTTTGTCTATTTCACCGATCTGGGAGTCGGATGATATACCCTCGCCTTCGGCGAGGATAAAGACCTTTTCCTGCTGGGAAAGACGCTGTAACGCCTTCTCTAAGGTACTCCCCTTTGCGTAAGTCGGAGCCATAGACAAACAGAGAAAACATACAACGGTTAATGCTACTATCGTTTTGACCATAATTGGATAACTCCTAAAACGGGCGAGAAGGCTTGGTTGTACTATGATAAGTCTCCCGTTAATGATAGCAACGTCAGGGTAAAACTTCCAACCACGACCATGAACGAGATAGTCGAATAATACCCCCCATTTACTATTGTCAAGGATTGTGAATAATATCACACTGGCAAATGGTTCAGGAGTTGTGCGCAAGTCCTGAACTTCATCATCCAAGTGAATAGACCATGTGCCTTAACAATGTCTTAATCTATTTTGGGTATAGTACGTGTATTGATCTCTCTGGAGGAATGGTATGGGGCGCCGCGCTTTTACGCTCATTGAACTTCTCGTCGTTATCGCCATCATAGCGATACTTGCCGCTATTCTTTTTCCGGTCTTCGCACAGGCACGTGAGAAGGCGCGTTCTATCTCTTGTCTGTCTAATATGAAGCAGATAGGTCTTGCCACACAGATGTATGTGCAGGATAATGATGAGAAACTGTTTTTCTATGCCAGTACGGCGAACCCGTCGCGCTCCCATACCGGGGCGATTATGCCGAACGCAAACGCGGTCAACCCGGTGCGATGGTGGAACGCCCTGATGCCCTATATGAAAAACGGGCAAATTCTGGCCTGTCCCAGCGATGAACTGCCCGCCGACAGCAAGAACGCCGATGGCGTAAACGCGTATAAGCGCTCTTATATCGCCGTTCGCGCCGCTGAGGGATTGGGATTAGCGCAAATAGAACTGCCTGTTGAGACAATTGTCGTCACGGAAAAGTGGGGGAAGGATACCGCCGGGCAACCGATTGGCGATAGCTGGATCGAACCGACCGGCGGCGATTTCAACTATGACCCGATTGCTAAAAGGATGAGCCTTGCCGGGAACCGCCATCAAGGCGGGCTGAACGCCGCTTTCTTCGATGGGCACGCGAAGTGGATGCAACCGACCGCCATCACCGCCAGCAAAACTCTCACGGGTTGTGAACTCATTCACCAGTATCCGGTCGGCGATATGTGCGAGTCTACACTACCGGGATGCACGAACTCCGGAAGCGAGAACCTGTGTAATTCGTTTGTCTATTAGGTGAGAAGCGAATACGAAGTAACGTAAATGAGAAGGCGTATCGGTGTTATTCCGGCGTTAATTGGCGCGGCGATTGTCGCTGGGGTTTTGATGGGCAACGCCACGGTCAGGGCACAGAGTGGGGGAAGCGGGGATCGTTCCCAGCTTCTTCCTCCCTCGCTTGCCAGAGTGAAGGGGAAGACAAAAGCGTCCGGAAAATCGGAAATACGTAAACCTGCAACGCCTGCTCCTACCGCACACCTGGTAGCATATGATGCCCACGACAGGAGGTATTATTCGTTACAGTGGGCGAAAAAGAATGGAATGCGTGATCCCGGCGGGGATCCGCTGGTTATTCTGCCTTTAGAAAAATTGCCTAAGGGGACGAATCCCGCTATCGCGCAATCATCGCTCTGGTTTGTAAAGCCCCGCTTATTTTCAGCGCCGTCACAGCATTAATAGCGGTGTACGGTCTAGCGAACTACGGTCTAAATGCCAGTGTCGTCTTCGGGAAATCCGCCTTCGCCACAATGCTCGCCGACCTCGATTTCAATAAACTGGATATGTTCGGTGCGTAGAATGACACGTCCTTCGCGTTCGGAATCGAAGGCGAAGGAGGGGAATTCCATCCGACGTTGAACGAACTTGGTCGCTTCATCCAGAGATTCGGCGGTCATTTTTTCGCAAATTGAGACGCCTTTATCTCCGCGATGCAACCAGTAATACACCATGAACTTCTGTTTCATCGTTCCGTTTTCCTGCGTTCGATGCGGCTTGCTGGCGTAAAACCATACAAGGTGGATGCGATTTTATTATACACGAAGTGGGGCTTCGATTAAATATCGCCTTGTCGGACAGACCCGAAATTTTCTTCAGGATTCGCTTTTCGCCGGGGGATATGTCCCGTTGATGACCATTTCCGCCTCACGGTGAAAAAGCAGTAATTCGTGTCGATTGTTCTGATTCTGATCTGTCCCGAAGGTGTCGATCATCAGTTTGCGTAGCTGTAACAACCATTTCTGGGATTCCGCTTTATTTCCCTGTCGGAAATACGCCAGGGCGAGAAACGGCCAGTTGAAGGGGTCTTTGACCACGCGTTCGGATTCCGCTAATGCCTGAATCGCGTTTGCATCGTCTCCAGCGCGGTAGAGGGCGACGCCCAGCGTATTGAGGTAGAGGGCGCGTTCCAGTCGCCCGTCTGTACGCCCCGCGCTTCTTTCAGTGGAACCTGCTCTGTTTAACGCCTCCCGTGCGAGCGTGATCGGTAGGGAATAATCGGTAAGACCGTCGCGTAAAAGGATACACATCCAGGCAAGGTTGTTCGCATCCGCACCGGGATTGATACGTAGAGAGGATTGATCTTTCGTGTTTTTGCGATCCGCCAGAAATGATTCGCAATGGGCTTTGTAGGCGATACGATCCCCTTGCAACGCCAATTTTCCGGCAATACTGACCGGGTCTTTCCCGATAAGGATTTTGCTGAAAACTTCAATGGATTTCTGCGTTTCTCCCGCTCGAAATAGCGCTTCTCCTTTCATCGCCAGTAGACCGAATCGATTTCGGTCATCCTCTGAAATCAAACTTCCGGCGATGTCGGCTGCCTTCAGCCATTGACCTTGCTGTCCGAACCGCGCGGCTTGGTCTCTTGTCGCACGTAACCTGGTGGCGTGTTCTCGCATCTCCGCGATGCGTTTGGGATTGATCTCTTCTTTTGATGGTTCTTCCTGAGCCGGATTCCTGGCAAAGAATCGCTCCAGAGGGCCAGAAATCGCTAACCCACCCAGAAGACAGCCAATAACGGCGATAAGCGTAAGGATTCGTTGCCGCGTTGCATTATCCGCTTGCATACTTGACTTCGTTTCTATTGCCATTCGGGCAAAATTCTCAGGTTCCCTCGTTATTCTTCGTTGTTAGTGATGTCCTTTTTTCGGTCATTGTTCTGAAATAGGGATTCTGCGAATGCCGACATCAACCGGTCGAGGACGGCGAAGGAAGAGTAATGGTTCGACTGTGTTGTCCAGCGCGTTCATGACGAGCGGACAGGGTCACTGTCCCGCCTTGGGGGGCGTTGATGATCCATTCAATCTTCGCTCGGTCTTCGGTGAAATCCGTTGCATATCCATTGTTTCCTGCGGCTTTGTTGGCTTTGCCTTCCAGTTGCGATAGTTCTTCTCTGCTTTTGCCAGTGATCAGAGTCGCGCCATCCGGCAGTGTTATTTCCGCTATGACCGGGCGTACGACTTTACGTTCCAGCGCTTTTTTACTGCCATAGGTCGGTAGCCATCCGGTATTCTGCACAACGAGTCGTACCCGATAATGTTCCTTACCCAGCGGAGTCGCTTCAGCAGCGTAAATGGTCAACTGTGGGGAACATAGCGCCATGTGGAGAAGCCAGTCCGCAAACGGGGCGATTTCCGCTTGCAGAAATTGCGGCGGCGGATTGCGGAAGGCGTAAAAGATATTCCACCCGCCAATTTCGACCATGCCCAGTTCGGGATGATCGAATTTTTGCCAGTCGTAATAACCTTTGCCTTCCAGTTTTTCATCCGCCCAGCGCACCAGTTTCAAATCGTCGTCGGGATCATGATCGCGGGAAAAGGTGGTGAATCGAAAGGCTCCGGGTTTCGTTTCCTTATCAAAGCCCTCAGTGATTCCCGCTTGCCGATGCGGCGACCAGATTTCTGTCGTCCATGCGAAAATACCGAGGTGTTCGTAGCACCAGTCATCGAATACCCCGGTGATGACTTCCTTCGGGTGATACTTGAAATCATGAAAGACGGAGACGGCAGGATAGCCTGTAAGTTCCGTCGCTACCTTGCCAAACTTCTGATAGACCCAGAGATCCTCGGCAGGAAAAGTGTCATCCGGCGAGGTTCCATAGGGGCGCAGGTGAACGCCGCTGAATGTATGGAAGGTGACCGCGGAGCAGATATTGAGATGATCGGTGATAAAGGCGACCAGAGCGCGCGCTTCCGGTTCTGATGTCGGGTAAGGACCAGCGCCGGGCTGTTCCTGCTCCGGTCGCCAGTGCGCCGGGAAGTTCCGGTTGAGGTCGAGGCCTTCCTTTATCCGTTGAACGCCGAAAGTGACGCCATCGTAATTGGTAATCCTTCCTTCCGGGAGAAGACGGAAATATTCGCCGCCGTCTTCTGTAGGCTCACGCCGTATCATGATCCGGGAATCCTGAGGATGCTTCTTCCAGGCGCCGTTTTCATCCGGGACGCGCATTTGCAGGGACAGACCGTCTCCGTTGATATCTTCGCGCTTAATTCCTTCGACTGGTTCCTCATCGAAGGGGTAGGGGCGCGTCGATGACCGCAGATACCGGGGCGTATCGGAAAGGAATAACTCCGCGCCGTCCGGATTCACTCGCGGGATAAGGTAAAAAGCGCGGGTATCGAGGGCGCGTGTAATTTGCGGATCGGATTCGTATTCGGTCAGCAATTTATGAAGCAGATAGAGGCAGGCGGTGGTTGGGGAGACTTCGGTTGCGTGTATGTTGCCGTCGGCGTAGAAAGCTGGCTTTTCTCTGTCTGATCCCGTCGCGAAATTCGTGACGGTTACGCACCAGATATCGCGTCCTTCGTAGGACTTTCCGATACTTTCCAGCCGGCATCGCTCAGGATGCGCCTTTGCTGTCTCGGTGAGCAGGGCAGTCAGTTCGCCATAGCGAATATAGCGGTCAAAGGGAAATTCTGGCAACGAGGAAGGCATAGAGGTGTTTTCTTCGCCATAGGGCAATCTTCCTGCCTGCGATTTCCCCGGAAGGTAAGGGGTAAAAGAAAATAGTATGCTGGCTATAAAGTGTGATAAGCCCGGGAAAATCAAATTGAGAGATATCCCGACCAATTCTGATGGCGGTTTGAAACGAGAAGAAAGCCCGACCCGGTTTGCAGCACTGGCGACTCAGTTAGCTGAGCTACAGGAGCTATGCTACGCCGCAGGGACGCAAAGTCTCCTGATAGTCGTTCAGGGAATGGATACAGCAGGGAAAGACGGGACTCTCAAATCTATCGCCGGAGCGATGAACCCGGTCGGAATTCGCGTCGCCTCGTTCAAAGTCCCTACCGCTTTTGAAGCGGGACATGACTTTCTATGGCGTGTCCATCAGCAGACCCCAGTAAGGGGCGAGACGGTCTTCTTCAATCGCTCGCACTATGAGGATGTTCTGGTCGTTCGTGTACATAATCTGGTTCCGGAGACGCAGTGGCAGGAACGCTATGGTCACATCAATGACTTTGAGGAACTTCTGACAGAGAGCGGAACAATCGTCCTGAAGTTTTTCCTACACATTTCCAAAGAGGAACAGGAGCGACGGTTGCTATCGCGGGAAGAAAACCTGGCGAAGGCATGGAAGCTTAATGTAGGGGACTGGAAAGAGCGTGAATTCTGGGACGATTATCAGCAAGCTTATGACGATGCCATTGAAAAATGCGCTGCGAAAGACGCCCCCTGGTTTATCATTCCCGCCGATAAAAAATGGTTTCGCGATATTGCGGTGGCTGAGGCGATTGTAGAAACTCTCAAACCGCATCGTCAGAAATGGGAGCAGATCCTCGCCGGTATTGGTGAAACGCGTAAAGCGGAATTGGCAGCGTACCGGAAAGGCGTCTCCTAAAATCTCCGCAGCGGCGTGGTGAAACGCCGCGCCGCTTCCGAAGAAGGACGCTTTCAGAAAAGAGTAACCCGGACTTTGCCTGATTGGAGCTTCAGAGAGCGATGCGCGTTTCGCCATCCGTTTTGATCAGGCGGACTGGAGGTATGCCGGAGAAGCGTTGGATCGCATCGGACAGGGGAACCGAGTGAGTCGCAAGCCATATCTGGCAACGCGATGCCGCCTGAGAAATCGCGGCGGCGAGCGGCGGAATCAGATCGGGGTGCAGACTGGTTTCCGGCTCGTTCAGGGCGAGCAACTGTGGAGGACGCGGCGATAGCAGGGCGGCGAGCAGGCAGAGATAACGCAGAGTACCGTCGGACATTTCCCATGCTTCCAGAGGTCGGTGAAGGCCGGGAGTATGCAGGAGAACCCGAAAGCGGTAATCGTCGCTGATGACGATTTCCAACTCCGCCCCGCTCAGTCCGCTACGGATTGCCTGCTCCAGCGCGGGTCTATCGCCGATTTCCTGTATGGTAAGCAGGGCGGCGGCAAGGTCTGCGCCATCGTGCGCGAGGGCGGGTGTGAAGACGCCGACCTGCGGCTGACGTAGCGGTCCTCCATCATCGGTACGGAAATGATGATAGAAGCGCCATCCAGAGAGACGATCCCGCAACAGCGAAAGGTGAGGGTAACGGTGTGGTTCCGAAATCTGCGTCAGTGCGGACTCGTGGCGTGATAGGGTCATCGGAAGGGAAACGCGTTTTCCGCTGGAATCGCGCAACATCACGCCGCTTTTCCCGCGATCCATCAGAGTGACCAGAGAGCCACCTTCTCGAAAGAGGATGCTTTCCTCTTTGATCAGGGGATCGAGTTTGAAACGAGAGGGCAGATCGTTCGGTTCCGGCAAGCCGCACACCAGTTCATATGACAGGTTTTCGGACGTGATGATACCGAGTTTGAGCCGTACCGGACCCCTGTGACGAGCGCCTGCCCAGAGCAGGCTCGACATACCGCCTTCGCTCGCCATCGTTCGCGCCAGACGACCCTGCGCGGCGGCGTGTAAAAGGTACAGGGAACGATGCAGATTGGATTTGCCGCAACCATTCGCGCCGACGATGACGGTCAGGCGGCCCAGTGGAAGCGTGATTTCGCGCAGGGAGCGATACCCGGCGATTGTAAGTTCGGAAAGCATATATCAGTTATGTTACGCGGCATACCGTAGAGCGGTAAGCCGCGTAACATCATTCCTTATTTTTTCGCCAGAGCTTTCTTGACTGCAGGCTCCAGTTCAGCGCCGCGTGCGCCAACGGCGGCGATTTTCCCGTCCTTGCCAATCAGCATGGTAAAGGGAATGGCTCGGATGCCGTAAGTGGTTGCGACCGCGTTCTGCCATCCTTTTCCGTCATAGATCTGACGCCAGGGCATCTTGTTCTCTTTGGCGAAGGCGGCTACCTTGGCGTTCGCATTCGCATCATCCAGAGAAACGCCCAGAATATCGAATCCCTGCGATTTGTACTTTCCGTAGACGGTGACAACATTGGGAATCTCTTCGCGGCAGGGACCGCACCAGGTCGCCCAAAAATCGACCAGGACTACTTTGCCTTTATAGTCGGCGAGCGTTACGGTCTTACCGTTCAGGTCTTTGCCGGAAAGCGGGAGCGGCATGGCGCCCACTTTGATGCGGGGGTCGAAAAAGTCTGACTGGGCGACTTTTTCGGTTTTCTCTTTCGCGCCGGGCGCGGGCTTGAACGTAAAGTCCGCTGCCGTCAGTTCGGGGTTGATCTTGATATCCGAGTATTCTTCGGTGAGCAGGAGGACGGGCTCGACGGCGCTGGCGTCAATGGTCAGACGTCGTAGAATATTGTCTCCTTTCCCGATGACAAAGGTGATGGAATAGGGGCGTGGTTTGCTGAATTCCGCCTTGATGGAACGCACCGCAATGCCGTCGAGAGTCTCCTCTGTTGGGGCGCCCAGTTTGCTGACGTTCGGCCCCAGAATCTGATTTTTCGCGATTTCCGGTTTCGATCCCAGAAGCACTGCAGGCATCAGGCCGGTTCCGCCGCCGCCGCTCAGGGAGAGGGCGCGTCCGATGTTTTGCGCATCGGGCAGAGCGGTCGACTTTGTGTAGGAAAGCGCATCGCTCGACACCGTCTGAAATGAAGATTTTCCATCAGAAACTACCATGCGGGTGACGCTGGTTCCGCCCTGTGTTCCGGTTACTTTCACCAGATTGGGACGTGCAAAGGCGATGACGGCATTCGTGGTTTCGTTCTTCTCGCCCTGTTTGGCGCTGAAGTTGAGGCGGGCGGAAAACGATTTGAGGTTGGCGTAGGCTTCCACCATAGCGTCAATCGCTTTTTTGGCTTCGGCGTCGATCTCTGGCGCTGTGGGAGAAACCGCTTTGATCGCTTCTGGCTTTGTCGGTTCTTTCGGCGCCTCTTTGGGAGGTTCAGGTTTGTTCGCCGCGTCCTGAGCGAGAACGGGCATGGTTGGCGTAAATCCTGTCAGTACTGCCAGGGCTGCTGTCAATACGAAGGGATGGGAGTAGCGGTGGTTCATAAATAAACGGCCTTTCTAAACATTTCGGAGCCGGGGCGCATTGAGTTTTGGGAAGGGTAAGCTTCCGTTCAGGGTAGAGCGCTTCTTCGCCAGCGTCAAGTTTGTAACGTTAAGCCTGAGACGAACAAGTCGCAGATAAAGCGGAATCCATTTGCTGTACGGCAAAATCTATCTGTGCAGTTTCGATTATCAACGGTGGTGTAAATTCCAGAATATCACCGGGACCCGCTGGCAGAACGATCAATCCCCGCTTCAACAGATCCGTGACCAGCGATAGCGCCAGAGTACGGGAGGCGAAGCGTAATCCGAGCATCAGACCACGGCCCCGCACCTCGATAATCGCCTCCGGATGGCGAGCCTGCAATTCCAGTAGTTTTGCCTTGAAATAATCGCCGGTGATACGTGCGCGAGTCGGCAGATCATTGTCTTCCATCTCCGCAATTGCGGCAAGTGCGGCGGCGCATCCCAGAGGGCTGCCAAGGAAGGTGGAGGTATGAAGCGCCTCGCCGGTCGAAACGCCCCAGGCGTCCGCGATTGCGGGACGCATCACACACGCTGAGATTGGAAAGCCTCCACCCATTGCCTTACCGATACACATGATATCGGGAACGATATTTTCCCGGTTGCAGGCAAACCAGTCCCCGGTGCGTCCCCATCCGGTAAAAATCTCGTCGGCTATAAGGAGAACCCCATACGCATCACATAACTGTCGCAGCCGGGTCAGCCATCCATCGGGGGGAACGACAATGCCTCCGCGCCCCTGTATAGGTTCGAAGAGGACAGCGCCAATATCGGATCGCTTGAGCGCCTCCTCCACAAATTGTAGGCAGGCTACCATACAGGAAGCGTTTCGCCGGGGAGAATCGCTCTCCTCCGCGCAAAGAGAACAGAATCGGGGTTCCGCATAGGGGACATGGACGGCAAAAGGCGGCATTTGCCCGGAAAAGGGCTCTTTGAAATCCGAGCGTCCGGTTGCGGCGAGAGCCCCGAAGGTGAGACCATGATACCCGGTGCGAAAGGAGACGATACCGGGCTTCCCCGTATATAATCGCGCCGATTTTATCGCTGCCTCCACCGCATCTCCTCCGTTGAGACCGAAGATCGTGAATCCCAGATCGCCCGGAGTCATTTCCGCTATCCTCTGAGCCAGCTTTACTTTTAGTGAAGACGGATGGACATCACCCATGCCATGTATCAATTTCTGGGATTGTGCCGCGATGGCGGCGACGACACGAGGATTCGTATGACCGACTGCTGCGACGCCAAAGGCGGCGGTCAGGTCAAGAAAAGAGTTGCCATCTGCATCTATCACCATACATCCTGAGGCGGATTCCCAGAAAACGGGAAAATCACCCTCCGGGGATATATAAGTGATATTGGGATTCTCATATTTTCGTAGCGTATCCGCGAGGGCGCGGGAAGCGGGACCGGGGATTTCCGTTCGCTTTACAGGTAGTCGCATTTTCTGATAAACTCCGTAAAAGATTATAAGGAAGAGCCACGTATTCTTCGCTAATTTAGCTGGGGAACGATGGTCTCTCGTACTGTAGCGTCGTCTTAATTTTGAGGAAGGTTTAATTTCATGTGTCCGCTCCGTGATTTCCGGCGCGGGATGGTATTCAGCATCGTTACCGCTCTAGCGACGCTGGGTTCTTTCTCTGCGGCCCAAGCAGACGGCGTCGTTCTGACCAGCTTTAGTAGCGGTATTGTCGGAGGTAAAGCGGGCGCCTTTCCACTGACCAGCAATTATATTCCACCAGACACCCAACTCGCCGTTGGTACGCAAACTCTTGTTCATCTCACCAATGGCGCCGCTGCTTTTTACAACAAATCGGGCGCTGTTCTTCGCCCGATTGTCACTCTGGATCAATTCTGGACTGACGCTGGCATTGCGAACGTCAATGGCGCAGTCGAGCCTCGTGTCATTTACGACCCGTCCAGCAAACTTTACTATGCAAGTTCGCTGGATGCGCCGCGACCGGGTCAGAATGCCAATAACCTTCTCCTCGCAGTCTCCAGGACATCGAATCCCCTTGATGGCTGGCAGGGATACAAAATTCCAGTGAATTTTGGGAACAGAGACCATTTTGGCGACGCGAATGCGCTGGGATTCAATGCGCAAGGCGTCTTTCTGTCACTGTCATCCTTTCAGAGTGTCAATGGCGCTTTTATCGGATCGACTACATTCGCCATCGCTAAATCTGACCTGCTTGCCTTCCCCAATTCCCTGAAACCCATCGCTGCGTATGAAAAGAGCGCTACGCTGACCGGATTTTCGCTACAACCGGTAGTAGATTACAGCAGTGGCTCCATAGACGCTAGCGGACGCTTTGTCGCTCGTTATTTTGATAACTCCTTTGCCGTCTCGCGCTTTACGGGGTCTCTGGAAAATCATTCAGCGATCTATCAGGCGACAGGTCAGAATGTTTTCGCCACAAACTATGCGCCGCCGCCACCGGAAGGCGCGATTCAAAAAGGAACCAATCAGACGATTGATGCCGGTGACAACCTGCTGACAAGCGCTGTTATTCAACGGGGCGACAATATTTATCTGGTTCAGGGCGTTTCGTCCCCGGTAGGACGAGCGGCGATTCGTTTGCTGGTCTTCCGCGCTTCGGACAATGTGGTTCTGCTGGACAAGCTAGTCAGTGATCCAAACCGGGACTTATATTTTCCCTCTGTCGCTGTGAACGATACCGGTGACCTGGTTATCGGATATTCCGCATCTGGCGCGGACGCCTACGCAAGCGCTTATGCTGTCGTAGGGAAATTGAATGCGAGTCGATCTTCTGTCGCCTTCGAAACGCCGATTTTACTGGCGGCGGGAGTAGCGACCTACAGAGTTCCTTCCTCCGGATTGAATCGCTGGGGAGAATACAGCGCGACTTGGATCGATCCCACTGATCCTAATCGCTTCTGGACGGCGCAGGAATACGCTATTGCCAAAGACCAGTGGGGAACCTATATCAGCCAGATCAGCGTCCATGGCGATTCCGGCGCAACAAACGCTCCTGAACCCGCTACCATCTTCCTATTTGCGCTCGGAGGAACGTGTACTCTACTGACGCGCCGCCGGAAATCGCCGCGCCGCTCCTGACAAGGATGTGCAAGACGCGACTGATCGATTTCATCGGATCGATCAGACGCTCCAATCCTCATATCGCGAGTTGGATAGTCGTTCGCGGATTTCCTGAACCAGCGTCGCGACGGATTCTTCCTGACTTTGTTCTGCCGTTCGTATAGTGACTTCCGGAGCCTCTGGCGTCTCATAAGGCGCGTCGATTCCGGTAAACTGGGGAATCTCACCCGCCCGCGCTTTCTTGTAGAGCCCTTTGGGATCACGGCTTTCGCATACTTCCAGAGGCGTATCGACAAATATCTCAATAAACGGAACGTCCGCTTGAAGCGCGATTGCACGGGCATTCTGACGATCGTTGCGATAGGGCGAGATGAACGCCGTCAACGCTATGACGCCCGATTCGGCGAAGAGCGCCGCCACATGCGCCGCCCGACGGATGTTTTCGGAGCGGTCTTCCTGAGAAAAGCCCAGATCGGCGTTCAATCCATGCCGGAGATTATCGCCATCCAGAAATGTGGCGCTGATTCCATGGTCGAACAGGGTGCGGTTGACAGCGCTGGCGAGAGTGGATTTCCCGGAACCGGAAAGACCGGTCAGCCAGACGACTGCACCCTTATGCCCGTTCCGTCGTTCGCGTTCCTGTCGGCTAACCCGGGAGTCTGCCGGGACGATATTTCGATCTTCCGCCAGAATGTCTGCGCCGGTAAGAATTCCGCCACCGGCGACCCGCCGATTCAGCACCAGGACAAAACGCCCTAACGCCTCAGAAATATCATGGGTATCGAATGCAATCGGCTTATCGGTTTCGATGATCGCCTCAGCGACATCATGCCGGGCGAGTTCGGTTGTGTCGCCATCGGCATCCGCGAGGGTGGAAGCATCGATACGACGTTCGATGGTCGCGATACGGCATCCCACTTCCTGGGTCGCCAGACGAAGCCGCAATTTGTCGCCTACCTTGACCGTTTCCGGCCCCATCCAGAAGAGGTTGACTCGCAGACGATGGGCGACTGTCGGCATGGAGGCGCCGCTCAGGGACGCTATCTGCCCACGCTCAACGAATAACTGCTCTTCCAGCGTGATGGCGACGCTTTCTCCGGCAAGCGCATAATCGCGAGCTGGCCCCTGCCAGCGCTCGAATGATGCTACCCGACTCTCACGACCACCGGGTGAAAATCGCAGTCGGTCGCCGATGCGCAGCGTTCCCGATTCAACTCGTCCTGCGATTATGCGACGAGCATCGAAACGGAAGATATCCTGTACGGGAAACCGTAGAGGCTGGTGGGTCACCAGCGCCGCCGGCGCAAATTGGTCCAGTCTCTGGAGAATTGTGGGACCGTCATACCAGGGCATTTTGTCCGACGCCTGACGTGCGATGTTGTCTCCTTCACGGGCGGAGATAGGAATGAATTGTTGCGCCGTCAAACCGATTTGCGTCAGGAAATCCGTGTATTCTGTCTTTACCGCTTCGAAGGCGGCTTCAGAATAATCCACAAGATCCATCTTATTGACGGCGACGACGATCTGTCGCAAACCGAGCAGGCGAAGCAGATAGCTGTGCCGTCGGGATTGTTCCCGGACACCTTCATTGGCGGCGACCAGCAAAATAGCGGCATCCGCGCTTGCCGCTCCGGTCACCATATTCTTCAGGAATTCCCGGTGCCCGGGCGCGTCGATCAGCACATAGCCGCGCTTTTCCGTTCGGAAAGGAATCTGTGTGGTGTCGATCGTGATGTTCTGCGCCTGTTCTTCCAGCAAGGCGTCCAGTAGAAAGGCGTATTCGAATTCCATGCCCTCAAGGGCGCTCGCTTTTTTGATCGCCTCGACTTTACCTTCCGGCAGGGAATCTGTGTCGTAGAAAATCCGCCCGATCAGGGTGGATTTACCGTGATCCACATGACCGACGACAACGATTCGGAGTTTGGGGGCTTCGCTCATTTCAACCACGCTCATCACATAAATCCTTTGGCGCGAAGTTTCTGCATCGCATTCCGCTCATGATGATCCTGAGCGCGTCCGGCGCGTTCAGGGACGCGCGTGGTTTCGAGTTCGGCGATAATATCATCAATGGTCGCCGCATCGCTATCGACTGGGTGGGTAATCGGCATACATCCCAGAGAACGGAAACGCTTCCCATTTCGGGCGAAATACATCTGCGGAATAGGGATATTCTCGCGCTGGATATACCGCCAGATGTCCACTTCTGTCCAGTCGAGAATCGCCTGGACGCGGATATGTTCTCCGGGAAGGATATCCGTGGTGAATTGTCCCCAGAATTCCGGTGGCTGATCCCGGTAATCCCATTCATACTGTGCGGAGCGGGGGGAAAAGTAGCGTTCTTTCGCACGGGTGGAATCTTCGTCGCGTCGAATACCGGTAATCAGGGCGTCGAACTTCCGTTCTGCCAGCACCTGTTGCAGGGCGACGGATTTCAGTTCGTGCGTCACGGTGACCGGGTCATGCGTCTCATAGCTGACGCCGCGTCCGTATCGCGCCTCCTCATTGATCTTGACGATCAGATCGAGGTTGTACTCACGGGTAGCCCAATCGCGGAATTCCAGCATTTCGGGAAATTCGTAGGTCGTGTCGATATGCAGCACAGGAAACGGAATATGACCGCAGAATGCCTTCTTTGCCAGCCATAGAAGGACATTGGAATCCTTGCCCATGCTCCAGGGCATGCAAAGGTTCGAGAAAGCGTGGTACGCCTCCCGCAAAATATAGATACTCTGATTTTCCAGACTGTCCAGATGAGACAGGGCGACATCCGCTGCATCGTCTGGCGTCTCCATATCGGTCTGCGGTTTTCCCAACGAATTTCCGTTCATAAAATTTCCTGTAACATCAACTATGTCCGACACCGTGGATGTCCGTACGAACTGCGTTCTGAAATGGCGCTGAAAGTTGTTTTAGCGAGTCACTGCCATCGGCAAGAAAGTGTGAATTCCGCATTCTTTTTTATCGAAACCGGTCCATCGCCCGGCGCGTTCATTTTCGCCTTCCGCGACGGGACGTGTACAGGGCCAGCATCCAATAGAGCGGTAGCCTTGTGAAAGTAACGCATTTTGCGGAATGTCGTGTCGCTTCAGGAACTCCTGCACTTTATCTCTAGACCAGGCCGCCATCGGGTTGAGTTTGTAGATATATTCATCCCGTAACGGATCGAACTGGTAAAGCTCCAGAACGCTGACATTTTCCCGTGTTTCCGCCTGCTGTCGGCGCACACCGGTAATCCAGACATCCAGAGTCGAAAGCCGATTCTGAAGCGGCGCAACCTTCCGGAGATAGCAGCAGAGGTCGGGGCGTGTATTCCAGAGCTCCGGACTTTCCTCCGCGCTTTGTTCTTCTACCGTTTTCTCGGGCGTCACCGCTTCGATTGTGATACCGAAGAAATCTTCCAGGCGCCGCTTCAAATCGAGCGTTTCTGGAAATAGCAGTCCAGTGTCGAGTGTAAAGACTGGCAAGGGAATTCCCGCCTCACGGGCATGATGAAGCATCACCAGCCCGGCTCCCTGAAAGCTGGTGCCAATCGCCGCCCGCTGTCCGAAATTTTCCCAGGCCCAGCGGAGCGAATCCGTTACCGTTCCCTGCTCCAACCGGTCTGAGAGGGTACGGCGTTCGTCTTCCGTTAATGTAAGCGTAAATGCCATCGATCTTTATTACCATACCTGACCGAAATGGTCAAGTTTATCGAAATAGTCAGGTATACTTTCTATACTTTCCAGGGAATAATTTGCAACGCAACATAAATCGTTTCTGGCAAGCATCACCTGGAGTGTCGCGCTTTCCTGTGTAGCAGATAAATCAAGCGCGACTATTCGCTTTAGGGAAGCGGGTTACGAAAACGGGAAAGTATAATCAAAGCCAACATCATTGGAGAATTGAACGTATTATCGTGTCCTGACGCAGGTTTCCTGAACAGGGTAAGGGAGAAGACCTTTCTGTCGGACAAGAGCGTATGATCGATCAATACATGAGGTTGTCTCAGGAGGGGGAATCGTCTCGGAACTATCTCGTACCGACGCTTGACCGAATTTCGATTACATTGACGCGAACGACTGTTTGTGGTACAATGCAAGTGGTATTTTTGACAAAATTTTGATAACTGATATCAATAAAGCGCAGCCATGTTGCGTTTTTATCGATCTTTAAGGAGCGCGACTTTGGCGGAAAAGATTTGGACAACAACGGTACGGGAAGTAAAACCTGCGAACGGCGATGGGCATGACGGTAATGGAATAGCGCATGTCATCGAGGTTGAAGATGCGCTGGGCGATGTTATCGATACGCCTACGCTAAAGAAGATTGAGACGGAATATAGCGGAGACTCTATCAGTAAACTCGAAGGGTTGGAAGCGGTTCGTCACCGCCCTGCCATGTATATTGGCGATACGGGCGTCCCCGGCTTGCACCATTTGTTCAAAGAGATTATCGATAACTCGATCGATGAAGTCCTTGCCGGTCATTGTGACAAAATCAGCGTCATCCTGGGAAAAGACCGCACCGTGACAGTGGAAGACAACGGTCGTGGCATTCCGGTAGATATCAACACGAAATCCGGAAAGCCGGGCGTCGAACTGGCGATGACCGAACTGCACGCCGGTGGCAAATTCGGCGATGGGGGATACAAGACCTCAGGCGGTCTGCACGGAGTCGGCGCTTCCTGTGTCAACGCGCTTTCCACCTGGATGGAAACGACTGTCAAGCGCGGCGAAAAGATTCACCGTATTCGATTTGAGCGTGGCAAGGTAAAAAAGAAACTGGCGGTTATCGGGGAGTACGATCCGAATGAAGCGGGCGCCAACAAGTCTGGCACCATGCAAAAGTGGCTGGCGGATGACACGATCTTTACCTCCGCGTTGAATGAGGAAGGTCAACTGGCGTATTCATCGGAGCGCTTTCTGGCGCGTATCCGCGAACTGTCCTACCTGAACAAGGAAGTGGCGATCACTTTTCACGATGAGTTGCATGATCAGGAACCGCAGACATTTCATCATAAGCGGGGAATCGCGGAGTATGTCGCTCACCTGAACGAAGCGAAGGACGGCCTGCATCCGAAGGTTATCTACTTCTATCGCGAACGGGAATATCGACCGGGAGAAACGGCGTCTATCGAAATCGCTCTGCAATACAACAAGGGCTTTCAAGAAACGATTTACTCCTTCGCCAATAACATCAACACACAGGACGGCGGAACGCACCTTTCCGGGTTCAAGACCGCTCTGACACGCGTGATCAATCAGTATGCGCGTAAGAACAACTTCATCAAGGAGAAAGACCCCAATTTTTCCGGCGATGATGTACGCGAGGGTCTGACGGCGGTTATTTCCGTTCGTATTTCAAACCCGCAGTTTGAAGGGCAGACCAAAAATAAACTTGGTAACCCGGAAATCGAAGGTATCTGTAACTCGATTGTCGGGGAAGGGTTAATGGAGTTTCTGGAAGAAAACCCGCAGGTGGCGCGTACTATTGTCGATAAAGCGTTCACAGCGACCCGTGCGCGGGAAGCGGCGCGGCGTGCGGCGGATCTGGTCAAGCGTCAAAGCGCTCTGGATGGCAACTCCATGCCGGGGAAACTCGCTGACTGTTCAGAACGTGACCCGAAAAAATGTGAGCTGTACATCGTCGAAGGCGATTCGGCAGGCGGTAGCGCCAAGCAGGGTCGGGATCGTCGCACACAGGCAGTCCTGCCGTTGCGAGGAAAGATTATCTGCGTCGAGAAAGCCCGCGTCGATAAGGCTCTGGATAATGAGTCGGTGAAGTCGCTGATTACCGCTATCGGAACCGGGTTAGCCTTCGGTATTGGCGAAGATGAAGACGACAAAAACCGCTTCGATATGGCGAGGCTTCGCTATGACAAGATCATTATCATGGCGGACGCCGACGTTGACGGCGACCATATCCGAACGTTGTTGCTGAACTTCTTCTACCGCTATATGAAGCCGTTGGTGGACGAAGGGAAAATCTATATTGCACAACCGCCGCTGTACTCGTTGCGCGTTGGCAAGGATGAAAAGCGATATGCGAAGACCGAAGCGGATCGTGACCGTATCCTGAAAGAAGTGAAGAAGAAGGACGTTCACGTGACGCGCTTCAAAGGTCTGGGCGAAATGAATCCGGAAGACCTTGCCGACACGACCATGAACCCGGAACACCGTACGCTTGCGCTGGTAACGGTCGAGGAAGCGGCGGAAGCCGACCAGATGTTCTCCGTACTTCTCGGAGACAAGGTGGAACCACGCCGCGACTTTATCATGAGGTACGCTCGGGAAGTCAAGAATATCGACTCCTTCTAGGATCGATTTCTAGGATCGATACGGATAGCGAGGGCATCCGAATCTACGGCGCGATAATCGCTACCGTAGAGCGGGAAAAAGGGCGTCAGGGAAATCTCTGACGCCCGCTTTCTTTCCTTATTCTTGAGGGAATTCCTGTGCAGTCAGGAAATAGCCCCGTGAAATGTAAACTCAAGCTTCCTGTCGATTTCATCTCTTTTCTGCCTTGAGGTCTCTGTTTTGTCATGATCTACGCAATATTAACTCATGACCGACAAGTCATCGAATCCCGTATTCGCCTTCCGTTTTTTCTTGCCTCCATCTTTTTCCTGTTCTCTTTATCGCTGGCGGGATGTGGGAAACCGTCTCCGAAGAGTGTAGATATCGCTCCGGGAATCGTTTTTCGTCGGGATGAGACGGTGGGAGTACAGACGGTCTCTGTCGATCTGCAGACCGCCGCCGTTCGCCCGGTATTTGTGGCGGAAAATATTGAGCGGCGCGGCAATAATTTCGTCGGCGATTGTAAAACGGTGCGTGAATGGTCAGAAAAATATGGGGCGATAGTCGGAATGAACGCCACCTTTTTCGGCAATACTTATGACGAGGTTGGCAGACGCAAACAGATTGTCGGTCTGCTTGTTCGTGAGGGGCGTGTGGTCGCGCCGTTCAGTTTTATCAAAGCATCGGATACCTCTGGGGCGAAATATACCCGTTCCGCTCTGGGATTCGGAGCGGACGGCAAACCGCAAATCGCGTGGGTGACCGGAACGATGAGCGCGCCGCCAAAACGTTACAATTCCGCTGTCTCCCCTCCGGAGGGCGCTCCCTGGCAAACGCTTTTTGCAGGGGGTTGCGGTCCCCGATTGTTTGCGGCGGGAAGTAAATATATCGCCGACCGTGACGAACGATTGGTCAGTCCTGGAAAACTCAATCGTGCATTTGTCGCTTATGATTGGGATAGGGGCGGTCCGCAACATATGGTTCTCGGTCGCGCCGAAGCAATGGAGTTCTCTGAAATCGCAGATTACCTGACGGTTCTGTTTCGTAGAGAATTCAATTCCGCACCAGAAGAAGCGATGTGCATGGATGGCGGTCCTTCAGCGCAACTGGTCTACCGCAATAGCGGAAGCCTTGAAGATGCGGAACCGACCGGAGTGCTTGTGCCAACCGCTCTCCTCCTACTGCCAAAATAACCTTGCGGGCGCTCAGCGTCCCGCACGACGCCGCCGGGTTCCGCTATAATATCTTTATGACACTGCAAGATTTTGACCGATGGCTGACGCACTCGGATAAATGTAACCTCCTTCTTTTGAACACCCTGAACCGCGCTCCGCAAACGCTGGAGGCATCGTTTGAAACGGAGTCTGACTATAACTGCGTCCGGAAAATTATGGCGCATATTATCGGCGCGGAAGAGCGATGGATCAAATACCGTATTGGCGGCGAGGAAATACCCGTCATTTATGAACAGCGGGCTGCGACGGATGCCGATGGTCTGTTTTCCGATGCGGCGACGATTCGCAACCAGACCCGTGAGTATCTTGCCGGACTCAAGGACGAAGACCTGTTACGCACTATACAGGTTGATATGCCTCGCTGGAATTACTCAGCGACCTTAACCATCGAAGAAGTCCTTTTTCACCTTTTGACCCATGAGACCCACCATCGCGGACAAATCATTATGGCCCTTCAGCGGAAAGAGGTGGACACGCCGAATCTGGATTATATTTTGATCCGGTAAGGTCTTCGCCTATCGGGAACGGGCTTGCTTTCGGGAGGATTTCCCTCGCTATTTCACGAACGTTCGATATGAAATGACCTATGACATATCTGACCTTTCCGAGTTGATTACCTCTGATGACCCGGCGATCCGAAATCAATCGCTCGAGGGAATCTGCCGGGAAATGTCGTTTGCGCGGTTGCTTCTGGAAGCGGAGCGACTGGAAGGATTCCGGCATAACCGGGAAAATCTTTACGAACGAGTCCGGGCATGCTTTTTCCTGTACTCAATATACCGTTTCCACCTGCCGACCCGTCCGGAACTTTCCGACAGCGGTCTTATACCCTTTGTCGGGTATGAACATTTGCTGGAGCGTCGCTTTGAAGAAGCGATTGCGGTGTTTCTGCGGCAACAACGACAGGGCGGGCCGTCCGACGCTTTATCGTCCGCCCTTGCCTCAGCGTATCACCGGTTAGCGTTTCAGACGCTGGCAGATCAGGTGCGTCGAAGCGTCCGCACCGTTCGGGGCAATCAATGGATGTTTCGCGTCGGTCATCCCGATGATCAGCCTCTGCGAGTCCGTAAGGAATTGACGGATCGACCTTCTCCGGACGCCGCCTTTCCGATCCTGCGTGAACGAACGCCTGTGCGGATGGATCTGACGCATTCCGGTTGGAGCGATATCTTCTTCCTCGGTATGGATTATCCGGAGGGCGCGAGGGTACTAAATGTTTCCATCGACCTTGCCGTTCATGGACGGGACTCCGAACCTCGCCCACCGGTCGAAGCCTATTTCCGGGTACTGGATGAACCTGTTTTGCGGCTTGCCAGTGTGGATTTAGGGGTTTCCGCCGATATCACGTCTCTGGCGGAAGTTTTCGATTTCGCCCGTGATTATCTGGGGTTGCTAAAGGCGGCATTGATCGCTTCCGGTTTGACTCCGCCCGGTATTGAAGGGGCACAGGCGAGTTTGCCGCATCTGCTGGAGAATCTGGTGGGACCGGGACGAGGCATCGAACTGGTTTCCAATGTTAACGGGATTCCCAAGGGTTCCCGTTTGGCGGTTTCCACGAACCTGCTTGCTGCGCTCATCTCCGCCTGTATGCGGGCGACCGGACAGGCGCGTTCCCTGACCGGCCCCTTGACCGAACCGGAACGTCGCCTGGTGGCGGCACGCGCCATTCTTGGGGAGTGGATCGCCGGGAGCGGTGGAGGATGGCAGGATTCCGGCGGAGTATGGCCGGGAATCAAATTGATCGAAGGGCAGTTCGCTTCGGCAAACGATCCTGAGTTCGGAATCAGCCGGGGTAGGTTATTGCCAGCGCACACCATTCTCGGATTTGCGCCGCCTGCGGATGCCAATGCTGAAGGCGTCACGCCTCCTCCTTATGCGACGCCCGAAACGCGCCAGAAATTGCAGGATTCTCTTGTGCTCGTCCACGGTGGAATGGCGCAGAATGTCGGACCGATTCTGGAAATGGTGACGGAAAAGTATCTGTTGCGTTCGGAACCGGAATGGACAGCGCGGCAGGAAGCGCAGGGTATCCTTGAAGAAATTCTGGATTGTCTGCGAAGAGGAGACATCAAGTCCCTCGGCGCGGCGACAACGCGTAATTTCTTCGGACCGATACAGACCATCATTCCTTGGGCAAGCAATTTATATACCGATACGCTCATCGAAGAAGCGAAGGCGGCGTTCGGCGAAGATTTCTGGGGATTCTGGATGCTCGGTGGCATGAGCGGCGGCGGTATGGGCTTTATTTTTGCGCCGGAGCGAAAAGCGGAAGCGCAGGAGAAACTGGCGGAAATACTTACTGTCAACAAGCGCAAGTTCGAACAAGCGTTACCGTATGCCATGGAACCCGTTATTTATGACTTCGCCATCAATAACGACGGGACTTTTGCGGAAATGCTGGCAGGCGACGAAGCTCCTATGCCCGCCGGTTATTACGCCCACATTGTCCCGAGCGTACTCCGTGAAGACCCCCGATCTCTCACTCCCGCACGGCGTGCGGAACTTGCAGCCCTGAGTACGGCGACCCGCAGACGAAATGACCTGGGAAGTATGGCGCAAACGCTCTTCGATCGGTTGATGCCCGATACCGGAAAGTCCGACCGTAGTGGACGTGACCTGATGGGGCTACTGAAAGAAAACGGATTCGACGCTATCGCTCATGAGCAGATACGCGCCGCCCTGATCAACGGGCGTATTGGGCTTGCGCAAAACCGCCTCCCGGTGAATGCCAGTATCCAAGATGTCGAACCGGAGGATGTCTTCGACGCAACCGGCGCGATTCCGGAAGAGTATCTCGAGATCGCTAAAGCGTCCCTCGCACGTGGCGAAGTGGCGGTAGTGACGCTGGCGGCTGGAGTCGGTTCACGGTGGACGCAAGGAGCGGGCGTCGTCAAAGCGTTGCACCCTTTCGCAAAATTAGGCGGAAAAAGGCGAACGTTTCTGGAAACGCACCTGGCGAAAAGCCGCCGTGTCGGCAGGGAAAACGACGCTCCTATCCCGCATCTCTTTACCACCAGTTATCTAACGCACGACGCCATCGCTGATTATCTGCGAACGGAAAACGATTACCGCTACCCCGGTCCGCTTTTGCTTTCTCCCGGACGCGCTATCGGGCTTCGTATGATACCGACGGTGCGTGATTTACGTTACCACTGGGAAGAAACGCCGCAACAGGTGTTGGATGTGCAGGCGCAAAAGATGCGCTCTTCTGTCCGTACAGCGCTAATGAACTGGGCGATTTCTACCGGGGAGGGTAGGGATTACACCGATAACGCTCCTTCCCAATGCTTGCATCCGGTCGGGCACTGGTACGAAATCCCGAACATGCTGAAGAACGGTGTTTTATATGACTTGCTCGCCGAACATCCGAATCTGAAGTACTTGATGGTGCATAATATCGATACTCTGGGAGCGGATGTCGATACAGGCATTCTGGGAAGGCATATCGCTTCGCAAAACGATTTCTCCGTCGAGGTTATTTCCCGACGACTGGAAGACCGTGGCGGTGGGCTGGCGCGGGTGGATGGTCGTCCCCGTCTGGTCGAAGGTTTGGCGATGCCTCGTGAGGAAGATGAGTTCGATCTGACCTACTATAATTCTCTCACGACATGGGTGTCTATAGACCCTTTACTTGCTCTCTTCGGCTTGACGCGGGAGACGCTTGCCGATCAGGAGCGTGTGCAGGAGGGAATTCGCAATATCGCCGCCCGCATGCCCACGTATATTACGATCAAGGAAGTGAAAAAGCGCTGGGGACATGGGCAGGAAGATGTATTTCCGGTGACGCAGTTTGAAAAGCTCTGGGGAGACATGACCGCACTACCCGACTGGAAATCGGGTTATATCGCCGTTCCCCGTTTGCGTGGTCAACAACTCAAGGATCAGGCGCAATTGGACGGCTGGCTGCGCGACGGCTCCGCAAGCTATATCGAATCTCTGTGCGCTTGGGATTAAGCGAATACCGTTAGATCAGAAATTACGATCACAGGCCGTGCACATTAGCGTTCTTAAAAGTCATAATGGTATCTGGGCGGCGTTATGATTATGCCATCCGCTTTTCGGCGTTCCGCTAAAGCGCTTCAGTCTCAGGATATTTAGTAAATAAAATCACCGCCTTTCTATTTGTCGTACCTGTCCAGAATTTAAAAGTTCATTATTGGATACGTATATTTTGTATATAGCTTGACATTTATGTATATTTTTATATACTGTAATTGTGTCTGATTTCTACTCTTGTGCAATGGCTATAGATTCGGTTGACCCAGAATATTGCAGTCAATCGATTGTGTATTCAGTTACTAATCGAGTGTATTAAGTCAGCGAGCGGCGCTTGCTCTATCTGACGACCATACTATTCTCTATCTATCCGACAAACCCGGACGAAATACAAAATACTCTCGCCAAGTCGGGGGGAGAGCGGATGCGATCACCGCGACAAAACTTTCTTCCTGCTATTTGGCAGTCGCGAAAATTTCCATCTCTACGTTCCGGATTCCATTTCTTATTTTACACTCCCTCTCATTTTGATCTCCAGTTGGGCGTTGTCCAGATTATCGATTAGTGGATGGTGTATCTTTAGCGCCATCGCTATTCGAAAAAAACAGGTGGCGCGTTGCGTCTCTTAGGACGAAAAATACATGCCCTCTACCGCATATTAGGGGTAATAGGGGTGACTCTATGTTCATTATTACCTCTAAAAACCTCCACGATTTTGCAGATTCTGCCGCTCTTTTCTTCCCTTCAACTGAATCCATCGCTGTTTGTTAATGGAATTATTTTTATAATAATGCCAATCAGGTTTATGTAATTTTTTGAAAATTAAGTTTGATTGCCTCGTTGAGATTAGGATTTCCTCTCAAAATACTTCCGAATGACGCAATTATTTATAAAAATAACTTTTTGAAAAAATTACGAAAACAGTTGAAAGTATTAAAAATTGGGTATAATCCAAGTGTCATTTTGACTCATCGCCCTGATGTCAACTCATGACAGCCTCCCGGAACGGGAGAGCTTTCCTGCATCCCGAGACACGACAAGACTTTTAGCGCTACCTTGTCACTCCACGTCTCCTTGCGCTCTAGAGGAAGGATTGAAAATGAATATTTCGAGACTTGCCGCAATCTCTTGTGCGACGATTGCATTTGCATCTCTCTCATCAGGCGTCTATGCCCAAACCTGGACAGAAACTGGTGATGCGGGCGAAACGCTCAACGATTACCAGATCACGTCCGGGTCGGGTTCTATCACGACTATCACAGGTTCTATTGCAACCGATATGGATGCGGACGTCTACAGAATTCATCTGGATGGTGGCGTCTTTACCGCAACGACCGTGGGTAATGGCACAACTCTGGATACCATTCTGGCGTTGTTCACTCTGGATGGGGATAAATTGGTCGATAATGATGACGCATCGTCAGGCGTCTCCCAATCTACTATCACTTATACTCCGCTTGCTGCGGGCGATTACCTGATTGGTATCTCGTCCTATAATAACGCTCCGTTTTCCGCCGATGTCTTTAATCCTAATTTCTATGACGGACAGGGAGGGCAGAGCTCCGGGGATTACAAAATAACCCTTGGGGGCGCCTCGTTTTCCGACAATACTACGCCGCTTGTCCCTGAACCGGGCACGTTGGCGACCACCGCTATTATATGTACCGGTCTGGGAATGGGACTTCTCGTTGGACGTCGTAAAAACCGCTAAGCTTTTGCAGCGATTGCAAAAGATGGTTTTCGTGATGCCCAACTGGTTTTTAGCGCAAGATCTCGTCAAAATTTGATGCCAATCTTGCAATGGTGGCAAAGGCTCTCTCGCACCTTTTGAACACCTTCCCTTGCGCCGCCCGATAGGGTGATATCATCTCACAATGACATCACCGGGCGGCGCCTTTTTCTTTTTTTATGGTTAATCTTCTCCTGTAATCGTCATCCTGCTCGGAAGCTCTTACCTCCTTTAGTTTTGTCTTCGAAAGTATTGCAAGGCAGGGTGTTGCTGTAGAAGCGTCCGATGTGCTAAAATAAGACGTATCCCTCGGTGAAAGCCCCCGATGATGGTAGGGTGAAGAGTGTGAATCGCCTAAGTTGGCTCAGGGTGTGTTTTGGAAATTAAGGAATCCCTCTCGATGACGACCTCCGCCCGGTGCGGTCATGCTTTCCGGTTTGTCGCCGGTTTTATCTGTTGGGTTGTTGTCGCCAGTCTCGGTCGGACGGCGGCAGCGGATGTTGACGCTAAGCTGGCAGAGAAGTATCGTCAGATTTCCGCCTCTGTCGATGCTGCGGTGATGGCTGACACCATCAAGACGCTTTCCTCGAATGGCTCCCGTGTGGTCGGCTATCCCGGCGAACGAGCGGCAGCGGAGTATGTCAAGGCGCAACTGGGAGAGATTCTGGGCGCCGGTAATGTTTCGGAAGAAAAATTTGAAGCGACGGTTCCGATGGATCGGGGAGCCTCGCTGACGGCGGGCGGTAAGACCTATAACCTGAACTGCCTGTGGCCTAATCTGCTACGGACTTCACAACTTCCTCCTGAAGGATTGAGCGGTAAACTTATCTATGCCGGACGTGGAGCCCTGTCCTCTTTCAATGGTAAGGACATCGAAGGCTCGATCGTTCTGCTGGATTTCAACTGCGGTTTGGACTGGATGAATGCGCCACGATTGGGCGCGAAGGCAGTTGTATTCATCGAGCCGACGCAAACCCTGCGCGGCGAAGCGGAAGCGAAATATGTCACTGTACCGCTTTCGATCCCCCGGTTTTATATCAAGCGTTCCGATGCCGCTGCGCTTCAGGCTCTTGCTCTGGGTCGTAAAGATGTTCAGGCTTCGCTAAAAGCCGACATGAAGTGGGAGCGCACTGAGGCACGAAACTTCCTCGGTGTTTTGCCCGGTCAGAGCAAAGATCCCAAAATTGCGAAGCAGATCATTGTGGTACAGGCGTACTACGATGGCATCTCAGCGGTTCCTGCACTGGCTCCGGCGGCGGATGCCGCTTCTGGAATCGCAGGATTACTACAGACGGCGCGAACCTTCAAGAAATTAGGGAATGAGCGCACAATATGGTTTGTCGCCACTACAGGTCATTATCTGGGTCTGCAAGGCGTTCGGGAATTCATAGACCGCCGTATCGATGGATGGCAGGTTCCTGGGCCTTTCGCACGACTTTTCGGGGCGGCGACGGAGCCAAAAGACCCGGTGTACCTGTGGGCGGGACTGGATTTAGCCACGCAGAGCGGAGCCGTTGGTATCTTTTACAAGGGATGGTTTTACGATGTCCGTGAAGATATTCAGAGCAACTACTCCGATATCGCTCGCGTCGCTCGTGAGAATAACGAAAAGGTCGCTCAGGTGTTCGGGTATGATCCGAAAAAACGGTTTTCGGATGGCGTTAACCCGGTAGATGGTAAAAACTGGCGCAACTTTATTCCTGGTAAACCAGCGTTTGATGCCGAGGCGGTCTCAATGGCGGGCGGCGCAGGCGTCACCTTTGCAACCGTCGATGACTCCCGGAACCGGACTGATACGCCTTTCGATACCTTCGAAAAGGTCAATATCGCGAACCTTTCGCTTCAGATGCAGACATTCCTGTGTCTGTTTCAGCACTATGTAAACGATTCTAACGACCCGAATGCGCCTCCGGCGACAACCGTGCCATTGTTCAAGGTCTCCCAGTTTACTCGAATGGGACTTCGTAATGGCTTCGCGACGGTACACGGTCGGGTACGTGAATATAATCCCCGAAAATCGCTGACTCCCGCCGATCCGGTTTCGGACGCGCTCGCTGTTTATCCTTCGTTGACTCCCGGTGGTGGGACGAAACCGGCGGATAAATCCTATCTGGGCGTTCGTGGATACTGGGTGCAGTATGTCAACAATGGTGACGGCAAAGGGGAAAATAGCGCTACCTTCGATTTCAAAGGCGTTCCTCCGCGAACCGCCGACAATACAAATCACTCTATCGGGGCTTACCGCGTCGACAAAGAGACGGGCGATATCGACTTTGCTCCGGATAAAGGCGTCAATGGGCAGGACTACCCGACCGATATCTCGATCACTACAGCGAAGAAAGATACGACTATTGTCGTTTTTCCCTGTGTAGCGACTGCCATTTACGATCTGGTAGACCAGCAGGCGCTGAGAACGCTCTCTGACATACGCATTTTTGATGGGGCCAGCAACGGAGAACCGCGTCAGTTTGGTTACACGCTTTCTCGCCCGGAGCAGGGAGTCAGTTATGTAGAAGCGGCGGCGCTGGTCTTTGCGCGTCGTGGCGACGAGTATGCTGGTACGGCTCCCGCATTGATACCGGGGGTGACGCCACCGGCAGGCGCAACGCCGTCTTCCGACAAGAGTACGACGGCGGCAGCCGATAAGCTACGGCAGTTCAAGATTCTGATGGGACCCGGAGCCGGAGCAACCCGCTTTCTGTTGATTAACAGTACGGAGAAATTCCCGGAAGGTGAAGGGTACGTGATGGGTGCGGGTGGAGCGGGAGCAATCGATTCCTCCCGTTCCTCCGCCATTATCAATACCCCGCTCAAGGTCGCAAAAGATATGTGGGCGCTGGACGAATTCCGTATCCAGCGCTTGCTGAAAAACCATATCGAAAACAAGGGTGTTGTCACTCTGCATGCCGACGCGAAAGAAGCGATAGCCAAAGCGGATGCCGCTTTCGCCGCCAAGGACTACGAAGCCTTCGACTCGTGGTCTCGCGCCGCCTGGGGGTATGAATCGCGTGCGTATCCGAATGTCGCCAAGACGCAACAGGATGTCGTCAACGGCGTTATTTTCTACCTTGCGTTGATGATTCCGTTCGCGTACTTCCTCGAACGGCTACTATTTGGTTACTCCGACCTCAAACGTCAATTGCTGGCAGCGGGCTTGATTTTTGTCGGTGTCTTCGCGATTTTCGCGCTAATCCACCCGGCTTTCCAGATATCGCTGAATCCGGGCATCATCTTGCTTTCCTTTATCATGCTCGCGTTATCCGTTCTGGTAACTGTGCTGGTATGGCAAAAGTTTGAAGCGCAACTGAAGGAACAGGCGCGTGAAACGCAGGGGACGCACGATAAAGGGGCTGGCGCAGGCACTATCGCTCTGGCGGCATTCTCCCTCGGCGTTTCCAATATGCGGCGGCGCATGACGCGAACCTGGCTGACCTGTATCACCCTGATTATGTTGACCTTCACGGTGCTGGCGTTCACGTCCATTGTGGAAGATTTGCGTTTCAATCAGGTTCCCGCACCCGGAACGCCGCGTTATGCGGGAATCCTGATGCGTGATCCCAACTGGAACGCCTTGCAACAGGTCGCTTATCAGCAGCTTTCCGATGAATTTGGGAAGACACGCACAGTCGCTCCGCGTGGATGGTTCCTCGGCACCTCGCCCGGAGAGCAAACGTTCCTGACTCTGAAGCGTGCAGACCGTGACTTCGGAGCAAAGGGACTGGTAGGTCTTTCTCCGCAGGAAGCGTCCGTAACAGGAGCGGACAAGGCGTTGGCGGCGGGACGTTGGTTCGAGGCGGGGGATCGTCTTTCCATGATTATCCCGCGAAAAATCGCGGACTCCCTGCGTATCACTGACGCTGATGTAGGGAGCGCCAAAGTCTCCTTCTCCGGTCTGGATTATACGGTCATTGGCATTCTGGATCAGGATCGGTTCAAGGCGGTCACCGACTTGGATCAGGAACCGCTCACGCCGGTCGATTTCGTGCAAATGGCGCAGTTGCAAAAACAGGGCAAAACGGATTCCGCCTCCGGCTTCCAGCAATATCTGCACCTTGACCCGGATGTGGTGTTCTTCATTCCTTACCGGACGATGGTTTCTCTTGGTGGCGACCTGCGTTCAGTGGCAATCGGGTACGCCAAGGATGATGCAGCAGTTATCAGCGACCTCAAGGGCAACCTGATGAAGCGGTTCGATATGAACCTGTATGCTTCGTCCGACGGGAAAATAGACCGGTTCTCCTCGATAGGCGCGAACAGTGGCAAGGGTTTCGAGACTATCGTGATTCCGATCCTGATTGCGGCGCTGATCGTACTCAATACCATGCTGACATCAGTGTATGAACGCACCAAAGAAATCCATACATTCTCCTCTATCGGACTCTCGCCGACAAATATCGGAACCCTGTTCATGGCGGAGGCTCTGGTATTCGGGATTCTGGGTGCGGTGTCCGGATATATTCTCGGTCAGGGAGTGGCGCAGTTCCTGGCAAACTTCTTCCCGAACAGTGGATTGTCTCTGAACTTCTCGTCCCTGTCAGCAGTTCTTTCGACCTTGATCATTATCGGCGTCGTTCTGCTTTCGACGCTGTTCCCGGCAAATCAGGCCGCTAAAGTAGCGACCCCGGCGATTCAGCGCACCTGGCAGGTTCCTGATCCCGAAGGTGACACCTGGACTATACGGTTGCCTTTTGCAGTTACTGGCGATCAGGCGCGTGGCGTCAATGGCTTCCTGGCAGAGTGGTTCCGTTCCTACGAAGGGTACTCTGTCGGTGACTTCATTACCGAGGGAATCCATCGGGAAACTTTTGAATCGGAGTATGGAGAATCGTTCCGGGTAGGGTGTAAGGCATGGCTTGCGCCGTTCGACCTCGGAGTTTCTCAGATGATCAATCTGGAAACGATCCCTACGGACTATCCAGACGTTTATGATTTGAAACTCCACCTGACCCGTATTTCCGGGGACGTATCCAACTGGAAACGCGTCAATCGACGCTTCCTGAATACGCTCCGTAAGCAGTTCCTTATCTGGCGGACTCTGTCAACGGCGGAACGTGAAAAATACGCTTCGGCGGCGGAGACAGTAGAGAATCCCAAAACGGGCGATGCAGCGACCGCCCCGGCGATGGCATAAAACTCAGGCGCTCTGCTGGCGTCGGGCGCATAACGCCCGACGCACAACAGAATTCCCTTTAGGAAAACAACGTGGCGGAACTAGACGAAGAAAAATTTGATGAACAGCGGGAAGCCAGACGCGAAGATATGGAAGCGCATGGCGATGACGTTGCGGCGGCCCGTGATCGCGTGGACGATGTATCTGGCGAAGAACAGTCTCCGTTTGAGGATGGGTTTACTGTCAAGACGCTAATCGGATCGCTGTTTGTCGGTCTGATCATGATGCCAGGCGCGATTTATCTGGGTCTGGTCGCCGGACAGGGTCTCGGATCTGCGGCGCAATGGGTGACCATTGTTCTCTTCGCGGAAATCTGCCGACGGTCTTTCCTACCGCTTTCGCGGCAGGAAATCTTCATGCTGTACTATGTTGCGGGTGGGTTGGCATACGCCGCACTGGGCGACCGTGGCATCTCCGGCGGTCCTATGGGCTATCTGATCTGGAACCAGTACTTCGTTCAGAGTCCACAGGCGGCGCTCATCGCGCATGAGATACCCTGGTTTGCGACGCCGCAACCGGAATCGAACGCCCTGATCCAACGTACTTTCCTGCATCCGGATTGGTGGGGGCCGATCTGGGTTCTGGTTGCCTCGCAGTTACTGGAACGAGTGTCGTGGATTCCTGCCGGGTATATTCTCTTCCGGGCGACATCGGATGTCGAACGGTTGCCGTTTCCGCTGGCGTCGGTTGCGGCATCGGGCGCGACAGCCCTTGCCGAGGCTTCCTCTCAAGAGGAATCCTGGCGCTGGCGGATATTCTCTACTGGCACTGTTATCGGTCTGGTATTCGGCGCGTTCTATATTGCGATTCCGGTTCTTACTGGTGTCGGTTTCGGTACGGCGCTGACCTTGATCCCGATTCCATTTACCGATTTGATGAGCAGCACCGAGACGATTCTGCCCGCCGCGCCGTTTGGCATCAACGGGAATATCGGTCTGGCGTTGACAGGCTTCGTCCTTCCCTTTGAAATGGTCACGGGTTCATTCATCGCCTCCTTGCTGGCGCAAGTAGGGTTGAACCCTGTTTTCTATCGCGCCGGACTTCTGCCAAACTGGCATCCGGGTATGGGCACCATTCCGACCCGTATTACCAACAACTTCGATATGTGGCTTTCCATCGGCGTCGGTTCGCAGATCGCGATCGCTCTGATTGGTCTGACGATTGTTATCAAGGGGGCGTATGATGCCAGCCGTAACCGGGATAGGGGAGATCGCGGCGCGTGGAATACCGTTCCAGCGGGTCGTGGCGATAAAGCAAGCTACTTGAAGATCGCAATCGGTATCTGGCTTATGGCGACCATCGCCTATATCGCTTTTACCCACTACCTGTTGCCTGGATTCCCGTTACTACTGTTGCTTGGTTATGGTCTGATCTGGACACCGCTCAACTCCTTTGTTGCAGCTCGTATGGTGGGGCTGACGTCGCAGGGAATCTCGTTCCCGTTCCTGAAAGAATTGACGATTATCAAGTCTGGTTATACCAATGTCGATGTCTGGTATGCGCCGATGCCTCTGCATGACTACGGTGGGTTGGCGCAAACATTCCGTGAGATCGAACTGACACGTACCAAATTCACCTCTATTCTGAAGGCGGAAATGGTGATGTTTCCGATCATTATCGTATTCGGTCTGATCTACTGGCAGTTCATCTGGAACTCGTCGCCGATTCCCTCGCCACAATACCCGTTCGCGCAGAAAATGTGGTCGGTTATCGGATCGCAGACCGCTATCTGGAACCAGATCAACAAGCCGGGTGGGGCGTCCTGGGTTCTCGATGCCATCAAGCCGACAGTCATTGCGATTTCCGGCGTTGCGACTCTGGCATTGTATGCGGTCATGACGCTGATCAAGGCGCCGACCCTGGCGTTCTATGGCGCCGTCGGTGGGACAGGGGCGTTGCCGCATGACACGATCCCAATGTTCATCGGAGCCTGTTTTGGCAAGTTCTATTTCGCAAAGCGACTGGGACGTGAGAGATGGTCGAACTACGCGCCGGTATTGCTGGCGGGATTCGCCTGTGGAACCGGACTTGTGAGCATGGGTTCTATCGCGCTGGCGTTGATCTCCAAAGCGGTTCACCCGCTCCCATTCTAATGCTGGTCGGGGAGGGGTTACGGAGGTTTTGAGAATCATCGGCTGGCAGGGGTTCACACTGGAAACGCCGGAATCCTGCGATCTGACCGGATATTCCGGCGATTTCAAGAGCGGCTACTTTCGAGTGGATGATAGCGAAGAGTTATCGGTCGAAATCCGCTGGGGAACCGAATCGGAGCGTTCTAAAAAAGAGCCAGACCCTGAGGCGCGGCGCGATACATATTTTCAATCGCTTCAAAAAGAAGCCCGAAAAAAGAAACTCAGCGTCCAGACCAAAGAGTCCGATGCGCCGAAGCGGACTCAACGACCGGAACGGCTGGTTTCCGGGTTTACCTGGACCGGAGACAAGAAAGCGTATGGCGTCGCCTGGTACTGCCGCACATGCCGACGGATGACGCTGGCGCAGGTCATGGGGCCGCGTTCCGGAAAGTCTGGAATCGGAAATACGGCGGAAGCTATCCTGGGATCGATCGTCTGCCATAGCGACGACCCGGAATGGCGCGTATGGGCGATTTATGATTTGCAGACGCAGATTCCTGCGGAGTATGATCTGGTCTCGCAACAACTGATGAACGTTTATCTGAGATTGACGTTCGCACGAGGCGCGGCGCGATTATCGGTGGAGCAGTGGTCTCTGGCAAATGTTGCGCGGCGTGGCGCGTATCTGGATCTATGGCTTGCGGCGAACGCCAAGGGAGAAATGCGGCAGGCTCGCTATACGGTGGACGAAACAGAGACGCAGGGACATCCGGCGATCGCCTTGACCGGCGGTCCTGCATTTGGAACGCCAATGATGGAATTGATGAAACAGACGAGTCGAATGCAAATGCCGGCGACCCGATTTTCGGCGCAGGCGTGGGAATGTGAAGACTCTAATAAGCTGTATCTTATAGAGGGAATGCGAACATTTCGCGGCAGAGATTGGGTGGGGGACGTGGTTCGGCGAACGCTGTGCCATACGAATATATGATAGTCCAATTCTTGAAGGATCGACTCGGCGGTTCGAAGCCCAAAGCTTCCCGCGTCGAGGTCATGGCGGCAAGGCCATTTCGGAATCCTGCGGTTTCCTGGGCAAGGGAAACGCGGGATGAAAATGCGCCGCCTATCGCGCTCCTGAAGATTCCGCGCCGCAAAGACAAATTTGGAAACCTGATGGCGAAGATTTTTCGCTTGCCGGAGTATCGCCGCCTGGAACTGGACGAAATCGGCTCGGATGTGTGGGAACTCTGTGATGGCGAAACGCCCGTGGAGTCCCTTACGAAAGCGATTTGTGATCGTTATAAACTGAACCGTCGTCAGGCGGAAACGTCTGTAACGGCATATCTGAAAATGCTGGCGGAACGGAATCTGATCGCCCTGAAAGCGGGGCAAGGACAACGGACAACGGACGCCCGAGTGGATAAGAAGCGGAAAAGCGCCGCCGGGACAAAGAGGCATCGAACAATATGAGCGTTGAAGCGCGGCGGGGCGGCGTGCGAAAGCAGGTCGCTCTGCCCTGGAATAAGTCCATCGAGTTCGCTTATAAATCGGTCAAGACCCGGTTTGGGCGGTCAATGGTCACTGCCGGGGGCGTCTTTCTGGGAATCGCCTTTCTGGCATCGGTTCTGATCAGCAAGGCAATCGCCGGGTCGAATATCGAACCTGGGGAAAGCGCACGTCTGAACTGGCTGGTAGGTCTGTCACTGGCGGTATGCGTCGTCGGTATCACCAACGCCATGTTGATGAGCGTCACCGAGCGATTCCGTGAAATCGGGACGATGAAGTGTTTGGGAGCGTTGGATGGCTTTGTCGTCCGCATCTTCATGCTGGAAGCGGTAGCCATGGGCTTTATGGCTTCCGTAATGGGATGGACGGTCGGGACTCTGTTGATGGTTTTGACCAAATTTCTGGTCGGGGTTCCCAAGAATGCGCCCCTTGGAACGGTGTGGTACGGTTCGCTAGACTGGCTCGATCTCTTTGGAGTCTGGCCGGTCGGATCATTCTGGTTCTGTGTGATTCTGGGCGCGGGTCTTACCGCTCTGGCTACGTTTATTCCGGCGCGTCAGGCGGCGAACATTCCCCCTGCCGCCGCGCTTCGTACGGATGTTTAGTAAGGATTTTCAATCATAATGACTATGGTACAGGAACAATCGCAGGCTCAGACCAACGGCGCGGCTTCCGTCAATGGCGAAAAGGGCGCGGAGTATGTCGTTCGCGCCAAGGATGTCACCAAAGTATTTAAAATGGGAACGGAGGAAGTCCATGCGTTGCGAGGAATTTCTCTGGACATCCGCCGAGGCGAATATATTTCCATTATGGGGCCGTCCGGTTCCGGCAAGTCGACATTCTTTAATATGATCGGCGGACTGGATAAACCCAATAATGGGTCTGTTTTCATCAACGATACCGATATGGCGCAACTGGATGCACAGGAACTCGCCTTCCTCCGTTGTCATACCATCGGCTATATCTTCCAGACCTTTAACCTGATCCCGGTCATGACGGCGCTGGAAAACGTCACCCTGCCGACTATTTTCGCCGGAATGCCAGCCGAAGAAGGCACCCATCGGGCGATCGAATTGTTGGAAACGGTCGGGTTGGGGCACCGCCTGCACAACAAGCCGTCGCAGTTGTCCGGGGGGCAGCAACAGCGTGTGGCAATCGCCCGTTCGCTGGCGAACCGCCCCAGTATCATTCTGGCGGACGAACCGACCGGGAACCTGGATGAAAAGACGGGACGCGCTATTATCGAACTGTTGCGCGAACTGAACAAAAAGGAAAACGTCACCATTATTTCGGCGACGCACGACCACAAAATGCTGGACGTCTCCGACCGTATCGTCTGGATTCGTGATGGTCTGGTGGACAAAATCCAGAATCGCGAAGATATCGAAATTCAGGTCGGCGGTATCGAAGAAGGCCATTAATAGGCATATTCAATGCTTCCGATTCCTGTTCACGGTAAGGTAAACAGGGAAATGCGTGAAGGGGGGAGTGCAGGGGATCTGCATTCCCCCTTTATTTTTGGTGGAGAACGCAATCCGAAAACGCTGAAGAATTTGCTAATCCGGCATTTTATGATCTTCCATACGGAAGCGTCGCAGATGGGGTTGCGCCGCCGCAACATAGGCGGTGTACAAAACTGTCGCTACTCCGCCACTGACCACCGAGAAGAGCGGGCCGAACCATTTGGCTACTGCCCCCGCTTCCAGTTCGCCGAGTTGCGGCCCTCCCATAAAGAAAACCATGCTGATCGAAACCATACGACCCCGCATACGATCTGGCGTCACCATCTGCCGTAGTGTATTTCGCAAAACGGCGCTGACCATGTCCGTTGCGCCAGTCAGGGCAAGAAAGATAAACGCCATGGCAAAGGTGGTGACGAAGCCAAAGCCGATAGTCGCACAACCGAACCCGGCGACCGCCCACAGCAACGCCCTGCCGGAGTTCTTTATCGGTGGCAGGAAGTTCAATGCGATAGCCGTCGTCAGAGAACCGACCGAAGGCGCAGCAGACAGCCATCCGTACCCCTCAGCGCCAACATGCAGAATATCCCTGGCAAAGACGGGCAATAGAGAGTTTGCAGATGCGAAAAACGTCGCCACAAAATCAAGGCTCATGGTCGACCAGAGAATCGGTGTGGAACGGACGAAAGCGATACCTTCTTTCAGCGATTCCAGAAAACCGGGACGCTCTTCGGACGGATTACGCGGTTCCGGGCGATAGGTAAGCAGGGCAAGGGCGATAAGCGGAGCGATAAAGGTTGTGGCATTGATAATATACGCCCAACCCGTTCCGAGACGTCCGATAACGACCCCCGCCATAGCCGGACCGATAACGGTCGCCGCCTGAAATCCTGTCGAGCCGAGAGTAATAGCGCTCTGTAATCGTTCCCGCCCGACCAGATTCGGGACGAGCGCCTGATACGCCGGATTATTGAACGCTGTCGCCGCCGCGCCGCAGGCGGAAAGGATATAGATTCCCGCCACCGAAATGTGATGTGTCAACGTGAGAATGCCGAGGGTGATCGCAATCAACGCCATCACGGACTGTGTGAGAATCAGCAGTTTCCGACGGTCGCTCTGATCCGCAATTGTCCCTGCCAGCAAAGAGAAGCAAATAATGGGGAGAACGCGGACGATGCCCATGGCGCCCAGCGCCAGCGGCGACCCGGTGAGATCATAAATCTGCCAGTGTAGCGCCGCATTCTGCATCATCGAACCGGCATTCGAGAAGGAGTTCGCCATCCATAACCGCCGGAAATCCTGAATCTGCAAGGCGGGGAATCGTTCTGCGAAATACTCCGACAATGGCATAGCATTTAGATAGTACCACCCCGTCTCCTTAGTTTCCGTGTCCGGCCTTCCCATGCCAGGAACGGAAAAACTCAGAGGGTGAAAAACTACGGACAGACCGGACGAGGACTTCCCGTTTGCAGTACGGCTAACTGATTATTACCTTTGAGCGGTTTTGTATGACCGTCCACGAAAAGCAGAACGGAACCGCCTGTATGACGCTCCGTGAGGAAATTGCCGACTTCAATGTTCTGGAAGCCGTCGTCCGTGGAAGATCGGTGGATTTCGTCCCAGACCGGATCATCCTGATGCGAGGCTTCTTCCGTCAGTAGCGTAATCTCGGAGGGCGAAGTCGTCAGGGTAGCCAGAGAGCGACCGGGACGGTAGCCCGTCATCGATGGTTCGGTAAGGCACGAGTTGAGAGCATAAGAATCGCCCGCCTGCTGTCCCTGATAATCATCCGGGCAGATATAGATGCGCGGGTCAAGCGTGTAGGGGTAGATCGCCCCTTTGCGAGGAATTGCGCTACCGGGGGTTCGGTTGAGCGGGAATACGGTGTAATAGAGCCAGCCTCCCTCGGTATTTGCGCCCGGTTTGCCATCCGTTGCGGCGGGCAGACGTTCGTCATAGTCCTGAGCGTAGACGGCGAAGGCGAGACCAAGCTGATGCAGATTGGATAAACAAGCCGTTCGTCGTCCATTCTCTCTCGCCTGTGAAAAGACGGGGAAAAGAATCGCTGCCAGAACGGCGATAATGCCAATAACCGTCAGCAGTTCAATCAGGGTAAATCCCGAAAAACGCCGAACGCCGCTATGATGTCGAAAACGCGGAAAACGCTTGCTGTACATTCCCGTTCGCTCCTTACCCACTTGCCTGAGGGAAGCGGATCGCTTTGTTCCACTTCTCTGTGCCGGGTTGCGTTTGAAACGCGCCCATTCACACTATGGGACGCGCCATGACGAATAAGGTGACATGTTACGGAAAAATAGAAGGGATGGGAGCGATCCGTAGACTCTTTCTATGACTCCAGAGCGGAAACGAACGCCGCCAGCTTTTCTCCATCTAATGCGTCCCCGGTACGCACTCCGGAACAGACGTCCAGAGCGTATGGGCGAACGATTTCAATCACCTCAGACACATTGTCCGGGCGCAACCCGCCTGCAAGAAAGACAGGGGTGGGGAAAATCGCATCCCGAATACGGCGACTGATCTTCCAGTCGTGGCGTCGCCCGGTTCCGCCGAGTTCTTTCACCGGTAGGGAGGGATTGCCGGAGTCCAGTAAGATAGCATCGACGCAAGGCGCCAGCCGAACCGCTTCCTGAAACGATTCCTCACCGACCACATGGACCACCTGAATCAGGGCGATTCCTGGTAATGCGTCCCGCAAAACGGGATAAACCTCCGCCGAGACGCTATCGACGAGTTGTATCGCGTTTGTTCGACAACGGCGATGCTGTGCAATGATCGTGTCAGCATCCGTTTCGCTGGTTAAAAGGAAGGTCGCGACTCCCGGCGGAACAGTGGTTGCAATTCGGGCGATTCGCTCTTCCGGAATCGGACCCGGTCCACTGGGCATGGTGGATACCAGACCGATCGCTGAGGCTCCGTAGCGGACGGCGGACTGCGCTTCCTCGATTGTGGCGATACAGCAAACTTTGAATCGTGTCATGGACCCGCCTCATCCTGTTCCATCAAAAATGAGGGACTGTTTTTCCGGCGACAGCGGTTGATATTATCGTATCGCTTCGTTATATATTATATCTACGATAGCGGATCAACGGCACACACTGAAGGAAGTCCCTGTCCCGTCGGATAAGGCTAATACGAGGAAGAATGTATGCAGTTTCTCAATGGCGGCTATGCAGGGGAGAAGGAAGCCTTTCGTGATCTGGCCGGAATGCGTCTGATTGAGTCCCGGTATACGCGGCAGGTGGCGATGAAGAAACATAGTCATCGGTTTGCGTTTTTACATATCGTTCTGCGCGGAACAACGCGCGAGGAGTCTTCGCTTCCGGTAAACGATCTCAGTGTCGCTGAGGCGGTCTTTCATCCGGCGAGGTCGCCTCATGCAACGGTGTGGCAAGGCGATAGCGCCGGGTTTGCGGTGGAATTCGGCGCGGGAATCGATTCAGAACTTCGTGATCGACTTGCGGAGCGTCCGGTCGCCCTGCCGATCAGTCAGGTTTCGGGGTTGATGATCGCTTTACGCCGCGAAGCCTATCGCGCGGATAATTGCGCTTCGCTTGCTGCGGAATGTTATGCGGCGGAGATTCTGAGCCTGGTGGAAAAGCGTTCGGCGGAAAAAATGGAGACGCAAACGCCGCAATGGCTTCGCCAGGCGCGTGAGATGATCTATGACTCCGGTGTGATCCCCCTCTCACTGACACAGATCGCCCGAACTGTGCAGATTCATCCTGTTCATCTTTCGCGGGCATTCCGCCAGCATTATCAAGAGACTCTGGGGGATTGTCTCCGTCGCCGACGTATCCAGTTCGCCTGCCAACAGATCGGCGCCAGAGATATTGCATTGACCGAAATCGCTCAGGAAGCGGGATTCGCAGATCATGCGCACTTTTCCCGCACCTTCCGACACTATATCGGCATGACGCCGTCCGAGTATCTGACCCTGTTAAAACCGCAATCGAAACGCGGTAAAGACTGCGAATCGCGAAAACACGGTGGTCAGAACGATGATGTTAAATCCGTTCAAGCATTACGCTAAATCTGGGTTACGTTAGGGGTATGGAAAACACGATACGAAATTTATTGCGAATAGGAATTTCCTCCCGAAGTCTTGCTGTCCTCACTGGTTTCCTTCTCTGTCTGTCAGGAAGGGTATCCGCCTTCGATACCGAACCGTTAACAGCATCGGATGCGCGACGCGGCGCGGTAGAGCGGTCTTATTTCCCCGATTCTCCTATCGCCGGGGAAAAGGGGTGGCTTCTGCAGGATAGATTAAAGCGCTACCGGGTCCCCGGAGTGCAAATCGCTGTCGTAAAAGGCGGCGTCCTCGACTGGACACAGGGCTATGGATTAGCGGACACAAAGACGGGCCGCCGTGTCACCGCACGAACGGTTTTCGATGCAGGTTCCACCAGCAAAGCGGTGACCGCAATGCTAATTATGAAACTGGCGGATCAGGGCAAAGTTCGACTGGATGATCCGGTCAATAACTACCTGATTTCGTGGAAAATTCCCGAGAACGAGTTCACTCGCAAAACGCCGGTAACGATCCGGCATCTGTTATCGCACACAGCAGGAACGAATGTTTCTGGATTCTGGGGGTATCTGGAAAGCGATCCCTTACCGAATCTGGCGCAAATTCTGGAGGGAGCCCCGCCCGCCGCCAACGCGCCCATTCGGGTCGAAGCGGAACCGGGCGTCAAATGGCGATACTCTGGTGGCGGTTTTGTCATTCTTCAGCAAATGATCGAAGATGTAACTAAAAAACCCTTCGCCGAGGCGGCGAACGCGATGATATTCCGACCTCTGGGCATGAAACGAAGCTCCTTTGTGCAGGGTTTACCGCCGGAACTGCATTCTGATGTCGCTGTGCCGTTTTCTGAGGCGTCTTATTTTAAAGGGAAACGGTTGCATCCTCATGCTGCGGCGGCGGGACTATACTCTACCTCCGCTGATCTGGCGCTCCTTATCGGAGCGATGTCGGCTTCGCTTCAAGGCAGGCAGGGAGCCTTTTTCACCCGTGATGCCGCCCAACAACTGATTACTCCCCTGATTCGCGACCGGGAGCCGTGGAATCGGAGCGAACCGAACCGACGAAACACGCAAAAAGATCAGGCGGCAGGATTCATGTCGCTCAGTCGCAATGGTCTGGCAAACGAGGCGAGTTATGCCTATTACGATGGACTAAATGCAGGTTTCCGCTCCCGGTTGATGTTCGATCCTGCAACGGGAGTGGGTTATTTTTTGGGAGTTTCGTACAGGTCTTTGAGGTCTGCGAAAGCGAACAACTTCGCCGCGACGAACTTGTCCGTGGCATTCCCGCTGTAGCTCTTCCCGCCCACCAGTTCCATTTTCTTGACCGAAGCCCCTTGCTTGAAATCCAGGTCATCCAGGCGTACCCAGAAAGTCGCCGGGGACAGCGCAGAGTCAAAGAGCACGACGCGATTGGTACTGTCGCTCACGGTCCGCCATACCGTAGACGAGACCCAGGGCTGCTCTTCATTAGAAAAACCCAACGGAGTGCCAACGCTACGCATTAGAGATAATACCGCCATCGCCGCCTGATATTGGAACTTCTGCTGCGGAGCCCCGGTGATGTACTTCGGGGCCGCCTCGACCGGAACCTCTTCGAGCAAGTACGAAGCGCGGACGAAGCGGTCGGCGGCGCGTGAGGTGCCGGGGAGGGACTTGTTGATACCGCCCGCCTCCTTCCAATATTCCATGATTGCCAACTGCTTGTCGTAGGTGGGAGAGTTGGTCATCACCTTGTACTGCTTGCCGTGGTGAATGACCAACTTGCCATTGACGTACTCTAAGACCGCCGAGTCGCCCGTGCGGTCAGAAATCGCCAGATGCATATTCGCGGGGCGACCCGTCGCCAATACCACGGTTTGCACGCGGAAATTCTCTTTCCGAAGGTCGGCGACCGCATCAGCGACCGTGGCGAAGTTATCCAGGACGTACTGCGCCCATGTGCTCATGCAGATGACTTTACCGCCTTCGGCGGGCTTGCCGTAGTCCGACTCAACCAGGGCGAGCAGATTGACGACCAACCCCTTCTCGTTCATCCCTTCGCTGGTTCCAATGTCGTAGCCCGTGACAATCAGGCTGCCGTACTTGGATTCCCACGTGACGGTGTTCTTCCCGCCCATCCCGTCGCGCTTCATCCCGCGGGGCAGGACCCACATATTGGAATGGAGATCCTCGCCCCAGTCCATCGAACGTCCGGTGAGGACAGTGCCATCTTTGGCGATGTAGAGCGCCCGTGTGCAGGCCTTTACAGCAGCAGGAATGGCCGCCAGTGCGACCGCGGCGATGAGGGCGATCAAGAGACAGAGATACTTGCGATTAGTTTTCATAGATTTCTTCAATTCGAAATTGGCGCTCCAAGGGCAAAGTAGTCATTACGCCCAGTCAAAACGCCAAAAGTCTGCGGACTGCCGAATTTACGGCGGCGGATAGGCAATTCGCTGATTCCATCAAGCCTGACTAACGATTCAATTCAGAAGGGCGCTTTAGAGACCTTCCATTGAATTAGCATTCAGGCATTTGGCAAGTTACTTCATCATGTTCTTATAAATCTTGCCATTTTTCATAATGATGAGGAAGTTCTTCGCCGGGTCTTCGATGAGTTTGATGTTGGCGATAGGGTCGCCGTCCACTAACAGCAAATCAGCCAGAGCGCCCTCTTCGACGACGCCCAATTTGCCGGGATAGGGGTTGCGCGGGCCGGAAAGCGCGAGGAGTTCCGCGTTGTCCGCCGTCGCCATCTTGAAAATCTCGGCGGGCGTGTACCACCGCGTCATTTTGGAGAGTTCGCGGCCCTGTTGGGCGGCGTTTGAAGCGCTGAACAGGTTGTCGGTTCCCCAGGCGGTCTTGACCCGGTACTTCTTCGCCAGCTTATAGGCGTTGTCCGTGCCACCGAACATCTCCAGTTGCTTGATCCGGTTAGGAGAACCCTCCGGGAACGCCGACGGTTTATCCGGGTCTTCGACAAACGGTTGCAGACTCCACCAGATGCCTTTGTCCGCCATCAGTTTGACCGTGGCGTCGTCCAGCAATTGCCCGTGGTCGATACATTTGACTCCGGCCTCTATCGCCTGCCGGACGGCGCGGGGCGTGTAGGCGTGCACCGTGACATAGGTTCCCCAGTTTTCCGCCGCCTCGACCGCCGCCCGCAGTTCGGGGACCGTGTACTGCGTCACGTCCAGCGGGTCGTAGGACGACGACACGCCGCCGCCCGCCATCAGTTTAATCTGCGATGCGCCCAGCGCCAGCAGTTCTCGGCTCCGTTTTCGCACCGTGTCGGCATCATCGGCGATGACCGCTCCGCCGATGCGTTCGCTGTAGGAGTAGTAACCGGGCGGCGCGGGCAATTCGTTCGGGAGGCGGAAGTCGCCATGCCCGCCGGTCTGGGAAATAAAAGCGCCGCAGGGATAAATACGAGGGCCGGGGCAAAGACCTGTATCAATGCCGCGCTTCAGACCAAAGATGGGGCCGCCCAGATCGCGGGCGGTGGTAAAGCCGCGCATCAGCATATCGCTGGCCGCCTTGACGGCGGCGACATTGACAAAACCAATATCGGCGGTTAGGAGCGCGACCTGCGGCACGGTGGAGAACATGATGTGGGTATGGGCGTCAATCAGGCCGGGCATCAGGGTGCGGCCTTTGCCATTGATGACAGTTGCGCCCGGCGCATTGATCGCGGAAGCGGAGATTCGGGCGATTTTATTGCCTTCAACCAGCACGTTCTGGCTACCGCTCAGCATGCCTGACTTGCTATCGAAGATACGTACATCCTGAAAAAGCGTGGTAGGTGGCTTTTGCGCCTGCGCGTGCGCCATGGGAGAGGAGATGAGGGAAGCGAGCGCAAAAAGGACAGAAAAGAACGCCCGCCTTCCATGGGGTCTGGCGCTGTCATAGCATAGCGGTTTCATAGAGAGCATTTTACCTTTCGTTTCGACCTGAGTGATGAATTTTGACTTCTGGTGAAAGGGACTCATTCTCCACTACGGGGAAGGATGCTCCATTTATCGGAAGTGGAAACTTCCCGACCCTCCTTCAGGATGTTTTCGTCCTAAAGGAGCATCGGAAGGGGCAATCCGGTTAGATAGCGCCGCCGTATTCGTTATTGACCGCCTGCACCAGCGCGCGCATATAAGCGATGGAGTAGGCGAGACCGGGCCGACCGCCGCCGACCATCTGCGGAATATGATCCGGGATGATGCATCCATCGTATTCCACTTCGCGCAGGGCGCGCATGACCAGATGCATATCCTGGTATCCGTCGTCGATGAAGGTTTCGCGCCATGGCTCCGGCATCGGATTGCTGACATTGCGGAAATGGACTTTGAATAATTTGCCCTGCTTGCCAAAGTAACGGACGGCTTCGATAACATCGCCGCCCATGCCTTCTGGTCCGCCTTCCAGCCAGCAACCAACGCACAAACAGACGCCAATATTGGGGCTGTTCGCTATTTCCAAAGCGCGTTTGTATCCGGCGAACGTCCCAAAGATACAACGAGGAACGCCCCCCAGAGCGTAGACCGGCGGGTCATCCGGATGAATGCCGACAAAGACGCCCGCTTCCTCCGCGACCGGAGCCACCTGACGGATCATATATTCATAGTTTTCCCAGATTTCGTCCTCGCTGTAGGGTCGTCCATGAGTCAGGTCGCCCATGAATTCCTTGCCATTCCAGATGCCTTTTGCATTGGCGATATCCAGCACCCGAGCCGTGACTCCGCCCCGACCCGGCGTATGCCCGGTACTCCAGATGCCATTGCCCATGTGGGCGTAGGTGTGGTAGTGGATGCCAGCGTCGCCCAGATCGCGGATGAAAGCGCACAATTGCGCGATTTTTTCATCGCGTCCCGGTAAGCCCAGCGTGATTTCCGGCACATTGTGAACTTCATGGTTGGCGATCCGATAAATCTGAATGCCATAGGGGCGCAGACGTTCGGCGATCCGTTTATAGTGTTCAACGGAATGGTGGGTCGGGTCGTTGATGTTGACCATCGCCCACTCGACGCCCAACTGCTGCAGAAACTGCAAGTCCTCATCAGTAGCGTCCGAGGAAACATAGGTCCCGATCTGAATACCGGGATGTGTAGCGAGATAGCCCGGCACAGACCGAAGCGGAAAGACGTTTGGATTCACGATTTATTCCTTCACTGGAAGCGATGAATAGCGCGGATGATACAAACCGGCGCGTTCCTGCTCCTATTGTCGTACAAAGGACGTTGCAGGTCAAGTATTTAGTGACAAATAGCAATCAATGTTCCGACGTTTAACGATCCGGATGGTATCGAATCCTTTCACAGCGGGCAAAGAGGTGACGGGATATATTGGAGGAGAGCCCTGAAGTACTATGTAAGACGACGTAATTCCGGTAAAATACAGGGAAGCGCGAAAATGGCGGAATTCCGCTTCACTGACGCGGTACTATATATCGAAGCGAAAAAGAGCGGATAAGGAACGAGAACTATGTCAGCGACGACCCAAACGAGCGAGACAAACGCTCCTCTGGCATCCCTGGATGAGTGGGAAGATTTTTTACAGCAACGCTACCCGGAAACGGACGGCGAAACGGCGGTTCCCTCGGTAAAGGCGAACGCGGATCAGCATGAGTATCGGGACTACCGTGCGGAGGCAAGGGCGAGCGTCAAGGAATTTTACCGTTTGAATCATCGGTACCAGACTTTTGATTTCGTTCAGGAGAAACGCGCGGAATATCTTCCGTTGAACCATCGTACGATGGGAATCTGGGAAGCGATGGAATATCTGAACACGCTGGTGGATGATTCCGACCCGGATACCGACCTGACGCAAATCGAGCACCTGTTACAGACCGCCGAAGCGATCCGTGCGGACGGACATCCGCGCTGGTTCATTCTGACAGGGTTGATCCACGATCTGGGCAAGATTCTCTGTCTGTGGGGCGAACCGCAGTGGGCGGTCGTCGGCGACACGTTCCCGGTAGGTTGTCGCTTCAGCGATAAGATCGTTTTTCCCGAGTTTTTCGCCGATAACCCGGATAGCGCGACGCCGAAATATCAAACGGAAAACGGTATCTACGAACCGGGCGCTGGATTGGATAAAGTATTCCTTTCCTGGGGGCATGATGAGTACCTGTACCATGTAACAAAGGATTATCTACCCGACGAAGCGTTGTACATGATCCGGTACCATTCTTTTTATCCCGCGCATACGGAAGGGGCTTATGGTCACCTGATGAATGCGGAGGATCGTCGTCTTTTTGACGCCGTTCGCGCCTTCAACCCGTATGACCTTTACTCCAAGACGCCGGTACGCCCGGATGTGAAAGAACTCCGACCGTACTATGAGGATTTGATCGCGGAATATTTCCCGCCGACGCTACGGTGGTAAGTGGAAGCAGAAGAAAAAGCGCGGCGGGGCATACAGCCCTGCCGCGCTTTTTTTATTCGTGTGAAGGAAACTATTTGTCCCGAACGACGACGAACCGGGCAAGGTGTTCCATCGCATCCCGATAGGGATTGTGTGGGAAGCGAGAAAGCTCCAGAACGGCGCGTTCGGCGCGTTCCAGAGCGGTCTGATGCGCGGCGGCGAACCCGCCCAGGCGGGCGATAATCGCCGTAATCGTCGCGATATCCGCATCGGTCAACGACGGCAGAGCGAGAAGGCCGCGCAATTGTGTCCGAGATTCGGCGTCGCCTGTTCGGAGGGCGTGAAGTAGGGGCAGGGTCACGCGCCCGTCCCGTAAGTCCGTGCCCAGCGGTTTGCCCGTCTTCTTGGGATCGCCAACAAAGTCAAGCAAGTCATCCGCAATCTGGAACGCCATGCCCAGATGATGCCCGTAGGCTCGCAGAGCGGCGGCTTCCGCTTCTGTCGCATCGCCTAAAAGACCACCCATCTCACAGCATCCTGCCAGAAACCGGGCTGTCTTCCTTTCGATCACTTCATTGTAAGTCTCGACCGGAATGTCCATATTGTGAGCGATGGACGCCTGCAAGACTTCGCCTTCCGCCATCGCGACGCAGATATCGGAAAAGACACGGACGATGTGGAGGTTTTCATCGTTGTGCGCCAGCAGGGAGATAGATTTCGCCAGCAGGAAATCCCCGGTCAGGACGGCGATCCCATTGCCATAGACGGAACCGGCGGTAGCGACTCCCCGTCGCTCTGGCGCTTCATCGACCACGTCGTCATGCATCAGGGTCGCCATATGAATCAATTCGGCGGCGGCGGCGGCGGCATAGGCGCGGTTAGCGGGAAAGGTCCGCTCCACAACTCGTCCGCAAAGCAACGCCAGAGCCGGGCGCAGGCGTTTTCCGCCCGCCAGTAGCGTATGGTCGGAGATTTCGCGAACGGCGCCGATATCCGAGCGGGTTTCCTGACGGAGCCGATCCTCGACCTGTTTCAGGTCGTTCTCAATACTGTCGAGAAGACCGACAGCGATTTTAGCGTCTCCATGTTCCGAATCCATATCGTCGGTTTGTAATAGTGATGGCGGCGGCGTGGTCAGCATAGTAGCGTTCATTTCGACTTTACTCCCCGGTGAACAACTACCGAGCCAAAAGTCAGGTCCGTAATTGTAACGTTCTTCAGTCCGGCTCGTTCCATCATCTCTTTTATTTCTTCTCGGCTGTAGAAGGCTTTGACGGATGAGGGGAGGTAATTATAAGCCGCTCGGCGTCCAGAAATCAGTCCGCCAAGTCGGGGTAAGACGTTAAAAGAATACCACTGGTATAATGCGGCGAAAACGGGATTACGCGGCGAATTGAATTCCAGAATGACGACTTTTCCATCCGGCGTCGTCACCCGTGCCATTTCGCGGATTCCCGCTTCAACATCGGCGACATTACGAATGCCGAAGGCGACGGTGACCGCATCGAAGGCGTTTTCCGGGAAGGGAAGTTTCAAGGCGTCCGCAAGCACAAATTCTAACGCAGGGACGCTCCGTTGGGCTTTCTTTTTTTCGCCCAGTTGGAGCATCGGAGCGGAAAAATCGCTACCGATCACTAACCCCTTAGCGCCAGCGCGTCGCGCCAGCTCAAGCGCGAGATCGCCTGTGCCAGTACAGATATCCAGCGCGACGCCGCCCGATTTCAGCTGGGCTTTATCTGCGGCTACTCGCCGCCATCCGTGATGCATGCGTACGGAAAGTACGGAATTGAGCAGGTCATAGCGGGGCGCAATGGCGTCAAACATCGCCTGCACGTAACCCGCTTTTTCTTCTGGCGCTGGCAAAGCGTTGACTGCACGCTCTGTCGAATTTTTCCCCGACGCTTGGATTGTCATGACGAAAACCGGATCGATCCGTCTTCTAATGCGGTTTGTGATGAGTTTCACAAACTCACAGGATTGCATGAATTATACCATCGGCGCTACCAATGCGCCTTCCTCCTTTTACAACCGGATCTACCGCGAAAAATGTCGATATGAGAACGTCATGACTGGTAAGAACGACACGACGGACTGCAGGCATGGTCGCCATTAAGGTCACTGATTCCGTGAAATAAATATGGGGTTCCGGGCGAGATACCTCTCACACGGAACCCCGTATTGTTAAATCACTTCCAGAGAATCCCGATCCGGCAGCGGCGGGAAGGGCGCATGCGGTTCCGCCTGATACCAGAAAGCGACGCTGGCAATATCGTCCTGCAGGGGGAGATAGCGTCCGTAAGTCCGCCATCCCAGCGCCTGTATCGTTACGCGTAAGTCCTGTTCGAAGCGGACGGGATCCATAATGTGCCAGCGATACATGCCGAAGCGCTGTTGCACCTGATAATGTCCGTCGCCCCGTATTACCTGCGGCAGACCGACATAGGGAGTGTTGAATTCCTGATACTCGACATGTTCGACCCCGTATTGATTCTTCAGGCGCACATCGAAATCGTAGGAACCGCAGAAGTAATCCTCCGTTCCAGTTCCGCAAATGGTGGGCCATTCTCCATCGCCATCCATATAGAACTTGATTTCGCCTTCGCCCCACCAACCGTTATTATTGACTCCCCATGCCATATAAGTCCCGACATAATGCCCATGCCCCTGAATGCCGTCGACAATGGTGTAGACATCTTTGTAAGGCAGCGGGTTGGTGCGACGGAACTGGGCATGAAGATATGCGGCATCCTCTGGCACTTCGGTCAGTGTGTAGTTGACCTGATAGTAGAGGATCATATCGTCATTGGCGAGATTCTCCATCGTGATGCGGCACTTCTTACGGAAGGGCATCTCCCAGTAGCAGTTGAACGCCGAACCGGGGTTGACGCAAATTGCCAGCGAGTTGACGGCGGCGTATTTGCCCCATCCCATACAGAAAAAGTCGCCGACCGGACATTCGATAGACGGTGTTTCTTCGTCATCCCAGTAGAAGCGGATAATCGAATAGCGCCAGTTACCGGTCGGGGTCATCCAGATTTGCTGGATAGCTCCCGGTCCATCAATTTCAGCGACGGTGAAAGTCGTACCTGCTGCGATCTTTACCGAGGGGGAGATTTTCCATCCCTGTCCGAGGTCACGTGCGCAGTTCATGCCCGTGCCTTCGGTCGCCATTCCGCCCTTGCCCTTTTCACCATTGAAATTTTCCGGTGAAATAGAGCGTGTCTTCGCCAGCGAAAGTCGGCTGAGATTGCCGAGATTCATCCCGAGTCCATTAAACAACGCTGTCACTTCCTTACTCTGCCAGAGTTTGTATTTGTACTCTGGTTTCGGGAACGGAAGGGGGCTTTCCTGCTCGTCCGAGAGCAAATTCCGACAGACATTTCCCAGATAAAAGAATGCAGGATCAAAATGCGAAGGTCAATAGTGGGGTCATTCAAAGGAATCTATTCTGTTTATGAGACAAATATAAAGCTAAAAAACTGCTTTCAGAGAATATAAAGACGAAAATAAATGTGTTTTCGCAGGATAAAACAGGACGAATTTGCCTGTAGTGCTGAAAAATGTTTCGTCATGCCATGCGTATTAGCGGTGGCGTAAAGAGACTGAAAAGTGATATAATATTATCGTAACCGTGATGGGAAGTCTTTAGATAGACAAACCAAGCGACAACGCCTGAAGCGAGGCGGTGTCGCTTTTTTTGTTTTTTACCGCTCCTTTCATTGCTCTCAGGGAGGCTTGACGATTTTGTCCAAAGATTGGTTGGCGCGCTATCTCTTGCCGTTCACAGGATTATCCCTGACACTTCTTCTCTCCCTGATCTTCTTTTATGCGCCGCGAACGCTGTTTAAGGGACTCACCGAGGTTGGCTTTAAAGAACCGCCACTGCTTTTACAGATGGGTCTGCACCCTTTTGCCCTGCCTGCCGGAGTCCTTTGCGTATGCGTCCTCTTTCTCGGCGCCGCCTTTTCACGCACGGACGTCTGGCGCGCTATCTGGAACGCCGCTGGCTTTACCGCTCTGATAGTCTTCGCCATTTTCTGGACAGCCTTTTGCGGTTGGTTAATGAACCTTGTCCAGACGGCGGAGTTATCCCGCACGATGCCCCGGTAACGACGATCCACTCTTCCAATAAAATATGAGGCTTTTTTGACACATGTATATTTACCAAAATCGTGATTACTCGTTCTCTATGAGGCGATTATGAGGATGTTTCACGATAAAAAATACAGAATATTCAACAGGAGCGAGAATTTGCTTTCTTGATCTCTGTAGCGTCAGCCGCCGTTTTTATGGTATACTATATTCATAATTGAAATTGGAGAGAAATCTCCTCGCGGCGACAGCGTCCAAGATATTGGCGACGCGGTCGCTTTTTTGTTTTCAGGATCCATGACTTCCGTTGATCTGCCGCCTCCCGCGTTCTACTTCCCACCTCATAAGGGACGCTTTACCGTTACGCCCGGCCTCTTTCCTCTCGGAACCGATTTCGGTAATGGCGAAATGGATGGATGTCTTTTCCAGATAGACCGTGATTATCCCCGGTATTACGAGAACAAAATGCGGTGTCGCGCAGAACGGTTCGGAAAGTATATCGTTCAGAGCGCTTTTGATCCCCGGACACAGGAAACCGTCGCTCGACTCATTTGCTATCGTCTGAAGAAAGAATTCCCTGCTCTTTTCCACCGGGAAGAGAAGCGAAGCGGCGCCGGAATCCTCCACTGCGCGTTAACGGGCGATGCGCTTGCCTTCGATGATGCAATGAATTTGCAGGCGCACCCCCGCTATAGGGACGCTTTCGACGCGCTTTGTTGTCAAATACCGGAAGATATTGCTATCGTCCGTCGTAGGACAGTACCGGGAAGCGGTGAATGGGTCGCCGGATTACACCTCTGCGCTCCCAGCCACTGGGCGGCGGAAGACAAGATCGGAAAACCGTTCGTCGCCGTTCATGCCCCCGTTCCCCATTTTGATAGGATTGCCACGGTCGCCGAATCGCTGACGGATTCGCTGATCCATCGCGGACCTTATGTTCGTTTTGCATGGAGTGTGACGGTAGATAATCGTTTGAACGCACACCCTGAACCGCCGCCTCATCTTGGTCCGGAAATATGGGATGGCGAAAGCCCGCTTTATCTACGGGTGGAACGGCAGACGTTGCACGGAATGCCGGATGTGGATGCTTACCTTTTCGGCATCCGCATCTATCATTATGATCTTCTGGAGGTGTGCGCGGAGCGATCACGCCGGGATGCGCTTCGTGCGGCGTTGCTGTCCATGTCGCCGGAGTCGCAACGTTACAAAGGGCTTGCTGACCGAATGCCGGGCGTTCTGGCGTATATTGACGCGCTTTAGTCGGACTCGCCCTGCATTTCACGCCATGCGATCATGCCGCCCGCCAGCAGAGCGACATTGGTGAAGTCCTGCGAAATCAGGAATTTTGCGGCGGCGATGGAATTTAGTCCCTTTTCGCAAATGAGGATAACCGAATCATCCGGGTTGATCTCGCGCTCATACCGGTCGGCGAAATCATCCGCCGGGAGGGATATCGCTTCGGGAAGATGGCCCTGATGAAACTGGCGCGGCGGGCGGATATCGATCAAAAAGACTTCCGCTCCGCTTTCGAGAACTTCCGCGACTTCGTGTGGCGTCAGTGAGTGATAGCCTTCGTCGTTTGTCATATGGTTACTATATCAAATCGGGACGAACGCCGTCTGCACTTTCCGCCGTCGATAAGGTGGGGGATTTGAGCGCTACCTGGGCGAATATGGGAGCGGCTATATCCGCTGAAGATAATAGAATGTAATCCGCAGAGGCTTCCCGAATGCGCCGGGCGAGTTCCGCATCGAAGCACCGGAGGACAATCCGCATACGATGCTCGGGACGGCGCTCCTGTATCAGTGTCTGTGCGGTTAGTCCGATTTCCAGATTTTTAGCGTCATCGGACAGGCAGGCGATTATCGAACGCGCTCGCAGGACGCCCGCCCGCAATAAAGCGCTCTCCGAGGAAGCGTCGCCCTGAATAATCGGGATTCTTCCCGCCAGAAGGCGAACTGCGTTCGAGTCCGGAGAATCATCGATAATGACCATCGGCGTTTTTTGCTCACTCAGCATACGGACTACTTCGAAACCGACTGTGCCCAGACCGCAGACGATCAAATGATTTTGAGCGCGTTTCGCCATCCGCTCGTTTCGCAATTCGGAAGCGGCCCCGGAGAGGAAAAAATTGGTTATAAAGGAAGTGAGAAGCGCGACCAGCATGACGCCGCCAAACATCAGGACAGTACCGAACAATTTCAGCGCGGGCGATTCCTTAAGAAGGTTATAATCTCCGAACCCGACCGTCGTAATGATGGTCGCCGTAAAATAAATTGCATCCACTAATGGCAGGTGGAGCGCTTGCTGAAACACTTCGACGCCTGCCAGAAACAATGTCATCAACAGTATCGCCAGCAGTATCAAGGGGCGACGCGTGTCATAAGGCGGCGGAAGACGGAACCTTTGCGGAAGAGGTGACGCGGCGGGCTTGCGACGGGGGCTTACATCTCGCTCCAGTTTCGGAGGGAGCATGTCGGGCATTGGTTCCAGCGCGACAAGACAGAATTCCTGAGCGGCAAGCGCCGCCGGGGATAGCGCCAGATCGATTCCGAAATCCTGCATCAGGCGTTGTGCAAACCGTCCTTCATCCAGACGGATCAGAATGCGCAGATGCGGGGCTTCGCCACGGGCATCCAGCGCTGCCGCCAGATTATCGGTATCCGAAGGAGCGCAAAAGATGAGTGAAGTCGCCTCTTTGATTCCCGCTTCGGCGCGGGTTTCCGCAAACCGGAAATCTCCGAAGACCGTGTGCGCACCCAGGGACTCAATGCGGCGAATGCGGTCGGCGCGGGTGGCGGGCGCTGTGATGACTGTTATCGATGCAGAAGGGGATTGCTCACGAACGCATTCTACGACACGGATGCCAAACCGCCCCAATCCGCAGATGATGACCGAAGAAACCTCGTCGTTGCTCACATCATCATTATAAAGCAGGTTTCCCCCTTGCGATGGATTTGCTGTATCGCAAGGGGGATTACTTACCATCAGGCGTTACGCAATCAGGTCTGGAATGAAACGCGCCGGTTCCACCCCGGTCAATTTCTGGTCAAGCCCCTGATATTTATAGGTGAAACGGTCATGGTCGATTCCCAGCAGACGCAGGATGGTGGCATGGAAATCATGGATATGCACCGGGTTTTTCACGATATTGTAGGAGAAATCATCGGTTTCCCCGTAGACGGTTCCGGGTTTACTACCGCCGCCCGCCATCCACATCGTATAGCAACGCGGGTGGTGATCGCGCCCGTAGTTATCTTTGCTCAGGCCGCCTTGTGAGTAGATCGTGCGTCCAAACTCGCCGCCCCAGATGACGAGGGTGTCGTCGTACAGGCCACGCGCTTTAAGGTCCTGAATCAGACCCCAGCACGCTTGATCGATATCCTTGCATTGCATGGGAAGCCGACCGGCGACATTGGAGTGGGTATCCCAGTTATTGAGGTATACCTGGACGAAGCGGACGCCTCGTTCGACCATCCTTCGCGCCATCAGGGTGGTATTGGCGAAGGTTCCGGGCTTGCGAGCCTCCTCGCCATAGAGCTTGTAAGTGGATTCTGGCTCATTGGTAATGGCGGTGAGTTCCGGGACGCTGGATTGCATACGGAACGCCAGCTCATATTGCTGGATTCGGGTATGGGTTTCATCATCCCCGACTGTTTTATACGTCAACTCATTCATTTGCCGGAGGCCATCCAGCATCTGACGGCGAACGTTCGAGGGGACGCCGGGAGGATTATTGATATACAGGATCGGATCGCCCGCCGCACGGAACGAGCAACCGGCATGTTCGCCGGGCAGATAGCCGCTGGACCAGAGTCGGGCGGAAATCGCCTGCACCTGTTCGGTGTTCGAGGGTTGCGCGACCAGAACGACAAATGTCGGCAAATTCTGATTCAGGGAACCGAGTCCATAGGAAACCCAGGAACCGATACAAGGGCGCCCCGTAATCTGATTTCCGGTCTGCATGTAGGTGATCGCCGGTTCATGGTTGATGGCGTCGGTGTGCATCGAGCGGATGAAGCACATATCGTCGACCATGCTGGCGGTATGCGGCAACAGTTCGGAGACCCACATGCCCGATTTGCCATGCTGTTTGAAGTTGTATTTCGATGGCGCAATGGGGAATCGGGACTGCCCGGAGGTCATCGTGGTCAATCGTTGACCATTACGAACGGATGCCGGTAGATCTTTGTCAAAGAACTCCTGCATTCTGGGCTTGTAGTCATACAAATCCATCTGCGGAGGACCGCCGACCATATGCAGGTAGATAACGTGCTTCGCCTTTGCGACAAAGTCTGGCAAATGCGCCGCCCCTACCGGAACAGTGAGTTTGCCGTTGGGCAGAGCTTTCCTTGCGCCGGAAGGAGGCGCTGCGAACGCTCCTCCGCCCAGTGACGCCAGCGCCGCCAGTCCGAGCGCATTGGCGCCCCGGCTCAGAAATTGACGCCGCGTTTCCATCCGAACCCACTCTTCAAAGAGCGGATGAATGTCTTCTTTTTCCCGGTTATTATCGCTCATAGCAACAGTCTTTAGTCCTTAGTTCGCTTCTAAATCTCGCACTCTGCCAGAGCGAGATAGTATTCAAGGGAGAATCAAACGGATAAGGAATGGCGTCATATCCGTTCGATTTTCCCGATTCTTCACCGCCGAAGGCGTTATTTGTTCAGCGCCTCATCGAGGTTCATCATCTGATTTGTCAGCATTGTCCATGCCGCCAGCTGGGTGGTAGGGACGGTGGCATCGGGCTTGGATTCACCGACCGTGACCAGTAATTTTGCATCCTCCGGGCGGCGAACATAGTAGCCTGCAATATCCGCAAGGGATGATTCCAGAATCTGCGCTTCTTGCGGTTTCAGCGGGCGGGCGAGAATCTTTTTGGAAAGATAATCGAATCGCGCTTCCATGGTCGGGGCGGCTTTGACCGCTTTCTGCGCAAGGTTACGCGCCGCTTCGACGAATTGCTCATCATTCATGGTCACGAGAGCCTGAAGCGGCGTGTTGGTTCGTTCCCGACGCATGGTGCAGACTTCGCGGGCTGGGGCATTGAAGATGTCCATGCTGGCGGGTGGCGCGGCGCGTTTCCAGAACGTATACATACTGCGCCGATAAAGGCTTTCGCCTGTGTCGCGCTTGTAGTCGCGCGTATTGCTACCGATCATGGCGACCGCTTCCCAGACGCCATCTGGTTGGTAGGGCTTGACGCTCGGACCGCCGATTTTGGGACTGAGGGTTCCGCTGGCGGCGAGGGCGTAATCACGCACCATCTCGGCATCCATGCGGAATCGCGGACCTCGTGAAAGCAATCGGTTCGCCGGGTCTTTACGTCGCTTTTCGGGCGTGACGATGGCAGACTGCCGATAGGTCGCGCTGGTAACCATCATCTTGAAGAAGTTTTTGGTATCCCAACCCTTTTCACGGTACTCCACCGCCATCCAATCGAGAAGCTCTGGATGGCTTGGCGCTTCGCCCATGATGCCGAAGTCTCCGGCAGTCTTGACGATGCCGACGCCAAACAACTCCTGCCAGTAGCGATTGACCGTGACACGAGCCGTCAGCGGATGCGTTGGCAACAGGAGCCAGCGGGCGAAACCGAGACGGTTCTTCGGATAATTCGCCGGGAATGCTGGAAGAGCGGTGGGTGTGATCGGCTTAACGGCATCCCGTCGCTTATCGTATTCGCCCCGGAACAGGACATATGCCATCGCCTCCTCGCCCCGTTCGTTGGCGATATGAGCGATGGTTCCGCGTTGCTGGATTGCGGCGATTTCGCCTTCCAGCTTCGCGACGGTTGCAGTGAGCATCGGATACTGCAAATCGGCATTGTTCAGATAGTACGCCATCAAATCGGCGCGTTCCGTGTCTGACAGGGGTTTGTTGGACTGAACCGAGGCAAGAAGAGCGGAAATTCGGGCGGTAGCCGTTCCCTGCGCCAGTTTTCGAGCATCATCGGCGGTCAGAGCGCGACGGAACAGGCGCACATCCTGAATCGCTGTCCCTTCCATCGCAGATGTCGTATTGCGCTGGGCAAGCGCGAAAGGAACATTGGTTCTGGTAGACCCTTTGAGGCTTTCCGCCTGTGGATCGGTCGCCTTATCGACCCCATCGATATAGATTTTGATGGATTCCTTCTTCATGCCGCCATCATAGGTCATGACGACATGGTGCCATTTTCCGGGGGTCAGCATATCGCGTGTGACGACCTTGAGGGCGTCTTCCGGCCATTTGTGGATAAAGTGGGTGGCAACCCGGTTTCCTTCGATCCAGAGATCCCATCCCCGGAAATCATTCGCTTCATCCATGCGAGCGAAGATCGCGCCGCCGCCATTATTGGGGGCGAGTTTTACCCAGACTGCAGCGGAAAAGGGTTCGTTATTTTCCCGGTCGCCGATTTCTGGGAATTTGGCGCTGATACCGGTCTTCTTCTGGAACGCTTTCGCAGCGGCTATTCCTTCCGTCCAATCGTTATCGGCGCTGAGCGAAGCCTTTACCGTTTGCGCTCCGGTTTTCGTGTTCAATTCCGCAGTGAGGGCGCGTCCCTGACCTTCGTTGAGGGCGATAAATGCCGTCATGCCTTCTGTAGGAATAGCAGGAGCGAAGGAACTGCGGTCGATGGTCTTCGACCATTTATCGAAGTCGGGGGCAGCGGCGACTTTTCGCGCCTCCTGCGCCTTTTTCGCCAGCGCTATTTCGCCTTTATCGCCATTGAGGGCCGCAAACCGGTTGCGATCTTCTGGCATCGGAACCGGGACGACCGGCGGCGTATCCTTGATGTTACCGTCCATCGCTCTTTGCGTTGTATTGTTGAAGAACGCCGCTAACTGGTAGAACTCTTTCTGCGAGATAGGGTCGAATTTATGGTCATGGCAGACGGCGCATCCGGTCGTCGCTCCCATAAATACCTGAGACGCCGTTTCCGTCCTGTCACGGGTATAGAGCACGTTGTACTCTTCATCAATCGCCCCGCCTTCATTGGTGGTGATATTACACCGGGTGAATCCTGTTGCGACCTTCTGATCCAGAGTAGGGCTAGGTAGCAAGTCGCCTGCCAATTGTTCCACCGTAAACTGGTCGAACGGCATATTTTTGTTGTATGCGTTAATCACCCAGTCCCGGTACGCCCACATTTCGCGGTAGTTATCGAAATGGATGCCGTTCGAGTCAGCATAACGGGCGCCGTCCAGCCAGTAGCGACTACGATGCTCGCCCCAACGGGGGGACGCCATCATTTTATCGACATACTTTTCGTAGTAGTCCGGCGATTTGTCCGCGACGAATTTCTCCACATCCGCCGGGTCGGGCGGCAATCCTGTCAAATCGAGACTGAGACGCCGCGCCAGAGTACGGCGGTCGGCTTCCGGCGCAGGGGTAAGCCCATTGGCTTCCAGTTTCGACAGGGTGAATCGGTCAATCGGGTTACGTACCCAGGCGGCATTCTTAACGGCGGGCAGGGCGGAGCGTTTCGGGGCGATATATGACCAGTGACTTTCGTATTTCGCTCCCTGTTCGATCCAGCGAAGCACCGTCTTCTTCTGCGCATCGGTCAACGCTTTGTGACCGCTGGAGGGCGGCATTCGTAAAGCGTCGTTATCGGGCTTGAGAATACGGGCGACCAGTTCGCTGGATATGGGATCGCCGGGAACGATGGTGCGTTTGCCACTCTCCCGAAGGGCGATGGCATCGCCATACTTATCGATTCGCAGTCCCGCTTTTCGTGATGCGGAATCCGGACCATGACAGGGAAAGCAATTTTCCGCCAGAATCGGACGTATGTCACGATTGTATGTGGGGGTCAGTGGGACAGGCTCTTCCTTTTTTGCAGGCGGCGCCGCCTGAGACACTACGGCGAGAGCGAGCAGGGAAAGCCCTACTGACCAGCCAAAACCAACAAACTTCTTTGAATGAGTGCGTAACATGATTAAGTTATAATACATCAGTTTTTCAAGGATATACCTCCGAGTTTGGTGAATTTTGTCCGAATTCGACAAAATGTCGTCTCTTTTTTTACAGTAGCCCACAAAACGATTCAAGGCGCCAGAAAAGGGGTAAAATACGATATGCTCCGAATTTCCCCATCGCATTGTTGCGTTTTTTCGTTTTTACTTGCTATTATACTTGGTGGCGTTCCCGTATTCGCTCAAAAACCTACTTCCAGTAAGGGGAATGTTTCCGCAACTTTCCCTTCTCAACGGATGTCCCGAAGATGGCTTTTTATCTGGACGAACGTGGGCGATCCTGCGGAGGTCGATAAAGTCATCGAGCGTCTGCCACGCGCCCGTGCGACGGGTTATAACGCTATAGTCCTGTCCCCAAATATTGCGCCGTCCAAAGTCGCCGCCCTGCGTGATGCTACGCAAAAGAACGGTATGGGAATTGTCGCTACCGTTATGGGTGGTTCGAATGACCGGAATTATATGGAAGGCGTCCCGGTGCGCGACGCTCCCTTCGTAGCGAAAAACGGTATCGCCACCTATCAGAAAGAGAACGCTCTCCGCATCAATAATGCGGACTTTGAAGAATCTGAGGGCAATCACTTCAAGGGATGGGGCTTTCAGGACGATGAAGGCGTCACGACCTTTGCTGATCGGGAGGTTTTCCATGGCGGAAAAACCTCGCTTCGCATGGAAAATATCGGTAAGAACCCGGTGCGTCATTGTCGCATTTCTCAACCCATTGTTTTAACGCCGTTCCGGCAGTACCATGCCTCTGTCTGGATCAAAAGCGAAAAACTGACACCTTCAGACCCGGAAGTGAAAATCCTCACGGCGGATGCCGCACGTTCGATCAGCTTTCAAACCTTTACCGTGGAAGCGACCAGCGATTGGAAGCGTTACGATATTGTTTTCAACAGCCTGAACAATACAAAGGCGAACTTGTATTTGGGTTCCTGGTATGGGAAAGACGGTAAAATCTGGTGGGACGATCTCAAAATTGAGGAAATCGGTCTGGTGAATGTCCTCCGTCGTCCGGGTTGTCCGGTCCGGGTGCAAAACGATAGCGGAGCCGTTTTCGAGGAAGGTCGAGATTACGCCCCGATCTCCGACCCGCAGTTACATCCCTGGATCGCCTACCACGAAGAACCGATCATTCGTTTAACTTCGAATACGCGCATCAAGGACGGCGAACGTTTGCGTGTCAGCTACTACCACCCGATTATTGTGTATACCGACCGCATCACCAGTTGTTTGAGCGAACCGAAAATCTTCGATGATTGGCGGATGGAGGTCAAGAGGGCAAATGAAACGTTGCATCCCGCCGCCTTTCTGATGTCGCACGATGAACTCCGGGTGATGAACTGGTGTGAGGCGTGTCAGAGTAAGAAGATGACCCCCGGCGAACTTCTCGCCTGGAACGTGCGCAAGGCGGCGCAGATTATTCGGGATATTCGCCCGGATGCCGGAATCTGGGTCTGGAACGATATGTTCGACCCGCAACACAATGCCGTCGACAACTTTTACGGCGTCAATGGCTCGCTTACCGGGTCGTGGAAGGGCTTGGATAAGGACGTTGGCATTGTCAACTGGCACGGGGGACTTCTGGGGAAAAACTGCCGTTTCTTCGCGGATATGGGCCTAAAACAAATCCTTTCCGGTTACTATGACAGCGACGAAGACGGCTCAAGCATTACGCAATGGCTGGCGAATACCAGAGATATTCCCGGTATTGTCGGCGCGATGTACACGACCTGGGAAAGCAAGTATGACGCGATGGAACCCTGGGCGGCGAAAGCCTGGGGCAAGAAGTAAGGGGACGTCCCTTCGTCGTTGTAACGAATCTGTGTCCGTAAACGTCTAAACCGTTGAGGAAAGGTTCTCATGCAAACAGCGGCGGAGTGGCGACGACTGGCGGATTCACTGGTGGCGCAGGAACGCTACCGGGAAGCGGCGGCGGCGTATCGTAAAGAAGCGGCGATCTATCGTAAACTCGGCGATCCGAATGCGGCGATCATCGAGGAAGCGAAAGCCGACCGCTGGAGTAGCGAGATCAAACTTTTTGCTCGCCTGCCCGGCGCTCGCCCCCCGGCATTCGGCGCTCTGGAGAAGCACGAACCGGCTTATGGTTGCTACCTCGGCGCGTTTATCGACCGTGATGAACGTCTGGGCAGGGGGGTGATGTTCAATGATCAGACCCACCGTAGCCCCGACGCTTTCGGTCAGATGGTTGGTAAAAAGCACGCTTCCGCGTTCTGTTATCTGAACTGGGGGCGTCCCTTTCCCGCGCAATGGTGCGAGTTTTTGCGGCGGCAAAATGTCGCGCCGCATATTGCTTGGGAACCCAATCAGGGACTTGGTCAGGTGCGTGAGGACGATTACCTGATCAACTTCGCCCGGCAGGCAGGTCGGGCGAACGTTCCTATCTTCCTACGCTACGCTTCCGAAATGAACGGCGACTGGACCGCCTATGGCGACAATCCCGCTGAGTATATCGACCGCTGGAAAATGGTCTACCGGGTCATGACGCGATATGCCCCCAATGTGGCGATGCTCTGGTGCGTCGCCTGCATTCCGGAGCGGCGGATTCCCCTGTTTTATCCCGGTGATTCTTATGTAGACTGGGTAGGAATAAACTTTTACTCGGTGCCGTTCTACGATAACGATGTGACCCGTCCTGGTCTTGGAGATAATCCTGCCGACAAGCTCAAATTCGTTTACCGGGAGTATGCCGCCCGAAAGCCCATCGCTATCTGTGAGTATGGGGCGTCGCGCCTGATACGGGTGGACATGAAAGACCGTGCCGTCTGGGCGGGAAACCAAATCAACCAGTTGTATGCATCTCTGCCGCGACTGTATCCGCGAGTGAAGCTGGTCGATATCTTCGATAACGACAATATGAAATATGCGATGGCGGGTCGGCAGTTGAATAACTACTCTGTCACCGATACGGATACCGTCCGACAGGAATATTCCCGCGCCATCGCTCCGGACTACTTCCTGTCCGAAGTGGGTAGCGCCGCTCGCCCGACGCCGGTCATCCCTCTGCCGGAAACCAGCGGCGCGACCAGCGCAAAGACGCTCAATGTATCGCGTGGTCTGATACGGATTTCCTCCTGGGCGCGTTGTTACTCGCAGGACTTTTCCGTCGTCTATGCCCTGAACGGTAAGCGTTTCGCGCCACTCTACGATCATGGCGCTCGTGAAATCGAGTTGGGACTGCCAGCGGGAAACCATCAACTTGCCGCAGCGGTTCTGGATAACAAGGGACGGGTCGCCGCCCGGACGGAAGCCCGGATTATCGCCGGGTAGGGCGAGCGACCCGCAAGGGAAATTTACCCGGACTTGCGCCAGATGAGCGGGTTGGTGACATCGTTATCGAGAACATCGCCGATGGTCAGGGAGGCGAAATAGTCGTCGGGCAGAATATTTTTGACTCCGTTGAACGTCGCGCCGTCAGGCATATAGGCGCAGGTCATGGCGCGACGGGGTTTATTGGTCATATTCGCTCCGGCTCCGTGCGCGGTCAACCCGTTATGGAAAACTGCGGAACCAGCGGGGCAGGGGCAAGCCACCGGTTCGATGCTTCTCCATTCGGGATACACCTTGAATAAATCCGCCATTTTCTCGCCGATACCCACGTTCTCGTACCGCGCTGTTTTATGCGTGCCCGGCAGGTAGTAAAGGCAACCATTGCTGAGGGTGGCATCGTCCAGGGCGACCCAGATAGAGAGCGAATCTTTTGAAGAAAACGACCAGTAAGGGTCATCCAGATGCCATGCCGTCGGATTGCCGAAGGGGGGCTTGAACAGCGCCTGATCGTGCCAGATACGGATGCCGTCCGTTCCGGCAAGGGTCGCTGCAACCTCACCGAGACGCGGATCGAGCATGAGTTCGCGCATGCCGGGATGGGAGTCCGCCAGCTTCAGGCACTGCGTGAATACCTGAGCGTAATAGGCGTCCGGGTCTCCCTGATTGTTCAGGAGATGGAAGCCTGCGCCCTGCGCTAATCGCTCATCCACCGCTTCCTGAGTCCATCGCTGCCATTTGTCAAGTTCGCTGGCATCCAGAAAGTTTTCGAGAACGATAAAGCCGTTCTCGCGGTAAAACGCTACCTGTTCGTCGGTGATTTGATTTTTCATCGTTGTATTCTCCGGGCTTGCGAACGGCGTTCATCGCCGGGTTTCGTCTACAGGGAGTTCGACGCGGGACTCCGGTTTTCCCTCCTCTTGTAAACTTGCCTTAAACGTGAAAATACCGGGATAAGGCGAAACGTCGCCATTATCCCGGTATTCTGTTTCCTCCCGCGCTATCCCGTAGCGATTCAGAAGGTCGGTTCAAAAGGACGGGGTTGCGTCGGGTTCTCCGGCGTTGTGAGAACCTGCGTTTTGTATTTCCGGTTCGGTTTGCGAGAGTGACGCCATTTGTGTTGCGCTCTCGCCTTTACTGTAGCGTGGACCGTCAGAAACGTTACACTACCAAAAAAAGACCGTGGACAACTTGTCCACGGTCTTTGTGTTTTCTTGATTTAAAGCGGCGTTTGTCGCTCGCTTTTTGAATTATTCGTCTCCGACGTCCGCGCTTCCCAGAGTAAGGGCTTCTTTAGCGGCATCGCCATTGCGAATTTCGTTGTCGATAGCGTCCATAATATTCGGGTTGGCATCCAGATACTTACGGACATTCTCTCGGCCCTGACCCAGTCGTTCTCCCTTGTAGGAATAGAACGCGCCCGCCTTGGCGATAACGCCCAGTTCGGCGCCGATATCGATCAGCGAACCGGAACGGGAAACGCCCGATCCAAAGAGGATATCGAACTCCGCCTGCTTGAAAGGCGGCGCGACCTTGTTCTTAACGACCTTCACACGGACACGGATACCGACATTGTCATTACCGACCTTCAGGGTCTCAATGCGGCGGGTATCCAGACGCACGGAAGCGTAATACTTCAGGGCGCGTCCACCGGGCTGAGTTTCGGGGTTACCGAACATGACGCCGATTTTCTCGCGCAACTGGTTGATAAAGACCGCCGCCGTGCCGGTCTTGTTCAGGCTTCCAGTGATCTTGCGGAGCGCCTGACTCATGAGACGGGCTTGCAGACCGACATGCGAATCGCCCATTTCCCCTTCGATTTCCGCTTTGGGAACCAGAGCGGCGACCGAGTCTAGCACCACGCAGGAAACCGCGTTGGAGCGCACCAGCGCATCGACGACTTCCAGCGCTTCTTCACCGGTAGATGGTTGAGAAATCAAAAGGTTGTCAATATCTACGCCAAGATTCTTGAAATAGACGGGGTCAACGGCATGTTCGACATCCACGTAAGCGGCGATTCCGCCATCCTTTTGCGCCTGAGCGGCGATCTGCGCGGCAATCGTCGTTTTCCCCGAGGATTCCGCCCCGTAAATCTCCGTGACGCGTCCTTTCGGAATACCGCCAATGCCAAGCGCAATATCCAGCGCCAGCGAACCGGTGGAAATGGATTCCACTGCAGCGTTCTTGGACGATTCGCCAAGGCGCATAATCGAACCCTTGCCGAACTGTTTCTCGATTTGAGAAAGCGCCATATCTAAGGCGCGGTCTTTATCCACGTTTTGCTCCTTGCATTTGGTTGACGGCGCTATTACGCCGCGTCAACGCTCACATGATTGCTCAATTCCACACTGTTTTCGGTAAAATGCCAGAATCCGCGTTTGCGGTAACTCGCCCCCTCTGCGCTCAGGACGCTCTCTATAAGCGTCAGACCTTCCGCATTTTGGTCGCCGCAGTCCGTTTCCGCTTCCTGCGTAAGAACCGCTTTGAGGGCGTCGATGTTCTTACTTCCCTTGACTCGTCCGAGGGTAATATGAGGAATCAGACCACCGTCTCGCGCCGCGCCCATAGGAACAAACCAGGGTTCGCACCGTCGCACCAGCGTCCGCCATTCTTCCGCACCCTCGGAGACTCCTACCCATAAGGTTTTGGGAATCGGCGCCTTCCGGGGAAAGAAACTCCCGCCGCCTGCCCGAACCCGGAAAGGTTTCGTCTCCAGACAAATAGTCTGACAGGCGCTGTCGATATCCGGCAACAATGCTTCGGACAACTCCCCCAGAAACATCACTGTCAGATGAAAATTCTCTGGCGCTACCCAGCGCACGTCCGCATTTGCCGTCGCCAGACGTTCCTGTAACGCCCCGGCGTTCGCACGAATCCGCTCCGAAAGCTCGATTGCGAGAAAAAGTCTCACGGCGTCATTATACCTTTCGTCCCTGCGTCGCCCGTTGGACATCAGGTATTTTTGCTCGGAGTCTCCCGCTCGTTCCGGCCCGGATTGCGCTTTTTATCCTTCCGCTTTCGCCGAAAGAAGGGCAGTCCTCAGCATTGCCAGCGCTGTCTGCGTAGAACGATAGCGGACATCATAGCGACTGCCCGTGTACAGGTTCTTACTGGATTTGACCCCGTTTTTGTCAGCGATAGCGATATAGACAAGACCGACCGGCTTTTCCGCCGTCCCGCCATCCGGTCCGGCGATACCGGTGATCCCGATGCCGTAATCCGTTCCCGCCAGTTCGCGGACACGACTCGCCATCGCTTTGGCGACTTCCGGCGAGACCGCTCCCACAGACGCGATCAGAGCATGCGGAATCTGTAGGAGTTGTTGCTTCGCCTCATTGGAGTAAGTGACCAGACCGGAGGAGAAAACGGCGGAGGAACCCGAAATATTGATAATACGCGCCGAGAGCATACCGCCGGTGCATGATTCTGCGGTGGCGATTGTCTTTCGGGCGTCCTTGAGCATCTGGACGACAGCCGCTTCCAGAGTGGTTTCATCTTCGCCATAAATCGAATCGCCGAGACGTTCGTAAATCTGGGCGGCGCGAGTGGCGATCAGCGCATCGGCTTCCGCTTCCGTCGGAGCTTTGGCGGTGACGCGCAAATGCGCTTCGGCGAGTTTGGCGTAAGGCGCAACCGTTGGGTTCGCGTCGTGCATCAAGTCCTTGACCTTCTCTTCAACCAGAGATTCGCCTACCCCGATAATCCGCAGGTTCTTTGAGCGAATTACCATGCGTTGTCCCGCCGTCCGCTCTCGCAGATAGGGGAACACTTCCGCTTCAAAGAGAGGGACGAACTCATTTGGGGGACCGGGAAGAGCGATGAGGGTCTTGCCCCCCTTCTCCAACAGGATTCCCGGCGCGGTGCCGTTGGCATTGGGAAGCGGTCTTGCGCCTTCCGGCACATCCGCCTGTCGCAGGATGGTGGGTGTCATCGTGTACCCGCGTTTATCGAACCATTCGGTCAAATGCGTAGCGATAGCCTCGTCTCGTTTGAGAGGAGCATCCATGACAGCGGAGATGATGTCACGGGTGAGATCATCCATCGTCGGGCCGAGACCGCCGATCAGAAAAACGACATCCGCCCGCGAAACCGCCTGCTGGACCGCTTCTACAGCCCGGTCGAAATTATCTCCGACCGTCGCACGTCGGTACATATCGATGCCCAAACCGCTGAGCTGCTGCGATAGATAGGCGGCGTCCGTATCGACGATCTGTCCTAAAAGCAATTCCGTCCCGATTGAAATGACTTCCGCCACCATAAGCGTTTCGCCCCCGTTTTCCGGCAAATGACTGTTTGTTGATTATACCCTTTGTGAAGACAAAGAATCAAGTCACAGAGTCGTCATCGACCCAAGGGGGCGAAAGGGGAGAATATTCGCGTGAGGTTACCGTAATGATGTCCGTGTCGCAGGTATACGGATCAAAATTTGTTGGATGTACAGTCGGGGCAAAAATGTTTGGAGGTCGTACCAGCGGATAATGTACCGGAATCTGATTTCTTACCAGATGCTTTATGCGTATGGCAACTGTTCGTAGAATTTCTGGTGGAGTACGTGTAAAGCTGGTAAGTCAGGAAAGAAAAGGCGAGCGCCAGGAACGCAATAGTCCACGCAAATTGTTGCGCTGATGTTGCTTGGTAACGCCTGAAAAAGAAGGGGAACGCCCCGCTCATGGGATTGCGCGTCGTAGCCATTTCCTCCTGTAATCGGGCGCGAACGCGGCTTTCCATCTCAGATGGTAAAGCAGGATAGGGCAACGCCGCAAGACGAGCCTCCAGCGATTGAGGATCGGGTGTTCCTGTCTTGGAAGCGGGCGTCGTCGATTTTTTTTGGTCTGACGTGGCTTCTTTCACAAATTATCGTCTCTTTCTAAACGTTCACGCAAAATCTGCAGGCCGCGACTGACCTGATAACGAATCGTACCCGCAGGGCGCTTCAAAATCTGAGCGATTTCCACTGCCGCGACTCCGCTCAGATACCGTAAAATCACCGGCGTTCGATAGGGTTCCGGCAATGCCTGAACGGCGCGAGTCAGGCGTCGCTCTTCCTCATTACGCTGATAAAGAACCGCTGGGTCCGGCTGATTCATATCGCGCAGTGACGCTTCTGAGGAACCGAACGGCGTTTCGGTGCGTTCTCTCCGGGTGCGTCGTTTTCTCTGTGCGTGCGCCTCATTGACGGTGATACGGTACAGGTAGGTGGTGAACGCCGCTTCTCCCCGGAAACGTGGCAATCCCCGGAAAGCGCCCAGAAAAACATTGCCGACCGCTTCCTCGATCGCATCGGAATCCCCGTCCAGCAAATGATAGAGAGAAGCATACACTTCATCTTTGCATAAGAGGAATAAATGGTCAAACGCCTCCGCATCCCCGTCCCGGGCACGACATAGCAAATTATCCTCCGACACATCTCGTCCCTTCCGAAATGGCGTATCGCGGATTGCGCCGTCCACGGGAGGCGAAAAAGGTGGTAGGGCGGGCCTTGTTATCATGGTCGGCATTACCGGCTTCGTCGCCTGCACGCGACGCTCCTTCATATCCCATTAGAGAACAAGAACGTTCCTGATGTTGGCTTTTCTTTGTTCCAACGTTTTCTCCCATTGTTACCTCTTATTAGCGAATCTTAAAAAACACGGGGAAGAGCCCGGAGATTCCCTATGAGATTCCTTATCAGGAGGCGTCATGCGTATTTACGCATCGAGGAAATCGCTTCCATCGGCGGACTGCGATGGCTGCCGATGGAAAGCGAAAGCGCAACGTTTCCGCTACAAATCTCTGCCGTTGATGGAAAGCCGGAAACGACAACCGAGTTTCTCAGCGGAACGTCGGCACAGACTCATGCGACTGGCAAAAATTTCGAAGTACTCCATGATCGAAGCGACTTCGGAATCGATTTCGAGTTCGAGACGAATCGTTTTGGCGTCCGGCTCGACGCGCAGGAACGAACGTCGCACCGCCGCATTGACGCGGTCGTGAATATCATACTCGGCGGAATCTTCCGCCTGAACGCGCGTATAATGGACATCGGACTTGTCCGCGATAATGACCGCCGCAGCAATCGGGGTGATAGGAACGCCGTAAGGTTCTTCATGGTTGCCAATGGCGGCGACCACATCGGCGATTTCGGTCGGTTCCATGCCCCGGTCCGTTAAAATCTGAAAAGAGATGATACCCCCGGCTTCCACATGTCCCTGACGGTTGATCATGCAACCGATGTCATGCAGGTAACCGGCGATAGCGGCGAGTTCCGCCGTTCGCGTTTCAAACCCCAGAGAATTCAGGATCGAGCGCGCGATGGTGGAGACGATACCCGCATGACGATGTCCATGCTCCGTATACCCGATCGCTGCCATTTGCTGGTTCGCCTTGGCGATATAGACGCGGACACGAGGGTCTTTGCGAACGTCTCGTAAACTCAACAGGCCCGCTTCTGAAGCGGGGATAGGAGCGGACGGCAGTACTGTAGGCTCCGCATCCGTTCCGCGTATTGTCAGTCCCACCGGGACTTTTTCTGTAAACATATATTTAGCTACTCAACTGGCGTCCGTCAACCGGAAGCGGCAAAACGACCTCCGTCTCACCTGATCCGTCTTCGGGCGTTATTTATCATCGGTGAACCCGGAACGGCGGAAGATGTCTTCGAGGCGCTTGCGCTCCTGACGGTCTTTCCACCAGCGGAACGGATTCCAACCCGTTCGTGACGGTGTATTTTCCTGTCCTATGTTGCGGAAACGTGCAGCCGAATCCGTGCGAAGGGAATACCCATCGCCACGTCGGGAAGTTCCACGTGTGCGCGAAGACCGAGAGGAGAAGTAACGTCCCTTGGTGACATACCAGTAGGCGGCGGCGCAGGAAAGCAGGGCGAAGAGGCCCAGCAACGGGTTCCCGTACGACGCTCCTCCGTAGAACCATACCAGAACCGCGCCCAGAACGCCGATTGCGGGAGCGGGTAACGGAACAAAAAACAGGTTGATAGTCTCACCACGGTTTATCAACGCCCAGGCGACCGCCAGTGACCCAGAAATCATCCATAGACCCGAAGCGACGCCATTTCCGACCAGAAAGCTGCCGAGCCACATCCCCAGCGCTGTAATGGATGCCATCGCCGCCAGAAACAGACCGTAATCCCGTCCGCCCCATGTCCGCTCCAGACTACTGGAAAAGAGGTAGAACCAACCAATGGCAAAGAGAGCGCTGATGGGTTGCTGTGCGGCGTCTCCGACCGGCCAGGTAAACACTGTCCAGAAACGCGGCAACCAGTCCTGTGTCGAGAAAATAATATTCTGTAGGATCGGGATGCCGGGTAATGCCAGCGTTATAAAGAAAAGGACGACATAGACAATCAGCACGGATACCGTAATCGGCGTTCCGTTGCGATACAGAAATCGGTTTATTTGCTGTCTCTGGTCGTTAAACATCTGCATACTCCATTGGCGCCGCATCGCTCCTGCGGGGCTGCTGTGAGGCGTTTGCCCTGAGCGTTCTTCTGAAGAAAACGCTACCTATGATATTGTATTATACGCCGTTAGCGCACCGGTTCGTTGCGGCGTCCTTGCGCTATGAATTCGCCGCTTCGAGTTATCTCTTCTCCTGAATCCGTTACCGCCTTCGACCCTCGGCGTTCGCGTACCTGGGCGGACGTGAAACTGTCTGCGATATCGCATAATATCCGGGCGCTAAAGCGACAGGTTCGAGAAAATTCGCCCCTTGGTGAATTGATTGCTGTGGTCAAGGCGAACGCTTACGGGCATGGCGCATCAGCGATTGCGCGGGCTTGTATCGTGTCCGGGTTATCTCGGTTTGCGGTTGCGACAGTCACGGAAGCGCTGGAATTACGTCAGGCGGGAATCAGCGGTGAGATCTTTCTGATGTCGGCATTCCTACCCGAAGAAGCGGAAACGATTGTCCGTGCGGATATTATCCCCTTCATTTCCTCACTGCGGCAGGCGCAATCTCTGGTGGAAGCGGCGCGTTCCGCTCCTTTTCCCGCCAGAGCTTTCCTGACAGTAGATACCGGCATGGGCAGGGAAGGCTGTCTGGAGGACGAAGCCTTCTTCCTCTGGAAGTCGTTCTACGGGCATCCGACATTGCGGTTCAGCGGCATCGCCACCCATTTTTCCAGCGTCGATGAGCAAGATTGGAAAGAGCCTACCCACGAACAGATCATCGCCTTCAACCGCTTTCTAATCTCGCTGGGGGAAGAATCGCTTTCCGCTGCGGACGATGGACGCGGCGAAAAGGGAGTCACGCTTTCGCTCTGTAACTCCGCCGCTCTGTTGCGGTCGTCCGCCCTTCCAGAATTGTTATCCGCTACAGCGGGAGTCCGGCGACTTCTGTTTCGTGCAGGACTGATCTTATATGGGATCGCGCCCTTTCCCGAGATGCAGGAGGAGGGGACATCGTTGCAGCCGGCGCTTTCGTGGAAGGCGCGGATCATTCTGGTGCGTGAATTACCCGCTGGAGCGACGGTTGGTTATGGGCGCACCAGCACCCTCCATCGCGCTTCCTGTATTGCGACCATTGCGGCGGGGTATGCGGACGGGGTTTCGCGCCGTTTGTCTAATATCGGCCATGTCCTGTACCGGGGGAGTCGCGCCCCGATTGTCGGCAGAGTTTCTATGGATCAATTGCAGGTCGATCTGACGGACATTCTCGCCTCTGATCGGAACCATGATGTCACGGGAGATGTGGTCACCTTGATCGGCGAAGAGGGTACGGAAAGGCAGACCGCCTATGATCTGGCGAAACAGATTGGTACCACTCCCCATGAGTCCACCTGTTCCCTTTCCTCAAGAGTCCCGCGACTTTATTCCCTGTGACGAGAAAATATAGAAAAAATATAGGAATAAAAATATTCGTTAGACAGAGAGGCAGGTACAGCCGAAGTCGCGATTATGAGAGACGATGCAGGCGTCAAGTTGCTAGCTGAGACGTAGGGCGGTAGGATTGATCCGGTGAAGCGACGCGTATGTATCTGCCTGTTACTGACGTTTACCCTGATGGTATGCGGGACTTTGGCTATAGGAAAATCTCCGGACAGCAAGAAAGCTTACTCCGCTCTTGAACCTTACGCGCCACCGGACAGGATAGAGACGCACCGATTGCGGTTCGTCAATGAAAAGGACGGCGCGATTCAGGTTTCCACAGATAGCGGCGTGACCTGGCGATTGATCGGGCGCGTCACTGTTCCGGCAAAGACCTGCGCCGAAGGATTTCAGGCGGTGCAATATGCGAAGCCGGGAACTGTCGTTGCCATTGCCGTGCATGGTCTGCGCATTCGGACTGGCGGTCCGAATCCCAATGTCCGAAATCCTTTTACTTTAACTATCGAGCCGCAGGAATACTTCGATTCCGCTACGCTGGATGGCAAGGCTCCTAATGTCGGCTTTGGCGGTCATATCGGCGGTTCTTCCGGCATTTACACGGATATCCATGCGGGAACCTCTATATTCCGTGAGCTTGCTCCTCGTGTCGGCAGTCCGGTGTTTCTGGAACAGCGAGGGCATCTCGTTCCTTTACCAATCGATTATCTTCCCTCCGGCACGGGCGAAGCGATTGTGATCCCCATTTATGCGCCGCGCAACGCTCTCACCGGCCTTCTGCTGGAAAACAAGCGTAACGGAGTGGTGGAAGTGACATACGCGGACGGAGCGACCCGTCAATTATGTCGTGTGATCGCTCCGGTGCAGGGCGTCGGCCGCTTCGATGGGACAGCATTCACCGGAGTCGGTCGCATCAATACCGCTCATACCGGGGTCGTTACGGTATCCACGGCGCCGGTTAATCGCTCCCGACCCGAAGGTGTGGGGGACGAACAACGCGGTGGGTTTCAAATCTGTCCGGCATGGCATATTTCCCGTGCGGATGGCGCGGGTTCTCCGGTCGTACTGACTATCGGTCCTCCCGGTAAATTGCGTAAGGAACTGGAGGGAGCGCCGCCCCTGTTTCGTGACTTTGTTACGATTGACAATGTGGGCGCTCGCGTCGAAATTTCGGTAGATGAAGGCCCATTTGAACCGATGCCGATGATACTGGGTTTTCGTCGCGACGCCTTCACTGGTCCTGGTCTGACAACGATTTTTCACTCTCAGGGCAACGCTCGTACATCGACGCAGGGAGTGACGGCATTCCAGATCACTTTTCCCGCCGTCGGGTCGGAACGTGCCGTGATAGCGGCGAATGCGGCGGCGTTAGCTTACCGACAGACGCGACTCGCCGCCGCCCGTGCCGGTAAAATGCCACTCGTCAGCGGAGTTCTCAGTGTTACCGCAAATGCGTCCGGGGCGAACAATGTTTCCTACGTGCGCTTTTCGGTAGAGGGAGTGACACGCGGGGTGACCAATGTCGCTCCCTTTGTTATTCCCTGGGATACCACCCGTGTCACCAATGGAGAATATCTCCTGCAAGCAGATGCGGTAGATGCTGAAGGGGTGACGATACTCAGTACGCGCCGTCGCGTCTTCGTTTTCAATCAGGATGCCAAAAAGGAGGTGGGTCATGAGTCTGAGGTTATTTCTGCTACGACACGGAGAGACGGAATTTAGCAAGACGGGCGGCTACTGCGGCGATCTCGACCCAGAATTGACAGCGGAAGGTCTGGAGATGGCGCAACAGTTCGCCGACGCGTATCGCACCATGAAATGGGAAGCCGCCTATGTCAGCCCCATGAGGCGGACGATAGCCACCGCTCGCCCGATCTGTGAATCTGTTGGTCTGGAAATGCAATTGCGTGATGGTCTGAAAGAAATCCGTTACGGAACGTGGGAAGGACTGACGCAGGAGTACGTTCGGGCGCATTACGCAACGGATTACGAAAAATGGCTTGCAGAACCTGCCTGGAACGCTCCAACCGGCGGGGAGACCGCCACTCAGATCGCCAGTCGGGCGATTCCCGTGATTGCGGAAATCCTGACCGCGCATTCGTCCGGAAATGTTCTTATCGTCTCGCACAAAGCGACATTGCGCATACTGCTGTGTAATCTGCTGGGGATCGATCTGGGGCGTTATCGTGACCGCATTCAATTTCTGACCGCATCCGTTTCTGTGATCAAGTTTGATGAACATGGGCCGTTGATGGAGACGCTGGGCGACCGCTCCCATCTTTCCGCCGCATTACGCAACTTGCCCGGCACATAAATGGTATTGTGGCGGAAACGGATTCTTAACGATGGTGAAAGCGTGACAGGGTTCAATTTTACAGTGATTCGTTGTTCAGTCATTTTTTTTCTCTGGTTCGGCGCTACTGTAATTGGCGCAACAGGAGCGCTGGCGCAACCGCCCGTAACGAAGCGGGAGACGCTTCCGAACGGATTGAGACTGCTGGTTGAGGAACGGGCAGGATCGGCGCTGACGGCGGTAGAGATCACCGTGAAATCTGGTAGCGGGGCGCAAATGGCGCAGGATGGCGGCGCGGCGCATCTCATCGAGCATCTGGTCTTCCGGGGTTCCGCAAAACGTAAGCCCGGTGAAGCGGATATCATCATGGAAAGCCTGGGCGGAGAGATTCTTGCCCGAACGACCCGCGATGTAACCCAGTATAGCGTCATTTTGCCTTCCGCGAAGTGGCGGGAGGGATTGACATTACTGGCGGAAATAGTGCGGTCTCCGGCATTCCTGCCGAACCAGATAGCGCGTGAGAAAAAGGTCGTGCGACAGGAGATGGCAGTGGCGGAATCCGAACCGGGACGACTTGGTTTCGACCGTATCTGCTCTGTCGCGTTTCCCGCCGGAGACCCGTATACGTTTCCGCTGATGGGTACGCTTGAGGCAATGGAAAGCCTCTCCCCGACGGATTTACGTCAATTCCATAAATCCCACTATCTGCCGGGAAATATGAGCGTCGCCCTTGTCGGAGCGGTGAACAGCGAGGAGTCTCGTCAGGTCGTAATGACGTTATTTCCGGAGACTGTTACCGTCGCTCCGCCTTCGGAAGCCCCGATGGTCACCATCGCTATCGACCGCGTATCGCGCACGGCGCTGACGCCTGCTCGTGAACCGATGGAACGGGAATTGTCTACGGTGATCGTTGGCTTTCCTACACCGTCCCCAGTAACGCCGGAACTGATTCCCCTGATGGACGTTCTGATGGCGCTTCTCGCCGATGGGCAGGATGGTTTCCTTCCCGAGCAACTTCTGAAAAAAGAACGGGTTGCCATTTCCGTTGCGGCGGAATGGTTCCCGATGCGCCGAGGGAGTCTTCTAATAGTGACGGCATCGGGGCGCCCGAAGAATTCCCTGGCGATAGAGCGCAGTATCATCGAAGAAATCCGCCGTCTGCGTGAAGATGGCGTCCCCGCAAACACGTTGGAGAATGCGAAACGGACAGCGCAGGGACGCACCCGGTATGCCGCTGTGACCGTGGAAGGACGCGCCCGACAGTTATCGATGCGTGACGTATGGAATCCGGCACTGACCGAGGATAATTATGCGAAGGCGCTGGAAGAAATCACGACAGAGGATATTCGCGCCGCTATCATCCGCTATCTGACGCCCTCGCGGTATGCAGCGACCATCATCGCCGATAAAGCGTCTGAACGTCAACCGGCATCAGGAAACCCGCAATAATGCGTAACGCCACCGTACGTCCCACGATGGTCAAGAAGGAAATATTCACCCGCCTCTCTATCTTGTTGATACTGATTGGGTGCAGTTTTTTGCTGGCGCCGCGCTCCTGGGCGCAGAAGCCGACGATGGTGACGCTCAAAAACGGCGTTCGTTTGCTGGTGCAACGGGAACCGCTGGCGGAAACGGTCACGACCTGCGTCTTTTTCGAGGTCGGGCAGGCGGATGAGGGAAGCTATCCCGGAATCAATGCCCTCATTGCGCGAGGATGGGGCCGAGATACCGAGTTCCGAAGCGAACGTAGTATTCTGGCAGACCTGGCGGGCGTGGGGAGCGTCAGCACGGATTTCGGACCTGATTGGGTGTTGTTACGTGGCGTCAGCGGCGGCGATCCGTCGGATGTTAGAAAGATGCTACAGACCCTGCTTACCAATCTGGTAGCGACTCCACGCTTCACGCCTGAAATCGTGCTTTCAACGCGGGGCGCTCTTGAGGATGCGGCGGCGCTGGAAAAAGATAGCCTGATACGCAATGCGCTCGCCACATTACGGAGTCGTGTCTGGGGAATTTCGGCGTATGGGCAATCGCCGGTCGGAAGCGAGGGGCGTCTGCCTCTCATCTCCGCTGAAGCGGTCGAACGCCATTATGCACTCCTGTTCCGACCACAGCGTTGTCTGGTGACGATGACAGGAAATGTCCTCCCAGAGACCATGGCGCAAATCGTTCGGGCAAGTCTGGGCGCCGCAGGGTGGCAGGTCGGGCGTGTCCCACCGAAGCCGCCGGCGGTGACGATAGAAGAGATTCCTGCCAACCTGCCCGACAAGATATTGCCCCGCAGCGCTCCCGTATCCCTCACGATGCTGGGGTATCAGGCGCCAGGCGCTATCAGCGGGGCGAACGATTATGCAACGCTTCTGGTACTGGACGCCGCGCTCTGTGGTGGAAAATCCTCCCGCCTGTTCACGACATTACGCGAGGGAGATACGCCGATAGGCTATGACATACGGACGATTCTCGAAATCAACCGTTATCGTAGTCTCTGGGCGTTTACGGTGATTGGCGATGGCGATCCGATAATGGTCAGGGACACTCTGAAGCGGGAACTCGCCGCTGTCGCCGATAATTCCCGCCCCTTGCGCGACGACGAAATAGCCCGCGCCCGCGCTTTTGTGATTGCAAAACACGAACGGGAACGTCAGCGTCAACCGGAACGCGCTTTCGCCCTCGGTTGGTGTGAATTAATGGGACTGAGCGCAGATACCGAACTCGATTTTGTCGCCCGTGTGAACGCGGTTCCTTCGGATGCCGTTAACCACCTTGCCACCCGAATTCTTCGTACTTTTCCTGCGGTAGTCTATAGCCAACGGTTCGTTGTGGATAACGGGACAAATCGTGAGGCAGTGACAGGAAAATAAGCCCCGTCGCTCATCTCTACCGCCCGTTAACATTCCAACCTTGACGAAACTTCCCGGTGAAGTCTCTCTCAAAAGAGTTATGAAGTTCGTTCCCAATAGCGTTCGCCGTCTCCTGATATACACACCTGTGTTTGTTATGTCCTGTTTTCTATCGTCTGCTCTGACGGTATCATCGGTTTATGGGCAGACGCCTCCAGAACCGACAATCGAAGGACGTTCGGCAATGGTTGCGCCGCAGGGAGGGGGAGCTTCGCCCTTTACACCTGCTACAGGAACCGGGGAGTTGCTGTATGAACCTCAGCGTATGAAGCGTTCCGCGCCTCTGGATATTACCAACGGGCCGGAAGGTTTGTGGGACAAACTATTCAGTGTACCGGGAGCGGATGGAGTGCGGACAGTTTATGTGAACTGGGACGCAGATTATATTTATCTGGGGGTGGAAATCCCAGAAGCCACAATGGTGCGTTTTGATATCGATGGCGCAGACGATGGCTGGTTGCGGGGTACGGATAATTTAGCCGTACAAATTGGGCCGTCTGTGTCCGGTCTGAGTCCGGTCGTTACTGCCTACCGGTTCGATACTGTCCAGAATCGCGATCACCCTGTCTGGGCCGCCTCTCCGATACCGACCTCACAGATAAAAGCCCTTGCCGGGAAAACGTCTCGTGGAACCTATGCCGCCCTGATCGCCTTGCCGCAAAGCGAGAAAATTGGTCTTCTGCGAGTGAATGGTAAGAAATTTGGCGTCCGTGTCGATGCGGGAGATTTGCCGGATCCGTCAAGCGAAACGAATTTTCTTTCGCTTCGTCCGATGTTCCGTCTGTCTCTGAGTGACTTCATTACCGCCCGCACCACGAATAACCTGACAATCCGGGTGACACGAGATAGTCCGGAAGTAGTCATGGGCGAAGGATTCAAGGCGACCCTCGAAGTGAAGAATAACAATTCGGAACCAGTTCGTGTCGCCCGGATGCACTTGCAGGGCTCCAAAGGAAGCGCCGCGCTTCTGGATATGTCTACCTTTACTGCGACCGATATTCCGCCTGGAAAGACTATCAAACGAGAATTGCGTAGCGCCCCCGCTCCGAATGCTCCTCTGGGAAGCCTGACTATGGAAGGCAAAGTCGAACTCGAAAATGGCGAGACATCTGTCGCCCTGACTTCGATAGATCGGGTAGAACCGTATCAGTTGACTTTTGATATGGATAAAAACCCGATTCCGCTGTCACTGATTTTGGAGAAAGGCAATATACGGGAGTTGAAAGTTGTCCTTCGCAGTCGCGTTCGCGCTCGCAATACCGCGAAATTCACCCTGACCTTACCGTCTCAATTGGGTCTGGAGTCCGGTTCTCTCACTCGTGAACGTATTCTGGGATATCGTGATGATGTACAGGGGACGTTGTATAAGATACGCATTCCTGCAGGCCTCACCTTCGGCGTTTATCCTTTGGAGGCGACAGCCGAAATCGCCGGGCGTTTATACAAAGGCTCTGGCGAAATCGTGATTGTCAAATAGCGGGGATTTCCGTGAGAGAATCCTCAGTCTCTTCCGGCGTTTTGCCGTCCAGAAGCGAGGCGACTGTCATATCTCCCATTACATTGACAGTGGTTCGGCACCGATCCAGAAACCAGTCTACCGGGAGGAGCAACAGCACATAACCGGGGTCAAGATTAACGGATTTGAACACCAGCAGCATGGTGACAAGTCCCGCTTCCGGGATGCCCGCCGCCCCGACTGAGGCTACTACTGCCATAAACACGATGATTATCTGTTGAAGCGGGGCAAGAGGAGCGCCAATCGCCTGCGAAATGAAGAGGGGAGCCATCGCTTCATAAAGCGCAGTGCCATCGTTGTTGAAGTTGCTTCCTACTAAAGCGCCCATACTGGACGATGTCTCACGCAGTCCGATACGATTTTTGTCTTTGAGGGCGTTGTAGGTAATCGGCATGGTGACAGTGGAAGACGCGGTGGAGAAGGCGGTAAAGAACGCTTCCCGCCCACCACGGAGAAACCGCATCGGCGAAACCCAGGAACCGAATTTGACCCGTGTCAGATAAAAAGCGACCTGCAATGCCAGCGCCAGTAAAACGGCGACGACAAAACCCAGAAGTTTGACAAACGGCGCAAAGCCTTCTTTGCCGATGATTGCCGCCACGACACAAAAAACGGCAAGCGGAACTAACTGAATAATCCACTGCAAGACAGTCATGACCGCATCGAACAGCGTTTCGATAAAGTTCTCGACCGTCTGGTATGCGGTGGAACCTGCCGCCTGTTGGCGGGCGCGAACGTGACGTAACGCAATCCCGAAGGCGAGACCCAGAATAATTACTGCAATGACGTTGTCATCGTAGAGCGGTTTGATGATGTTGGAGGGGATTTTGCTTTTGAAGTCCTCCAACGGATCATAAACTTTCTTTTCTGCGATAGTCTGTTCCTGTTCCGCCGTTGGCGTTCCCAGAGAACCGCCCCAGTGTCCCGGTTGCACCACGTTGGCAACCAGCAGGCCGATACAGATCGCCGCCAATGTGTTGGTCGTCAGGTAAAATGCCATGCGTCGCGCCATTTTGCCGCCGACTTCCGTCCGCAGAAGCGCATGGAGGATTGCCAGTAGAATCAATGGCGTCGCCAGAGCGCGTAGCAGGGTCAATACTATGCTGCTGACCTCTTTGAGCCATGCCACCTTCGTTCCGAAAATCAACCCTACAGCGACGCCCACCACCATGGCGACGATAATACGACCATAAAGAGGCGTCCGGGTCCAGTAGGATAAAATCCCCACCCCGCCTTTGCGCTCCGGGGTCATGCGACACCCGGCTGAAGAACAAAGTGAGGTTGCGACCTAGTCCCCGTGGTAGGGGAGGGGTCAATCGCCAGAGTCATGGAGCTTCCTCTTTCGCTTGCATTCGATAAGCTATGATAGCACGACTCCGCTAAAAATAGTATGTAAGGAATGAGGAGGGCGTTCAATATCGGTTCCGTGAATCGATCAGGGCAACGGATTGCTGGCGAAAGTTGAGGTAGGTTTACGGATTTGATAATAATATTCTTGAATGTGGGAAGGCTGACCGCTTTCCGTCCTGCATTTTCTCTTAAAGTAGCGGGACGGAAAGCGGCGGGAGATTTTCTATTTGCGTCGGCGGCGGACAATGCTCGCCATAGCGACCAGAGTCGCCCCTGCTATCAGTCCCGTACTGCTCGGCTCCGGTGCGGCGACGATACGACATGACTTGGGACTAAAAAGACTATTGGCAATCAACTCTCTGGTATAGGAACGCTGGAGAAAAACTATACTACCTGTGACTCGATCTCCTTTTGAATTACCAATAACATAAAATGGTTGTATTCAGTCAAATTATTTAGCGCTGCGTCGACGCGTCGAGATGGCGGATTCGCCCTGCATGAAAATGGCTTGAGAGTCGATTCGCTTTTTACGCGGTTCCGGGTGAATGCGCTCATAAGAGCCATCCGGCAACAATCGTCTTGCCTGTACATTATCGGCAAGTTGCACTTCCAGAATATCGTTGACAATATGGTTGCGAATTTCGGGATTCTCCACTGGAAAAACCACTTCGACCCGTCGATCCAGATTGCGAGGCATCAGGTCGGCGGAACCGAGATACAACTGGGGATCGCCGCCATTCTCGAAATAATAAGCGCGAGCATGCTCCAGAAACCTGCCCACGATAGAAATCAACTGGATGTTTTCGGAGAGTCCCTTGATTCCGGGGCGCAGGCAGGAAATTCCGCGAACGATCAGGTCTATCTTGACGCCGGACTGCGAGGCGGCATAGAGAAGGTCGATCATTTCGGCATCTACCAGCGCATTCATCTTGAAAATCAGACGAGCGGGCCGACCGGCACGAGCGTGCTCAGTTTCACGCAAGATCATCTGGGCGATTCGTTGCCGCAGGTTGATGGGGGCTACCAGCATTTTGCGGAAGCGGGTCTGTCGGGAGTAGCCGGTCAGATAGTTGAACAAGTCTGTGGCGTCCGCTCCCAGATCCGGGTCGGAAGTCAGGAAGGAAAAGTCGGTGTAGATTCTGGCGGTAACCGCATTGTAATTACCGGTTCCCAGGTGCAGGTATCGGCGTATCCCCTGCGGTTCTCGACGGACAACCAGAAATACCTTGGAGTGCGTTTTGAGCCCGATCAATCCATAAACGACATGGACGCCGGATTCTTCCAGCTTTCGCGCCCATTCGATATTATTTTCCTCATCGAAACGCGCTTTGAGTTCCACCAGAACGGCGACTTGCGTATCAGCGTCCCGCGCCGCCATCAGCGCCGGTGGAATCGGGGAATTCGGTCCAAGGCGATAGAGAGTCTGCTTGATCGCGCGTACCTGTGAATCGCGAGCCGCCGTCTCAATGAAATTGATGACCGGCGTAAATGACTCATACGGGTGATGCATCAGAACGTCGTTCCGTGCAATCAGCGAAAAGATATCTTCTCCGGTAGAGAGCAGTGGGGGCGTCGTCGGGACGAAGGGTGGGAATTTTAAATCGGGCCGATCGATTTTGGTGAGTTGCATCAGACTGGAAAGGCCCATTTCGCCATCTGCGTTCACGACATTGCGCGAGTCCACTTCCAGATGTTCCACCAGCAGTCGGTGAATCCGCTCCGGCATTTCTGGCGTCCGCTCCAGACGGGTGACAAATCCAAAATGACGTTCACCGATCGCTTTTTCTATGGTACGCAGTAAATCTTCAGCTTCATCTTCCTGTATCTCTATATCCGCATCGCGGGTAACCCGGAAGGGGTAGCAGGCGACCGTTTCGAGACTGGGAAAGAGGGCGTTCATGTTTCTTTCCAGAACATCCTCAATCCATGCGAAACGCGAGACGCCCGGATCGGACTGCGGGATCTCAATCAACCGCTGGAGGGAACCGGGGACTTTCATACGGGCGAAGCGTTCGCCGACGACGGGGTCTCGAACGACAACGGCAAGATTAATGGAAAGATTGGAAATGTGAGGAAACGGGTGACCGGGATCAACGGCGAGAGGGGTAAGAATGGGGAATATCTCTTGCTCGAAGTAGCTGTGCAAGAACGTTTTGTCCGCATCCGTCAGTTCATCATAATGACAAACTTCGATCTTTTCGCGGCGCAGGGTTGTCTGCAAATCCAGCCAGCATTCTCGCGCCTCCTGCATCAACTTCTCCACGCGCAGGTTGATCAGGCGAAGCGCTTCGGTAGGGGTCAACCCATCCGCTACGAGGTCAGCGACGCCCGCCGCTCGTTGCGCTTGAAGACCGGAGACGCGAATCATAAAGAACTCATCCAGATTCGATCCGAAAATGGCAAGGAATTTGACCCGTTCCAGGAGCGGATATCGCGTATCCGACGCTTCTTCCAGAACGCGCTTGTTAAATTCCAGCCATGAGAGTTCTCGATTTATGTACCTTGAGGAATCATCAATCACCGTTACATCCGAACTGGCAATGTCTGAAAACTCCACGAGAGCCTTGTTCTCCGTTGTCGTCATCGTCGTTTCCTGAGTTGAATTACTCACCGATTCCATTCCCCCATAAACTTTTTTTACCGTTATTGCGGCATCATTGTACCCGTGCTCTTAGAGTTAATGACGCTTGCCAGCAAAATTTAATATTTTCTTAATGTCATGGTTCGTTTTGCGGATTCAGAACCCAATGAGCGGCATCGAATAGATCTTTTGCCACATAATCCGGCGCAACGGGAAAGCGTGAGATGTCAGACGCCACATCCGCATGGGGATACTTGCCGGTGAGGGTGAGGATAAATTTCCCTACTCCCGCCGCACGGGCCGCCTGAGCGTCCGTTTCCGTATCGCCGATGAAAACGGAGTTCGAAAGGTCCAGATGATGATCGGCGGCGGCGCGGAGGATCATACCGGGATTCGGTTTCCGGTCCGGGTGGTTTTCGGAGGCGCGAGCAGTACAGTAGTAACTACGCTGGATAAATGCGTGTTCTGCGGCAAGCCGGGCGTGTAAGGCGGCATCAATGGCGGTCAGGTCAGCATCAGTCATGACGCCTTTGGAAACGCCCTGTTGGTTTGAGATAACGAAAATCGGATATCCCGCTTCATTAAAGCGACGAACCGCTTCGGCGACATGAGGGAGGAGGACCAGTTCCTCCGGGGTTTTGACATAATCTTCTGGCAGATAAACATTTAAGACGCCGTCACGATCCAGAAAAACGGCGGGACGCATTATCAACAAAGTATCGCTCACGGTGCAAGATTTCCTTTGATACGGTCACGCAACGCCGAGAACAGAACGTGACATAGAACCATGTGCAAGTCCTCGACCAGTTGCATATTCCGTTTACGGATCACCACCGATTTTTGCGTCAGTTGCGCCAGTTTCCCTCCGCCATAGCCGCAGAGACCCACCGTAATGGCTCCCAGTTCATTAGCGACCTCCACGGCGCGAAGGACATTAGGCGAGTTGCCGGAACCGGAAATAGCGATGAAAACATCGTTTTTTCGTGTCCAGGTGCGTGCCTGTCCGGCAAAGACGTTCTCAAAGGAGGTGTCATTTCCCCAGGCGAGCAATAATGCTGGTGAGTCCGTCAGGGCAATCGCTTCGAAGGGCTTGCCGCCATCCAGAAGGATATTCTTTTGAAAATCGCAGATCATGTGTGAGGAAGTCGAACCGGACCCGCCATTACCGCACATGATCAGTCGGCGATTGTCCGTATAGGCATCAAACAGTAAGGAGGCTATTTCCGCAACTTCGCCTTCATCAATCGCATCGATCAGGGTTTTGAGCGTATCGAAATAATTTCGTATATAGGGAGCCGTCCCGGAAGACATGTCCGGCAGTTCATCGCCGCTATGCGCCGTGGCGTAGGTGAGAGAATTGGAGGGATTCATGAATAAATAGCTGACGCTTTCCGAGAATGAGAAATCACGGATTAGTATATCGCAAGGGGATACAGGGGCGATTCAGCCGCATTTCTCCGTCACTCTTTCGATATCGTGGTCTATACTGAGATACGGGCATTGGCAGGAACCTCCGTACCATCGGGGATATGAACGTTGTCCGCGATAACAGCGCCGTCCTCGATTCGCGCCGCCGCGCCGATACGCACATTTCTTCCCAGTATGCAGTTCCGCAGAATCGCGCCGGGACCGACAACGACATTGTCCCAGAGGATACATTCGTAGAGTTGGCATTCCTCGCCGATGATGACTCTATCACCCAGAACATTGCGTCCATGAAGGGTTGCGGAGTGTGCTACCCGGGCTCCGGGGTGGATTCCCGACTCGGCGGGTCCTGCGACGCCCTCCAATATATCCCAGTTTGCCTGTCGGTAGGAAGGTATCGTTCCCGTATCTTGCAGATAGCCGTTCATGGCAGTCGCCGCCATCCGACCGGGATATCTACGTAGCAGTTCTGGAAAGATGTCCTTGCCAAAGTCACAAATTGTATCGGGGGGAATCAGCGAAAAAACATCCGGTTCCAGAATGTAGACTCCGGCATTCGCCTGGTCGGTAAAGACTTCCTCAGGCGGTGGCTTTTCCTGAAACCGCGTGACGATCCCGTTTTCATCCGTGACGACCAACCCGCAGGCGGATGGATTCGGTGCAGTGAAAGTCGCAATGGTCGCCAGAGAGGCGCTTTTGCGATGGAAATCCAGAATCGGCGCGTAATCAAAGCGATAGAGGTTGTCGCCATACAGGATCAGGAACGAATCATCGGCAAGGAAGGATTCCAGACGCTTGACGCCACCCGCCGTCCCCATCAAAGTCGATTCGTCCGAGTAATGCAGCGTGACGCCGAGGGATGCGCCCGTTCCCAGCGATTCCCGGATAATTTCCGGGCGATGGTACAAATTAACGGCGATCTCAGTGATCCCCTGAACGGCAAGCATCCTCAATGTCCGGGTCAATAACGGGACATTTGCAACCGGGCACATCGGTTTGGGCATCGTCCCGGTGAGTGGGCGTAATCGTGTGCCTTCTCCAGCGGCAAGAACCATCGCTTTCATAGTCCTTGTTGTTCGGCAACAGGAAGCAATGTTCCTATCTCCGGGAGTCTTCAAAAAGGTAAGAAAATAAAAAGCGCTTCCGGATTGTCACCATTTCAGGGGGATTATGTCTTTCTTTGCTTGGAACTATCGGATGTTGGAAAAGTATTCTTCCTGCTTCGGTTTTTCATGATGAGGGGATCAGGTCCTGCTCTACTCCTGTTCCTGTCACCGTCAAATCACCCTGCAGGCCGTTTCGCCCCGGCCTGCCCGGAGAAAACTCGCTTGAAACCAAATATACAGTCTCAACTTCATCACTCCGCCTATCCCTGGCGCAAGCTTCTTCCCTGGGAAGGCATCGCCTATCAGTTTGTGATTCCGATGTCAAGGGAAGACCATCTTGGTTTAGTGGACGGTCTCTCATCCCTTTTCCATGAAGATACCTTCGAAGGACGAGTGTCGCTCCTGACGGAAGACTCGTCCGTCGAGCAATAAGCTCGTTATCTGCGGCGCGATGCTTTGCCTTTAGCGCACGCAATACAATCCCCTTTAATCGAGGCTCTCTGACGGGCGCATAGCGTAATATAGAGGCTATAATGAGTGGGAAGACCCATGCAAGACATTTTCCTCTATAACACACTGACCCGTACTAAAGAAAAGTTCCTCCCGCTCGTTCCTGGAAAGGTCGGTCTTTATACCTGCGGGCCAACCGTCTACAACTTTGCGCATATCGGCAATCTGCGGACATTCCTTTTCGAAGACCTGCTAACGCGGACGCTACGATTCAATGGTTACGATGTCCAGTGGGTTATGAATGTCACAGATGTCGGACACATGACCAGCGATGGCGATGCAGGCGAGGATAAAATGTCCGTCGCCGCCCAGAGGGAAAATCTCGACCCCTGGAGCCTCGCCCGCAAGTATGAGGACGCTTTCCGGTTCGATATGCAACGTCTGGGAATCCATCTGCCGGATGTCCTGCCCCGCGCCACCGAGCATATCGAGGAGATGATCCGTCTCAACAAAACGCTGGAAGAGCGTGGATTTACCTACGAGACTCCTGAAGGTCTGTACTTTGATACCAGCAAATCGTCCGATTACGGCAAACTCGCCCGTCTTCGTCTGGACGACCAGCTACAGGGAGCCCGTGCGGATGTGAATGTCGATTCCGAGAAGCGCAACCCGCAGGACTTTATCCTGTGGTTCGGAAACAAACCGACGCACATCATGAAGTGGGACTCTCCCTGGGGAGTCGGCTACCCCGGATGGCATATCGAGTGCTCCGCCATGAGCATGAAATATCTGGGAGATACCTTCGATATCCACTGTGGCGGTAACGACCATATCCCCGTCCATAACACCAACGAAATCGCCCAATCAGAGGCAGCGACCGGAAAGACATTCGCCCGCTACTGGATGCACGCTGCGTTCCTGAACCTGAAAAATAAAGAAAACCCTAATACCAAACTCAAGATGAGTAAGTCAAAGGGAGGCTTCATTCAGGTGCAAACGCTGGTCGATTCAGGCTATGATCCGATTGCTTACCGTTATCTCTGCCTTCAGGCGCATTACCGTAGCGAACTGGAACTTGCCTGGGAATGGCTGGATGCTGACGGAAAGACCGGTCGCGCTGACTCCCTCGACACTGCCGCTGCGAGTTTGAAGCGTCTTTATGAGCGCATTGCTCGCGCCGAAAAAGATAATGAGGAATCGCTGTCGGAAAACTCTCAGTTCGACGCCGCCCGTATCGAAGTTCTGAACGCTCTGAACGACGATTTGAATGTCCCAAAAGCGGTTGGTCTTCTGCATACGTACGCTTCGCCGCGTCTGTGGCGGGCGTTCGATGCGGTTCTTGGACTGGATATCGAAAATCACGCCGTACTGCCCGCAGAGGAAGAAGCTCCTGCGGAAATCTGGAAGTTAGTCGAAGCCCGTCTCGAAGCCCGTAAAGCGCGTGACTTCGCCCGCTCCGATGCCCTGCGCGATGAAATCGCCGCTCTGGGATGGGAAGTCGCCGACAGTCCTCAGGGACCGACACTGAAGCGTAAGCAATAGACACTGAAGCGTAAGCAATAAGTGATGAAAAAGAGGAAAATAATTGATTTCCTCTTGCCGTCCTGAGGAAAATGGGTCATAGTGTTAGAATACCGTTCCTCAAAATGCGCATGAACCGAATAACCTTCTCACAACTGTGGCGCGTCGGCGTCGCATCTTCTCTGGGATTGCTGGCGGTTTCCGCCGCCGTTCCCGTTTTGTCCGGACCGCCCGCGAAAAACCCGAACGCGGACAACAACGCCTTCTATGAAACGAAGGTAAGACCGATCCTGACCGCCCGGTGTCTGACCTGTCATACCGGGGCGGGCGGAAGCGGCGGACTGGACCTGACCGACCGTGCGGCGATTCTCAAAGGCGGAGAGTCCGGCGCGGCGGTAAACCTCTCCAAAAACGCTGATAGTCTGATTCTGCGTTTCATCAATTACCATGAATCACGCAAGATGCCGCCGCAGGGCAAAATCCCGCAACCCGAAATCGATGTCCTGACAAAGTGGGTTGCCATGGGCTTGCCTATGACTGCCAAGAAGGTATCGTCCGCCGGGAGCGCGACAGGAAGTTTTCATGGCCCGCCAAAGGTGAATGCGGAGACGAAGAATTTCTGGGCGTTTCGACCCGTCAAGCGTCCCGCCGTTCCTGCGGTGAAAAATATGGCGTGGGTACGCAACCCGATGGACGCCTTTGTGCTGGCGAAGTTAGAGAAAAACAACCTGATGCCTGCGCCGCCGCTCGGTAAAGCCGCATGGCTCCGTCGGGTGACGTACGATCTGATTGGATTACCGCCGACCCCGGAGGAAACGAAAGCGTTTCTGGTGGATACTGCGCCCAACGCTTATGAAAAAGTCGTCGATCGTTTACTGGCATCGCCGCACTACGGGGAAAAATGGGGACGGCACTGGCTTGACCTCGTGCGCTACGCCGAGACCAACAGTTTCGAACGCGATGGCGCAAAACCGTTCGCCTATCGGTATCGCGATTATGTCATCAAGTCCCTCAACGACGACAAACCGTACGATGTCTTCATCAAAGAGCAACTGGCGGGCGATGAACTTGACAAAGTGACCCCGGAAACGTTGACCGCGACAGGATATTATCGTCTGGGGCAGTGGGACGATGAACCTGCCGATCCTGAACAGGCGCGTTACGATGAACTGGATGACATTGTGGCAACAACAGGTCAGACGATGCTCGGTCTGACCGTCAACTGCGCCCGCTGTCATGACCACAAACTTGATCCAATTCCGCAAAAAGATTACTACCGCATGCTGGCATTCTTCCAAAATGTGCGTCGTTATCAGCAGGGTGGATGGGAACGTAACGATGTCACCGCTCTACGCGTCATCGCTACGGAAGAGGAGCGGAAAAGTTTTTCGGGCGCCGAAGTAGCCTGGAAAGCGAAATTAGACCCGTTCAACAAGGCGATTACTACCGTGGAGAAAAAGGTCTCTGCGACGTTCGTGCCGGTGGAAGTGGAAGAATTCCGGGATGAGGCAAAGCGCCCGGAGATTATCAAGAAGCGGATTCCAACTCTGATCACAGAAGCGGAATATACAGAGTATCTCAAGAATGTCGAGGCGCGAAATGCGCTTCGTGATAACCCTCCGCCCGGACTCACCCGCGCTCTGGGCGTCGTGGAGGGGGATATCTCCGCTCCGGCGACTCATGTCCTCTTGCGAGGAAATCCGCACGTTCCGGGGCAAGAAGTGACGCCGGGCTTCCTCTCTGTCCTTTCACCGCCAGACCCCGAAATATCTCCCAACGCCGATGGCTCTTCGTCCGGGCGCCGCCGTGCGCTGGCGGAATGGATTGCAAGCCCGAAAAATCCTCTGACCGCCCGTGTCATGGCGAACCGACTGTTTCAGCATCATTTTGGTCGTGGCATCGTGCGCTCCACATCGAACTTTGGTCGTCTGGGCGATACTCCGACGCATCCGGAACTGCTGGATTTTCTCGCGACCGAACTGGTTAAAAACAACTGGCGACTCAAGCCGATGCACCGGATGATGACGCTGTCCACCGCTTACCGTATGTCCTCGCAAGGGAATAAGACGGCTCTGGCGAAAGACCCGGAAAACAATCTCCTCTGGCGAGTAGATATGCGTCGCCTGACCGCAGAGGAAGTCCGCGATTCCATTCTGGCGGTCAATGGGACATTGAACCGTACCCTGTACGGTCCCTCGGTGTACCCGCGTATCCCGAAGGAAGTGCTGGCGGGGCAGAGCGTGCCCGGTTCCGGATGGGATGTCAACTCCGGCCCGGAACAGCAAACGCGTCGGAGCATTTACACGCATATCAAGCGCAGTCTTGCGCTTCCCATACTGGCAAGTTTCGATGCCGCTGACACAGATTTCACCTGTCCCGTTCGCTTCGCCACCACCCAACCGACGCAGGCTCTCAGCATGCTCAATAGCCCGTTCCTGGGTCAACAGGCGGCGGATTTTGCGGCTCTGTTGCAAAAACAGGCGGGAGACGACCCGAAAGCGCAAGTCCTGCTGGGACTCTGGCGTGCGCTACAACGGCCCCCAACCGAAAAAGAAATCGCACGTGGTATGGCTTTTTTCCGCGATATGACACAGGAATCCAACATCAGTCAGAAGGAAGCGCTTCGCCGCTACTGTCTGGTATTGCTAAATTTGAATGAGTTTATGTACCTGGATTAAAGGGACAATATGATGGATAAAGAGTTTTGCGGACGAACCCGGCGGCAGTTCCTGTGGGAAATGGGAGCGGGCTTTGTCGGAACCGCGATGGCGGGAATGTTCGAGGATTCGTTCTTTGCGAAGCAGTCTCTTGCGGCGGACGGTGTAACGCCTTATGCGCCGCCGAAGCTCGGCAAAGGCGGCAAGGCCCCGATGATCCCGGCGAAGGCGAAAAGTGTCATCTTCCTGTATATGTACGGCGGGCCATCACAGATCGATACATTCGATTATAAGCCCGGGATGAAGGGCATGGACGGCAAGACGATCAACGTTAAGACGTTCGGGCGCGGCGGACACAAGAATCAGGGACGGATTGTCGAACCCAAATTCGAATTCAAGCAATATGGGCAGTGCGGTAAGTGGGTATCGTCCCTCTTCCCGAATCTGGCGACCTGTGTGGACGATATCGCGTTCCTTCATTCGATGACCGCCGATTCGCCTATCCATGGTTCCGCCATGCTGCAGATGAACTCTGGTAAGATTCTGAGCGGCAGTCCGTGTATCGGATCGTGGGTAAACTATGGTCTGGGCAGTGTCAACGAAAACCTGCCGGGCTTTGTCGTCATGCTCGACCCAAGAGGGGGGCCGATTTCCGGACCGAAAAACTGGTCTAGCGGTTATATGCCCGCCACCTATCAGGCAACCGTTGTTAGCGCTACCGATACCCCGATTCTGGATTTACGTCGCCCGGATGAACTGCGGGATGTCGATCAGCGAAAGATTCTGGACACGCTCAAAGCGTACAATTCGGAGCATGAGCGACCCCGTAGCGACAACTCCAACCTTGCCGCCCGAATTGAGTCTTACGAACTGGCATATCGGATGCAGGCAGCGGCTCCGGAAGCGACCGATCTGCATAGCGAACCAGAACACATCCGCGAACTCTATGGCTTGAATGACAAACGCACCGAAGTCTTCGGACGTCAATGTTTGATGGCACGTCGTATGGTGGAGCGTGGGGTTCGCTTCATTCAGATATACTCGGGTGGAGCGCATGTCGATTCGACCTGGGATGCGCATAATGACCTGGTAGAAAACCACTCCTTGCACGCAGGGGAGACGGACAAACCTATCGCCGGACTGATCAAAGACCTGAAACAACGCGGTCTGCTGGATGAAACCCTGATTGTCTGGGGCGGAGAATTCGGGCGTCAACCGACTGCCGAGTACGCTGTTGGTACAGGGCGGGATCATAATGCGTACGGCTTCACCATGTGGATGGCGGGCGGCGGTGTCAAAGGTGGCGTCAGTGTCGGTCAGACCGACGAATTAGGAAGCAAAGCTGTAGAAGATCCTCTGAAGGTCAAGCACCTTCACGCCACGATACTGCATCAGATGGGACTCGATCAGAACCGACTGACATATTTCTACGGAGGATTGAATCAAAAACTGGTCGGAGTCGAAGGCGCTGAACCGATCAAACAGATTATTTGAGACGGTATCCCCGGGGAATGAAATTGACTCCGGGGGACTCTGTTTCGTCTAATAATGATAGAGCGCAAAGATGGCGCAATGTTCCTTACGGCAAAGTGCGCCGGGGTGAATACGGGAATGAAAGTTTTACGGGAAACAATTACCAGTGAAGAGTGGGAGCGCTACGACCGTGATGGCTACCTGAATCTGGGGCGCGTTCTGGCGGAAGATGATCTGGCAATGTTGCAAGAGCGCATCGATGACATCATGCTGGGCAAAGCGGAAATCGATTACGACCGCTTGCTGATGCAATTGGACAGTCCGGATGGCAAGTATGAGAACGCTGGGCAACAATCACGCGGACACAAAGGCGCGACTCTGGCTTACCGGAAGATTCAGGAACTGGAGCATGATCCTCTGTTCCGCGAATATACTGAAGCCCCGTTGTTCCGACAAATTTGCGCCCGAGTCTATGGAGCGGAGACGCCTATCGCCGCTTTCCGCGCGATGTTTATGAACAAGCCAGCACGTCAAGGAACGCTTTTACCCTGGCATCAGGATCGCTGGAACTATCTGGATAGAGATCCGCTCATTACGCTCTGGACCGCTCTTGATCCAGCGACAATCGCGAATGGATGCGTTCAAATCATTCCCGGCAGCCATAAGCAGGGCGTGATAAATCCGGAACACACTTCCGGCTTTCTGAATGAAACTCAGGTACAGGAGCATACATCACCCGATAAAATCGTGTACCTGACGCTGGAACCCGGTGAGGCTGCTCTGTTGCACAACTGGTTACTGCACCGTTCCGACACCAATGCCACAGATATTTCGCGCCGTGCGTTCAGCGTTTGCTACATGGATGGCGATACAGTCGCCAGTAATGGGGAACAGTATACAAGATTGTTCTTGTAACTGTTTCACAACGGCGACCATTGCATCCTTTTCCGTCCAATGCCATCATTCTTCGGTAATACCGATAAACGCTCTCCCGCAATAGCGCGAAAACATATGAGGCATTTATTCGCCGTGGAATTGCCAAAGTACAGCATTGCAGTGGCAGTGCACAGCCCCAATCGTCAGACCTGTATAGTGATTATGGTGCAAATGCACAGGCCATTTAAAGAAATTTGGCGGGAACAGACTGGTTTCTATATGTTTGTTCATAATTTCTGCTAAAGCCTCTCCGTTCAACGGGTTTCCGCAATGGCTACATTTTCCATCTTGCAACCGTATGTATTCTTCTCGTACTGCCCGACGTTGATGAGGTAAAAGCGTTTTGTAGTTTGTTGGTAGTTTCATCATTCAGTCACGATGCCTAACCAGTCCCTTTAGCTGTCGCTTCATGGCTCTACTGAACTCCAATGTTATCGGGAGATTTGTTAAGACAATCTAACCTGTAGCGCTGGCAAGCGATTCTAATGCGCTCAGAGTCGATTCTCGTTCGTTCGGACTCAGAGAACCGAGCGCAACAAGAATGCGATTTCTGCGCTGATTTTTGCGAGCGTCCATCAACGCTTTTCCCTGTGGCGTCAGCGTAAGGAAACGTGTTCGACGGTCTCCGCCGGAATCCATATGACGTTCGACAAATCCGGTGCGTTCCAGTCTGTCGGCAACCTGGGTCACAGCGCTGACAGAAATTCCCAGTTCCTCCGCGATGTCCGACATTGTCCTTTTTCCCATTTGATGCAACAAAATGCATAATCGCATTTGCGCTGAAGGCAAATTGGCTAAAGGATGCCCTGCATCTTCTTCGAACAATCGTGCGGTGACAATGGGTAATAGCTTTTCGAGACGTTCCGCCTGGGATTCTGAAATTCCATCACTGGAGTGTAAATGATTCAAAGACAACTCTTGACTGGACACAATAAACCCGCCTGCATTATTAAGATAATTTACTTACCGTAACTACCTCCCTGTTCAGTTCCAAAAAAGCGATTCTTATCAATTGTGTTACACTTTAATGTTAGTTTTGAGAAGATGAATATGTCGACACTTTCTGCATTTTCGATACTATTAACATGAGTTTGGGATAAGTCATCGTAATTAATTGTGATTTGGTATTAACATATAGTAACAATATTGAGATTTTGCGGCGTTGCCCAGGCTGTGACGCTCTACTACGTAGTAAGCGCTTGTCGGGTGAAGAAAAAGGGCGTCCTCAAAAGCGATTTTGAGAGGCAAAAATCCTACTCGTCGCCTCTTGATACTATTCCTTTTCCCGAACTTTCGTTATTATCATTATAGGTGGTGATTTAGAGACGTCAGTGATTATTTTGAAATGACATTGATTGACATTTATGGCAGGGGTCAAGAGAAAGTCCGAGAAAAGAAAAACGCTCCCGAAAATTTTTTCGGGAGCGTTTTGAAGAATTTCGAAATCACATCCGACTGCGTGTCACTTCAAGCTCGGAATCCACCGATTCGATGGAGGGCTCTAAAAGGGGAGGTCGATCCAGGTCTTTGTCTGATCCACGCAGACGTCGCCCCAGATCGTCGAATAAAGTATAGACGACCGGGACAACGAAGAGGGTAAGAATGGTCGATGTGGTTAGTCCGCCGACAACCGCCGTTGCCAGTGGCGCCTGCGTTTCGGAACCTTCGCCCAGTCCCAACGCCAGCGGCAGCATTCCCAGACCGGCGGCGAGACTTGTCATCAGAATGGGACGAAGACGAGTCGGACTGGCTTCCAGAATCGCTTCGTTCCGGGTGCGTCCTCGTGATCGCAACAGATTGGTGTAGTCGATCAGCAAGATACCGTTTTTGACGACGATCCCTACCAGCAACAACAGGCCGACCAGTGCTGTCAGGCCAAACGCTCTGCCGGAGAGAAACATCGCCAGAATCACGCCCGGACTCGCAAGCGGGACGGAAAGCAAAATCGTCAGCGGGTGGATAAACGACTCGAACTGCGAGGCAAGAATCATATAAATGAGCGCGATGGCGAGAAAAATCGCCATATTCATGCCCGCGAATTCCTGCCCGCGCCGCTTCTGGTTGGTTCCCCAGTCCCAGCGATAACCGGCAGGCAGCGTAATCTGGCTCATTCGCTTTTCGACATCACTTTGAATCTCGCCGGCGGAACGACCTTCCGGCGTCCCCGTGACGGCGATAAACCGCTGGCGATTCAATCGCGTAATCTGACTCGGGCCGGTAGAGAAGACCGGTTGAGCGATTTGTCCCAGTTCGATGAGCGGCGCCACCCCGGTCAAACCTGGAGTACCCACCCGCGAAACGCCCGAGGCGGTTGCGCCTGCAGGAGTAGCGAAGCTGGGCTTGAGCGGCAGGGATTTTAATTTATCCACTGTTTTGCGCTCCGATTCCGGCAATTGCACCTGAATCGGATACTGATAGCCGTTTTCCTGATAGTAGGACGCAATATTGCCGTTGGTCGCTGTATTGAGGGTAGTCGCAATATCAGAGAATGAAAGACCCAACTGCGTCGCTTTGGAACGATCAACTTTCCATTGCAGTTCCGGGGTGGCGTCCTGCCAGTTGACATCGATATTTTCGTAGCCGGGAATATCACGCACTTTCCCCTGTACCTCTTTAGCGATACGCGAAAGTTCATTCAGGTCTGGGCCAATGATATTGACTTCTACATTCTGGTTACCGCCCGAAAGGATCTGCGTGACCAGGTCGAACTGGTTCAAGCGTGGATTCGCGCCGGGAATGGCGGACATTTTCCGGCGCAGATCCGAAATGACATCCTGTGTCGATTTTTTGCGGTCTTCCTTGAGCTTGACGATGCCGGAACCCAGATTCGAAGTCGCCTGAACTCCTGCGCCGCGAATAGAGAGCGTAGTACCAGAAGCGGTGAACGCAGTGGCGACATTATCATTATCGCGCAGGATTTTTTCCGCCTGCTGCATCGCCCGCTCCGTTTGAGCGAGGCTGGTCCCGATTGGCATCTTGATGGAAAACTGGAAATCACCGCTATCGGTTGTTGGCATCAACTCCACGCCGACATAAGGAATTAGGAAGAAAGTCACTGCGGAAATCGCTATCGCTCCGCCCAGCACCACCAGACGATGATGAATCGCCCATTCAAGCGCGTTACGGTAACTATGATCCATCGCTTCGAAACGTCGGTTCGCCCAGAGAAAGAACCGGCCCAGCAGACTGTGGTCGCGTTCCAGAGCGGCTTCTTCGCCGTCGTGATATTTTTCCGCCTGAATCATACGGGAAGCGAGCATCGGAACGACGGTTACTGCATCGAGCAGGGAAACTCCCAGCGAGAAGATAACGACCAGCGCCAGCTGAGTGAACATCTGGCCCGCCTGCCCGCGAATCAACAGCAACGGAAGGAAAACGACCATGACGGTAAGGGTAGAAGAGAATACCGCCGTCATAATCTCCTGTGCGCCGTAGACGGCTCCCTCAGCGGCGCGGCGCTTATCGCGTTCGATGTGGCGGAAGATATTTTCCAGTACCACGACCGCATCATCGACGATGAGTCCGACCGCCAGAGCCAGACCAGAAAGTGACATCGTGTTGAGTGTAAAACCGCAGACATAAATCAATGCAAAGGTGGAAATCAGCGAAATCGGAATGGAAAGCGCGACGACCAGAGTTGAACGGACATTTCGCAGGAAGAAGAGCAGAATTAGGACGGCGAGAGCCGCTCCGATGATGGCGTCTTCCTGAACACGATGGACGGCATTCCCGATAAATCGAGATTGATCATAGGCAAGACCGAATTTCAGTTGCGGATAAAGCTTCGCCGCTTGTGCGATCTTCGCTTTGACATCGTCGGCGGTCGCGATTGTGTTGGCGCCACTTTGCCGAACAATCAGAAGACCGACCGCTGGTTCCCCGTTCAATCGCGTGTAAATGCGTTGCTCCGGCGCCGCATCCCTTACCGTTGCCACTTCCCCCAGAGTGATGATATTTCCGCCGATATTAACCAGCGGAATCTTGCGGATTTCTTCCGGACTGACGAAGAAACCGGTGGAGCGGATTGTGTATTCCGTCTCGCTCTGTTTGGCGATTCCTGCGGGAAGGTTCAAATTTTCCGCCGCGATACGGTCAGAAATCTGTTTGAGCGACAGGCCGCGCGCCCGCAATTTTTCCGGATTCACTTCTACCAGAATCGCTCGGGATTGTCCTCCCGTCACATTGACAGCGGCGACTCCGTTCGCCGATTCCAGAATAGGGGCGACTTCATTATCCAGCAACGTTCGCAGTTTGATAGTATTGGATTCGCCGGAGACGCCATAGACCAGAATAGGAGACTGCGAGGGGTCGTACTTGAAAACGGTCGGTTCCTGTAGGGTCGGATCGGTTGGGAAACTGCGCTTCGCTCTCTGGACAAGCTGAAGAACATCAACCGCCGCCCGACCAATATCTGTGCCCCACTGGAACTGCACACGGACACTGGATTGCCCTTGATCCGAAGTGGAATCGACCTGATATAAACCCGGCGCGGAGGAGACGGCGCGTTCAATGGGACGCGTCACCTGCATCTCGATCTCTTCCGGCGCCACGTTGGGCCAGGTGGTGTTGATGGCGACTGTCGGCAGGGAAACATTGGGAAGGAGATCAACAGGAAGACTCCAGAAACAGACCGCCCCTAACAGGACCAGCGCCGCGATACGCATCGTCACCGCTACCGGTCTTGTCACCGAAAATTGAGCAATGTTCATCAGATTCGTCTACTAACTAAAGCTGCGCTAATACCGCGTGAGAGACGCTTGGTTTTCCGCCGCCACGGCGTACGGCGGAAAGGCTTCTTAAGGTTTTGCGGAATTCGTTGCGCCGGGAGAGGGGGCGCCCGTCCCGGAGGGTTGCGCTTTCGATGCGCCCTTGCTATCCCCTAACTTTATTTTTTGACCGTCTTTGACATCCCGACCACTGAGGATGATGACGGACTCACTCGGTTGAAGACCACTGGTAATCTGCACGGAATTGGTATCTTCCGCGCCGATTGTGACCAGGTGGAGTTGTGCAGTATCGCCGTTTACGACGGCAACCTGCCCTGCCCCCGGTTTTTCGCCTTTGCGAACGGCCTCACGCGGGACGGTCAATGCATCGGGTATCCGCTCGGTAATAAAGCTGACATGGGCGAAAGCGCCGGGGCGCAATCGTCCCATCGAATTCTCCAACCGGACACGGACGGTAAATTGTCTGGTCTGTGGATCGGCTCCCGGATTGAGTCGCTCGATCTTGCCCTGGAAGTTCGAACCTTCTTCCGAGTCGATAGTGACAGTTGCGGTCTGCCCGACGGAAAGTCTGCCGTAAATCTCTTCGGGAACCCCCAGAGTCAACCATATCTGATCCAGATTCTGGAGCGACAAAACCGGCTGATTCGCCGTCGCCAGCGCTCCGGTGTCAAGATTGCGTCGCGTGACGACGCCGGAAATGGGAGCGCGCAGAATCGTATAGTCACGTTGCGCTTCCGCCGCACGGACATCCGCTTCCCCTGCCGTAACTCCTGCCCGTAACGCGGCGATATTCTGGGCATAAGCGGGTGTTTGCGCCCGGTTCGCCGTCGCCGCTTCCAGAGTCGCTTGTATCTGTTTTACGTTGGATTGCGTGGAAAGGCGGCTCGCTCGTGTGGCGTTGCGGGTCAGTTCCACCTGTCGTTCCACCGATACGCGTGCGGCAATCGCAGAGTCTCGTACCGCGATTGCAGCATCCCGTCGTTTTTTCGCTTCGGCTAGAGCCGCATCCTGCACTCGTTTGGCAGTGCGAGCGTTATCCAGATTTTGCTGAGCGGTGGCGCCTTCCTGAACCAGAACGGTCTGACGTTCCAGTTCCGTATTTGCGCGGTCAACATTCGCCTGTGCTGTCGCTACCGCCGCCTCGGCGGAACCGATATCCGCTGTAGCGGAACTTACCTTGCCCTGCGCCTCGGTCACATTTGCTTGCGCCGCTCCGATTTGCGAAGCTTCATCCGCAATAGCTTTGGCGGCAAGCGCACGAGCGGAATTCAATGCCGTTCGCTGGCGACTGATTTCCGATTCGATGCTAACGCCCGCTGCGCCCTGAGTGGTTTGCGCTTCCGCCAGACGGGATCGCGCTTGCGCCAGAGTTGCCTGTTTCTGGCCGATCTGCGCCTGAATTTCTGATGTGTCCAAACGCGCCAATACCTGCCCGGTGAAGACCCGATCGCCTTCTCGAACGCTCAGTTCCAGAATTCTGCCTGTTACCCTCGGGGTGATATCTACCGCCACCGGGGCTTCCAGAGATCCTACGGAATTGTACGTTCGGATAATGTCGCGCACTTTCGCCGTGACCGCCTGGACGGGGATCGCCGCACTGGCGCGCATGGTTCGTTGCTTTGCCCGGTCGGCGGTCTCTGCCTTTTTGGCGCTTATCTTCCATCCAACGACAGCCAACAGGGCTATTAAAGCGACCGCCGCCACCAACCATCTTTTCATAAGAATACCAGCCGGGGATGAATCCCTGTTTCCCATCCTTCGTTGCGCGGGAGTCTTCCGCAGTAAGGGTATGCGTTATAGTATAGACGATAGTTCCTCAGTAATAACGATTCCTCCTGAGATATTGTTCAGATATTGTTTGTCGAGACTTTGAAGTATGCCGAGAATCACCGCGATTGAACCGCAGGAAAAGAACCATGAACGGGTATCCGTTTTTGTCGAAGGGAAGTTCGCTCTGGGCCTCTTCGCGGACGTTGCGGCGTTTCTGGGATTGCGAGTCGGTCAGGAAATGACGACCGAGCGATTGACCGAGGTCGCTCAGGCGGAAACCGTTCGCCGCGCCATGGAAAGCGCGGGAAAATTGCTGGGATTTCGGGCGCGTTCCGAGCGTGAGATACGCGACCGATTAACGCAAAAAGGCTATGAACCAGAGGTCGTTGAGGAAACGATCACTCGTCTGACAAGGCTCGGTTATCTCAATGATGCTGATTTCGCTTCTCGTTGGGTGGAATCACGTGGTAAGACGCGAGGAAGCCGCGCTCTTTCACACGAACTACGTCAAAAAGGCGTCGCGCCCGATATTGCTGCCGAAACGCTGGCGGAATCCCGTGATTCCCATACCGAATACGCAACTGCACGCGCCGCCGCCGTCCGAAAAGTCGGAGAACAACCTCCTGACCAGAGTCGTGAAGCGCAGACCCGATTAGCCGCTTTCCTCCAGCGGCGCGGGTTTGGCTGGGACGCCATACGCCCGGTATTGCGTGAATTGTATCAGGCGGAGATAGAAGAAGAATAAATCATAATGACGCCGGGGTCTGGCGTCGCTTTTTTAACGTTTCCCTCTTATATTTGTTCTTTTCTTCTGTTATATTATTATATTATCCTCGGAGGAACGAATGCCCGATTATCCGTCGCCTCGGATGACGCTTTGTCTGGCGATTGACCTGAAAAAATCAACCGCCGCAGGTTTAAAGCTTTCCACAAAACTGTTAGACCGATTCAATCTTGCTCTCGTTCGTCAGGTGACACCGCACTTGACAGCCGTCGGATTGACGAAAGCGGTCATCAAATTCACCGGAGACGGGTGGCTCATTATCACCGATAATACCGATGATGCCGCGCCGATTTGTTGTCTGGCGATCATCATGGCATGCCGGTTTCAGGAAGAAATCAGCGAAGAAACGGGTCTGCCTCTGGATGGAGTTCCTGCGCTTCGTCTCTCTGTCTGCTGGGGGCGTGCGCTTCCGGTGGAATTGCCCAATGGACAACGGGACTTTGTTGGAGATAGCGTCCGTCACGCCGTTCGCGCCTGCCAGTTATGCGATGATAACGAGATTTTGATCGACGATACGGTGTTGCGCTGGATCGATCATGATTTCGTCTGTACTCCGCTTATGTTCGATGAGCGATTGGCTCGCCATCCGGAAGCGAAAATGGAGCAACCGCTGGCTCTGCATACCCTCGAAGAACTCAAACTGGAGTCCGCCGCAGAAGGGGATGCCCCCGAATACTTTGTCAATACCCTGACCATAATCGGACGACGATTAGAAGCGGAAGCATTGGCTTATCGGGTATCGGACGCCTTGCAGAACGAAGCGGAAAAATCGTCTGCTGATATCGAAGAATTGACCGAGCGGTACAATCGCCTCTTCGCCAGTAATCTGGACTATGAAACGGTCAGCCGCATTCTGCGCGATATGCGCGATTCCGGACTGCAACCGGATGTCGAAACCTACAATTCCCTTATCGTCAAAGCGCGGGATTCCGAAACGCGCTCTCGCTGGCTGATGCGAATGAAGCAGGAGGGGATTTCTCCCGATGTCAAAACGTTTACTATCCTGATTCGTCACGCAGAGGATGAACCCGCCGTGCAACGCTGGCTAGCGCGAATGCGTCGCGCCGGTGTCGCGCCGGATGTTATTTTGCTGAACGCTCTGATCGACCAGGCGAAAACGTATCCTGTCGCTCTGCAATACTTGCGCCGATTACAGGAAATGGGGGTGACGCCGAACGCTAGCTCCTATGACCTTTTGATCGAGAAGTCTGATGATGTGGCATCCGGTCGTATCTGGATCGAAGCGATGTTCGGGGAAGGGATACGCCCGAGCGTGGTGACCTTCCGCTCACTTTTTCGGAAAGATCTGTCGACTATCTCCGCAGAGGAACTACTGTCGTGGTTTCTTGAACTGCCCTACCACCCTTCTGAGGCGATGTGGCAGGCTATCGCCGAGTACCGCCGACGCGGTCGTATCGACGATGCCCTACGGCTTTGTCTCGATTATCCGAACACTCAGGCGGCGCAAAAAATCTTTCGCGCTTACCCCGAGCAGGCGTTGACCTACTTCCGTCACGTCGATGAGGCGATCGCGAACCATCCCAACGCCGCCTACGCTATCGGAATGGCGCTTCAGACTCTGGGGCGAGCTGACGAGGCTCTGCCGTATCTTTACCGCGCTTATGAACTTGCCTTCTCCGGTCCTCGCCGCGAGGAACTGAGCCGTTTTCTTACTCAAGCCGCTACCGGTCGCGCCCTGACGGAAAAAGAACATTCTCCAATCTCTCCGAAGCGCCTTATCGTACAAAGATCGGGCGAACCGGATGAAAGCGCCATCATCAAGAATTAGCGTTATGCCGTCTGGTTATGTCGCTTCAAAGCTTGAGAAGGAATACCTGTAGAATACGCCGTATAATAGGTTTACTTCCGCCGGAAGATTCGCCGGTACAGATATGAGATCACTGCCAGTCAGAGGAAATAATCGCTTCGCCCGCCCGTCAAGACCATAGAAGTCTGGGGGTGAGGGGACGCTGGATACTTTTTATAGACTGCTGTCGGAGGGGACTCTCTTCTTCGTCGCAGTAGTAGGTTTTGTACTCTATTATCGCTATCGCATCGAACCGCAACAGAAAATGTTGCAGCAGGGCATTGCGGAACTACAAAAGAGTCGTGAGGATATTGAGCGTGAATTAGAGACCCGTCGTAAGGAAATTTTGGTAGCGGCAAAGGAGGACGCCTTCCGGGTTCGCGCCGAGATGGAACAAGAAGACCGCGAAAAGCGGGCGGAATTAGGACGGGCGGAGCGCCGACTGGCTCAAAAAGAGGAAAACCTAGAGCGTCGCCTGGACGCTTTGAATTTCGAAGAAAATGCGCTTAAGCAACGCGGTGTAGAGGCTGATCGTCTCCGTGAGGAGTTGACAAATCTACTTGTTCGTCAGAGAACGGAACTGGAAAGGGTCGCGCTCCTTTCTGCGGAGGAAGCGCGGGCGCAGGTTTTGAAATCGGTGGAGGACGAGTCGCGTATGGAAGCGGCGCGTCTGACACGCGACATTGAAGAGGACGCCAAACGCGAAGGGGAACGGCGTGCGCGAAATATCATCTCGCTCGCTATTCAGCGCTGCTCAGTTGAGCAGACCATGCAGACAACTGTCTCTGTGGTGCCTTTGCCATCGGATGACCTGAAGGGGAGAATTATCGGTCGAGAGGGTCGCAACATCCGTGCGTTCGAGACTCTGACCGGGGTTGATGTGGTGATCGATGACACGCCGGAAGCGGTCGTCATTTCCTCGTTCGATCCGGTTCGGCGCGAAATCGCTCGTGTCGCATTGACAGCGCTGGTCGAAGATGGTCGGATTCATCCCGGTCGTATCGAAGAGACTGTCGAAAAGGCGCAGGCGGAAATCGAAGACCGAATGCGGGAGGCGGGCGAACGCGCCGTTCTGGAGTCCGGCGTTACGGGTCTGCATTCGGAATTGATCCGTTTGCTGGGGAGAATGCGCTATAGAACCAGTTACGGTCAGAACATTCTGACTCATTCCATCGAAGTCAGTCAGTTATGCGCCTCTATCGCCGCTGAACTGGGAGCGAATGTCGAGATTGCACGGCGGGCTGGCCTGCTGCATGATCTTGGTAAAGTCTATTACGAGTCCGACGAACCGCATGCGCTGGTTTCGCGAGACCTGATGTTGCGTTATGGGGAGCATGAGGAGGCGGCTCATGCGGCGGGTGCGCATCATCATGAGATCGAACCGGAAACGATAGAGGCGATGCTGGTGATCATCGCGGACACGATTTCGGCGTCGCGCCCCGGAGCGCGGCGTGAAATGCTGGAAAACTATATACGGCGTCTGCATAAGTTAGAGACGATCGGGGATGCCTTTCCCGGCGTCGAAAAGACCTATGCGGTTCAGGCGGGACGAGAGATTCGGTTACTGGTTCGGCCGGGCGAAGTGGATGATTTGGCAGCGATACAACTGGCGCGCGCTGCCGCTAAAAAAATAGAAGAAGAAATGGCTTCCGAATTTCCCGGACATATCAAAGTGACCGTCATTCGTGAAACTCGTGCTGTAGACTACGCAAAGTAGGTATCGACTTTGGGAGATGGTCAACATGACCGTCTCCCGATGCCGGTGATCTGATTAGAATTGTTGGGCGATGGTAATTTTGTTTCTTGGCGATATTGTCGGTAAACCGGGGAGAGACGCGGTGGTATCCTGTCTCCCTTCGTTGAAGGCGGATTACAGGTCCGACATGGTAATCGCTAACGCTGAAAATGCGGCGGGGGGGTGGGGCATTACCCCACCGATCGCACGACAATTGCTGGGCGCAGGAGTGGATGTGATCACACTGGGGAATCATACGTGGGCAAAAACGGATGGTTTCGATGTGATCGACGCCGAACCGCGTATTTTGCGTCCTGCAAATTACCCTCCGGGATCGCCGGGACGCGGGTGCGGTCTCTTTAAGGCGTCGTGCGGCGTGACAGTGGGGGTCGCGAACTTGAATGGGCGAATTTTTATGGAGCCGCTGGATGACCCATTCCGGATGGCGGAGTCGATTATCGACTGCATCGCCCATGCGGCGAAAGTTATCATTTTCGATTTCCATGCGGAAACGACATCCGAGAAGCAGGCTTTTGGCTGGCATTGTGATGGTAAGGTGTCTGCGGTCATAGGGACTCATACCCATGTACCAACAGCGGATGAACGCGTTCTCCCCGGAGGCGCCGCCTATATCACAGATGCCGGAATGTGCGGCCCTGAAAATTCGGTGATCGGTATGGAGGTCGAAACGGCGATAAGCCGCTTTACGACGCAAATGCCGCATAAATTTCGGGTCGCGGAGGGTAAAACGATTGTGTGCGGGGTTGCGATAGATATTGATGAAGAAACGGGGAAGGCCCGAAGCATCGAACGATTTTGCCGCCGCGATTGAGTCCCTCGTCGGAACTGTGAAGCAGGGCTTCGCAAAAGCGTACAAAATGATTATAATAGCCGGGGAAACCCGAAAGGAACTTCGTTTGCGAATGCATTGGAATAGACGACGCATTGCCGCGCTCACCGTCGCGAGCGCTTTCGCCGCTGGAACGGTGGCCGCTGGAACGTTTTTCGTCCTCAGTCCGAGCGTGGCGCATGCCCGCCGACAGGACGGAGGACCCGTTTTTCTCTTTCGGGGCGATTTGACCAACGGATCTGTATCCCTGGGCGGATGGGGGAGCGGAAACGCCGAGGCGACCAAGGAAGTGACGCCTCCCTTTGGCGGTCAGGCTATCAAGATTACGACGCACGGTCTGTATCAGGGGGGAAGGCTTGATTTCTCCTCGCCGATCAACCTGAACGCTGGTTTCGCTAATTCAGCTACCTATCTTCGCTTCACCGTTCGGTTTCAAGGCGCCGGAGCGCGAACGACCGGATTCAATTCCGCCGCTTCTCAGGATACGACTCAGGCTATCTCGCCCTTCAAACGGATGCGTTATCTTTTGACGATGGCGGATGGGTCACGATTTGAATTGATTCGCCCGACGGAAATTCCTCCCTCGGACGACCCGGATCGCTGGGTACAGCTTTCTTTCCCTCTGGCGGCTATTGTCAAAGCGAATAAGGGGAAGATGCCTACCGGAGATGGCGCTCGACTCAAAAGTCTATCCATCTTTGGCGATAAGTATCAGCAGTTTTATCTGGCGGAAATCGGTACGGTCATTGATGAAACGGAAATTTCCGTCGCTCCTCTGGAAGATCAAGTCTTTTTCGCTGATCAGGAAACGGTATTCGTCGGGAATGCGGAGGGCGGAGCCGCTACCTTGAAATACTCGTGGGACTTCGACTCCTCCGATGGAATCCAAGAAGATGCTGTGGGTCGGGTGGTCAGTCATGTCTTTCCCCGTACCGGAGGAGAGAAGAAATATAATATTACCCTGACCGTTTCCGATTATGATGGCATCAAGAAAGCCGTCAAGACCCCGCCTCTCGAGGCGGTCGTTAGCGATTAATCGAAGCTACAATCGTATCGGCGCGTCGCCCTCAAAAGCGGCGCGCCGGAGTTATAATGTTTCCTCTTCTTGAAGCGTTACGCCCCCGGCAATGGGTGAAGAACCTGTTATTGTTCGCCGGGTTGCTGTTTACCTTTGACGTTCCCCATTCCGTCAACGATTATCTCCACGCCTTGCTCGGGTTCGCCCTGTTTTGCTTGCTTTCCGGATGCGCCTATCTGGTCAATGACATCCGCGATGTTGCGGCAGACCGTTTGCATCCTGTCAAGAAGAATCGTCCCATCGCTTCAGGGCGCTTATCTGTCTCCGTCGCTACCCTGTTTGTTGTCTGCGCCGCTCCGCTGACCTTACTGCTCGGGTGGCGATTGCTGGGAACCGCCTTCTGTATCACTATGACGGCCTACCTCGCTCTGACGTTGAGCTACTCCTGGGGGCTGAAAAAGATCGTCATCGTGGACGTTATGGCGGTAGCGACCGGCTTTGTATTACGTGCGGTCGCTGGAGCCGCCGCCTTGCCGGTAATGGCGTCCGAATGGTTATTGCTCTGCACCTTTTTGCTTGCGTTATTCATCGCCCTGATGAAGCGTCGAGCGGAAATTGTAGCGCTGGGTCAGAACGCTCCGACGCGATCCATTCTGGCGGAGTATTCACAGGAATTTCTGGAACAACTGGCGACATTGACCGCAACTACCTGCCTGATCGCCTACCTTCTGTACACGGTTTTATCTCCGACGGGACGGAATCATCCGTATCTGATAGCGACATCGCTTTTCGTGCTTTACGGCATCTTCCGGTATCTTTACCTGACATACCGACAGGGATTGGGCGAAGCGCCTGAAGTTGTCCTGCGCCATGACCGTCCATTGCAGATCGCGGTGATTCTCTGGGTTCTCGCTGTCATCGTGGCATTACAGTTCCGTAATGTCCCGACCGGAACGCCGCATACGGCTTCACGATCATACTCCTGTTTCAGAATTCTTACCTAGACTTCACTATTATGGCTTCACAGGCGCCGCCGGGGCGGGCAGGCCATTCGATTCCGAAAGAGAGGGAGATACCTGCTCTGTGGCTGGCGTGGGAGTCGGAATGGGCGTTGCAGTCGCCGTGGTATCGGGAGATGTCCCATTGCCAGCTTGCAGCGATCCGCCAGCGGTGGCGCGATCCTTACCCGTCTTCCAGGAGGAACCCGTTCCATACTTTGGTTTGAAGATGGTGTAGCGCAAGGCGGCGCCGATGCCCAGTAGAAGAAAAGCGATCAGAGTGGTCAGAAGGAGACGCCAGTTTTCCCGCTTTTGATTGCGGTTGGAGAAGTACTCTTCCGCGTTGAAGGTGGTCGCCATTTCACTGGGCAATTCCGGCGCCGAAGCCATCATCGCACCGGATACAGGAACCGCCAATGGGATAGACGCTGGCAGGGTGGAACCCACTGCTCCCAATCCGGGCGAGCGTCGACTGCGCCACGTAGGATGTGAACAGAGTTCGATCAGGTTACCATCAGGATCGCGGAGGTAGGCGGACTGTGAACCGTCCTCATCCCGAACGAAAGTGACCTGTTGCATTTCCGCTCCCCCGGAAAGACAGGCGGCGACGGCATTGTGGATATTATCCACCTCAAGGGCGAGGTGGCTTTCGCGAGGGTCTGGCGTCTCGTGAATAAGAGGTAGATAATCCACTTCCAGTAAATGAACTTCCGCTTCATCCAGTTCGTAGCGTACGGTGCGCGTGACCATTCCTGGTTGCGGCTTCCGCTTGAGACCGAAAACTCCCTCATAAAATGCGGTCGCCCGCTTCAAATCGCTGGTGCGGAGGGTGTAATGATGTAGTCCGAGAATCTCTACCGGCACGTTCGCTCTCTCCTATTGCGGCTTAGCCTGAGGCTTCGTCGCCGTATTAGGCGAAGGGCCGGATTCTTTGACTGCAACGCTGCCGTCCGAGTTCAACATGATCTGCCAGATGTGGCGCGAGATGCAACCGGCGGAACAATCTCCCCAACCAAGGGAAAAGGCGTAAAGTCTTGCCCCTTCCTTATCCTGAAGACCGATAAGATTGCCATCACCCGACGTATAGTTTTTACTGAGTGACTCCCAGGAATCACTGGTCTTCTGCAACTGTTGTAACAGCGCAGGTATATGGATCGGATCTTTAAAGGTAAGGATGAAATGCGTTCCCCCGGCGCCGCTATCACCCAGCGATCGGACGTTGGTCAGTGAGGCACCCGCCAGAACTGCATTAATTTTTTCCTCACCGGTCGTCGAAACGCCATTGCGCCATTGAGAGATCCAGGGCGTTCCCGGCTTGACCGTGGCGATCAGGGAATACAGGTCATATTCCGCAACGGTATGGATATCTCGCACTGCCGGAACCTGCTCACGAATCGTTTTGAGTTCGTCCTCAATACGTCTTGCTTCGGCAGCTGATATCCGGATGTCTGTGGAACGCTTCGAAGCCAGAATCAATGCATCTGAAGAAAAGCCAGCGGCGGATTCACGCGTAACGGCCGCCACTTTATCTGAGGAACTTCCTCCTCCTCCGCCACAACCGGACAAAAGGAGAGTCATGCCTGACAGGAGGGCTATTGCTAACGCAGGTAATGTGAACGCAGGTAATGTGAACGCAGGTAATGATAACGCAGGTAATGATAACGCAGTTGATCGCATCGGTTTATCTTTCAGGCTATCGTACTGTCATTTCTGACTATTTGCTCCGGGATGCATCACTCTTTTTCTTTCCGGATTTACGCTTGGTCGTTTTTGGCATCTCCAATGGCGCGTCTGTTCGGAAAGGGGACGCCGGAAGACCACTTTTGCTGTAGAGATTCACAACAGGATAATCTGCCCAGCCAAAGCGCACGACCGACGGATTAGGAACGGTGGCAGCGGAGACGGTCACCTCGTTTTTACCAGTGATGACCGCATCACCCCAGACGAATTTCCCTTCCGATCCGGCAATCGCGAAGCCAACCAGTTTCCCCTCTGGTACGGGATGTCCTGCGGAGTCCGTGGGATGCCATTCCAGTCCCTCGCCTGTGTTACGGAAAGTCAGGATCGCTTTACCATCACGAATGTCCATCTTTTCGAGTACGGGACTCTCTGCGACGATTTTCTCGCCATAGGCGATTTTTCGCGCCAGTAAAGCCAGTCGCTCTCCGGCGAGATGCTTCTTCGCCGGGTGGATGTCCTTCTCGTCGCCCGCATCGGTGATGACAGCCACCCCGACGTTTTTATCCATCGCAGCGGTATGGCTCTGCGCTTCCCGCAACGCCGCCCAGTTGGTGTCCGTTGGCTCATTGGCGATTGCCATAAATGGCGCCAACTGCACGGCAAGAAAGGGCATATCTTCGATATTGAAGAGCTTTCGCCAGTTCTCGATCATCGCAGGCAACTGGCGGCGATAAGCGGAGGGATTACCCGCATTGGATTCGCCCTGATACCAGAGCGCTCCTTTGATCGTGTAATGGCGCAAGGGGTACAGCATCCCATTGTAAAGGACGGAAGGCGCATTCGGATCATTTTCACCGGGCGGAGCGCCAGGCTTCTGCGGACGCGCGATTTCGATGCGCCAAAACCATTCTCCTGCAAGAGGGATTGGCGTCTCTGCCAGAGTGGCGTCAACCGCCGTCAGAAACATATCCGCCTTCTGACCGGTAAAGCCACCCTCGCCCGCTTGATCCCAGATGCGAACGGCGATAACGTTATCGCCCGCTTTTACCAGTTCGCCGGGAATAGCATATTTGCGGGTACGCGAGTAGGCGTTTTCACCGATGGTCGATCCGACTTTGATGCCATTGAAGAAGGTAACATCTTCATCATCGATGGTTCCCAGATTCAGTGTCATTGGTTTCCCCGCCAGAGCGGTCGGGACTTTGATCTTCTTGCGGAACCAGACTGCACCGTCGAGAGCTTCTAAATCTGGGACGGAAGAATTTTCCCATGCGCCGGGAGCCTGAATCCTCCCCCATACATGGTCATCATAATCGACATTTCCCCAACCCTTTGCGGTCGGGAGCGAGCCAGGGTCTTTCCAGTTACCTTCCGGAGAGCCTGCTGCTTTCCATCGGTCTACCTGTCGCGCATGACGCGCTTTCGCTTCCTGAAAAAGCGGTGATGCCGGGTCGGCGAGCGCAAATTCCAGAGGAGGCGTACCACCGGTCAAAAGGACATTGCGCGAAGTCCACGCTTCGATACGAGTCCCGCCCCAGGAGGTGTGAATCATCCCTATAGGAACTTTGAGCGCCTCGCGCAAGCTACGGGCAAAATAATACCCGACAGCGGAGAAATGAGGAGCAGTCTCCGCCGTTGCCGCTTCCCACTTTCCTCGAACATCGTCCAGCGAGGTGGGAGATATCTTCTTCTCTACGGTGAACATTCGCAACAGGGGGTCACTGGCGGTGGCGGCATCCGCTTTCGAGTCCGGCGACCATCCCATATTCCATTCCATGTTGCTCTGCCCGGAGCAGACCCACACTTCACCGACGTACACATCCTTCAGAAGAATTTTGTTCGTTTTGCCTTCGATAGTCAGTGCGAACGGGCCGCCTGCGGACAGTGACTTGAAAATAACTTCCCAGTCGCCTTTCGCATTGGTCTTGCCCTTGCCTCGCTTGCCCTGAATGGAGACGGAAACTTCTTCTTCCGGATTCGCCTTGCCATAAATACGGACGGGCGTATTCCGTTGTAGCACCATACCCTCGGAAATTACCGTAGGGAGGGTCACTTCCGCGTGAGCCTCCTGCACGGTGCCGATGCCGCCTACTCCGGCTGCCGCCGCAAAGACTATAACTAAATCGCGCATTCGCATATTTTTCTTGAATTCAAAGGACGAACGAAACGGCGGGAAAGATTATACCCATTTCGCTCCACGGGAAAACTCGCTTGTTTTATATTCTTCCCAGATACGGGAGTAGATTACCTGTGTCTGTTTCGCCAGAACATCCCAGTCGAACACGGTTTTCAGGCGTTCATAGGCGGCGTCCGCCATGTGGCGGGCGAAACCGGGATTCTTCAGGACGCGTGCAATGCCCCATGCAAGCGAGTCTAGATCGCCGCTGAAGGTGACCGTGCCAGTAACATCATGCTGTACTACTTCGGCTAATCCGCCGGCATTGGACACCACAACAGGAACATGCGCCGCCATCGCTTCCAACGCAACGATGCCAAAAGGCTCATACAGGGAGGGATATACCGCTACATCCGCCACGCGATACAGATGGTCGCGATCCTCATCGGAGACGCGACCCGCAAAATAAACCTGTTGGGTTACGCCCACAGAAGCGGCGAGGCTTTCCAGATGCGCCCGATTACCGCCTCCGGCGATCACGATCTTGGAATCGTAGTATTGACTGCGAAGACGCGGCAGAACCTCAATCAGAAGTTGCGCTCCCTTTTCTCGCACCATCCGACCGATGAAGAAGATGATTTTCTCATTGGGAGTCGCAAACCGCTGTCGGAACGCCGCTCTTTCTGGGTCTTCAAAAGGCGTGGAATATTCCCCGATGGAGACGCCGTTGTAGATGATGTCGATTTTGTCCCAGGGGGTCTTCAAGGCGTACTCAACTTCGCGTCGCATAAAATCGGAGCAGACGATGACACGCCATGCTTCCCATTGCAAATCCCATTCACAGCGGTTGATATAGCGCTGCATATCGTTGTGGATACCGTTATTCCGACCAAATTCCGTTGCATGAATCGTCGCGACCAGCGGAAGATGGAAGCGATGTTTGAGAGACCGGGCGGAAAACAGTCCCAGCCAGTCATGCACATGTAGAAGGGTAGGAATTTTCTTTTTGCGTGGCTTCGCCGCTTCAACTGCCCATTGGTCCAGCAGGAGCGCTGCCCTCTCTTCCATTTTGGCGTTCAGCAGATGCACCCAGTGAATAAAATCGTTGGACGGTTGGTCTACCTGAACGCGATAAATAAAGAGGTTTTCCGCCTGAATCTCCTCCGTTTCGCCCCCTGCCGCGCCACAGGTGACGACATGGACTTCGATGCCCTGTCGGGCGAGCGCCGGGGAGAGTCCCTCCAGAGCCGCCGCAATTCCCCCTACCCGCATGGGAGGATACTCCCATGTTAACATTAAAATTCGCATTGAAACTGCCAAAATTTGGGTTAACCCTCCCGCGAGATTCTAACACGAACCGCGCGAGAAGTACAGACGCCCCAACCGTCCAGACCTTGAATGACTAACGGTAATCTCGAAATGACTAACGGTAATCTCGGGAAGAGCGCGTCTGCCGGGACGCTTCGATTTCTTTCATCCGCTTTTCCAATCGAGTACAGATATCCTGAATCGCCTTCTGGCGTGTCGCTGCGGTAATGGGGGCGTCGCCGCCGCTATGGTTCAACAGATGACCATGCGCCGGAGCGTTCGCACGCCATCGCGTCTTTTCCGGTTCATACCAGGAAGTAATGGTAACGCCTTGCCCGGCAACATCGAATCGGGCGCGTTCGAACTGCTGTAACTCATCCATGATTCCATCCTTACCTCTTTGATTCGAGGCTCTTACAAAAACGAAAAGCGCAGTCAGATCGAAATTTCGATTTGACTGCGCCCTCTAACCGTGTTTCACCGTCCTGCGGTGAGGGTGGTTTTTCGTCGCTTACGCAACAGGGAACTACCAGCGTCCGCCGCCACCGCCGCCGCGATTACCGCCGCCGCCGCCGTAGCCGCCACCGGAGCGTCCGCCGCCGCCGCCCGCGCGATCTTCACGGGGCTTGGCTTCGTTGACCGTCAGCGAACGTCCGTCCAGGTTGTAGCCATTGAACTTCGCGATAGCCGCCTGCGCTTCAGAAGCGTTGGGCATTTCGACAAAGCCGAAGCCTTTGGACTGACCGGAATACTTGTCTTCGACGATGGTGGCTTCAGTGACGCCGCCAACGCTTGCGAACAGATTGCGAAGTCCTTCGGTATTGGTGTTGAAGGAAATTCCTCCGACATAGATTCTCATTACTGTCTCCTGACTTTCCGACATTTTTTTGTGCAGCAAACAAGTCAAGGAAAACAGGTTAGAGACGTCCAGCATGAACCGAACGAGAACTTGCAAACCGGAACCCGGATACCAGCGAGAGGAAAGCCGTCCTCGCTATAAGGCACATTTCCATTATATCATGTTTATCAATTTTATGAATTTCCAAAAATGGAACTCAAAATGACCTGCGCATCATGATTTGAACATAACGTACAATGTTGTCGAAGGTGCGCCGCTTCAAATCACTTCCACCCGGTTGCATGAAGATCGCATGAATAGGAGATGACGCCCGCAAAATTTACGGGTTTCCGGTACAATTACTCTATGGCTGAGGCGATGGCACAGGCAAATGTGGAAGATGCATGGCGCGTTCGATTGGCGCTGGGGCCGGAACCCCTGGAAAATGTATCCTATTTACTGCCACCCCTGCTGATTCCGCCATCGCTACCTCCTTTACCAGAAGGTCCTCATGACCCAACGGAGTTCGTTCTCGATATTACTGGTGAGAGACCATTGCTGGCAGGAGCGGTACGCTCTGCGTTTGCAGTCGACAAGAGGGTGGGAATGGGGTTATCCCATCTCTGGGCGACGCGTCGTGGGCGTGAGGGGCAGTGGCGTTCCCTGAACGAATTTCCCGATGACTCTTCTCTGGTCGCGCTTACAATGACCTGGGAGCTTACCGGCATCTTCACCGAAGGCGTTGAGGCTATCGCCGAACTGTCAGGTTATATTCTGAGAGCCCGTGCGCTGGCAAATAGCGTCGGCTGGAATGTTATCCCGCGCGAAACGCCTGTTGCCGCTTCCACTCGCGCCGCTCGCCTGACCGTCCTGAAGGTTCGTTTTGCACAGTCAATCGAAATGCGTCTTTCGCCTCAGGGACGGGCTTTTCCTGACCGGAGTATCTGGCGCGCATTGTACGGCATCGGACTGGTATGGGGAAGCGGAGACCTTTTTCACTGGTTCGGCGGCGCGGACGTTCCCCTCTTTTCCGTCAGCGGTCTGGGCCACCCGACCCGATTTCTTCCAGAACGCGCTGCGGAAGGCGAGGGGTCTACGGGATTGTCTCTGGCATTTGAACTGCCCGTAAGCCCCTCACCGCTTGAGGTCTACGACCGGATGAGCGTCGCTTTATCTTACCTGCGTCAAAAACTCGGAGGACAACCACTGGCAAGCGATGGTTCCGAACTGGATGCGAATCGTCTCTTCGATGACCGGGATACCCTGTCAGATGCCATTCAAGAGATGGCGCGTGTGGGAATCGCGCCCAACTCGCCGGACGCCCGGCGTCTGTTTTGATCGCCCGATGTCTGATTTGACCGCCCGACGGCTATGGCGTCTTCAGTTATGGGACAGGAATCGGGTACACTGTGAGCGATGGCCACCATGACGGATGCAATACGAACAGACGCTGTAGCGACAATGGGCGAATCGAAGATCGCTTTCGATTTTCACAGTCACCACCGACGGTGCGGACACGCTCAGGGAGAAATACCGGATTATGTAGAGGCGGCGATAGCCTCCGGAATGACGATTTTTGGAGTCAGCGACCACGGTCCCGCCTACTGGCTTCCGGGTGACCACGCCCAACCGGGAACGCAGATGGCTATTTCGGAAATGGGCGCTTATGTGGCGGAAGCGCTGGAACTGAAAGCGCGATATGCGGGTCGGATAGAAGTTCGGGTAGGAATCGAAGCGGACTGGATTGAGGGACGTGCGGAAGACCTGAAACGCTGGCTCAACGATTATCCCATCGACTACGCTCTGGGCTCGGTGCATTACGCGCTGGGAACCAATATCTTCAATCAAGCCCGCTGGCAACGGGAAGAGCCGGAAGCAGTGTTTCGGGCGTACTATGCCAGCGTTGTGCGAGCGGCGCGGAGCGGACTGTTCGATATTCTTTCGCACCTTACTGCCGTCGAATCATACAGCCCGCCGCTACGCCCGGAACTGGCGGCGGAACTGTATCCTGAGGTCGCCGATGCGGCGGCGGAATCCGGGGCGGCAGTGGAAATAAATACCTCCGGCTACCGAAAGATGGGGGGCGATGAACCGTTTCCCAACCGGACGATGTTGCGCCTGCTCATCGAACGCGGCGTACCCCTGACCTTTGGAGCGGACAGCCACCGCCCTCAGGAAGTCGGATTCGCCGCGAATCGCGTCGTCGCCCTTTTGCAAGAACTGGGCGTCGATACGCAAAACGCACAATTCTTTCGTACCAAACGGGGATCGACCCTCAGTGTATTTCCCACCCGATAAGAGATGTGTGAATTAAGTTTAGGAGAATAGAGTGTCCTGGCAGAATTTCATCGATTTTTCGTGGACGACAAATCCGGGGGCATGGATCGGTCTGATATCGCTCATTGCTCTGGAAATTGTCCTCGGTATCGACAATATCGTCTTTATTTCCATTCTGGCAGGGAAGTTACCGCCGGAACAACAATCATCGGGGCGTCGCACGGGACTGATCCTGGCTGTCGTGCCTCGCTTGCTGTTGTTACTGGTCTTGCCGTTCGTTTTGAGTCTGGAACACCCGTTCGTCACCTTGCCGATCGATGATTTCGGCAAGGAAGGGTATCAACCGCTGGGAGTTTCGGTTCAGGATGCCATTGTTCTGATCGGTGGGCTCTTTCTGGTCTACAAAGCGACGCACGAAATCCATGAAAAGCTGGAAGGCGATGAACACCCGGAGGATGCGAAGGTAAAGGCTGGAGCGTCCTATAGCGCCATCATGGTGCAGATCATGTTGCTCAACATCGTCTTCTCTCTGGACTCCATCGTGACGGCTATCGGTATGGTTCCCAAGGAACAGGTGGTCGTCATGATGATCGCCGTTCTGGTGGCGACTGTTGTAATGGCTTACACTGTCAATACGGTGAGCGTCTTTGTCGAGCAGCATCCTACAGTCAAGATGCTGGCATTGTCCTTCCTCCTGCTTATCGGGACTACCCTGATTATTGAGGCATTTCATGTCCATGTCCCCAAGGGATATGTTTACTTTGCGATGGGATTCTCTGTACTGGTCGAAATGTTGAACCTTCGTGCATCGGCGCGTAAAAAGCGCTCGCAACCGGTTCATCTGCACGGGCCATCGCTGGGAGCATCGAGCGAGACTTCGGGCGAAGCGTCGCAAGTATCCGCAAAACATTGAAACAGGGAGGATGGATAAAACGTCTGCTGTAGAAGGTAAAATTCTGCCGATGATCGACTGTTTTTTACGGGAAGGGATGGTTCTATGAAAACTCGTATCCGGGCGCTATGCAATAGCGTTGGCATGAGTATCAGCCTTTCGCTCTTGATTGCCTCCGCCTCGCAAGCCCAGACGGAATTCATCGCTTACGATAACCTCTCCACGTTATCCAGCCTTGGCTCTGATTATCTTTCTGCGTTGCCAAACGATTTTTCGGTCACGGTGGGCGCCGGAATCGTCACCAGTCTTGTCGCCGATGATATCAAGACGGTTGGGACAGACAACCCCTTTCGCCTCACCGAAATGTCTTTCTACATCACGAATTTGAATGTATCCTCCGTGCAGGTGCGCCCATTGATCCGACTCTGGAACGATGATCGCTTTCTGGAACCGGTCGGCGATGTGCCAAATACTTTACTGGGAGCCTTTACCTTACCTGCGGTGAATCTGCCCGCCGCGCCTGACAATTCGTTCAGCTTGACCCTTATTACCTATCGCTTCCCGGATAATGGCGTGCTGGTTCCGAGGACTTCTCCGGGAAGGGACAATGCTTTCTGGGCAGGCGTCGTCTTCGATAATGATGGCGGACGCACCGGCGCATCACTGGCGATTATGAACAATGTCGGCCTGCTGGTCAACGATGTCTTTAATAACTCGCATCCCAACGGCGATGTTATTATCGGCAACAGTGGGAATGTTCTCTGGGGAACGACCAATATATCTGGCGCAATCGACTATGGCGATCCGGGAACGGACGCTTTCGCCCATGATCTGCCCCCGGGATATGCCTTCACCGTTACCAGCCCGCCGCCGACTCCGCCCCTTGACAAGCCGTATGCCAATGTCGCGTTCCAGTTCAAAGCGATCAATGGTTTCGCTGTTCCCGAACCGGGCAGTCTGGGATTACTTGTCCTCGGATTGTGTGGTATCGTTCTTCCGATGGTTCGCCGACGAATGATTTGAATTCCATTTTCTTGAAGACGCCTCCCCGGATTGGGAGGCATCTGAGTTCAACAGTGATGAATTTCCCGCAAAGCGATATGATACGAATCGTTTGAAATGCCGGATCGGAACTGAGAACGGATGAATAGGGTTTACGGCGGATTAGATGCGGATTTCTGGCGCAGAAGTCCGCTCATCGGAATGGTTCATCTGGGACCACTGCCGGGGAGCGCAAGGGCGGATGAATCTAATCTTATTGATGTGCTGGATCGCGCTATAAAAGATGCGATCGCGCTTCAGGAAGGTGGGGTAGACGCCATTATGGTGGAAAACTTTTTCGATGCCCCCTTCGCTAAAGATCATCTACCCCCTCATACGATCGCGGCGCTGACTCGCGCCGTACTCAGCGTACGCGATGCGGTCGGTCCTGATTTTCCGATCGGGGTAAACGCTTTACGAAACGACGCTCGCTCCGCTCTGGCAATCGCGCATATTTGCGAAGCGCAATTCGTTCGGGTCAATGTCTACGTGGGCGCCGCAGTGACCGATCAGGGCATCATTGAAGGCGCGGCGCGAACTGCAACGCTGTATCGTCGGGAACTGGGCGCGAACGTGGCAATATTCGCCGATGTTTTCGTCAAGCATGCGGCAACCCTGGGCGCGACAAGCGGTCTAATACACGAAGCGTCTGGAATCACGATTGAGGATGCGGCTCGCGATGCGGTAGAACGTGGTCTTGCGGATGCGCTTATCGTCAGCGGCGCTGCTACCGGTTCGGTAACCAGTGCAGAGACGGTGCGGCGGGTAGCCGGAGCGACTCCCGGGACGCCGGTTCTGATAGGTAGCGGCTTTTCGCCGGATACGGCGCGGGAGTTACTGGAAGCGGGGGCGTCCGGAGCGATTGTCGGGACTTATTTTAAGCAGGATAATCGGGTCGCCGCTCCTGTCGAACGAGAGCGTGTGCAACGGCTCCGTGCGGCGATAAAATCTGATTCTCAGGATAATGTCAGAACTTTTTGAAATATGAATCGCAAGAGTGAAAAAAGTGCAGAAGGACAGGTAATGTCGGGCGTTTCCCTACGCTTACGCGCCTGTTGGGTATGATGGAAAATGATGACCGAATTAAATGAATCGGTCGCAACGGACGAACCGTTACGCCGTCCCGCAGTTAAAGCCACGCGTTTTCAACGCTGGCTCCTTGAGGGTTATCTTCCTGAGGTGGAAGGCCCCTACGAGAATGTAGGAAAGCATACCGCCCACTCGTGGTGGAAGGTTATGTGCCTGACGGGCGTGGATTATTTTTCCACGCTCGGATATCAGCCCGGCATTGCGGCTCTCGCTGCAGGCGCTCTTTCGCCTCTGGCGACTTTTGTTCTGGTTTTGCTTACCCTTTTCGGTGCGTTGCCAATCTACAGCCGTGTGGCGCGTGAAAGCCCCCATGGCGAAGGCTCCATCGCCATGTTGGAACACCTCTTGTCCGCATGGAAGGGGAAACTGTTCGTCCTCGTCCTGTTAGGGTTCGTTGCCACCGACTTCATTATCACCATCACGCTTTCTGCCGCGGACGCCGCAGCGCATATCATTGAGAATCCTTTCGCCAAGCAGTATGTGGAAGGTCATCAGGTAGGTATCACACTGACGCTGATCGCTTTTCTGGGCGCCGTCTTCCTCAAAGGCTTCAAAGAGGCGATGGGAATCGCAGTCGTTCTGGTGTTCGCGTATCTGGGATTGAATGCGGTCGTTATCAGTTATGGACTGATGCAAGTCTTCACTCATCCTGCTACGGGTCCGAACTGGTGGAACGCTATAGTAACCGGGCCTTCGCATGGGAATCCCTGGCTCATGGTGGGAATGTCCCTGTTATTGTTTCCTCGCCTGGCGCTGGGATTGTCCGGGTTTGAAACCGGCGCCGCCGTCATGCCGCTTGTCAAAGGGGACGAGAGCGATACGGAGCATCGGCCCAAAGGACGCATTCGAAACACCCGAAAGCTATTGTTAACCGCCGCCGTCTTGATGAGCGTCTTCTTGATGACGTCCAGCATTATCACGACGATGCTGATTCCTGCGGAGGAATTCCAGAAAGGCGGTGAGGCGAATGGACGCGCTCTTGCTTATCTGGCGCACAATTTTTTCGGTGATACGTTCGGCACGATTTATGATATCTCCACCATTTTGATTCTCTGGTTCGCCGGGGCATCCGCGATGGCAGGGCTTCTCAATATCGTTCCGCGCTACCTGCCGCGTTACGGTATGGCGCCGGAATGGACTCGGGCGGTACGACCCCTGGCTGTCATATTTACTCTGATCGCCTTTTTCGTGACGATATTATTTCGTGCAGATGTCGATGCTCAAGGGGGAGCCTACGCGACGGGCGTTCTCGTATTGATGTCTTCTGCCGCTCTTGCAGTAACCCTTTCCGTCAAGCGATTTACCAATGCCCGGGGCGCATTCTATGCCTATGGATTGATTACGGCGATCTTCATCTACACGACGATTACCAATATCATTGAACGTCCCGATGGCGTCAAGATTGCGGCGTTTTTCATCCTGTCCATTGTTGGCGTCTCACTGGTTTCGCGTATCATGCGCACCACAGAACTGCGCGCCGATAAAATCGAACTCGACGAAAAAGCCTGGCAATTCATTATCGATGCCGCTTCTAAGAGCGAATTACGTATCATTGCCAACAACCCGGACACCTGTGATGAAGAAGAGTACCGTCGTCAGGCGGAGGAAGCGCGGATGCACCATATCATTCCCGCTGCGGATGATCTGATCTTCCTGGAAATCTATGTTACGGACGCCTCGAACTTCACGGGGACGATGAAAGTGGAAGGCATCGAAATCGCTGGACACCGGATTTTGCGAGCCGAAGGAGTTGCTGTCCCGAACGCCATCGCCGCTCTTTTGCTATTCCTGCGTAATGCCACCGGCAAACGGCCCCATGCCTACTTTGACTGGACTGAAGGAAACCCTATCCTCTTTACCATCAAGTATCTGTTGCTGGGGCAGGGCGATGTTGCGCCCGTAACGCACGAAGTATTGCGTGTTGCGGAACCTGACCCCAACCGCCGACCTGCTATCCACGTCGGGTTCTAGGGGATAGTGAGGAAAAGTCGCCGATCCGGAATGATGGCTATTCCGGTTCGGCGAGGATAGACAGGGCGCGAGCGTAGACGGCATTACGCGGTAAACCTGCGGCACGCGCCACTTCGCGTGCGGCGGCGCTGGGGGAAAGACCGCGTTGCAATGCGTCTCGTAGCAATGCCTCTGAATCGGGGGGAGCCTCTCCGGGGCGCGGTTCCTTCGTCCCTTCGATAATAATAACGCACTCTCCCCGGGGTGGCGTCGCCTTGAAATGCGCGATGATCTCGGAAAGCGTTCCCCGAACAAATTCCTCAAACTTTTTGGTGATTTCACGGGCGACAGCGGCGCGTCGGTTTTCTCCGCAGACCTTCGCTAGCTCCGTGAGAGTTTCCACAAGGCGGATCGGAGCCTCATAGAGAATGAGGGTACGGGTTTCGTAAGCGGCTTCTGTTATACGTTCTCTACGGTCATTCGACCGTGGAAGGAAGCCGTCAAAGATAAAACGACCTGCTGGTAAGCCGGATGCTATCAGAGCGGCAAGAAGGGCGTTCGCACCTGGAATCGGTTCGACGCGTATCCCCGCCTCGATAGCGGCTTCTACCAGTTCGGCGCCGGGATCAGAAATGCACGGGGTGCCTGCATCAGACACCAACGCAATGCTCTTACCCTCCAGAAGCGTCGCCACGAGACGGTCGCCACGTCTGGTATCAGAATGGGCATGGTAAGCGGTCAATGGTGTATGGATATCGAAATGCGCCAGTAACTTACGCGTGACGCGGGTATCTTCCGCCGCAATCACATCCACTTCACGGAGTAGGCGTAGCGCTCTTGCCGTAATGTCTTCCAGATTTCCTATGGGAGTCGCTATAAGGTAGAGAACGCCCGTCGCATTTTCATTCACGATATCGTCCGTTTCTGAGGGAGAACCTTCCACCGCAATTGCGTATTGCTGTTGTCGTGCAATAGGAGGACAGTGCAATTCGAATCAATATCAACAAAAGCGGCAAAATAGGTGGTCGCACGAAGAAATAGAGGGAGCGGTCGATGAAATTCCCGGTCAGCGGAATGATTATCCAAGCCGCTGACCGGAGGCGCACTACGGTTTGGTCGCAGGAGGCGCCGGGGGAGTGGCGTTAGAAGCTGGAACGGCGGGCGCAGTCGCGGGAGCGCTGGATGCCGGTGCGTTTGTCGGCGGTGCGTTTGTCGGCGGTGCGTTTGTCGGCGGTGCGTTTGTCGGCGGCGCGTTTGTCGGCGGCG
>CAIVZM010000020.1 GCA_903910385.1 uncultured Armatimonadota bacterium
GTAGAGCATTTTCAGATCGATGGTTATGCCACTCTGAAAGTCAATTTACGGAGGAAATAGACATGGAAAGAGCGTAGCATACGGATGTCACCTCCCCCGTATGACCGTAAAGCCTCTCCTGTAACGAACTGGACGGTTTATGAAAGGCGATTCAGGGGACAGGGAAAGAAAGAGAAATTATGGCGAACATTCCTCCTAAAGTAGGGGTTGTCGGGTATGGCGGCGCATTCAATATGGGTCGCCAGCATCTGAACGAGATGCGGAATTCGGGCATGATCCCGACCGCAGTCGCGGATCTGGATGCGGAGCGGCTCGTAGTTGCTCAAAAAGAATTTCCGGGCATTCAAACTTACCTGAGTCTGGAAGAAATGCTGGAAAAGAGTGATATTGACCTCGTCACCATTATTACGCCGCATAATACGCACTTCGAACTGGCTCGTCAATGCCTACAGGCGGGACGTCACGCAATTTGCGAAAAGCCGATGACAATCACCATGAAAGAGGCGGACACATTGATCGAGGAAGCAAAGAAGCGAAATCTTCTCGTTTCCATCTATCATAATCGTCACTGGGACGGTTGTGTCATACGTGCGGTGGAGGCGATGCGTGCGGGCGAGATCGGTGAGATTGTCCGTGTCGAATCTCATATCGGTGGTTACAACAAGCCCGGAGACTGGTGGCGCTCTTCAAGGACTATTTCCGGCGGTATCCTTTATGATTGGGGCGTCCATATTCTCGAATATTGCCTTCAGATTCTCGGCGATGAAGAAATGACTGAAGTCGCAGGCTATGCCAAGCATGGATTCTGGGCGTCACATACCATTTACGGCGAAGATACCAACGAGGATGAAGGCTTCCTCACCGTTCGCTTCAAAAGCGGAAAATGGCTTACTCTGAGCGTCTCCTCTATCGATATGTCTCCTAAAGAACAGGAGCGCGGTATGGCGGAAATTACCGGGACGCTGGGAACCTATACTATGTGGGGAGATCGATGGCGTATCAAGACTCTGAAGGATGGCGAGACTCTGATTCGAGAAGGTCGTAACCCGGATAGTAAAGGACATGAGTTTTATCATAATGTCGCAGCTTACCTTGCAGGTACGGACGATCTGATCATTACTCCGGAATGGGCGAGACGCCCGGTTCAAATCCTGGACTTCGCCGTTCAAAGTGCTAAAGCTGGTCATGCCATCCCCGCTGTATATCCCTAATAGATCGCTTTTATTCATTGCCTGGTGAATGATTCAAATGATTCACCAGGCAAACATAATTATCGACAATCTGTTTAAAGATTAAACCGAAATAATAAATACATTTTCTAAAGACTTACATACCCTCAAGAAGCGATCAAACGAGACCGTTGAGAAAACGACAGAATAAACCCGTGTTTGTTGCAATGTGCAAACTCTTGTTTGTCTCGGCGAAATGTAAGAATACCCTGTTGATTCCTTCTTACTCTGGTTATAATCGTAGCCACTAGGGGAATATATGAACGTCTCGCACCCCTTCGACGTATCGTCGCCGTCCGTCCCGTTGCATACTGTTGCGCCGAGTCCGGCATTATCTCATACCCATCTTCTTCCTTAGTTCTTGCTGGTAACGGCTACCATAGCCTCATGGCGTCGCGTTTCCCCTCATTCTTTTCTGAAAACTTCCCTTCCGTCATGAGATTTCTCTCCGAGATGCGATTTTGCGTGCGGAGACGTTGTGCGCTCTTATCGCCAAACGTCCCGTCACGGAAACATCGCTCATCCCGTTTTACTTCCGGCGGGCGAGGATGGTTATTTCATACGTCTGGATGCTGTCAGGAATCGTCTGGTTTGTCTTGAACGGCAGTTACGAATCCCTCATTTGCGTCCGTTTGCACAAACTGCCGAGGGAATTCAACGAATGGAAGCGATTACTATAGTGCGTCGATATCCGGTATCGATTGGAATTGCACCCGGCATGAACCCGATAAGGGGAGATCATCTCAGACTACAAGACAAAGGAAGATATGTCTGGGATGGTTTTTCTCTGTGTCAAACTATGTATGGAAGCTCTAAAGCTGAGATTGTCGCTTTCTGCGGTGAACGGTGATCTCTATGCTATTCACACCAATGATTTCATGTCGGGGCTCTGACTTCCCTGTTGTCACTCCACGCCGGACGTCACCCGATAGAATATGATTTCGTAAATGCATACCTTGATTTGTGACAAAATCACATCTTTATGTGATCCAGATCATACTTTATATGCAAAAACGCTGTTAATATTTCAGATATAGCGTCGTTAGAACGCCACACTCACAATAAGGATATCACTATGTTCCCTGTCCGTTTTCTGTATTCAAAGATCAGGATGCCATGGTCTATTATCGTCTGGTCTCCACTGTTCTTACTTCTTATCGCCTCCATCTCCTCGCGTATCTCGCAGGTTTCGCTGGAACCTCTTCAAATGAAAGCGCTGAATATGCGAGCCAGCAAGGATGTTTCCGATCTAACGCAACGGCTCTGTCGCTCCGCCTTTTATCTTCCCGGCAACATATCGCATATCAATGCTATCCCGATCTACGATAGCAAATTTCCGAACAAGGATCCCGAAGCAATCTGGGAGGTGAAATACAATGCCGGGGAAGATAAGTATACATTCAGTATCGATGGCGAGCATATGGATATGAAATATGCTCGAAATGACGGCGTCGATTTGCATCAATCCAGAAAAGCCCCTGAAGGAAATCCTTCTATTATCAACGCTCAAGCTGCCCAGAAAACCGCTATCAACTATCTACTGGAAGTGGAAAGCGTGGTGCACCCGTCCGATCCGTCGCCTGTAATCAGGGTGAACTATATCCGTTTGAATAACTCGTACAAAGCGGGGCAATGGGAACTGGATTGTACGATGTTTCTTCGAAATAAATCTTCAAAACACTACCGTGTGTGGCTCAACCCTATTGATGGCGCGATGGACAGCATCATCCTCATGAATCGAAAATCCCACGGAGTGACAAACTAAAAATAACCCCCGCACTTACGATAAGCGCGGGGGTTATTTTTAGTTTACTGACTGATTTTACGGTTTAAACGTTGTCTTGAACGCGGTAATCGCTTTCCTTAGCGTGTCCGTATCATCGCTCGTGAGGTCTTTGGTCTGGCGTATACGCTCTGGCAGTTCTGGATACTTTTCATGAATGAACTGCAAAAGTTCCGTCTCAAAGCGGCGTACCGATTCGACAGGCAGGTCATCCAGAAAGCCGTTGGTGCCGGAGAAGATCGAAAAAATCTGGTCTTCGACTTCCATACTGGCGTTTTGCGGTTGTTTGAGGAGTTCGACCAAGCGAGTGCCACGGTTCAACTGGTCACGAGTCGCTTTGTCCAGATCGGATGCGAACTGTGAGAAAGCTTGCACCTCACGATACTGTGCCAGACTTGTCTTCAGGGTTCCCGCGACTTTCTTCATCGCCTTAATCTGCGCCGAACCGCCAACGCGGGAAACCGAGATACCAACGTTGATCGCTGGGCGAACGCCAGAGTTAAACAGGTCGGTCTCAAGGAATATCTGTCCGTCTGTAATGGAAATGACGTTGGTCGGGATATAGGCGGAAACGTCTCCCGCCTGCGTCTCGATAATCGGGAGTGCGGTCAGAGAACCGCCGCCTTTTTCCTTCGAGAGTTTTGCTGCTCGCTCCAGCAAACGGGAGTGCAGGTAGAAAACGTCACCTGGGTAGGCTTCACGACCCGGCGGACGTCGCAGAAGCAATGATACCTGTCGGTAGGCGGCAGCCTGTTTGGTCAAATCATCGTAAACAATCAGAGCGTGACGTCCGGTATCTCGGAAATACTCCGCCATCGCGCATCCTGCATACGGGGCGATGTATTGCAACGCCGCCGGAACAGATGCAGATGCCGAAATTACCGTCGTGTATTCCATCGCCCCATATTTGCGCAGAGTTTCCACCACACGGACTACCGTCGATTCTTTCTGACCGATGGCGACGTAGAAGCAGTAGACGTCCTTGCCCTTCTGGTTCAGAATTGTATCAATTGCAACCGTCGTTTTTCCGGTCTGTCGGTCACCGATGATTAATTCTCGTTGACCGCGACCGATCGGAATCATTCCGTCAACAGATTTGATTCCGGTCTGCATAGGCTCCTTGACCGGTTGACGGTCAACAACTCCGGGAGCCATGCTTTCCAGCAAGCGCGATTCATGGGTCACGATTGGGCCCGCATTATCTATAGGGCGTCCCAGAGGATCAACGACGCGCCCGATCAGAGCCTCGCCGACAGGAACCTCAATGATGCGACCGGTTCGGCGAACGGTATCGCCTTCCTTGATGTCACGGTCTTCGCCCAGAATGACCGTACCGACATTGTCTTCTTCCAGGTTAAGGGCGATACCCATGACGCCACCGGGAAATTCCAACAATTCAGATACTGCGGCGTCTTTCAATCCGTACACGCGGGCGACGCCGTCGCCTACCTGAAGGACAGTTCCAACGCCGACTTCCTCGGTCCCGCGCTGGTATTGATCCAGCTCCTTTTCCAGGATGCTGGTGATTTCATCGGGTCTTAAAGCCACGTTTGTTTTCCTCTGTCGGACGCGATATTAGCGTCCCTACTGAAGTTCATTTTGATGTAGGAACGCCAAGCGCCCTAATTTTTTGCCAGCAACTGTTCGCGCAACCGCTCTAGATTGCCTCGCACTGTCCCATCATAGACGGTGTCGCCAATGCGTATAAATACTCCGCCCAGCACACTCGAGTCGATAGCGGTCGTCAATTCGATCCGCTTGCCGGTCATTGCCGCCAATTTCCCGATCAATGCCGTCTCCTCGTCCGGGGTTAGCGGGACAGCGGTAGTAGCGATTGCGCTGGCGACATTCTGGTGTTCTCGTGATAGTCGAACGAATTCTTGGTTCACTGCTCCCAGAAGTTCGATTCGGCGCTTTGCTGTCAATAGTTTCAGAAAAGCAAGCGTCTGATCGTTGATACGGCCGCCGAACGCTTTTTCCAACAATTCCGCTTTGCGCGCTTCAGTGATCGTCGGTTCAGCCAGGATCGCTTTCAGAGAGCCCACCGTGTTAACGGCATTGACCACTCCTCCCAGATCCTCCTGAACCACTTCAAGCGAATTATTCCGGATTGTCCCGGCAAAAAGCGCGGCGGCATAGCGTCGCGCGACGGATTCGTCTTGCATCGCTTTTCTTTATCCTTCCACACCATTACTTCGGGCGGACGGAATATTGGACGCTGTTCCGGCATTGATAAATTCCGCAATCAGCTTGCGCTGTCGGTTTTCATCCAGACCATCGCCGATAATCTTTGTCGTTGCGCCCATCGCCAGACCAACGACTTCCTCACGGAGCGTCGCCATCGCCTGTTCGCGTTCGTAGGCGACATCTTTTTCCGCTTTCGCCACGGTTTCGACGGCGCGGGAGTTCGCCTCAGTGATTATCTGGTCGCGGGTCGTCTGGGCTTCTTTAATTGCTCCCTGAATTTTTTCCCGCGCTTCTGCCTCAATGTTGGTCAGACGCTGGCTATATTCGTTCTTCAGGGTTTCCATCTGAGCCCGGTCGGCGTCCAGTTGTCCGTATGTTTTCTGAATATCGCCTTCACGCTCCGCCAATACCTTGTTAATAGGATTGAACACGAGTCGTTGTAACACCAGATAGAGCAAGATGAAGCCAAAGATATTGACGAGCACCAGTCGCCAGTCAATGTTCAGGCTTTCTAAGAGTTCCATAATTCCTCAAATTGCCGTGTCGTTTACTCCGTCTGTCGCCGTATTGAATCGCGCGACAGACGGAGCGAAGGGGCGAACGCCTATTTCGCGGCGGCGGAGACCAGCGTGTCAACCTGTTGTGTCGTCAACGTGGGAAGCTTCGGGTTCATCAGGAAGAACATCAGCAGGGCGTAGATGACAAGAGATTCGATCAGCGCCAAGCCAATGATCATGACCGTCTGAATCTTACCAGCGGCTTCCGGCTGACGAGCGATACCTTCAAGCGCGGCGGCGGCGGCGCGTCCCTGACCTAAACCGGCGCCGATAACTGCGATAGGAAGACCAAGACCCACCGCAAGGGCGAGCAGACCAAGATACAACATTTGCGTAAATTACCCTCCAGAATTAAATAGCGGTCTAATTTTGACCGCATTGCGCGATATGAAACTGTTTTTAAATTCTTCGCCGTTTATGAAACGGCTTGGAACGGTTGAAGACCGGACGGTCAATGCGCCCCTGCAGGCGCGCCATGTGCATGGTCATCACTATGATCGCCATGCTCATGGTCTCCGTGATCGCCTATCGCAAGAGCGATATAAGCGCAGGTAAGGATCGTAAAGACCCCCGCCTGAACCACGGATCCAAACACTCCGAAAACCAGCATGGGGAACTGCAACGGGATGAAAATCGCTGCGCTCATCGCGATCAATACTGCGATGACCGTCTCTTCCCCGAAGACGTTACCGAAAAGTCGAATTGCCAGAGAAATTGGTCGAACCAGAGCTCCGATAATCTCAATGGGGAACATCAAGATCGACAGCGCGGGAATCGGCCCTGCGAAGTGTTTGAAGTAATTTACCGCCCCGTTCTTCTGAATGCCGACATAGTTGAATACTCCGAATACGATCAAACCAAGCGCAACCGTCATCGAAAGGTTCGCTGTCGGCGCCGGCGTGAACGACGCGGCGGCATTCCCATGGCTTTTCCAATAGAAAGGCAGTACGCCGCACAGGTTTGATAGCAGAACGAAAGCGAAAATGGTTCCAATAAAGGGAGCGTATTTCTCTCCGCCTGGACCAATTGCATTTCGCGAGAACCAGGTAATAGATTCTACCGCCTGTTCCAGCAGTGATTGGCCCCGGCTCGGTTTTCGTGAGTTCAAACCGTTCCGTCGCCACCAGAGAACCAGTCCTGTCAGGACGACGGCGACGCCCAGAGCGACGTAGCTATAGTAGTAGGCAGGATGTTCCGCAAGCGGATTCTCCGGCCCATGCTCTTCGCCTCCCGCATGTGCACCCGTGGAGGCGTGGGTTTCCTCGCCTGTCGCAGAACCATGGCCTTCGCCCTGCGCGACTATTTTCCACTTGCGCGGAGTCTCTATATTGTTTTGCGCCCCAGTTTGCGGCACGAACTTCTCCTCAAAGTTTTCGTTAATCGGATCTTTTTAGACCCGGGAACTCAACAATCGCCTTTATGCGATAAATCTCTATTTACTATTTTCCATTAAGGATCGACCCAGAGCCCGCAGGACGATAACCGCCTGTACCAGGATGAATCCTCCGACAAACCAAAGTAACTGGGTTTGATTCCAGTGACGCGTCGCCCAGTAAATCAGGTAGGCGACCATCGGGTATTTTACCAGAGCGAACAGGATGATTATCCACTTTCCCCCGGTCTTTTTTTTTCGCGCTCTTTCTGGCGTAAAAAAGGCGACTGCCATCCGTTCCCAAGACCATATTAAACTACATCCAAGCGCCGTCCCGGTCAAGAATGGCAGGATCATTTCATACCGATTCACTCCTGCCAACCACAGCGCAATGAAGGTGGCTACCACCACCGAGCTCCGAACGGTCTTCAAGACATACTCGCCGGGGTTATCATCCCTGTCGAGCGTCCCCGGCGGATTTTTGTTCTCCGCCACAATGTTCTCCGATTCCTTATGGCACAGCGTCCCATGCTGCAATTCAGCGATATCGCTTCTGGACAGCGCCCACTCGTTTTTCGTCCATCTCAGTTTTTGTCTATATCGTTCGTGATCTGATTCGCTGTGCGAATCAGTTGAACGAATCCGGCGGTCACTCCCAGGATAAACCCTGTGATCAGACCCCAGGGCGTCCCCTTGTTTCCAAGCAGGTAATCCGCCAGATAGCCTAGCCCTGTCCCAACCGCGATAGCCGCTACTAACCCGACTCCTAACGATGAGGCGAGACCCATGCCCCGTAACTCGCTTCCCTTGATAGCGCTTCCGCCTACTCGGAACCCATCAGTTCCACGATTAGGATTTGCCGTCCTCGTGTCAGGCCGTTTGAATTTTACATCAGGCGGGTTCGGCAAATCTGTTGGCGGTTTCAATCGTTCATCCGTTTCCAGATCGAAAAACCGGGAAATGACTTCGTCTCCCTGTGTTCGTTCATTTTCCTCGGAACTCATGGCAACCTCCCCGGAGTTTCGTCATCGTAATTCACGTTGTTTCATAGAAACGCCATGCGTTTACGTTCTGCCGTCTACACTATCCTCCGTTGCCAGTTCAAAAATAACGTGCAATGCTCGGGTCGCTTTTCCCGCATCTTCTTCCGGAACCAGCACCGACACGGAAAGCGGAGAATCCGCCGTTTGATAAACGGGAACCCCCACCCGCGCCAGAGCTTCCAGCATACGTGCGGTCACCCCCGGAATTCCTCGAAATCGACCGGAAATGACTGATACAACCGTACAGTTATTCGTCACTTCCGCTTCGACCGCCCGGACATCCAGGACGCTGGACGCCTTTTCCAGCAAAATACGTTGCGTCTCAAATGCGATGTTGCGCTGACCTAAACCGAGTAAGTATACCCGATTCACGCCATTTGTCCTGTTTTCTACCGGAATCGCCAGTCCATTTAAAAGATTTATCAGGGTGGGCAGGTGTTCTCGAGCGACGGCAAAGGCGAAAGCGTTTCCGTCAGTGCTGTTCAAATACAGTGGAATCGCCGCCTTTTGCAAGATACGGTAGATTTCCATTTCCACCTGACCTTTGTCTATCTCCCCGTTCGCGGGTAGCGGAAAACGAAGATAAACGATCTTACCTGTATGCGTAATCCCGGTGACTTGCTGCTGAACTTTATCGTCGCAGTCTTCATCCGCCGTTATCAACGTTCCTTCGGCATCGGCAAACGTGGATTTTACCCACAGCGGAATGCGATAAAGATGGGCTATTTCCGCCGCACGAGGGTGCACGACCTTTGCCCCCAGATGCGCCATCTCCGCTACTTCTTCGTAAGTCGCTTTATTGAGACGTCGCGCTTCCTTTACCTGTCGCGGGTCTGCCGTGCGAACGCCATCGACATCAGTATAGATTTCTACCGCTATTTCTTTCGCATACGGCTTGAGAGCGGCTCCTAATGCGGAGGCGGTGGTATCTGAACCTCCGCGTCCCAGTGTGGTTACTGCTCCGTATTCTGTAACTCCCTGAAATCCGGCGACAAACACGATTTTCTCAACTTCCAGCATGCGCACAACATATGCTGGATCGATGGAAATAATTCGGGCGTTTCCAAACTCGTAATCCGTGGCTATTCCCGCCTGACCGCCGGTCAGAGCGATGGTCTCATATCCCCGCGCTCGCAACGTTTGCGCCATGACGACGGTGGACATGATTTCGCCGCAAGCCATCATCATATCCATCTCACGCGCAGCTGGCAGCGTATTGCTATCGACGCTTTTGAGAAATTTTACCAGAGTGTCAGTTGCATACGGCGCTCCGTCTCGTCCAATCGCCGAAACCACAACCACCACACTCCATCCATTGCCAATTGCGCGAACGATTTTCCCAGCCGCTTTAGAGCGGCTTTCTTCGGAATCCACGGACGTGCCGCCAAATTTTTGGACAAGAATCTTCAACGTTATGTCCTCAAAGCGACTTTAACCCGACGCCATCCGCAGTTGATTCCGATTCTTCTGTCTCGCTCAGATCGAATCTTTGTCTCAACGCCCTCGCTGCTCGTTCGGCATCCGCGCCGGGAACCAGGCAGTGTACGGCATTATATGCATCACCTGTCTGACGAACCAGTATTCCTTCGTTCACCAGAGTCTCATAGATGATTGCCATCACTCCTGAGAGGTCTCGCATCGCCCCGGCTATAATACTGACCATCGCAAGGTCTCGACTTAGCAGGAACTCCTCTCCCGCCTTTTTTAGCAATTCTTCCGCTGCATCCATGTCGCCGCCACGTATCGCGAAGGACATTCCATCAGGTAATAACTTGACAAGAAACACCGGTATTGCCGCGGCGGCAATGTTTTGTAGAAGTTCAAGACGGCACTCCGCCGCCTGTTCGGCATCTACCCGGATGGTAACATGACCGATACCACGAACGACTTCCACTTCCGTGACCCCCCGTTCTTTTTCAAAACGGACACGGCCACCACTCGTTGTGTCAGCTATCGGCGTCTGAATATCCGTTAGTTTTTGCTCGGAGACTGTCACTTTGTGCCAGATTTCACAAATGGGATTTATTAGCAGTATAACACGTCTGGCGCCCTGCGTCAACCTGAATACGTCCTGTTTGCCTTACTCCTATTACTGGTCAAAGGGCTTCTTAAAAAGTGTTTCATGTGAAACATTTCGTTGTCGCTTGCGTGGTATAACGTGAAGTGATTCAGTGAAATGTCCACCTGAACGCACCTGATCTATCTCCAAGGCTATTTCCAAGCGATTTTTTGTACGAATACGAATACCACGAAGGAAGCGATACCAAATGGCGCTATGCTGGGCTGTCGTCAATCAAAAAGGCGGAGTCGGAAAAACGACAACCGCCGTCAACCTTGCCGCCTATA
>CAIVZM010000021.1 GCA_903910385.1 uncultured Armatimonadota bacterium
GATGTTTCAATCCTCATCCGGCCTTTCGACCGGATGCAACCACGATGCGTATACTCGCTTCACGCTGTATAATCAGGTTTCAATCCTCATCCGGCCTTTCGACCGGATGCAACCGACATTAGGCTTGAGGAGCGAAAGCAGGAAGTGGGGATGTTTCAATCCTCATCCGGCCTTTCGACCGGATGCAACATGTCATCACCCTGAACCGGCTGACCGGCGAGGTCAAGTTTCAATCCTCATCCGGCCTTTCGACCGGATGCAACCATCTTATTGCTGGATCTTCAGGATGAACGCGGGTTTCAATCCTCATCCGGCCTTTCGACCGGATGCAACACGTCTTGATACAGGTGCGGTATGCTGGATTGCGTAGTTTCAATCCTCATCCGGCCTTTCGACCGGATGCAACCCGCATCCAAAGCGGGCGTCTTCGACGGACTGTTCAAGTTTCAATCCTCATCCGGCCTTTCGACCGGATGCAACCGGTCACCAAATCCTTCAGCGTTTGAGTGGCGACGTTTCAATCCTCATCCGGCCTTTCGACCGGATGCAACTTGTATCAACTCGTGACAAGCGCTTCGGATTTCAGCGTTTCAATCCTCATCCGGCCTTTCGACCGGATGCAACTGTGATTTCCTTCTCATTCTCACGCGCCGGAGGAAGCGATTTCCCCGGAGTCGTTGATTTTATTGCCCCCCATGAGATGAGGGGCGCCCGCGAACCCTTCCGTGAAATGGGCGCCACTTGGGGTTCGCGGACAGCGTTAAAATGTCTTAACCATCTACGAGGGTGGTCAATTCGACCTTACCGACGTAGGCATCCGGGATACGGGGTCTTTCTACAATGTAGTCCTCATAGCGTCGCGCCGTTTCTACGCCGTCCCGTTTGCGGATGTTCAGCGTATCGAACAACTTGTGCGCCGGGGCGTCCCCGAGAGGACTATTGTGCGAGAAGACGTAAAGACCTCGACACGCCATCAGACCGCGTGCGGCGGAATGGTCAACATCCCACATCATTTGCAGAGCGTTCCAGAGTAAGTCAAGGTCATCCCGCGTCACCCCTGTCTGCTTCGTAAACGCAGCAGAGATGAAGCCATGCGCGACGTACAGGCCATATGGCAACAGAGATTTGCGCCCCATGGTGCGATTGTCGCCGCCTTGCGCCTCCGCCTCCTTCACAGTCGCCACCGCCATTCGGGTAATGGAAATATCAAGCGGTTGGACGGGGTCAATGCTACGGGCGAAGGTAAACTGCACTGGACCGCGTACCTGTCCGGCATTATTGTCCTTGAGTGACATAACCGCCCCGAATAGGCGAACATCATAGAACAAATCGCACATTTTCTGGCGTGCCTCCGCGACGGATGGCTTCCCGCCCAGCGCCGTATACGCCCGTCCCTGCTGCTGGCTCAAGACAGCCTTTTCCTGAACATAGATGTCGTAACCTTCCATGTCCTCCTTTGCTATCTGGACATAGTTACGGACTTTGCGCTTGAGGCAGACGTCGGTAACGATGCCATGCCCGGTCTGTGGGTCGGTGCGCGGCAGGTTGCCTGCGTCCGGGTCGCCGTTGGGATTGCCATCGGTCACATCGAATATCAAAATAAAGTCATGCCGTCTGGTCGGATCGGCGTAGATGTTGTCAGCCATAGAAATTCACTGTCTCCTCATTTAGGGTAGTGGGGTTAAGCGTTGCCGTTGTCTTCGCTTTCAGGGGTGTCCATTACTGCATCAGGGTCTTCCGGTTCCACGATGGCTTCGCCCGCCTTGCGTCTTTCTTCCTGTTCGCGGCGGACGCGGGCGCGTTCGGAATAGTAACCGAGAGCGAAACTGCCCTGCTGGCGCATATTGAATGTCTGGGGGAATTCCGCGCCGATATGGGTCATGATTTCCCCCAGACGATCCTGCAGACCGAAGTAGGCGCGAGAATATTTACCTCGTCGGACGGCAGGCAGGTGCGCCTGTTTCGCCATACGCAGGAGTGGAGGGAATATAGTGCGCGGCGTTGTGGACGCGCCGCCGTAGTAGCGGTCTACGACGGTCGCGTTCGCCTCACGCTCCAGGGCAAGGTACTGGATGCGTTCCAGTTGATACAGGAGCCGACCGCAGTTGTAGGCAGGGTCGGCGTTGGTTGAGTCGAAATCGCTCATTCGTTCCACCTTTTCTTGGTCAAATTGGGTCGTCTGGGAATCCCAGGAGAGCAGCAGTTTCAGCAGGGCGGCGCGTCGGTAAGGGACGTGTTCCCGGCGCGTTTTACCGCCTCCTGCGGGCGTATCGTCGCCGATGACGCAGCGGCGCACGGCGAGGGGCAATAGGGCGATAGGCGGCGCAGCCCCGGTCAGCGCCGTTTCCGCCATCGCCGTATACAGGTAATTGGGGACATCCTTCTGGACGCGGAACCCAGCCTCGACCAGTTGCCATGTCGTCAGGTACGCTCCCTCCCCGCCGTTCGGGGCGACGATGCGCGTCCGCTCGAACCACTGCCGCTGACGCTCGAACATTTCCTCCATAGTCAGGGTCAGAGCGGAGCGCAGGGCGACGCGCCCGCCGCTATGCGACGACAGACCGAGGATATGGAAGGGTGCGCTGTCATCGTAGGCATAGGCTTTTTTGCCCGTTAGGGGCGCGGTCAGTAAGTCACGAACGGCAGCAGGGTCGGGGTCGGCGAGGAAAAACAATTGCACTTCCCCGGCGGGTGACCAGAAGGCGTACTTGACGCCGCTATCAAACGGCCCCATCGTCCGGCTATGGCGCGGCGATTGTAGCAAGGCATTGAGCGCTTTGCCTACCCGCTCCCCGGCGTCCCGGCTAATAGGCGCGGAGAATTCGCGCAGTCCGTAGGACATAAATGCATTCTCATTAAACGAGGACAACGCCGCCCCCGCCGATTGTCCTCCCGGCACGTTCTTAATGCCGACCGGCAATTTGGTTTCGACCTCACCTTCTTGCCCAGTCACCAGACAGACCATGCGGCGGCTGTCTTTGGCCCGCGTGAACTGCGCCCAGAACTCTTTTGCCTCCGGCGCGTCGCTGACGATTTCCGTTTGTCCGCGCAGACGAAAACCAATCATGTCATTGCTTTTCATTTCGACGGGCAGAGGAAATTCCGGGCTTGCCGGGTTCCAGCGGTCAAGGAATCGAACCACCGGGTCAAGGGAGGCGAGATTCGTTTGTGTCTGGCATTCGCGCACCATATCGCGGAACGCGAGGCGGGTTTCCTCGTTCCGTGGCTTCGCCTTGCCTTCAGCGGCGGCCTTTCCATCCTCGATACCGAAGACATAGGCCGCCTTGTCCACCAGCGCAATCGCGGCAACGCCAGATGTCCGCCCCAAATAAGGGAGAATATCGGCGCGAGGCGCTTCTCCTTTCTTGCGGTCGCCCTGCGCCAACGCGACCAGTTCGGCGCGGTCAGTGGCGGGGTCAATCTCTACGACATAGGCGAGCGGTTGATAACTGTACATCGCGGGCGGCAGACCAAAATTCTTACCGTAGACCTGTCCCATAATCGCCTCGGCGTCCGCGTGCAGGGATTGCAATATCATTCGTCGTCCTCCCCTTCCTGGTTCGTATCTTCCGCCACGGACGGGCGCGGGCGCGGTTTCCACGGCGCGGAAAGTTTCGCAAGCAGTTCGTACTGGAGCGGCGGGATTTCCATTTTGCCGTCGGTCAGTCCCGCTTCGAAGAACAGCGGCGCGTTGGCGTCCCCGTTTTCCGAGAAAGCGATGTCGAACAGCATCAGGCCGAGCGATTGCGTCAGCGGGACAGGACGCAGGGAACCTTCGTACTGCGACGGGTGACAAAAATGCGCGGCAAACTCGCGGCAACCCAGAGCCGGACGGTGGAAACAGCGCCCGCGCTCCACGCGCCGCCGAAACTGATGGCGGAACTTGGCGGCGTCCTCGGTTACATCGGGCCGCACCACAACATCGGCGCGGATATGATATGCCACATCCCGCAGGGCCAGCGTCAGCCGTTGCGTCCGCTTGTCCACGATGTCTATGGGCGTCGGCTTGTCGCGGGGGTCGCCCATCTTCGCCGTCACCTCATTCCGCAGGAACGAGACATACTGCACCGGCTTGAGGACGCGAATCTCCCGAATCTGGTAGCGGAATTCTGGCTTCCAATAGACCGCCTCCAACATTCCCCGCGCCGCTCCCGGCGGCGGAACCGGGTACGTCACCCGTTCCGCCTTCGCCTCCGGCCTTGTAAAACATGCCCTTTCGCCCCACATTATAATTTCCAGCGGTATTTCGTTATTCATAATCGTCTCCTTCATCACGTATTTTCAACTCATCAATCGCTCCACCTCGTACACCACGCCATCGGCAGGGTCGTTGGGGAGGGGCAGTCCTGTTTTTTCGTCGTATTCGCCGGGCCAGAGGAACAGGCCGGGGAATCGCTCCTCCCACTTTTCCGCGTCTTTGGCGTAGACGCTGACACAAAAAGGTTGTAACTTTCGCCAATCGTCCCGGTTTAGGCCGCCGCGACGGTCGGCGGCGGTGAAAAGCGCGTTTACGTCCAAATGCTTTTCGGCGTAAGCCAGCGGCAGGACAGGGACGGTATTGTCCTCTATCAGTTTGACTTTCTGAGCGACTTCCGGGTAGTTGAAGGCGCGGACGGACTGCTCGACCTGTCTGGCGTCATTGAGGCTACCGTTGTCGGCGGTAATCGCGTGGAACCACTCTGTCACTCGTTCGGGGTTGTCGAAGTCGAAGGTTCCGCCGCGTTGCGCGGCCTCCGCCATCCACTGCCGCGTTTTGTTGCGGGCGGCTTGATACAGTTTGTCCGGCGGCGTTTTGTCGTCGGCGGGGATGAAGATGGTCACCGGGCTATCATCAGCAAGTCGTTTGCCCTCGCGGTTGCAACGCCCCGCCGCCTGAATCAGCGACGGCAACGGGGCCAGCGCCCGAAACAGACGGGGGAAATCCACATCTACCCCCGCCTCAACAACAGTCGTGGAGACTAATCGGGTCGGAAGGCCCTCCCGCAGTCGGCGGCGAATTTCGGAGAGTACGGCCTTCCGGTGATGCCCGCATAGCATGGTGGAAAGATGGAACGCCGATTCATCCGTTCGGTCGGGGTCAAGCGCGTCGAGGATTTCGGTCGCCTGACGCCGGGTATTGACGACGCAGAGCGCGGATTCGGCCTCACGCAGTCGGTCGGCGGCGTCCGCAATCTCCCACGGTTCCCCGGCGACCTGATAGCGGACGCGACGCAGGGCGTCGAAATGCGCCTTAACATCGCTAACGATTTCGGTCGGGCGCGGATTGAACCCGGAAAAGTGCGGCGTCTCCGCATGGAGCGCGGGTTGGGTCGCGGTACAGAGAACAAGCGTCACGCCGTAGTGCGCGACCAGTCGTTTCAGACCCTCCACCAGCGGGGCGAGAAGCGACGGCGGCAGCGTCTGTACCTCATCCAGAATCAATACGGAATTGGCGATACGGTGCAGTTTGCGGCATTTTCCGGGGCGGTTGGAATACAGGGATTCAAAGAGTTGCACCTGCGTTGTTACCACAAGGGGCGCATCCCAGTTTTCCGCTGCCAACCGCCGCCAGACTTCCCGGTCATCCAGCCCGTCCGTCGCTTCACCCGGTTCCACCGCCGAATGATGTTCCAGAACGATACGACTATCGGTTTCCGTTGCGAGAGCGTCGAAGATTTCCTCGTACACGGCGGCGGTCTGGTCTAAAATGCTGGTGAACGGGGCGGCGTAAATGACACGACGTTTTTCCCATCGTTCGGCGTGTTTCAGGGCGAAGACTAATCCGCTACGGGTCTTTCCGCCGCCTGTCGGGACGGTCAGGGTAAACGCTCCTGGTTCAGTCTCCGCCGCTTTAAGGCAATCCGACAGGACGGCGGCGCGGACAGTGTTTACCGTCGCGTTTGCATCGCCTTTTTCGGCTACTCGATGTTCCAGTTCCGCCTGATTCGCCTGAAACGCGGCGAGAAGTTGCGCCATTGTTGGAGCCTTTTCCGCTTCGATACGGCGGCGTTCGGCGGTAACGGGCGATTTATGAGCCTCGGTATCCAGCCCGTCGGCATCTGTCAGGCAGGAATAGACAAAACGCAGGTACATCTCGAAATCGCCCTTGTCGCCGCCGGACAGAATAAAGGAGGGTATCAGTTCCGTCATCGGCGGGGGCGGCGGAATCAGATTGTCTTGCGTCCCGTTGGCGCGGACGAGGAGTTCCTCTGGCGAACGCCTCATCTTTCTTGCCCATTCCGCTTCCTTGTTGATGGTGTCGTGAACGCTTTCGATTCGCGTATGATGCCCGAACAGGATTTGCGCCAGATGCACACCGAGTTGGGGGACGGCCTTACGGGCGATTTGCGCCCCGCTCTGCTTGTGGGGCGCGGAACCCGGCTGAGGCTTTGCCCGGATTTCCTTTCGATCGTAACGCCAGCAACCATAAAGATACTGTTGGAAATTATCGTCGAACTTTCCGAGATCGTGTAATCGCCCGCAATATCGCGCCAGCGACGCCCCGCCGAACGGTTGCGCAAATTGCTCCGCCAGCGACGCAACGCTCAACGTATGATCAACGAGCGAATGCCACTGAGGGTTTTTCCGTGATGGTGTGTGGGCGACAAAAAAGGGTAGACCGTTGGGGGGGACTGGCGGCGTAGTAGCGGATTGATCTTGTTTTTCACTCATGCCTCGTTACCTCTAAGCGCCATTTTTCGATTCAGAATACAAACTAAAACTGCGCCCACTGTATACTCCTTGCTGTAGCTTGGAGGCGGAAAGCGTTGAAGGATTTTTTTCGGCGCTCATGGAGGGGCAAGATACGGCTTGACAGTGTGTAAGGATCAATCGCAATCTACAAGCGGTGGTATGTCAGCAATATCCTGATCCAGTTTCCCATCTGCGAGGTAATCAAACCAGTCTTTGGTTCTTAAGGTCGCTGGAATGAGGTTGGTTGGCGTCAGGGATCAGGCGGCAGACGAAAAGTTGCGCCGATGCGCTTTGGACGGGAGGCGAGCAGGAGGGCGCGGACGGCGCGGGCGAGGCTGTGGTGACCGTGGGCTTCCGCCTGAAAACGAATGATGGCGAGGGTGGCGGCATCGAGGGATATTCCGACCTGATAGGTCATAAACCCCTCACGCGGACGGGCGGGAATGACGCGATTTCGATATCGGCTAAACGCTTCCCGCAGAAGACGGCTTAACTGGAATGGTTCGACAGGACGACCGAGAACTCGTTGTTTTTCGCGATAGCTCTGGTGAATTTCCCTCAAGGCGGCAAACGCGGCGAAATCCAGCTTGACGGTAAGGGTTCTGACTACGCCGATTTTTCCTGCGGCGGGACCGATAAGCAACGGGGCGCCGTGACGCTTCAGGAGTTCATCGTAATTCGTCCCTGCGCGCTTTTTACGACGGTAACGGTCAAGACTCGCCCGCTTTCGCGCCGCGCAGCGGGGGCACGCCTGAGCGGTAGCGCCCTCGCCTTCTCGGGGCTTTCCGCAATAGATACACAATCCCTGTTCCTGCCGGTTTTTATACCACTGGCGAAACCATTCCCGCTGATGTTCCGAGTAGGGCATCGAATGTGTTCCTTTCCTGTTGTGTTCCTTTCCTGTTGTGTTCCTTTCCTGTGGCGATTTTACCCCCGGATGGCGCCTTCTGGCAAACAGGAGTTTTCTGGAAAGCCGATGAACAGGGGTTCCGGCGTCAAGGAGACGTGCCATCGGGACTGAACGCCTCGCTGGATCTCACGCGCCGCCGCAACGATTTCCCCGGAGGAGGCGCTGCCGCGATTGGTCAGCGCGAGGATGTGTTTGGACGATAGCGCAACATGACCAAATTCCTGCCCCTTCCGGAAGCCCGCCTGCTCGATCAACCATGCCGCCGGAACTTTTACCGTGCTGTCCGCCTGCGGGTAATGCGGGATTTCCGGGGCGATGTCCGATAGTTCCGCGAACTGCGCTCCGTTGAGGGTTGGGTTCTTAAAGAAGGAACCGGCGCTTCGGGAATCGGGGTCTGCGGGGTCTATCACCATGCCCTTGGCGGCACGGACGGCGCGAACGGCATGGTAGATGTCCGTGAGGGTTTGATGAGAACCGGGGGGGAAATGACGCGCCAGGTCGGCGTATTTCAATGTGGGCGGAGCGCCGGGGCGTAGGAGGAATGTTACGGCGAGGATGATCCAGCGCCCGGGTTCGTCCGTATTGAACCGACTGCGTCGGTAACCGAAAGCGCACTCGGCGGCGGGGAGATCGCTAATCCGCTGTTCCCGACGGTCATAAGCGCGAACGGACTCGATAGTCTCCGATACTTCCTGACCATATGCGCCGACATTCTGTACCGGGGTCGCGCCGACCGTTCCGGGAATCCCGGCAAGGCACTCGATCCCTGCCCATCCTTGCTCCGTAGTTTGCTGGACAAAGGCGTCCCAATCCTCGCCCGCCCCTGCGGTGACCCGCATCGCCCCCCCGGTTCCCTCAACAGCGGTAATTCCCTGCATCGCTATCGCGACCACGACACCGGGAAAACCGTCGTCGGAAATAACCAGATTGCTCCCTCCCCCCAGAGGAAGTAGCGGTAACTGGCGTTCACCAGCGAAATGGATCGCGTCAAACAGTTCGGATTCCGTCGTAGCGCGAACGAAAAACCGGGCGGGGCCGCCGACGCCGAACGTTGTCAGGGGCGAGAGAGGGACGTTTTCTTGCACGGTCTTATTATTACACAATTCTTTTCCACACGGGCAATCCACGCCACAACGAGCCTCAACGTTCCGGCGCCTCCGAAAGACCTACTTTCTCTGGGACTCCCCTCCGGTTAATTTGGGACTATTTCCTCACGCCTTGCAGGCGCCTTCGCCCGTAAAATATCCCTGTAAGTTCAAACGATGATGGATAAAAGGAACGGAACGATGGATACCATGAGCATTGGCGCAATGAATTCGGCTTTTGAAGCGGCGACGCAACAGTTTTTCGCTCTGGCGCTCACCGGGGCTGTGTACGCCATTCTGATAACAATGACCGCGTGCCTGATGGCAGGAATCATGCGACGGGTTCGCTAACGTATTGAAAATTATCTGGAACGACGGACGACCGAGCCCGCTTATGAGGAAATACAATGACGCTTAATCATATTTTTCAGGAGACGATAGCCAAACATGGAGCGAAGGTCGCTCTGCGTTATAAAGACAATAAAGTCTTCCGCGATATCACCTACCGGGAACTGGCGTTGCGGGTTCGGGAGATGGCGTCGGGTCTTGCCTCGCTGGGAGTCGGTCAGGGCGATAAAGTCGCGTTGCTTTCGGAGAACCGTCCGGAATGGGCGATTACCGATCTGGCGGTCTTATCACTGGGCGGGATTGTTGTGCCGATTTATCCCACGTTGCCCGCTCCTCAGGTCGCTTATATCGTCGGGAATTCGGAAGCGAAGGCGCTGGTCGTTTCGGACAGCAAGCAACTGAAGAAAGCGATGGAGGCCCGGCAGGAAGTCCCCAGTCTGCAACTGCTGATTACAATGGACGCCGGACCAGTTTCGGATGATGCCCACATCCAGACATTTGCCAGCATTCTGGAGCGCGGTCAGGAACATCCTCTGAGCGATAAGGAATATGAGTCTCACTGGAAGGGTGTCAAGCCGGACGATTGCGCTTCGTTCGTTTATACATCAGGAACCACCGGTGATCCCAAGGGGGCGATGCTGACGCACCGAAATTTCGTCACCAATATCGATAATTCGATCAATTTCTTTATCAATGATGGCGAACGCATCACGGAAAACGATGTCTTCCTGTCCTTTTTGCCGATGTGTCATGCCTTCGAGCGCACGACCGGATATTATCTGCCGATCCGCGCCGGGGCGTCGGTGGCGTATTGCGAAGGCGTCCGCACCCTGACGGAGGATATGGCGGCGACGCAACCGACCCTGATGGTATGTGTCCCTCGTGTCTATGAAGCGGTCATGGAGCGGATTCTGGACAGCGCCAAAAAGCAACCCGAACAGAAACAGCGGATTTTCAACAACGCGCTCAAAGCGGGAAAAGCGTATGCGCAGGCGAAGGGCTTCGCGCCGATTCTGGCAATTGAAAACTTTATCTATGACAAACTGGTCTTTGGTAAAATCCGGGAGCGTTTTGGGGGCAGGATACGGTTTTTCGTCTCCGGCGGCGCGGCGCTGAACTCGGAAACGGCGTACTTCTTTCGCTCTCTGGGGACGCCCATCGCGGAGGGGTATGGCATGACGGAATCCGCTCCGGTCATGTCGGTCAATCCGCCGAACGCCAACAAAATCGGCACAGTCGGGCGCGTCATCGCCAACGGGGAATTCAAGATTGCGGCGGATGGCGAAATTTTGTATCGCGGCCCCAATGTGATGAAGGGCTACTGGAAAAATGACGCCGCGACGGCGGAAGTGATCGATGCGGATGGCTGGTTGCATACCGGCGATATTGGGACATTAGACAGCGATGGTTACCTGAAAATCACCGACCGGAAGAAGGATATTATCGTCCTCGCCAATGGAAAGAATGTCGCTCCGCAACCTATTGAGGGAGAGATCAAGAAGTCTGCGTTTATCTCGGAAATCGTATTGATTGGCGATAAGCAGAACGTTGTCACGGCGCTGGTCTTACCCAACAAGGCGAAATTGACCGAATGGGCGAAAGCTTCCAACCTGACATTCGACAGCGAAGAAGCCCTGCTGAAACTCCCGGAAGCGCGCAAGAAAATCCGACAGGAGATCGACGCCCAGAGCGGAGCGCTCGCCGACTACGAAAAGGTGAAGAAATTCACCCTTCTGCCCGTGACGTTCTCTGTGGAAAGCGGCGAACTCACGCCCACACTAAAGATAAAGCGCAAGGTCGTTTTACAGAAATACGCGGCGGAAGTGGCGGAAATGCGGGGCGATAGCGCGGCGGAAGCCGCCTGAGCTTCGTTTATTTTATTGAACCGCCGGAATTTCGATTCCGGCGGTCTACTTATTTCGATATTTTTCCTGAACGGAACAGTTCCTCAGCATGGACTCCGGCAATTCGGCGGAAGCGGTTTTTCTCATCTTCGCTCAATTTGTTGAAGTCACCGTCCGTCTTGACATAGGAATCGCGGGCGAACTGCGCCGCATCCCGATTCGCCGGTTCCTGCGAAGCCGAAATGGCGGAATCGCTCAGGTAGTGACGAAACAGGAAGAAAAGCCATACACCCAGCAAAGCGATGATCGCCAGGGCAAAAAGACGCGATTGCAGGGGAGGCGATCCATAACGTCTGGCGGCAAGCGGTTGATGGGAACCCTCTTCCAGCGAACCCACGGTTTCAGGACGGTCTGATAAGGATTGCTGCGGGTGACTCGACATTGATATACCCCTTTCGATATTCCATTATTCGGCGGCGTGAATCGCCTGTTGACCCTACCTTATGTGCAATATCCGCTCAGGAAGGCGTTCCCGTTGAGGATCGCCCCCGACGCGGCGGAGCGGAAAGCGTAATCAACGGAGTAGCCTGAGGCGCGGATCGAACATTACTCTCCGATGGGGTCGGTTTGCCACAGGAACCACAGCCGCCGCAGAAGTCGCCTTCGCGACTGCGCTTGATCTTATGCAAGACGTACCAGAGCAGATGCGCCCCTGCCGACGCAACAATAAGGAGGCTGATTATCTGCTGTACGTCCATGTTTCTCCGTTTATTATACCACTCGACTGCACTACTGTTTCGTTTTTTCTTTAATTCTTGAAACTGCTATCCCGTTGGCGTCAATACCCGCGTTCAATATCCACTATCCCTTCGAGCGTTTCGCCCTGTGTGAACCGGGCGACATTCTGGAGGAATAAATCGAGTTGGCGACGGCGCAGGCCATCTGTCCAGCCCGGCGCGTTATGGGGAGTAATGTAGACGCCCGGCATTTTCCAGAGCAGGCTATCCGCAGGTAGAGGCTCTCTGGCGAAGACATCCAGAATCGCCCCTGCGATCTTGCCTTTTTGCAAAGCATCGATCAGAGCGCTTTCTTCTAACAGACCGCCGCGTGCGATATTGATTATTCGCGCCGTCGGCTTCATGGCGGCGAATTGCTCTGCGCCCAGAATCGCCCGTGTTTCGTCGGTCAGTGCGGCGGCCCCGATAATCCAGTCACTTTCCTCAAGAAGCGTCACCAATCCGTCGCTACCGGTTCTCACCTCGTCCACATTCGGTGCAGTGATCGGCGTCCTCCGGTATCCGATAACTCGCATCCCGAACGCTTTACACCGCGCCGCGATTCCCTGACCGATAGGACCAAGACCGATAATGCCGATGGTCTGCCCGTAAAGCTCTTCCTGTTGCAAAGCCTTCCACTCGCTCCGCGCCTGTTGTTCGATGAGTTCCGGTAATCGGTGCGCTGTCGCCAGCATCCATGCCAGCACGAACTCCCCGATACATATACCGAAAGCGGGACCGGAATCGGTCAAGATGAATCCTCCCCGCGCTTTCAGAGCGGCGGTCAGGATATGATCAACACCCGCGCTGGCGGTATGCAGCCAGCGGACTTGAGACCCGTCGAGAAGCAGTCGTTCATAACGTTTCCCGGCGATCCAGCGAAAAACCGCTTTCGCCTCGCCGATTCCCGCCGTTTCCGTCTCTTCTTCTGTGTAAGGCAAAAAGGTAACGCCACTAATATTCGCCGCACGGACATCCTCAAGAACCGGAAGCGGTACCAATATCTTCATAACCGTATTGTACAGGGGGTTCGGTGACGTTACGAGTGAAAGTGGAGTAAAAGCGATATGAAGCGGATCACCGCAATTCGCTACCGATACCATGCCGCCCGTTTCGGGCAATACATGGTTTACCCAAAATCATCATGATTCATCACCACTTTGGTGCATAACATTGTAGAATGCCTGCATGACAGCGACTCAGGAATCGTTTTTACGAAGGTTTTTACGATTTACTCTTTATGTCGGGCCGCTCCTGGCGTTTGCCAGCATCTTTCTTTGGTTTGGTAGCGGAGAACGCGGCAGATATGAAACGACCTGGCGCTTGATTCCTCAGGCTCTGGCGTTTCTATGCCCCGAATTCGCGCCCGCCGATGTGGCAGGTCAGACACAGGCTTCTCTTTACCAATTGAATGGGGCGTTGCGCCGTCTGGCGCATGTCGTCGGCTATTCGATACTCACTGCCTTCATTGTCCGGGCTATACAGCGCGGCGAACCGCGTTTGAAGCCGTTGTCCTTTCTGGTAGCGACCCTGATCGGTATCGCTTATTGCGGTCTGGACGAATGGAAACGGGCGCTGGAACCGAATCGACATGCAAAATGGGCGGATCTAGAGTGGAATCTGATCGGCGTTGCGGTAACTCTGGGTGGGACGCTTCTATTTTTTGGCATCAAGGAATGGGAGCGCTATCTACAAAAGTCAACGACTTGATACCGAATTTGTCGGTATCATCTTCATTTAGTGAAAAAAGATCGCAAAGGCTCCTTTTGACCGCGTCTTTACTTTCCTTAGCGTTAAAATCCGGTATAGTAAGATAACTTTTCCACAGCGGAACGGACAGGCATAAGTTATGGCGATTCGGCGGAATTTTTTGGTACGCTTTCACTCTCAACAACGAACGCTTCAGATTGGCGCATCAGCGGCGACAGTAGCAATTGCCACAGTTTGCATCATACCCGGCAAAGCGGGAGCGGGAGATACACCCGCTTCTCTTCCTGTAGCGACGGCATCGCAGGCGGAAGCATTTGAGAAGAAAATACGTCCTTTACTGGTATCCCAGTGTCTGCCCTGCCATAACTCAGGAACGCAGTCCGGCGGCGTTCGACTGGATACGCCACAGGGCGTCGCGAAGACTATAGCGCTCACCGAAAAGGGCGCCGATCCGGACAAGAGCCCGTTGATTCAGGTTGTCCGGTACGACGGCAAAATCAAAATGCCGCCCGATCATAAGTTGCCCGCCGCAGATATCGCTCTGCTTACGGAATGGGTAAAGTCAGGAGCCCCCTGGCCTGCTTCCGCCGCCGCATCGTCGCCGATGAAGACGGTACAGAAGGGACCGCTATGGTCTTTTCAACCCGTTCGCAAAGTTACGCCCCCGAACGTAAAGAACGCCGTCTGGGCGACCAGTCCGGCGGACCTGTTTATCCTTGCGAAACTGGAATCAAAGAACCTCACCCCGGCGCCAGCCACCGGGAAACGTACCCTGATCCGCCGCGCCTATTTCGATCTGGTGGGTCTGCCGCCGACGCCCGCGCAAATCGAGGCGTTTGTCGCCGATAAATCGCAGGACGCCTTCGCGAAGGTAGTGGATTCCCTTCTCGCTTCGCCGCACTACGGCGAACGGTGGGCGCGTCACTGGCTGGATGTCGCACGGTACGCCGACTCGAACGGGTTGGATGAAAATCTTGCCTTTGGAAACGCCTGGCGGTACCGCGACTGGGTTGTGAGCGCACTGAACAAAGACAAGCCGTACGACTCCTTCCTTCAGGAGCAGATCGCCGGTGACCTGATGGATAGCGGCGGCGATGAGGAACTCCACAATGAGCGCATCACCGCGACCGGCTTTCTGACGCTGGGCGCGAAAGTGCTCGCCGAACAGGACAAGCCTAAACTGGTAATGGATATCGTCGATGAACAGATCGATGTGACCTCCAAGGTGACTATGGGACTGACCGTCGCCTGCGCCCGTTGCCATGACCATAAATTCGACCCGATTTCGACCAAAGACTATTACGCGCTTGCCGGTATCTTCAAAAGCGCGAAGACGATGAAAGACCTCGGCTTTGTCTCACGGGTGAATGTGCGCACGCTGTCAACGAAAAAATTGACAGGGGAACAGAAGGGCTACGAAGAAAGCCTGAAGCCTCTGGAAGCGGCGCTGGCAAAGGCGCAGAGCGATGCCAACGCGGAAATCGCCGCTCCGCTCAGGCGAGATGCAGATAAATATATCCGGGCGGGCGCCGAACTGTCCCGCCAACCGGGCATCCTCCTGACTGTGGGCGAGGCTTCCCTGCGACCCGGTAGCGGGGAAAAGCGCGTTATCAATGCGGTTTCCTATGTACGCGGGAACGCTACCCGCGACAACGATAATTACGGCAAGGGTATCGGCGGCGTCCTCATTACCAATCAGGCGCCGGTCAACGCAGAATGGGATATTGACCTGTCTAACGCCGGAAGATATCAGGTCGAACTTCGGTATGCTGCCGAGGATTCACGCCCGATTCGTCTCTGGATCAACGGTAAACTGGTCAATGAGAAGGCGGCCGCGAGTGTCACTGGCAGTTGGATACCCGAAGGTCAGCGCTGGGAGGCGCAGGGGATTTACGAATTCGCTGCCGGAAAGAATGTGGTCAAGATCGAACGAATCGATGGCCCCCTGCCCCACATTCACAAACTTCAGATTTTTGCCGCATTACCGACTCCTGCCCCCGCCAATGGGGCTAAGCCGCTCACGGCGGAAGATATCGCCAAACGCGATAATCTGAACGCCGAGGTAGTGACGCGGTTTGCGGTTCGCTTGAACAGCATCCCGGACCCGCAGACCGAACGAGAAAAGCTTCTCGCGGACGCTGCCCTGTTCGCCGTTCCGGCAAAACCGGAGACGCTGTACAGCGAGACAGCCAAAAACACGATCAAAAAAGCGCAGGACACGCTGGAAGCGGCGCGGAAAAAAGCCCCGATGACTCCTGTCGTGATGGCGATGGAAGAGCAGATGAAGCCGGAGGATGTCCGTATCCACCTGCGTGGCAGTACGCTGAATCTGGGCGATGTCGCGCCGCGTGGCTTCCCGGCGCAGCTGGTCAAGGTATGCTCACCGGATGCCGCTACGCCGGTGACCGATAAGGATAGCGGACGGCTTGCGCTCGCTCGCTGGCTGACGCGCCCGGAGCACCCGCTCACCTCACGAGTCGCCGTAAACCGCATCTGGCAACACCTGTTCGGCATGGGTCTGGTCGCCACTTCGGATAACTGGGGGGTTCGCGGTGAAAAGCCTTCCCACCCCGAACTGCTCGATTATCTGGCGTCCACCTTCGTCAAAGAAGATAAGTGGTCGCAGAAAAAACTCATCCGCCGTCTGATGCTATCGTCGACCTACCGGATGAGCGTGGTTGCCGCACCTGCGGTTGCTGCAAAAGCGAACGTGTTCGACCCGGAGAATCGCCTGCTCTGGCGCATGAACCGACGACGCCTGGAAGCGGAGCCGTTACGAGATGCGATGCTTGCCGTTTCCGGTCAGTTAGACAAGACATTGGGCGGAACGCTTCTGCCCACGAATGACAACGATTATGTCACCAATGACCAGTCGGGAAATCAAGCTGTCTATGCCGCCCCCCGACGCAGTCTTTACTTGCCGGTGATTCGCAATGCCATTTACCCGTTGTTCCAGTCCTTTGACTTCGGCGATGGAACGACGGTCAACGCACGACGCGCCAGCACGACGGTCGCGCCGCAGGCGCTGATTCTCCTGAACAGTCCGTTGACACTGGAAACCTCTCGCGCTTTCGCTTCGACATTGCCGCTGGACGCGCCGGTCACGGACGCTGTCCGTATCCGTCAGGCGATCTATCGCGCACTGGGACGCCCCGCAACCGAAGATGACCTGTGGAACGCTGCGGTATATCTGAATCGCTATGAACAGGCGGTTGCACCTCTGGAACTGGATCCCGCCAAACGGCGCATCCGCGCTTACCAGAGCTACTGTCAGGCGCTGTTCGCCTCGAATGAGTTTATCTTTGTCGATTGATTCGAGCGCGATGGAGAACCGGCTTATACAAACGTCCGGCGGATGAGGTAGTCGGTGTCGCCGCTCTGTGGGATAATAGAGCGCTGTGGGATAATAGAATAGTCTATGAATACTGCCGACGAAGAAAAAGGCCTGATGGCCTGTGTGCATTGTGGGTTCTGTCTGGATGCGTGCCCGACGTACCGTGAAACGGGAGATGAAGCGGATTCGCCACGCGGCAGGATCGTCCTGATGCGCGGCATCTTCGAGGGCAAGATTCCTCTCATCTCGGAAGAAATGACCGGGCCGGGAAGCGCAGGCTACCATCTGGATCGTTGTCTGGGTTGCCGGGCGTGCGAGACCGCCTGCCCTTCCGGCGTTCCTTATGGAGCGCTTCTGGAGAATGTTCGGGACAAGCAGGAGAAGGTGGCGAAGCGCAGTCTCAATGAAAAGATACTGCGCACCAGTCTTCTCACCATGCTTACCCAGCCTCCCCTGCTCAAGGCGGCTCTTATCGCTGGGCGTCTGACCGGCGGCGCGATTCCGACGCCTCTGGCGCGTTTTGTCGGACTTCCGGACAATACAAGAATGCCGATTCCGAAAAGTCTTTCGGTGTCCTCCGCCGCCGCCCCCGTGTATACTCACGCGCAGGGTGGGCGTCGGGGCAGGGCGGTTCTGCTGACCGGGTGTGTCATGTCCGTTTTATATGGACCAGTCCATGCCGCAACCGTCCGCGTTCTCGCCGCCAACGGAGTCGAAGTCATCGCCCCTCCGGCGCAACCGTGTTGCGGAGCTCTTCACGGGCATCAGGGTGAGATGGCTGGCGCGATAGAACTGGCGAAGAAAACGATTGCAGCGCTGGAAGGCGAGAATGCGGATGTCTACATTTCCAACTCGGCGGGTTGCGGTTCCTTCCTCAAGGAATATGGCAAACTCCTGAAGGATGACGCGGAATGGAACGAACGCGCCGCCGCCTTCTCGGCGAAGGTCAAAGATGTCAGCGAGTATCTTTCGGAGCTTGGCCCACGCCCGATGACCAATCCTATCAATGCCCGGGTCACCTACCATGACGCCTGCCACCTGGCGCACGGACAGCGGATTACTTCGCCGCCGCGCCAGTTGATCAAAGCGATTCCCGGCGTCACGTTCGTTGAAGCGGCGGAATCTGATCTGTGTTGCGGTTCGGCGGGCGTTTATAATTATCTGCAACCGAAAATGGCGCGAAACCTCCTGCGTCGTAAAGTCGCTAATCTTCTGGCGGTCGATGCGGATATCATCGTTACCGGGAACCCCGGATGCCTTGCCTGGATTCAGCAAGGGGTCGAAGGGGAATCGCTCCCAGCAGGAACGAGACTGCCTGAAGTGGTTCATCCGGTGGAACTACTGGACAGAGCCTACGCAAAGACTTAGCAAAACCTGGCGTCAGGCGACATAGTTTTGCATGAATGTCATACGTAAGAACTTTCCGGAAGAAATTGAGGAGCTACGTCCCCTCCTGCAAGCGGCTTATTCGGCGATTCTCGATTTCCAGAGCGCCCGCGACGATGTCAATGAGAGGACGATGCGGCAGGCGATAGCGATGATGCTCCCGGTGATCGTTCCGTTCAAAGAGCATATCCCTGCCTACAAAGCGCGATATATCGAAATTTTAGAGGATAATGCCGATCAACTGACGCCTTACGATCTGATCGTTTGCTTCGACCGGGCGATTTACGAACTGCACACCCGGCTCAAATGCGGCGAGTTTGCAGACCTGCCCTGGAGTCCGGAACTGCGCGAACTTTTCGAGGAACGCCGTCGTTCTCCGGAAACGTCACCAACGAAGGCAAACGAGTCTGCCAAGGATTCCCCCTTTCTGGTACAGGGAAATGCGGTGACGCCGTTTGTGGTCGAAGGGATCGCCCGGATTGTTCGCGCTCCCAGAGACCTGTACCGGGTAGTTTCGGGGGAAATTCTTGTCACCGAGATGTCCGATCCCGATTTTATCGTCGTTGCTGACAGGATCGCGGGGTTGATCACCGAGCAGGGCGGGCTTGTCTGCCATGCCGCGATTCTCGCCCGTGAGTGGGATCTTCCGTGTATCGTCGGTTGCCGGAATGCGACCACGATGATCTCCGATGGGCAATATATTCGCATGGACGGCGCAACCGGTACAGTGTCTCAGGTATCGTAACGACGCTTCTCAAGTCAGGGCAAAATGCGATATCCAGTTCCGGTGAGGTGACCGAGGAAAATCCAGAGGACGGCATTCAGGGCATCTCCGAGGATAAGCCCGAGGAAGAAAGGCAGAAACAGCGCATACGCTTTCATACCCCCATAGCGCAATAGCAGAGTTTTGACGAACCAGCCGAGGAACATGGAGAACCAGAGCAGGTGGGTCGCCGCGACCGAAGCGCCCAGAAAGCCGATAGGGTGCAGACCGAACCCAAGGTAGGCGCGACACATCAACAGTCCCAGCGTCAGGACGAAACCGCCGAGGACATGGAAAACGTTCGTCCATGAACCGACGAAGGGAGTATTCACCATTCCCCCGAGCAGATTTAGCGGTTTCTTCGGAGCGCCATTGTAGACCCAGTCGTTGTTGATAGAGGTCGCTCCGCCGCTATAGTACGGCAACATTACCGAGGCGACAGCGGAAATGATTACGGTCAGCACAACGGACGCCGCCATGGCATAAAATAAACGCCGTGCGGAAAAGTTCTCCGCATTCGCCACTTTCGCTCCTTCCAACACCGAGGGGGTGACCATTTCCCGCGTATTCAAAAAGAACGACGACTCGAACCGGAACTGCGAATATATCCCCGGTAAATCCAGACCTGCGGAGCCACGGATCGGCGCGATGATATCGATTGAGGAGTAGGCGGTCTGTACAAACAACATCCCTCCCTGACAGACCATCCACGCAATGACGATGAGAATGATCGTCATCAGGAAAAGGGAGAACGTCCCATAGAGAAACGGGACGCCCGCCCATCTCAGCCAGAGCAGAATTCCGCCATAGGAAAAAATCAGCCCGAACAGTGTCGCCTGTCGGGAGAGCATCTCACGCCCATTGCCGTCATTACGATCCTCCGAATCGTCGCCGCGCCAGAAAGCGGAAAAGACGCCGCCCAGATACTGCCTTGCCGTCCAGAAGACCCAGACAACCAGTCCCACCGCGCCGCCGAACGATTCCAGAGCGTGAAACTGTTTGTAGCCGTGCGCCGCAAGAACGCCAGGCATCTGCCAGTTATTGACGGCGCAGAGTAGTATCTCCGCTTTGTAAAACAGAAAAAAGAACCAGAAGGAAAACGCCACTTCCCTCGGCAACAGATAGGTGAGCCCGATCATCAGCGGATAGATCGCCAGAGGAAACCAATCCAGTTGATTCCAGGGGGCGGAGGGAGCATAGTCGATCAGATTCCAGACCAGAGGAATATCGGGAATCGTCGGGTAGAGAAGGTATAGCCCCTTGAACCCATGCACAATGGTACAGAGGAGAACCGCAGTCCAGAGGAGTGGATGGCGCAGGCGGGCATTCAGGACGCGTCCCGATTCCGGTTCCTCCGCCACGATCAGGGGGATTGCGACCAGAGGAAAGGCGAATTTTTCATTCTCTACCCACTGCCGCCGCAACAGGGAAGCGATGCAAAAGGAAGCAGCAAGAAACAATATCGCCAGTGTCCCCCATGCCAGCAGGGGAACGATCCAGACATTCCAGGGGACGTGTTCACTCCCACGGGGATAGCCTTCGTAAAACGCTTTCACCGCTACAGGGTCGGTGATTTTGAGCGCATCGGGCGCGGAGGCCCAGAGATTCGCTTCCCAGTTATTGACGGCGTTGGAGTGGTAGTGCGGAGCGACGATTTGCGGAATCAGAAAACGCATCATTCCGCCGGAGGGAATCCCGGAAGCCACCAGAACCAGCGCCCAGATTGTCACCAGTTCCGCCCCGGTGAACGCCCATCGTGGCTGGTAACGCCGCAAAATCACGTTCACGACAAAGACCAGAACCAGTTCGATGAACAGAGCGCCAACAGGGAATTGATTGCCGGCGATCATCGTCGCCCCGACCTTAATATCGTTGTAAGGAGTAAACGCAGCAAAGAACGCCGCCGATGCCAATCCGACCGCTACGGCGCGTAGTGTCACGCCATGTTCTCCCGGGGTTGTGTACGTCTTCGTCACTGTGCTATTATCACTCTAATCTAATTTTTTTGCTATACTTGCTTGCTAAGGTGTCCATCCGGGAAACTCCCCTGTCTTTGCTTTGTCAACAGAGAAACATGAAACACTATCCTCTATTCCCCGCTTTTCTGGCGGTAGCTCTGGGCGTCACTCTCGGCGCTGTGGTGCATGCGCGACGACGCGAAAGTCCGGCGACCGAAGCGGCGCGGGAGTTTCTGAACAAGCTGGGCGCGACGAAAGCCCCAAAGGCGCGTTACACGTTCGATAGCGACGAACGCCTGAACTGGCATTTCGTTCCGCAGGAGCGTAACGGCGTCAGCTTTAAGGAAATGAACGATGAGCAACGACAGGCTGCCATGAACCTGCTCAAAACAGGAGTCAGCGCCGATGGTATGAAGCGCCTGGAAACGATTCGACAACTGGAAGACGTTCTGCACGAGATAGAACAGGGAAGCGGCCCAACCCGCGACCGTGACTTATACTTTGTCACAGTCTTTGGCGAACCATCCGATAAAGGCGCCTGGGGATGGCGTTATGAAGGGCACCATGTTTCGTTACAATGGACTATGCACGATGGCAAGATAATCGCTGATACGCCACAATTTGTCGGAGCGAATCCTGCCGAAGTTCGTCGGGATGGCCCGATGAAGGGAACGCGCCTGCTGGCGAAAGAAGAAGACCTTGGCTATGAACTTCTGCGTTCCTTGACCGAATCGGAGCGCAGGTCGGCTATTTTACGCACCGACGCCCCACCCGAGATTCTCACTGGCGCCAGCCGTCGCGCCGCCATTCAGGAAGACTCCGGCATCGCTTACACCAGTCTGACGCCAGCGCAAAAAAAACTTCTGGAAAAGCTGATCGCCCAGCACGCCACGATCCAGATTCCGGAAATCGCCCGAAAGCGTCTCGCCGCCGTTCGCGCTGCCGGAATGGACACGATCAAATTCGCCTGGATGGGCGGAATGGAGCCCGGTCAGGGTCATTACTATCGGATTCAGGGAAAAACATTCCTGATTGAGTTCGACAATACCCAGAACAACGCCAACCATATCCACACCGTCTGGCGTGATTTCCATGGCGATTTTGGAACGGATTTGCTGGCGGAGCATTACAAGACCGCACCGCATGATACGGTAAAGATCCAGTAACGCCATATGGCAGCTTCTATCGGGGCTGAGAGCGAATATCATCCCCGATAGACATTTACATTTACTCCGAAAGTGAATCCGTTATTCGCCCTGCGGCGGAACCTCACGAGTTCGTTGTGGCGGAGTCAGTGGCGTTGTCGCGGTCTCCCGGGGCGCGGGCGGCGAACCGGCATTGACAATCGCTCCCTGCGGGACGCCGACGATACGGATATCATCCAGATGCTTGTATTTCACCAGACGCGGCGTCAGGGAAGCGGCGCGTATACGGGTCGCTTTCGCTTCCGCCTCCGCTTTGGATACCGCCCGTGCGTTCGCCAGATTTGCTAACTGCTGATTGAGCGTGGAAAGGCGCAGATTCTGCTCCGCCACTAGATGGGTTCGCAGGGTATTTTTCGTATTCTCATCTGGCCAGATTGCCCGTATCCGGACTTCGTCCACGATGATGGAGTCGGTATTGAGTATTTTATTCAATTCGCTCCGGGCATCTTCAGCGGCGCGACGTTTCCCATCGCCGGTCATCGCCTCCACCGTGGTCATCTTGCCGAACGCATTGGAGACATACTTGCGAAACAGGGGTCGTAGCTGGCTTTCCTCGAAGGCGCTGAATCCGCTCCCCTGAAACTGCGACCGGTACTTGGCATACAGATTTTTCAGTTCCTCCTGCTTGTTGGGGTCAAATGTCAGGTGGTAGGTGACGGAAATATCTACATTCAGGATGTTGGTGGAGGCGGTGTTGACACGGACGCTATCATCCCCACTCCGTGCGCCTTCCGTAGTAGTCCGCACCATCGTATAAGTCCGCTTATGCGTCGGGATTTCGACCATTTCGTAGCCGGAGAGCGGAGGTAACGGGTTAAAGCCCGCACGGCGCACATTACCATCCACTTTGCCCGAGTAATGGTTTACGACCAGACCGACATTACCCGTTTTTACCACCGTTCCGCACCCCGAAAGTGCAAACGCCACAACCAGCAGAACAAGGTACAGAAGCGCCGACGAAAAAGCGTTTCCGCTGTAGCGATTGGTTTTCATTTTTTGAGCATTCCCATGATCTGGTCAGACGGCAGATAGACGGTATCGACACGTTCCAGAATTTTGTCCTGGATATACAGGTCTGTCAGTGCGGAGTCCCGCGCCTTGTTGATTTGGGCCTCGGCAGTTGCGCTCTGAATCAGGGTCGCGTTATCGATTTCCTGTTGCTTCAGCGAGAGTTTGGCGTTCTCGATATCCTGCATCTTGGCGGTGGTAGCGGAAAGCAGTTCCTTTGCCTGAGCGTCCGGTTCCACTGCACGGATCAAGAGGTTCCGAAATTCGACGCCGCGAGGGCCCCACTCTTTCTGCAACATCGCCAGCGCCTGTTGCTCCGCTTTGGTCTTACCGGCGGTGGTCATCGCCTCTGCGGTGTCCAGATCGCCTATTGCGTAATTGATCGCTTCTTTGATAGCAGGACGGATATTCACGTCTTCAAAAAGCGTCAGATTAGCGAAGGTGTCCTGATAGTCGACATACAGTTCACGCGCTTTATCCCCACGGACATTGTATTGCGCCGTTACATCGGCGGTCAGCATATTCGAGGACGTATTGACATCGATGGGAGCGCTGTTTGCCGTATGGCTGTCGAAGGAGAGCGTCCTTTGCATGGTCGGCACCTCGATCACCGTTTCCCAGATCCCCTGAAAGTGAACCCCGGACGGCATCAGCGCCTCTTCGACGACGCCATGATAGTTATCGATCCGCAGACCGACATTTCCTGGGGAGATATAAGTCGGTCCCGCCATGTGACCGCCCGCAGCGAGAGAAACGACAAAAAACCCGAAAACGCCAATGATAACCAGGCCGCCCCCAATGAGACAGCCCATTTTAGAAGATTTCATATTCCTCTTTTTCTTTGTGAGAGCGGTTCCGCTACAGAAGACTTCCTCTCCAAAACGGCTGTTACAGGAGGCGCCTCCCCTTCTCTTGTTGAGGTTTCCTCAACGCGAGAAACCGTCTCTTGCGATAATGCCTCCATCGACGCCATCGGCAGACGGTCTGCGAGCGCATGGACATGCGAGTCGGAACTGATGCACACCGGAATCACCAGTGTCTGCGTGTGGCAACGCGGACAACCGCTCTCTTGCAGAGGACCGCGAAACGCTTCATCGCACGAGGCGCAATACAGAGGTTCTCCGGGTACAGAAAGCCATCGCTCTATATCTTCCGCCCGCTGATGCGCCTCTTTGACGCTCCGCTCCTGTTGGAGAGTCTTACGGAAGAAGAGCGTCCATATTCCGATGATCATAAGCCCGATGAACAGTATTCCAGGAAGGACAAATAGCATTGCTTTAACCTGTATGACACAGAAACTATCGTTTGGTGGCGTTCGGCGCCCTGCATACGAACCATTCTTTTTCTATAGTACACGCTTCCATGCCTCTCTTATATTTTCTTTTCGGGCGCCGGTGTATTCGCCCGGTTTTTAGGGATCGAAATTCGGGCGAGGCGGCAGAGTAGGCGGCAGAAACGCTGCGGCGTCCAGACTCCAATGGGATCTTAGTATTGGTGCGCCTTGCCTCTCCCGACAATGTACACAGCGTCCAGACGAGCGCCTGATCCACCCAACTTTGTTATCGCTTGATTTCCAGGCTCAAACATGATAGTTTTTTTGACGTCTGCTTCTTTGACGTCGTTATCTTTGCTACTCGGGGATATTCTGGAATGAGACGGGACAGCCATGAAGATGAAACCCCCACACGGAGCATTACCCTATGGAAGACTACATCATCACGCGCCGACGATTCCTGCAAAACAGCGCCACAGTGTGCAGTACATTCCTGATTCCGCAACTCGCTGCTTTCGGCGAACGAGAACCCGTGGCGAACGAGAACCCGTGGCGAATGAGAACCCGTGGCGAATGAGAACCCGTGGCGGACGAGAACCCGTGGCGGACGAGAATCGTATCGTCCGTTTTGGTCTGATGACGGATGTCCATACGGGTTGAAGTCCTCAAAAATGATCAATCAAACTACCTTACGGTATAATAAATCAATCCACGGTTCGCTTTAATAAATAACGGCAAACAAACAGGAGGTTGCACCTTCTGCCCGTATGAAACGGATCACACTGATGTCTCGGAAATTACTAGGTGGGCTGACTCTATGAGAAAGCTCCATGCAAGTGATATGGCGGATACCCAAGACATTCTTATCATTGATGCCAATCCCCTTGACCGGGCGGAAATCCGTCGTCTACTCCTGACCGATTCAACGCACCAGCGTCGCATTATCGAAGCCGATTGCGGTCATGAGGGAATTCGTCTGGCATTCGGCCGCAGAGGACGTCCTCTGGACTGCATCCTGCTCTCCTGTAACTTACCGGACATGGATACGATAGCGGTTCTGGAAGCTCTTTGCGGCAATGACTTGACCCCGATTCGCCCTGTCGTGGCAGTCACAGATTCCTGTCCTGTATCCGCTTCTATTCTCTTGCAGACGGGAGCGCAGGATTGTATCGAAAGAAATACGCTGACTCTGGAAGCGCTCACTCGCTGTATAGATAATGCGATTTCCCGCTATACCTTCCTTACCCTGCGTCAGCAGCGTCAGGAAGAGCATTTCCGCGTTGAATCGGAGGTGGCGAGCATGGGAATTCTTGCCATTGATTATGCGCGAGATACCGCGATTGCGAACGCTATCGCCGCCGACCAATTCGGTCTTCCTGCAGACATAGCGGTTTCACGTAGCGCTGTTCATGACCGATTTCACCCGGATGACCGTGCGGAATTATCGCGACGCATCGCCCGGTGCCTGGACCCGTCCGGCGATGGCGTATTCGCAATGGAACATCGTGTCATTCGTCCTGATGATTCCATTCGCTGGTTGAGCGTTCGAAAACAGGTGACGTTCGAGCGAACTCCTCAGGGACAGCGACCCGTGGCGGCGACCCTGATGGCGGTGGATATCACCGCTCGTAAGCAGGCGGAGATTGCTCTGTATCAAAGCGATACTAAGTTTCGTTCTATCTTCTCAAACGCCGCTGTCGGGTTTATCATGACGACTCCTGAAGGCGATTTTGTGGAAGCCAACCCGGCATTTAGCCTACTGACCGGCTATTCCTCAGAGGAAATTGGCAATCTGAATCTCTCTCAGCTTATCCATCCTGACGACCGGGATAACAATATAGTGCAGATACAGCGAATGCTTGATGGGGAGATATCCAACATTGTCATCGAGAACCGCTATATTCGCAAAGATGGGCAAACGCTCTGGGTAAAGAAAAGCATCTCTCTGATAAAGGATGCAGGAGGCAAGCCCCAGTGGATTATTGCTCTCACAGAAGATATCTCCGAGCGCAAGGCAGCGGAGGAAGCGGTAAAAGAAAGCGAATCGCGCTTCCGGGCGACGTTCGAACAGGCGGCAGTCGGAATTGCCCATGTCAGTCTGGAAGGACGGTGGTTACGCGTCAACCAGCGCCTCTGCGATATTGTCGGTTACTCGCGTGAGGAGTTATTGCAGACCACGTTTCAGGATATTACGTATCCGGAAGACCTGGATGCCGACCTTGCTCAGAATACACGCCTGCTTAACGGGGAGATATCGCTTTTTTCTATGGAAAAGCGGTATATCATGACATATTCCGAAATCTGGTGGAAAACTCTCCTTTCGGCATCTACGCCGTGGATGCAGACTTCCGGTTGGTTCAGGTCAGCACAGGAGCGCAAAAGGTATTTAAAAACGTGCACCCGCTTCTGGGAAGGGATTTTGGAGAGGTATTGCGCGGCATCTGGCAGGAACCGTTCGCCAGTGAGGCTATCAACCGGTTCCGCCATACTCTGGATACTGGCGAACCGTATCATGCCCCCAGCACAATAGAACGTCGTCAGGATATCAACGAAATCGAGGCATACGACTGGAAAATCGAGCGGGTTATGTTGCCTGATGGTCGCTTCGGAGTTGTCTGCCACTTTTATGACCTTTCGGAGCGGCTACGTTATGAAGCGGCGTTGCTCGAAAGCGAGGAGCGTCTTCGCTTGGCGGCGCAGACAGCAGGCTTTGGCATTCATGACTACGATGTGGCAGACGATCAGTCCTTCTGGACGCCGGAATTATACGCAATTTCCGGAATCGCAGAGGGGGTAAAGATAGACATGGAGGCTATCCGGAATTTTATCCATCCAGCGGACCGCAATGCGGTACTCACAGCGATGGAAGCGGCGCTTGATCCCACTGGGACAGGTTCGTTTTCCGAAGAGTTCCGTATCCGGCGAGGAGATACCGGCGAGACACGATGGGTATATAATCGTAGCCAGACCGTCTTCGAAGAAAAGGATAATTCCAGACGCCCGGTTCGAAATACGGGAATCATTCAGGATATTACTGATCGCAAGGAAGCGGAACTGGCGCTAAGGGAAAGCGAAGAACGCCTGAATCTTGCCACGGAAGCTGGACGTCTGGGCGCCTGGGAGTGGAACATTGCTACCGACAGGATCGTGTGGTCGCAACAGATGGAACGGAATGCGGGCTTCGCCCCCCATCAATTCGCAGGAACCATGGAAGCTTTCCGTGCTCTGATTTATCCGGATGACCTTGAAAGAGTCAATCAGGCGATTTCCCGAACAGTCAACGAAGGTGCAGAGTACGCAGCGGAATTCCGTATGGTGCGCCCGGACGGAAATTTACGGTGGGCGTCGATGCGTGGCACAGTCATACGCGACCCCGAAGGAAATCCCGTTCGTATGCTGGGCGTCGATCTGGATGTGACCGAGCGCCGGCTTCAGCAGAATGCGATTGAAGAACTGAATCTCCGGCTTCGGCGAGCGATGGAAGAAAGCCACCACCGCATCAAAAATAATCTGCAGGCGCTTTCTGCGGTAGTGGATCTGCAACGCATGGACGCCGCCGAGAATGTTTCGGTGTCTGGTCTCGTCCGATTGAGCTCGCATATTCAGACACTCGCATCCCTGCATGATCTGTTAACGATGGAATTAAGGTCGGACGGCGGAAACGTGGATACGCTGTCTTTACGAAGCGCTCTGGAAAAAATGCTGCCGTTGATGGAAACGGCAGGTGGCGGACGCCGTATCGTCATGTGCGCGGAGGATATCCGGGCGCCCTTGAAGCAAGGTTCGAATTTCACCCTTCTGGTCAACGAACTGGTCGCCAACGCTATCAAACATGGACAGGGAGAAATCACGATAAATTTACGTCGTGAAGAATCCCTTCCGACAAATCAAGGCAAGCCTTCGGCGCCCTACGCCCAACTGGAAGTTTGCGATGATGGCCCAGGATTTCCGCAGGATTTCGATCTGGAACGGGCAGCGAATACCGGTTTACGCTTGATCGAGAGTATCGGGGTCTGGGATATGGACGGGAAGCTGGAGTTCGGGAATCGTGCAGAGGGCGGCGCTCGTGTTATTGTCACCTTCCCGATCCTGTGGGAATAGCGCGAATTTATCAGGGATGGTCAGAGCAAGAGCGGCAGTTGGAGCGAGTCCCCTTAAAATTGAGGAAGAAAATTTCGAGGCATCACTCTGACGAAATGCCGCTATGTCCGATAGGATAAGGCATGGTTATTTTTTGCGAGGTCATTGCCGCCATTGTCCTCTTTATCTACAGCAGCTTTTTCGAATGGTTTGTCCACCGATATTTTATGCATACGCCGCGATTTCCGCTGAAGGACGCTTTCCGGGGTCACACATTGATCCACCATCAGCAGTACCGCGATCAGTCTTTTTCCGTACAGCCCGGCGAACCTATGACCAATGTCATGCTCCGCTGGTACGCTTTCCCAGCGATGATTCTGGGACACATGAGTATTTTCGCGCTCTTTCAGTGGGCGACCGGTCTGCCGATATTCTGGGGAGCGAGCCTAGGGTGCACTCTCTATTTCACCGGTTACGAATACACCCACTACCTGATGCATGTTCCAAAAGGCCACTTTGTCGAGCGTTTTGGCTGGTATCAGTTCCTGTTGAACCACCACCGTTTGCATCATAAATATATGTTGCGCAATTTGAACGTCTTCGTTCCTATTGCCGACATATGCTTTGGAACCCTGATAACCGCTGAAGGATGGCGCTCCCGCGCCAAGACACCTTCGTAACCGGGGGGCTTTGAACAGAGACTCAGGGCGCGTCAGCGACGCGCCCCGGTAGCTTCGCCAGCGACTTCTTCGTTGCGAGATGTCGTAATTCGAGGCGCGTAGTTCATCGTATACTGCGCTTCGTGCAGGCGCTGGTAGACACCGCCCGCCCGCACTAACTCCTGATGGCGTCCCTGTTCCGCGACTCCGGTCTCGTCCACGACGACAATTCGGTCGGCGTTCTGGATTGTCGCCAGACGGTGCGCGATCACGAGCGTTGTCCGCCCGACAGCGAGTTCCGCCAGGGATGCCTGAATCGCTCTTTCGGTCTCGGTGTCGAGAGCGGAGGTCGCTTCATCCAGAATCAGGATCGGCGGATTTTTCAGGAACATACGGGCAATCGCGAGACGCTGTTTCTGCCCACCGGAGAGTTTGACGCCCCGTTCGCCGATAACGGTGTCGAGACCGTCCGCCAGTTTACCGATCATTTCATCCAGACGAGCGCGACGAGCGGCTTCCCAGATTTCCTCCTCGGAGGCGTCCAGTTTTCCGTAGGCGATATTTTCCCGAATTGTCCCGGCGAACAGGAAGACATCCTGCTGAACAATTCCGATATTGCGGCGCAGTGAAGCGAGGGTCATCTGGCGGATATCGATGCCGTCCACCGTAATGCTTCCGGCATCGAGCTCATAAAAACGCGGCACGAGCGAGCAAATCGTTGTCTTGCCGGCGCCGCTTGGCCCCACGAAGGCTACCGTCTCACCGGGATGGATCGTCAGGTTGATGTTTTGCAGGACTTGCTTGTTTTCGTCGTAGCCAAAAGTGACATTCTCAAAGCGGATATCACCCTGCAAATGCCCGACGGAAATCGCGTTCGGCGCATCCTGAATATCGGGGATTGTGTCCAGCAATTCGGTGTATCGCTTGAATCCGGCGATGCCTTTGGGGTACGTTTCCAGCACCGCATTGATTTTCTCTACCGGACGGAAGAAGACATTGACCAGTAACAGGAAGCCCATGAATCCGCCGATAGTCAACTGGTTGTTCAGAACGTAGTATGCGCCGGCGATCATGACGAATAACTGCACGATGCGCATCGTCATGTAGCTGAGCGACATGCTTTTGGACATCAGTCGGTAAGCGTCCAGTTTCGTGTTCTGGTAGTTCGCGTTGTCTACTGCAAAGAGTTTCCGCTCGTGATCCTCGTTGGCGAATGCCTGTACGACCCGTATTCCGCCGACATTTTCCTCGATCCGCGCATTGAAGTCTCCGACACGCCGGAACAGCGTCCGCATATTCTGCGTCATCGCCGAACCGAAGCGGGTGGAGATCCAGGTCATCGGGGGAACGACCAATCCGGTCAGGAGCGCCAGTTGCGGGTTCAACTGGAACATCAGGATAAAGGAACCGAAGAACGTCATGATGGCGATGAAAGCGTCTTCCGGTCCGTGGTGCGCCACCTCGCCGACTTCTTCCAGGTCCTTGGTCACCCGTGCGACCAGATGCCCGGTCTTCTGGTTATCGTAAAACCGGAAGGACAGCTTTTGCAAATGGTCGAAAATCTTCCGACGCATCTCCGTCTCAATAGCGATTCCGAGCACATGCCCCCAGTAGTTGACGACGTATTGCAGAATGGTATTGAACAGGTAGATGCCCAGCAAGACCGCCGCCGCGCCGAGGATCAGACCCCAGTTCCCACTCGGCAGGAGCTTATCGACATACCACTTCACCGCCAGCGGAAACGCCAGTTCCAGCAGACCGGAAGTGACCGCGCAGGAAAAATCAAGAATAAAGAGCCGTCTGTGGGGTTGGTAGTAGGTGAAGAATCGTCGGAGCATAGTTTGTTATACCCTATCGCATGAGATGGGCAAAAGGAAAACGCCTTATCGCATCTTGCTTAAATCCCTGGCTCGCATTCGGGTAGGGTCGAGTTTACCGTTCCATGCCTGACGGGCATGGTCAGACTGATACTGCGCGGCGTAGGCGTAGCGGTCGGTATCGGTCTCATTTTTCAGGGAGCGATGCAGGGTGTTTCTGTCGAAGATGCAAACATCGCCGGGATACAGGGTCGGTAACGGCAACGCGTTTTCGGGTTCCGTCAGCGCTTCCCGATGCCCCTTCGCGGTGGTTGTGTTTTCTTTCGAGGGTTGCGTCCCGAGGCGATGGGATTGCGGCGCGACCCACAGATTCGCTTTTTCCGGCGTGATTTCCGAGAGGGCGATAAAGACGTTCAGCGCTCCGCCCAGAATCTGGGTGTACTGATTGTCCTGATGCCAGGGCAGACCATTTCCACCGTTAGCGGGGACGATAGCAAGCATCCCGTAATAAATGCGCGGCTCCGTTCCGAGCAAATTGTGCGCCGCTTCAATCATGTTTGGCTCTGTGAGAAGAAGGTGGATATCGGCGTCCCGTTCCGGGTTCTGGTGGTCGAAAATTCGCGCCTGCCAGTTATCCCCGCTGACGTTCCCGCCGGAGGCAAGCGCCGCCGCAAGAACGGCATCCACCGATTCCTGCGGGACAAGCTGACGCGCTATCACATACCCTTCACGATAATAATGTTCAATTTGCTCTTCGGACAACATCAGAGTCGCTCCTTTTTCCTGGCTCTATCTTTTTCATCGCCCTATCATCAGACGAGAACGAACAGGAGAATCGGCGTTATTTTCCCGTATCGTCATGGAAATGCCTTCCCAACAGAAAAAAATATTGGGGACGTTATGACGAAAATTACCGATAGAAAAAACATTCCGCCTGTATTCCTGCTTCTCTGGTATCCTTCGAGTAAGTCCGTGACTCTTTACTTTTGAGGGGGTATGCATATCCCATTAGAGACGGGACAAAAAATCTGACACAACTTCTTCGGACAGCGGGCGCAGTGAAGAAACGGCTTTACTCTGCAAGACAGCGGCTCAAGGACAGACTTATGAACGGAATGGATGCGATCAGCGACACTCTACAGGAGCATCGCCCCTCCAACACGGAAGACTTCGGGGCGACCGTCGCGCTTTTTCAAACGGCTCTGGAATCGTTTCTGGCGAAAGTTAAGCAAGACCGCAATGTCATCGCGGTGATGCTGATGGGCAGTCTCTCCTATGACAGAGTGTGGAAACGTTCCGATATTGACATCATGCTTATTGCGAAGACCGACAAGGAGCGAGGACGCGCCTTCTGTCTGGTGGAGAATGGCGTCAATATCCATGCCGGACTTTATCCACGTAACCAGTTCAAGGCGGCGCTGGATGGTTCTCTACGCGGCGGCTTCATGAACTCCGCCTTTTCCCGCTCCACCCTGCTCTATACCACCGATGAGACTATCCGCGAATACTACGACAATCTGGATAAGCTGGGAGCGCACGACCGGGATATGCAATTGTTGAGTCAGGGTAACAACCTGCAATATCTCATGGCAAAAATTGAAAAATGGCATTATGTCAAGAAAGACCTGGAGTATACCTTCCACTGGTTGCTGTATGCTGTCGAACACCTTGCCAGAGCGGAAACTCTCTTGCAAAACTGCATCCCCGGACGCGAAGTGATTCAGCAGGCGCTACAACTCAATCCTTCCTTCTTCCGACCCGCTTATATCGATTTCATCCACGGACAGAAGACTCCGGAAACGATGCAGATAGCCATCGACCGTGTGAACGGCTACATCGAAGAACGCCTGATGGCTTTTTATGGGCCGGTGATCGAGTATCTTCAGGAAGCCGACAGCGTCCGTACGACGACCGAACTCAACGACTATTTCAAACGACAATCCCAGCAGAGCGATTTGTCTTTCACCTATGAGTACCTCGCTGACCGGGGCATACTGCACAAGATTCCCTGCCCGGTTCGTCTGACCGACAAAAGTTCGATAGCAGCAGTGGATGAGGCAGCCTACTGTTATGATCCGGTCGGCGCCGCCGCTGTCCTGAAAGCGAAAGGTAAAAAGTAACCCCTATGGCGGCGCCACCCTCAGAAGCTCCGATGCTTGAAGAAACCCGACAGACGCAAATCGTCATTCGAGGAGCTAAAGAACATAACCTGAAGAATGTTAATGTCGAGATTCCACGAGAGAAGTTGGTCGTTTTTACCGGCGTTTCCGGTTCTGGCAAATCCTCTCTTGCCTTCGACACCCTCTTTGCCGAGGGACAACGCCGCTTTCTGGAGTCGCTGGACGCCTATACCAAGCGATTCGCTTCGCAGTTAAAAAAGCCAGATGTCGATATGGTCTACGGGTTATCGCCAGTGATTTCCATCGAGCAAAAGACTGTCAATAAGAACCCACGCTCGACACTGGGAACCATGACCGACATTTACGATTATCTTCGCCTGCTTTACGCGACCATCGGCGTCGGGCATTGCGCCTTCTGCGACCGTGAGATTCCGATCAAGTCTCCGATACAGATGCTGGAGCGCCTGCTCAGCCTTCCTGAAGGAACCTCCGTAGAAATCATCGCCCCGGTGACCAGAATATATGGCGAGGACTACCCCTATCTGCTGGGCGAAATCCGTGCGAAGGGTTGTCGGCGTATCCGTATCGATAATGAGCTTCTTGACCTGAGCGAAAATATCGAACTGGACGAAGACCATGACTACCGCATCGAAGCCATTGTAGACAAAGTCGCTGTCAAGCGGGACATGCGGACGCTGGAACGACAAATTCAGCAATCGATTCAGGCGGCGCTGAAAATCGGGGAGGGGTTTGTCCGTTTCCATCTGGTCAACGCGACGGAAGCCGAACAGGCAGCCTTCGATAAGGACTTCGCCTGCCCGGAACATGGGCTGGTGATAGGCGAACTGCTCCCCTATTTCTTTTCGTTCAACGAACCGGAAAGCGCCTGCCTGACCTGCGCCGGTCTGGGCGTGTACCGAGTGGTCGAACCGGACTTTCTGACGCCCGATAAATCGCGAAGTATCAAACAGGGAGCGTTCATTCCAGAAGCGTTTAAATGGGAGCGCGACAGTTGGGGAGCGCGTCTGATGTACTCCTGCGCTCAGCATTTTGGCATTGATCTCGACATTCCGTATCAGGAACTCCCGACCGAGGCGCTGGACATCCTCCTGCATGGATCAAAAGGTGAACGGTTCCCCGTTATCCTGCCGCCCGGCGCAAAAATTGGCGAACAGTATATAGGGAAGCTGTTCCGTTGGGATGGCATCGTTAACGATATCGAGCGTCGCTACCGACGGTACCGCAAAGAAAAAGCGTCGAACTCCTGGATGGAAGATTATCTCAAGCGTGTCATGGTAGATCAGGAATGTCCCGAATGTCAGGGGACGCGCCTGAAAGCGTCGCGCCTGAAAGTGACGCTCAAGGGTATCGATATCTTTAAACTCTGTGAAATGCCGCTGGAAGATTTGACGGAATACCTGAAGGATATCCCGACCAATGCAAGACAGAGCAAAGCGGGAAAGCATGTCCTGAGCGAGGTGCGGAAACGGGTAGAACTTTTGCAGGCGATCGGGTTGGGCTATCTGAGTCTGGGACGTAAGGCGGCGACACTCTCCGGCGGCGAATCGCAACGCACCCGGTTGTCAACGCAGATTTCTTCCGGACTGATGGGAATGCTTTATGTGCTGGACGAGCCGAGTATCGGTCTGCATCCCCGTGATAACGACCGGTTGATCAACACTCTCAAACGTCTGCGTAATTTAGGCAACACCGTTATCGTCGTCGAACATGATGAGGCGATGATGCGGGCGGCGGACTACCTGATTGAAATGGGACCGGGACCAGGCGTTCATGGCGGCGAAGTGGTGGCGTTCGGTACAGCGGAAGATTTAGCGGCATCGCCCCTTTCTCTTACCGGAAAATACCTGAGCGGAGAGCTGAAAATCGAAGTTCCGGAGCGACGGCGTCCTATCAACCCGGAAAAGATGATCATGGTACGGGGCGCACGACAGAACAACCTGCGTGGGGTCGATGCTTCCTTCCCTCTGGGTGTCCTGACCGCAGTGACCGGGGTTTCCGGTTCCGGCAAGTCCACACTGGTCAACGATATTCTCTACAAGCGTCTCTACGCCCATTTCTATGACAGCAGAACCCGTTCCGGTAATCATGATGGCATCGCCGGACTGGAACATATCACGGACGTGATCGCGATTGATCAGACGCCGTTAGGACGTTCGCCCCGTTCCAACCCTGCCACCTATATCGGGGTCTACGATGAAATTCGACATCTCTTTTCCGCTCTGCCAGAATCGGTCGAACGTGGCTACACACCGGGTCGGTTCAGTTTCAATGTGCGCGGCGGACGTTGTGAGGAGTGCGCCGGCGAGGGTATCGTCGTCACCTCGCTCCACTTTATGCCCGATGTCGAAGCGCCTTGCCCTTCGTGTAAAGGCAGTCGCTACAACGAGGAGACGATGGAAATCCTGTATCGGGACCATAGCATCGCCGATATCCTCGCCATGCCGATTGAGGAAGCCGCCGATTTCTTTGAGAAGCACGCTCTTATCGCGCACAAACTGGACACCCTCTGTCAACTGGGTCTCGGCTATATTCAACTCGGGCAGTCCTGCACCACCCTCAGCGGCGGCGAGGCGCAACGGGTCAAACTGGGCTTTGAACTGAGCAAGGTCAAGCGCGGCGGCAAGAAATTCTACATACTGGATGAACCGACCACCGGCCTTCACCTTTCTGATATCAGGAAACTGCTGGACGCCCTGCAACGACTCGTCGACGCAGGAAACACGGTTCTTGTCATTGAACACCACCTGGATGTTATCAAGACCGCCGACTACCTGATCGATCTCGGTCCGGAGGGCGGTCGCAATGGCGGGCTGATCATCGCGACCGGAACCCCGGAACAGGTAGCGGAAAACCCGATTTCCCACACCGGGCACTGTCTAAGGGAGGTTCTCTAAGACGGTGTTATGAACGCCATTGGGGTGAACCGAGGTACCTTGTCAACATCAGGCAGGCGAACACAACGAAGTGTAACCCTGCGAAGTGTAACCCTGCCAAGACCTCTGGCAAACGCTCATAGTCCCGCACCAAACGACGAAAGCGACTCTTCCACCCAAAAGAACGCTCTACTACCCAACGACGAGGCAACAGCACAAATCCCTTCTTGAACGTCGACAGTTTCACCACTTCCAATGCAATACCGTGCGCTTGTGCGTCATCTTTGGCATCTTCACCAGTATAACCTTGGTCCACCCACGCCAATACCAGTATAACCTTGGTCCACCCACGCCAATTGAACATTCTTTCCCGTGATTTCCTGCACTTGACGCGATAATTCCGCCACTTGATCTCGCTCCTGTTCGTTCGCAGGCGTCACCACGAGAGCCAAAAGGTGGCCCAAAGTGTCCACGGCGATATGAACCTTGGATCCCTTCTTCTTTTTATGCCCGTCATACCCGGCACGATTCCCACTTTCGATAGTACCTTGCAGCGTTTGAGCGTCGTAAATCACCGCCGTCGGCTGTTTTCCCCGATTGGCTGCGACCCGCAAAAGTTCCCTCAGGTCGTCGACAAGGTCCTCGAAAACTCGGGCATCGATCCATCGAAGCGTCTGTTGGTAGACCGCCTCCCAAGGAGGGAAGCTATCCGGGAGAAATCTCCAGGGAATTCCGGTCCTGACGACGTATCGCAAGGCGTTGAGGACTTCGCGCAAATCGTGCTTTCTCTGGGGCGAATCGGGCGAAATCAGGGCAAGATACGGTGCAATGAACTCCCATTCGGCGTCTTCGACGTCAGAGGGGTAGCGTTTTTTGAGTTTCGGCGTCTTTTCCACGCCATTTATTACCCGAAACGCCACAATTCAGTTCATAACACCGTCTAAAGTCCAATCCTCATGACGAACGCCTGTCGCCGAAAAGTGTTAGCGTTCCGGGTGACGACAATATACACATGCCGTAAAGCGGTAGCCGCACTTTTGCAGTCTTTTGCGTTCACCACTTCGTCGTAGGGAAGGATTTGACAAGGTGTTTAAATTATTCCAGATGCCCGAGTGGATCAGTTGCAGATGATCTCGAAATACCTGGTGATGACTTCGTTTTCGGTTGAGCTTTAATCGTCGGAGGAGCAGAATTCTTTTTAGATTTCGTCCTTTGCTCTTTAGTTACCGTTGGCTGGGCGATTGGCACTGGACTCAGAAGTGATTGAGTATTGGAACCCGGCACACTATTACCAACTTCGATGGCTGTACCCGTCTTTCCTGAAGCAGCGTTCGATGGCGTTGCTGGCGTGGCGGCATGGGAAGTGAGCCGACTATTCACAATCAACTTTCGAATAATGCGGTCAAGGTTTTGTTTGTTGGCTGTCCTTGCACTCTTTGGATCTTCCGTCTGGTAATCAGCAGATTGCAGATCGAATATACCTTTGTAGCCGCTTTGATTTTGCAGAAGTTTACGAGAAGATTTAGCCAGGAACCAGCCGAGTGGTACATCGATTTTGTTTTGGGCTGCAAACTTGATGTCGAAGAGAAATGGACGACGTTTATCTTGATAGTCATAGGTTTCGATGTCGTCCTTTAATCGCTGGAACGAGCTTCCATTCAGGGAAACGTAAGCGTCCAGTCCCGCCTGAATAAAGCCCGCCTCACTAAATGGAGCTTTCTCCGGCGTCTCATTCAATACATTGGCTTCCACTGTCGGCGCAACGGGCCTGGTGATGTCTTTGCTGAAGCCAGCATAACGGATTGTCACCACAATGGGGTACCAGTTGCTGTTCTCGTCTCCATTCTCTACATCCCGGTCATTTTCTCTCCGAAGCAGGGCAATGACATCTCGCAATGTGGTTATTCCTGAGTTGTCAACGGCACCTCCGTCGATGTATCGCCGTTTTATCAAAACGGGCTTTGTTGACTGAACGTTCGCATCACGTCCAACAGTAAATGGATACCGCTGTTGATGTACGGTTGCCACCGACTGAATCAATGGGAAGCGGGCGCTGAGACAGGCTGCTGTACTGAACGGTGGATTTAGGGTTGGAGCGATTCCGGCCAAAATATGTATCCCTGGTACTGATGGGCGGAAGTTTACTGCACCATCCTTATCGTAATAATCTATTTGTTTTCTGGTTGCCGGTTTTGGCCAGAGATCCGCGACGACCATTCTTTCGCCGGTTTCAACGCAAGTGGAATTGAAGAATAGTGCGGGCGTGTTGCTGTCGGGATCCGAGAAGGGTCGTTTTCGGAACTGATAGAAACTGTGCTTGAAGTCGTTCGCCTTGTCTGCTTCCGTTGCGTTGCGGAACAACCTGCTCTTTATCGTCCCCTCCTGAAATGCCCATTCGAGACTGTACTCCAACCCCCGCGAGCGGTCTGCATAGGAGCCAATTACGGGGACGAAACGCTGGATCAGGTCCGGCCCAAGCGTCATGGCAAATGGGTACGAGAGGAGATCATGCTTGAGGATGTCATTAGTTACGTTCAGCCAGTTCGCTGCTTCACCATCGGTCTGGCGTAGACGCCCGTCGGCGGTGGCATGGTTCGTTAGCGCCGCAAAAACCGCTGCGCCAAGGCTTCCTCCCGATACGCTGCTAATGGCAAAAACATGGCGTGAGAAGTTGACGGGATGAGGGGAATCCAATCCGGTTTGTTGAAGGGCGGCAAGAGCCGTTGCGGTCTGATACGCTGCTCGAATTCCCCCGCCCTCTGCCGCCACGAACACCACAGGGTAAGGTTGTTTGGGGTCCCGATCTGGACGGGATCCGAGCCATTCCTTGAAGGCAATGTAGAGTTCGCGTTCTTTTTCCGGTGATAATGGCTTCTTTGTTGACTCGGAATTATTCTTTTTGCCCCGATCGCCCGCATCTAAATTCTGGGAGTTCGGAGCCATCGGGAGAGTGAACACATCAGCAGATCTGGGATTATCGACACTGCGGACCTGGTGGTTATCGTCCAGATCGAGCGCACTCCAGACAAAACCCAGCACAAATAACCCCGTCACCAGGGGATATCCCGTCTTGTTGGACAGATCCGCAAGAAAACTAATCAAGGCAAGAATCGCAGCAAAGGACAATATAACAATTAGCGCTGAACCGCCATTGACAAAGCCTGGGGTTGCCCTATAGCCTGCTAAGGTACAAAGCCCGACGACAACCACCATGGCTGTAAGGAGAACTCGCGATAGGGTCTGGAATAGTCTCGTATCGAACCACTTCTGCTCCGAAGTATTCGCCGTTTGGGGCCATAGCCGATGAAACAGCCCCAAAACGGGTTTTAATGGAACGAGTAAAAGACCTTGTGCTGTTGGGGGAATGAATGACCACAACGGCCAAATGACGCTGAATAGTGCACCAATTCCTAAGAATAGGGAGGATAGCGTTGTATCGTGTGCGACACTGGCAGGAGGTGACGCTAAAATTGGCAGGGCGGACTTGATAACGAGGATGGTAAACAGGATATCGACTCCCGCCAATAAATAGCGGGGCAAGTTCTCCTTAGCCCATTGCTCTCCATTATTGTTCTTGTTTTCCACTTCATGAATTAGTAACTCCGCACAGACGTAGAATGTGAGCATGAAGAAGTTTGTTGCGATAAGGAAGGCTGCCACATGCAAGATTTCGCCGTCCTTCGATTGGATATCCTCAGCCAGTGTGCGAATGATTTCAACGCCCTGTGAGAAAAACAGCAAGGCGAATAACAGTCCGGCGATGGCCATGTGCGCACCGAGAAGCCGGACAATGCGAAGGAAGCCCTTTATATCATCGCTGAATCGGGACTGAACAGCCCATGCCAAGATCATTGCTCCGATGGCAATAAATTTGGCCGTCGCCACGACGAAAGTACAGAATGCTACGTCCGTCCGTCCTGCCAATTGAACCAGTAACCCGATATTCTCCACGCCATCGACTATGCCTGCGACAAAAGCCAGACCTGCCGCGATTTTGCCTATTAGCACTATGGACGGTGGGGCCTGACTCTCCTGAGATTCACTAATCAACCACTCCGAAATGGCATAGAAAAAGCCTACGTAAGCAGCGATAAAAAGAAAATCGAAGGGGATAACACAAAGGATTGCCCATACGGTTCCCGTCCAGCCAAACAGCGCTGGGGTATTCCAAACCTGTAAAATGAAGTCCGACGCCGTTCGGGAACGGGATAATTCGAGCGATACGATACCCTGTGTCGGTGGATCGTTTAAGCCGCCGGCCTGCGCTATCACCCATTGAAGGATTCCCATCCAGAATACAGCCCACCACCTCCACTTAATCTGGTCTTTCAACCCGTTTGCTTTTGTTGAATCGTTCAGAGGCATATTTTCTGGTTGCATATTTTATTCTTTGGTCTCCTCGGATACTTGCTTACTTATCATCGGTCGAATGTTGGCAACCCGACGAGAGCCGCCATTTGGTTGATTTAGCTATATTTGGGGTGCCTATGAAAGGGATCCAGCATAATCCACCGTCCGTCGAACCCTACGCCCGATGCGGTTGATGACAGCCTACTTCAAGCTAATTATACCAGAAATAGAAGAAAAGAACTGTATTTAGGCGAAGTAATAGTCTTCCTTCATAAGTCCGTATCTGCCCCCCATTGCAAAACCCTTTTTTTGCGAGACGCGCCAGCGCGTTAGCGCCCCGATTAATGGGGGTAGGGGGCGGATACACGGTAGCAGAACGACTTAGGAAATTGGTCTAATGGCTTTCAAATTCACACTGCCGTCGGGCAGTTGGGACAATCGTCCACTGAATGATGCGAGTCTACCCGCCAATTTTGTGATTTTATGTGCCTATTTGGCAATGCAAAGACCTTGCGGCGATGCCGCAAACCGCTCCCAGGACTCCGTCGCTCTGAACAAATATTAGGATACACGGTGTCTTCGACATCTCTGGCGATAAGACTTGCCCTGCTATGTCTTCTATACTGGATGTTATCTCCGTAACGTATTATAGAGCCGAAGGGAATCGAGGCCTCTAGGTATTTTACGAGGCGATGGCTTTCTCGAAGGCGGCGATTGTGGCGGACGGATCGCTGGAGAAGACATAGAGTTCAATCGCGTCTTCGTAAAGGGAGCGTCGCAGGCGCAAATACTCTCGACAGGATTCGTCGTGGTAGAGAAGCTCCCGGAATAGCGTGGGGTCTTTTGCCGTCGCGGTATCGAACAAAGCGAGAGCGGATGCGGTGAACCGCCATCCGTTTTCGCCATCGGTCAGGAAAAAATGGGCGCACGGAGTTCCGGCAATCGGCGAGCAGTCCATTCCGCAAAACGGACACTGGTAACCGGGCGTCTCACCGGAAATAATAGGGTTCATAATTTACTATACCGGAAAGAGTCTGGGGCAGGGCAGGAAATATCCGCTCCGAAGCCGAATTTCTACGCTCAAGAGGTATTTTCGCTTTGGGTTTTCGTGTAGGAATTATCGGCGCGGGAACGATGGGCCAGGTGCATAGCCGCGCATGGCGTCGTATGCCAGATATCGAACTGATCGGCGTCTATGATATCGATGCGACGCGGGCATCCAGGATCGCCGCCGATTCTGGCGTCACAGCTTTCTCTTCGTTTGAGGAACTGGTAAACACCGTCGATATCGTCGATGTGTGCGTCCCGACGCCATTCCATGCAGAATACGCAATCTTCGCATTGGAGGCGGATAAAGACGTCGTCTGCGAAAAGCCAATGGGACGCACTCTTGAAGAGTGTGACCGGATGATTGCGGCGGCTGAGGCAAGCGGCAAGACCCTGATGCCAGCGCAGGTCTTGCGCTTCTTTCCGGAATTTCAATCGACGCATGACCTGATCCGTAAGGGCGCTATCGGCGCTCCTGCGGTGGTTCGGACGCATCGCGGCGGCGGGTTCCCCCGGGGCGTCAATAACTGGTTCGCGGACTTTGCGCAGAGCGGCGGAGTCTCTCTGGACATTCTGATTCACGATTTCGACTGGCTACGCTGGACTCTGGGCGATGTCGAACGCGTCTACGCGAAGACCCGGCATACGGACGGCATCCACGAAGACGATTATGTACTGGCGACCTTACGCTTCAAAAGCGGCGCTATCGCTCATGTCGAAGGAACGTGGATGGACGCAGCGGGATACTACACCAGTATCGAGGCGGCGGGCGACAATGGATTGATCCATTACGATAGCCGTGAGACCGCTCCGCTCAGAGTCGCTCGTCGGCGCCACGATTCTTCGAGCGGAGCAGGCATCCATTCGGAAAGCCCGGTCTCGGCGGATCCGTACTATCTGGAATTACGTCATTTTGTCGATTGCCTGACGGCGGGCGTCGCTCCCATGATTACTCCAGAAGATGGCAGAGCGGCGGTAGCCATCGGGTTAGCGGCGCTGGAATCTTCCCGAATCGGAAAAAGCGTCTCTTTATAACTGTGTTATAGTCTCTTTGATAATCGCAACGAGAAATGGTCGCAGGACAAACCCGTTTTGTCCCGCAAAAATGAGAAAGATAAGACATTGTCAGTTCGAATTGGCATTCTCAGTTTCGCACATATGCACGCGGCGTCGTATGCCGGGTCGCTACCTCATATTCCCGGCGCAACGCTGGTCGGGATAGCCGATGAAGACCGCGACCGGGCGACCCGCATGGCGACGCAGTTCGGGACGACGGCATACCCTTCTTACGAAGCCCTGCTGGCGGATGTGGATGCGGTCGTCATCTGTAGCGAGAACGTCCACCACCGCCGGTTGACCGAACTTGCGGCGAAGGCGCAGAAGCATGTTCTTTGCGAAAAACCGCTGGCGACCACTCTGGAAGATGCGGATGCTATGATCGCCATTTGCGCCGAAAACGGCGTCAAATTATTCACGGCGTTCCCCTGCCGATTCCATCCCGCGTATAAGCGCTTGAAAGCGGCGACGCAGGAAGGCGCTATCGGTCAGATTATCGGCGCGAACACGACCAATCAGGGACAGTGTCCCGGCGGATGGTTCATCGATAAAAAAATGAGCGGCGGTGGCGCAGCGATCGACCACACCGTCCATGTCACCGATTTACTACGCGATATGATGGGCGCGGAACCGGTCGAAGTCTATGCGGAACTCACGAACGGTATGGCGCATAGCGACTACGACGACTGCGCTTTGATTACAATCACTTTCGACAACGGGGTATTCGCAACGCTGGATGCTTCCTGGTCGCGCCCAAAATCGTTCTGGACGTGGGGTAATGTCAAAATTGCCCTGACCGGTACGGAAGGCGTCGCCTCTATGGATATGTTCGCACAAAATCATGTCGTGTTTTCCGATGTCGCCGAACGCCCCTCCCTTCATAACTGGGGCGACAATATGGATCTGGAAATGATTCAGGCATTCGTCGATGCGGTCGCCGGGACGCAGGACCTGAATGCCCCCGTTTCGCTGGCGACCGGGGAAGATGGACGAGCGGCGGCAAGAGTCGCTCTCGCCGCTTATCGCGCCGCCGAGACAGGACAACCCGTGACCTTATGATTTCTGGCGCGCAACAAACTTCAACCGGCGCTCTGGCGCACAACGATACCGGGCAAACGGTTCCTCGTTCCGGTGGTTTTCTGCGCCGGCTCGTTATTCTGTTTCTTGCCTGTCTATTGATCCTGCTGGACGCTTTCTGGGTTATCCGGGCGGAACGCATTACCGGAGGACCGTACTTCTCCACCATTTCCCTTTTCGCCAATGTCCTGTTCATTCTGACCGGCGTCACCATCCTGAATGCGCTTGTGCGCAAGGTCGCACCGCGTACCGCTCTGTCACAGGGTGAACTGATGCTGATCTACGCGATGCTGGCGGTCGGCGGCGCGTTCGCCGGACAGGATATGGGTTCGGCTCTGGTTCCTCTTATTTCTCATGCCGCCACCTATAGCGGCCCGGAAAATGGATGGGCGGATCGCTTCGGGCAGTACTTGCCTAAACTCTGGACTATCAGCGACAAAAAGGCTCTCAAGTCCTTCTACGATGGGCATTCCACGCTGTATACGCCGGAACATCTGGCGCTCTGGGCGACGCCCGCTATAGCATGGTGCTTTTTCATCGCTATCCTTTTCTGGACGATGATGTGCCTGAACGTTCTGGTTCGGCGTGGATGGCAGGAGCGTGAGCGTTTACCCTTCCCGGTCGTCGAACTCCCGATTCAAATGACGGAGGACAGCGGCGCGCTCTGGAAAAAGCCCCTGTTCTGGGTCGGTTTCTGCCTTGTCGCCGCTATCGAAGTCCTGAACGGATTACATTCCCTCTACCCGGCGCTACCGGAGATCAACCTTCAGCACTATGAAATCCAGAATCAGGGCATTTTCACCCAGTGGCCTTATAACGCTGTCGGATTTACCTGCTACTCTTTCTATCCCTTCGCCATCGGTCTGGGATATCTGTTGCCACTGGATTTGATCTTCTCCTGCTGGTTCTTCTACCTTTTCTGGAAAGCGCAATTGATCATCTCACGCGCCGCTTCCTGGGATACCACCCCGGACTTCCCCTTTGTGCGGGAGCAAGCGTTCGGCGGCTACCTGGCGATTCTGGTGTTCATGTTCTGGAATGGAAGACAATATTTCCAGGAGATGTTCAAGCGGATTTTCGGCGAACCGTCCGAATTGGACGATACAAACGAGGGATTGACCTACCGGCAGGCGATGGGCGGGGCGTTGGTAGGCTTTACGATTCTTGCCGTCTTCTTCGTCTGGGCGGGAATGCGCCCCTCGACTGCGGCGCTGGCGTTCCTGATTTACTTCGCTCTGGCGTTAGCGGTCGCGCGATTGCGTGCGGAACTCGGCCCGCCTGTTCATGACCTGCACTTTTCCGGACCAGACCATATGTTACCCCGCATGTTCGGGACGACTGCACTCGGAGCGCAAGACCTTACCCTGTTATCCTTTTTCTACTGGTTCAACCGCGCGTACCGTGCGCACCCCATGCCACATGGCGTCGAAGGACTCAAGGCGGCATCAGATACAGATGTTACACAAAAAGGGATGTTCTGGGCGCTGATTCTGGCGGGAGTCTTCAGCGGTATTGCAGTCTTCTGGGCATATTTGCATCAGGCGTATATTCTGGGCGCGGCTTCCCAGATGCAGTGGGGACGCGGATTTGGGGACGAAACCTATAACCGCCTTAACGGTTGGCTACAGACACCCCAACCACCCAACCTTCAAGCCAATATCGCCGCTCTGGGAGGTTTCGTATTCTGCTCTCTCCTGATGATCGCCCGGATTCGTTTTGCAGGCTTTCCCTTCCACCCAATCGGTTATGCGATTTCCGGTTCATGGAGCATGAATCTGGTCTGGATGCCGCTCTTTTTCGCCTGGGTGATCAAGGGGCTTTTACTACGTTATGGCGGGGTTAGACTTTACCGACAGGCATTACCTTTCTTCCTGGGTCTGATTCTGGGGCAATTTCTGGTCGGCCCGTTCTGGCATCTGATCGGACTTCTGCTGGATACGCGACCGTATTCCTTCTGGGGAGGATAAACCGGGCATAAAAAACAAAAACCCTCGAAATCCCATTCCAGCGACGCTTCTGGATTGGGGCGAGGGTTTGAAGGTGTGGATGGGAATTCAGTGCGTTGATCAGAGGCGTAGACCAATGCACTGTTTTCCCTTTTTGCTTACGCTAAAAGTTAAATTCTACTAGTAGTCGAAAGACGACCGCTTACGCTTTGCGCTTGCGGGCGATCAGGCCAAGAACGGAACCCGCCGCGAGAACGCCGAAGGCGACCACGCCCGGTTCCGGAACGATGGTGACGGTGATCGATACGGAAGCCGCCGACTGCCCACTGGCAATCGAGTGCAGGTTATCAAAGTAACCAATCGTAGCGGAGTAAACGCCATCCGCAAAACCCGTGAAGTCAAAAGACGCCAGGTTCAGGGTAGGAGTCATAGCATTGGCAGTAGCCTTGGGCAGTAGATCAGCGCCGGAACC